>CAWIZI010000019.1:0-126284 GCA_963840515.1 Terriglobia bacterium
ATGTTGTGTGTGCCTCGTTTCAGTTTTCATGCTTCCTTATCGGCATGACCGGTTCTCCTCCTCAGGTGAATTCTCTCTCACTTCACCTGGTACAGAAAACCCCGGTCAGGTCAAGATGCCGGCCACAAAGCCGGAAGTTTAGGGTTCGGATTGGGGAGTTGATTGCGGTTGATCTTTTAGTTTTTTGATTTCGGAGTCGTATTGGGGTTTGGTGATTAGGCCGTTTTTTAGGGCGTCGTTGAGGGCGTCGATTTGGGATTGGGTGGCGACGGGGGCGTGGGAATTATGGTGGGAAAGGAAGAGGCAGCCGAAGACGATTAGGGCGAAGAGGACGATTGCGGCGAGGATTAGGCGGCGTTTGGAGGTTTGAGTCATGGCTGCGATTCGTCGGTGTTTGTAGTGATTGGTAGAGATCGTTTTTTAAGATCGCGGCGTGGCCGTGCGTTGGTTCGACGCAGAGACAGAGACGCGAAACGGAACAGCTAGTACGACGACAAGAACAAGTGTCACGGCAAGACGCCAGCCTGCGAGCCGGAACCAAAATCAAAAGAAAGATGGCAGCCTGAAGGCTGCCGCTACATAATCCCTCGTTCGGGTTATAATCACGCGCAGAAGCTCGCCACGCAATCGACAGTTAGGGACATTACGGGGCATTTAGGGATATGACCGGCTCGAACGACAATCCGCGCAATGGGAAACGTCTGGACACCTGGAAGGAAATCGGGGGCTTCTTCGGGCGTGACGAGCGCACGGTAAAGCGTTGGGAAATGACGCGTAAGTTGCCGGTGCATCGCGTGCCGGGCGGCGGGCGGGCGAACGTGTATGCGTATGAGGGGGAGTTGACGGAGTGGCTGAGGAGCAACGATCCGCAGGGGGACTCTGGAGCGGACGAAGTTGCGGTCGAAAGCAACGGAGCAGTGGGAACGGGTGAGGCGGGGTTCGAGGAAGCGTCAAACGGAGAAAGAGAGAGTGGCGGATTTGGGAGCGAGGAGAAACGGTCGTGGGGTAGAAGCGCTCTGATATTGGTATCAATGGTGATTGTGGCGGTGGGCGCGGGATTGCTGATTTACCGGTCGCGAGAATGGTTGGGGCTGGGCGGGGCCGGAGCGGGCACGCACAAGGTGGCGCCGGAATCCGAGCAGCTTTATCTGAAAGGAATTTATTACTGGCATAACCGGACGCCGGAGAGTTTGAATCAGGCAGTGGATTATTTTACGCAGGCGATTGTGCGCGATCCGAATAACGCGGAAGCGTACGTGGGATTGGCGAACTGCTACAACCTGCTGCGCGAATATTCAACGATGCCGGATGACGAGGCTTATCCGCGGGCGATGGCGGCGGCGAAACGGGCGATCGCGCTGGATGATAGTCTTTCGGGCGCGCACAGTTCGCTGGGATTTGGGGAATTTTATTGGTCATGGGACGCGCCGGGAGCGGAGAAAGAATTTAGGCGCGCGATTGAATTGGATCCGAAGTCAGTGAATGCGCATCACTGGTACGCGACGATGTTGATGTCATTGGGGCGCGAGAAGGAATCGCTGGATGAAATTGAGAAGGCGCAGCAACTGGATCCACAGTCAACGGCAATTCTGGCGGATCAGGGATTGATTATTTATCACAACGAGCAGACGGAACGCGCGGTGGCGCAATTGAAACAGTTGGAGGCGGCGGAGCCGGGATTTCTTTCTCCGCACACTTATTTGGCGGCGATTTATTACGCGACGCGCGATTGCAGAAATTATTTGGCGGAGTCAAAGGCTGCGGCGGCGTTGCAGCATGACGAGCAGAGAATGAAGATTGTGTCGGCGGGAGAGCGCGGGTTGGCGGCCGCGGGAACGCGCGGAATGCTGACGGAAATTTTGAAGGTGCAGAAGGATTTATACGCCGAGGGGAAAGTGCCGGCGTACGATCTGGCGATGACCAGTGCAGCGCTGGATGAAAAACAGGACGCGCTGAAATATTTGCAGGCTGCGTATGCGAAACATGAGGGAGCGGTGGTGGCGATGCGGGTGGAGGCCACGTTCAGAGTATTGTATGGGGAGAAGGAATTTCGGAAATTATTGCAGCAGGTTGGATTGCCGCCGGTGCAATGAAGATTCGGAGGGCAACACGAAAATTCCGAGCAGGCATGCTTCGAGCTTGATAAGAATGTCCGCGCTTTTGCTGACCATTGTTGTGATTCCGCTGTTTTCCTGGAAAATTAGTGCGACGGCTTCTTCGCAGAATTCCTCTTCACGACCTGGAATTGTTGAAGTCCACGATGTACTCGACATTCATCATCTTCCGCTGGGCGACGGAAGAATCAGCACGAGTCCGCAACGGGGTTATGTGACGTCGCGCATGGAGGCGTTTCGAGGCGGAGGCGGGCCGCGCGGCGGAGGGCCGCGCGGTGGCGCTGGCGCTCAGGTGGCTGGGCCGTGGATTCACGGCGATACGTGGGACATGACGCAGAAAATTGCGGTACAGGGGCGCGTCACATGGCCGCAGGCGACGTTCGGGATTACCAGAGAGGGCGCGGATCGTCTGGTGACACGCGTGATTCAAGGAAATGGATTGCCCGTGGAAACGGTGACCGGCAACTTCCCTGTTGCGTACGATGATCCCGCATTTCAAATCGATCGCAATCCAAATTCGATTGAAGCGCGGCAAATTGTTTTGAAAATTCCGGTGAATCCGGAATTCGCGGCGGCGCCTTCGTGCGTGCCGATGGGAATGATTGGCGTGGCACTGAATGGAGTGGCGATCTTCAACGCGCTGGACGAAGGCGGGCGCGATGCGGTGGCGCATGAGGTGCAGGATATTTGCAATGGGCATCCGCAAATGTCCGGGCAATATCATTATCACGGGCCGAGCGCGTGTCTGCCGAATCAAAGTGGGAATGAAATGTTGATTGGATACGCGAATGATGGATTCGGAATTTATAGCATGTATGACGCAAACGGACGAGAGCTGACGGACGCGGATTTGGACGAATGTCACGGGCGCACGAGCGAAGTTTCGTGGGACGGTGCGCGAATCAAAATGTATCACTACGTTTTGACGCGGGAGTATCCGTACACCATTGGATGTTTTCGCGGAACGCCGGTGCTAGTGCCGGGCCGGGATGGAAGAGGACGGAGGGGCGGCCCGCCTCGTGGCGGACCGCCATATGAACCCGCGTCGAAGAAATAAAACGTTAGAACAGAACGCGGGCGGAAAATTGCATCATGCGCGACGGACCGACTTGCGAGATGCCGCCGATGCCGGTGAGAGTTCCAAATGCGGCAACAGGAGTGGCGGTGTTGCCGAAAGTGGCGCTGCGCGTGTAGTAGTTGCCGTGGTTGAAAAGGTTGAACGCTTCCGCGCGCAGATTGATGTGAAATTTCTCACCGATGTTGAAAGCCTTCTGGAGAGATGAATCCACGTCGTAGAGCGGCGAACCGTGGCCTGAATTACGCGGAGTGAGCGCTCCGTTGATGAAAGGCCGGTCGGCGGTTACGCCGTCACCATTGTTATCCACGCCGGTCAGGACGTTGTAAGGAAATCCGGACGAGAGAGTGGCTGTTGCGCCGAAGCGGAAGCCCTTGGGGAAATCGTACCATCCGCTGAGAGCGGCGCGATTGCGCTGATCGAGAAGGCTGCTTGCCTTTTCCTGCTGGCCGAGCTGATTGAAGTCATCGGCGTTTTGATTGGCGGCGTCGGGTTCGACGTTATCAATCGCGTGGGAATAAGTGTAGGTGAGCAGCATGGAAAAGTGATGATCAAATCGCTTGGACAGTTTGGCTTGCAGGCCGTTGTAGGTGGCGCTGCCGTCGTTGACGATGGCGTCAATCGCCGCGTAGTTGTTGAAACAATTTGCGATGGCGGCGATGAAGCTGGCGCTAGTGGTTGTGCAAGGCGCGGTTGGCTGCACGGGGCGAGTTGCGTTGGCGACGGCGGCTGTACGGATGCCGGCGGCCGTGGCCGTAGGCGCGATGAGAACGCAATTCCCTCCAGCCTGCGTGACGAGCGCGGGATTCGAGGTGTAGGTGCAGGAAGTGGGAGAGTTCAGGTCAACGTTGCGATCGAGTTTGACCGTGTGCGAGCCGAGGTAGTCCAGCGAGAGAACCCATCCCCTGGCGATTTCGTGCTCGAGGCCGAGCGTCCACTGCTGCGTGTAAGGATTGAGCAGCGAGTTCGGATAAAAGCGGAGCAGCGAAGTATTCAGGTACGGAGCGAGAGAAGCCGCGGAGCCTTCGTTAATGGTGATGGTGCGCTCCGGCACGCTGGTGACACCGCCGCCGGTGCAGGATGGTGAAGCGAGGAGAGCGGCGATAGACGCGAAAGGCGCGATGCTGGTTGGGAATCCGCACTGGCCGGGAGCGGCAGAGAAAGTGAAGAGGCCGGTCGGGCCGCCTTCGAGATAGCCGGCGCCTTCATCGGTGCGAATTTCAGAGTAGTAGATGCCGTAACCGGCGCGAAGAACCGTGCCACGCAGGTGCGGAATTTGCCACGCGAAGCCGACGCGCGGAGCGATATTGTTATTGTCGTTGGTGAATGTTTGGCCTTCGTAGCGAGCGCCGAGGTTCAGAGTGAGGCCGGGACGAACATTCCAACTATCCTGCGCGAAGAAACCCCAGATAACTTCCTTGATGTTGTACTGCTGATTGCCGAAGGTCTGCGTATATTTTGTGACGTCGGCGACCGTGATATTCGGGATTGCAATCGGTGTATTGCCGGGCGTGTTGCATTGCGTGTCATTCGGTAACGTCGAAGTGACAGTGAGCTGGATGCAAAGCGCCGGGTTCACAGTGAATTGACCGTCGAGATAGCCGCTGCCAAATTCCTGACCAAATCCGCCGGAACTGGCTTCGACGAGATCGGCGCCAGCGCGAAGGACGTGATGACCGTGGACCCAGGTGAGCGTATCGGCTTCCTCATATTGATGGTTGATTAGGAAAGCGAAACGGGAATCGCCGGTGGTGAAGATGCCGGACTGCGAAAGTTGCGGGCCGGGAAATTGCGGAACAAATTGCGTGATCGGCGTAGCCACCTGCCACTGAAATCGCGCTTCGTTGATCAGGTTCGAGCTGAACGTGTGCGTGTCTGTTGCAGCAGCCGCATAAGTATCTTTGGTGAAGACACGGTCGGTGGTGGGCAGGCTGACGCCGGAGACTACGTCCTGCGGATTGGTGTCCGAGAAGCGGTCAAAATTCGCGCGAATCGTGACGTGATTTTTGTCGGTGAGCTGGTGGTCGATGCGTCCGAAGAAAAGTCCCTGCTTGTAGTTGCCCGGAAAGATAGCATTATCCAGCGGCGAAGTGATGACGGCGTCGCGATTCTGGTGGCTATATTCGCCAGCGACGAAGAACTGAGTTTTCGTGCTAAAAAGCGGACCGCCGAAAGCGCCGCTTTCCTGCTCTTCGGAATTGACGGCGCGCTGTGGCGTGACCGGCGCGAGTTTGATGGTGGCCTGTGAACCATCGGGGCGGCCCATGAAATTAAAATCACCGTGATATTTATCGGTGCCGGATTTGGTGACGATATTTAGCGCGGCTCCCGCGGTCCGTCCATATTCGGCGCTGGCGGCGTTGGTGATGACCGTGAATTCCTGAACGGCGGCGAATGGAAGCGCGGTGAATGCGTCCTGACGGCCCCAACTATCGTCGGCGGTAGTGTTGTCAATCGAGAAAGTAGTTTGTCGGCGGCCTTCACCGTTTACTACAAAAAGCAATTCGTCCTGGAAAAGATCTCCGGTGGTGAAGGAAGGCTTCACGGAGGAATCGAGGAGGACGAGGTAGCTTAATTTATTAAAAAGGATGGGAGTGTTTTCAATTTTGGTCAGGTCGAGGCGATCGGAAACCTCGTTCGAGTCTACGTTTAGCGCCGTGGTGGTGCCGTAGACAGTGATCTGCGCGGAAGTACCCGCGACGTTCATGGTGAAGTCGAGAGTGGCGGCGATATCGGCGCGAAGCTCGATATCGGTTTGCGTGGCGGGAGCGAAATTTGTCGCGGTGATGGTGAGAACATATCGGCCGCCAAGCGGAAGTCCGCCGAAGGAGTATTCGCCGTCGGAGCTGGTCTTGGTGTCGCGCTCAAATTTAGTGGACTTGTCTTCGAGTTTCACGTCGGCGCCGGGAACAGCTTTGCCCTGCGCGTCAACTACATGGCCTTTGATGAGTCCGAGATCGCGAGTTTGTGCGGACGCGCCGAAAGGAAAAAGGAGAATGGAAATCGCAAAGATGAAAAACGTTAGAGTGCTGAGTTTTTTTGTCATGGCGGCGAGTAAAGTATCGGATGGCGCGTAGTACTACCATAACTCGTAGATGTAACACGAGGTGGAGGCGCGAAAGTCGAGCCTGGGGGTGGTGGATTTCAACCATGCTGACTGGCCATTCGGACAGATGATGTTTGCAGATTGGAACGCGCGGCGCGACTTTAGGAAGTGAGCGGGGTTTAATGGATACCAGCGGTCGTTCAAGAAGTTGTTCAAGACCAAGTGGATCGGTTGCGAAGAAAATGCACACAGACATCAATGTCTATGTTCCCAGGAGAAACGACATGCGCACGATGCGAGTGATTGGATTAATGATGATTGCGTTGGTGGTGATGGTGATGCCGAGTACTACATCGGCGCAGATCGGGATAGGCGTGGGAATTTCTGTGAGAGTTGCGCCACCGCCGATTCCTGTTTACGAACAGCCGGTTTGTCCGGGCGATGGATTTATGTGGACGCCCGGATATTGGAGCTACGCAAACGCCGATTATTTCTGGGTGCCGGGAACGTGGGTACGCGCGCCATTTGTTGGAGGATTGTGGACGCCCGGATATTGGGGATGGGGCGGCGGACTTTATGCATGGCACGGCGGCTATTGGGGTCCACACATCGGATTCTATGGCGGAGTTAACTATGGATTTGGATACGGCGGCGTGGGATTTGTCGGCGGCGGATGGCGCGGAGGAGTTTTCGCGTACAACCGGTCGGTGACAAATGTGAACGTGACCGTGATTCACAACACGTACAACGAACAAGTGAGGAACACCAACGTGAGCCGCACAAGTTTTAACGGCGGCACGGGCGGAGTTGTTGCTCAACCAAATGCGCAGGAACAAGCGGCGGCGAATGAACATCACACACCGCCAACAGGTGAACAGACGGAGCACGAACATACCGCGTCGACAAACAAGGCTCAGTACGCGGCGGCAAATCATGGCGCGCCGGGAGTTGCTGCTTCGCCGAAGGCGGGAGTGATGAGCGGAAGTGGAGTGGTGGGCGCGAAAGGCGCGGCCGGTGCCAATGTTGGCGGAAATAAATCGAACGCTGCGAATTCTGGAAGTAACCCGCCGAAGAATGGCGGCTCAAACGCGGCGAACGGAAATAATAAAGGTGGGGGAAATGGTGGGAAGAAGAACCCACCTCCGCCGAAGAAGGATAAGAAGAATCCACCGCCGAAGGGTGGAGAGAAGCCGAAGGAGCATCAGTAGGAATATTTTTTGGAGTTGAAGAGTT
This sequence comes from Terriglobia bacterium, assembly GCA_963840515.1. Lineage (GTDB taxonomy): Bacteria > Acidobacteriota > Terriglobia > Acidiferrales > UBA7541 > DASTCZ01. The sequence continues at coordinate 7,469 of CAWIZI010000019.1, forward strand.
GGAGACGCGGGAGCGAGGTTGCTCCCGCGTTTTTTTGTTGGTGATGAAAGGAAGAGCACGCAGCCAGGATTGGCTGCGCTACTTGTTGGGTGTGTCGGGGATTTTTGTGGATTGCCAGGCGATTACTTGCCATTTGCCGTTGCGGCGGAGGAATGTGCCGGTGTTGCGATAGTTGGTGATGGCGGGCGGTGTGCCGGTGCGCTCAACGTCGGAGACTAAACGGAAGGCGACGATTGCGACGTCCGGATATTCGTGGATGGTAACGTCTTCGGCGGAATATTTTGTCGTCGTGTCCGTACGCGGCGGACGAGCGGCGACTGCGGTGACACTTTTCATAATTTCGGCTTTGGTAGTGACGGTTCCGGCGGAATGAGTGTAGATGACGTCATCGGCGAAGAAGCGATCGAAGCCGGCAGCGTCATTTGTGGCGGCGATTTGCAGGAATTGATTGAGCATGGCGGTTAGTTCGCGAGTGGTGGCGGAGGGCGAGGCGGATTGCGCTGGCGCGGATGCGTGCGGAGTTGCTGAGGGAAAAATTAGAAGCGTTAGGGCGATTAAGATAATTTTTGTGCGCATTGGTTCTCCCGTGGTTGTGAGTGTTCGGAGACAGTAATACGGAATTTATAGAAATGCAGTAGGGGAATTGCGTTTGGTTGGGAAATAAAACAAGGCGGGTTGTTCCCGCCCTGTTCTGTTTTTTTCGACTGCATTTCAGCGAAGTCCGCCGGAGCAAAATTACATCGCTTTCAGCGCCGCGAGCATGCGTTGCCATGACTGGTCGTGTGCTGTGACGTTGGCGGGGTTTGTGTTGGACGGATCTTCGCCAAGGCGCATGAAGCCGTGCTGCGAATTATCGTAGGTGACCGGGTCGTATTTTTTGCCGGCGGCTTTCATAGCGTCAACCGTTCCGGGAATTGTTACGCCGATGCGGGCGGCATCGCTTGCAGCGTAAAATCCATAGACGGGTGCGTTGATTGCGGTGATGTCCGGCGGAGCTCCACCGTAGAAAACAAAAGCGGCGGACAAATCCTTGCGATTCGCGGCGAAGCGGAAGGATTGGCCACCACCCCAGCAAAAGCCCACGACGGCAAGTTTGCCGTTCATGCCGGGGAGCTTCTTCACATAGTCAGCGGCAGCATTGAGATCGGCGGTGACTTGATCGGGTGGAAGGCCGCTGATGGCACGCGTCGCTTCCTGCGTAGTAAGTTCAACAGTACCTTTGCCGGTTGGACCGAGTCCCGATAGCAGATCGGGAGCGATGGCGATGTAGCCATTCGCGGCGAGCTTATCGGCGACGGTTTCAACCCAGTCTGTGAGGCCGAAGATTTCGGAAATCACGAGAACTGCCGGCGCTTTCGTTTTCACTTCAGGATAGACGATGAAAGCGTTGACGGTGCGATCGCCGGATTTGATGGCGACCCATTCCTGATGACGAGTTGATTTGGCCAGCGTCTCTTTTGCCCATGGCTGAGGGGCTTGGGCAAAGACGGGCGCGAGACAGAACAGAAAAGCGAAGAGCGAGAGAATTGTGCGTTTCATGTGCGGGATTTTACCTCAATCGTGAATTTGAAACAAAATTACTCGATACACCTACAGCAAGAAAATTCCACTCCTTAAAAATCGGCGAACTTCTTTGATTCCGCGTCCGGCATTTTCTCGAGGACTGAAATTTGACCCGCTAGATCGTCATCGCGATGGGCCATGGTGATGGTGCGGCCATCATCGGAAAGCGACCAGTGGTCTTTGAAATAAAATTCTCGGCCGCGCGCATTCATTCGAGATTCGATCACAAGCTCTTGGCCATCCCATTGACTGCCACTTCGCAATTCGACTCCGCCGACTGAGTTTTTTACTTCTGTGCCGATTCGGCAGGTGAAGATTTGGCGCTGCTCTGCGCCGTTCGCATCTGTCATAAGAATTTGCTGAATTACTGTGGGATCGCGATGCTCGATGTTCATCAGGATTTCTTTTGGTTGCAGGCCGCGGATGGCGCTTTTTTCTGGATTCAATTTCCAGATACCGGTGAAGTTTGGATGGGCGTTTGGATCGGGCATGAGATATTTTCAATCAAGTGGAAATTGAATTCAAGAAAGCCACAGACTGAAGCCTGTGCCACTTAGATCAAATTCAAAAGCACGCAGACATGAATGTCTATGTTACTTCGGCGGGCCGCCGGTTTGGGACATGGTGAAAATTAGCGCGTTAATGGATTGCGGGCTGCCCTTGAAAATATTTACTGGCGCGTGGCGATACGAAATCATCTGGCGATAGATGTAGGTCTTCCAGAGTGGAATTAATTCCCCAGCCTCCGCCAGATATGAGAGGCGCAGATCGCCGTCGTGATTAATTTCCGCGCCTTCGAGCCACGGTGCGAGATCGGATTTCTTGCCGGCGTAGGTGGCAAATAAGATCGATGGCGGAATTAATTCCGATTTCGCGGAGCGATTGCGCGACGGGCGCGTAGTCGGGACGGTCGAGGCGCTGCCTGAATTTCATCGAGATTAATTTTCAGCGGTTCGGCCTGTCCCATGAAAACCATGTCGTAGCCCTGGCCTTCGATGGTGTTGGCCCAAACGGTGCCGTAAGGAAAAACGTCGAAAAATGTGGCGAGTTCGCTTTTCACCGTGTGGACGTCGCTCTCATAGAGAGGCACGTAGAGCGTGAAAATGCCGCCGGGATTCAGGTGATCCTTCACGGCCTGGAAATATTCCTTGGAGTAAAGCGCGGCGGTGCCTTTTACGAAAACGTCGAGCGGATCGCTGGCGATGATGTCGAATTTGTCCTTCGTGGTGAGCATGTAATGGCGCGCGTCGTCGTAGACGATATGCGTGGTGCGCGGATTGTGCAGGACGTCGTAATCCTGTTTGGCGAAATAGCGCGTGGAGGTGGGCGGAATGACCGGCTCAATTTCGCAGACGGTGATTTTCTGGATGCCGGGATAAGTGGTGAACGTGCCGGCGGAAACTCCGGCGCCGAATCCGATGCCGAGAACGGATTTCGGATTGGGATGCAAGCAGCGCGGCGAGGTGGCCGACCATGCGCTGCAGCTTCATATCGTACGGTTCGGTGGTGGCTTCGACGTGGCCGTTGACGTCAACTTCGATTGCGCCGTCATTCCATTGAGTGATTGCGACGGAGGAATTTATTCCCTCTCGCGTGTAGAGGACGTGCGATTTGCCGGCGTCGATGGCCATGCGACGGCCGTAGGCGATTAGTTCGCCGGGAATTGGATCGAGATCCTGATGAGAAAGCCGGCAGAAAATTATCGAGGCGGTGAGCAACGCGACTACGGTGGGCGATTTATATTTCAGAACGTACGGCACCAGAACGAAAGAGCGACTAACTGCCGCGAGCGCGAGCAGAACGCGCTGCGTATCCTGCGTGCCGATTTGCGGAATCAAAATCAGGCTTACGACAAGCGCGCCGATGATTGCGCCGAAAGTATTCGCGGCATAGACGCCGCCGACGATGCGGCCGGAATCTTCGTCAGGGGATAGCTGCGGCGGCAAGAGCCAGCGGAAAGCTTGCGCCCCACAAAATTGTGGGCGGAAGGATTGCCCACAGGCAGCGGACCATATCGAGTTGAAAAGTGTACCACGGGCTGACAGTGAGCAACGGATTGACGGGCCAGTACGGAAGCGAGTCGGCGATCATGTAGGCCGTCCACGCGATGCCGAAGGTGAGAAGAATTTGGCACCAGCCGAGCGCGGCACGCGGACGAACTGCGCGGACGAGCCACGCTCCGCCAGCGCTGCCGATGGCGAGGCCAATTAGAAAAACGGCGAGAATGATGGAGAAAACGTAAACGGTTGCGCCGAGCATCATTCCGAGCAGTCGCGTCCAAACAACTTCTGCGCCGAGCGCGGAGGCGCCGGAAAGCGCGATGGTTACATAGATGGTCCAGCGAGATTGTGTGTCGGCGTCGGCACTATCGGCCATTTTAATTTCGGGTCTCAGATTGAATTGGCGCGGAAAATCGGGCACGAATCACCGACGACTGCGCGATCGGGAGTGAGTCGCCGCGAGCACTAAGCTGAGCAGCGCGACGACGACGTTGATGTCCGGCGGCCACGTAATGTGGCGGTGGCCATGTTGAATACGCGAAGCAGATAAAAACCGGCGAGCAGGCAGCCGAAGACGGCGCCGAGAGTGTTGCCTCCGTAAAGCAATCCCCACCAGGAAACGCCGCGCGGAGTGGATTCGATCCAGCCGACGATGGCGGGAAGCGACGCTCCCATTAGTATCGTTGGCGGAAGCAGAATGAGCGCGGAAATCGATTGCGCGCAGCATCATGTTGGTGCAGGCCGGATCCTGCTCCGGCTATGTAGATGCGTTCAATGAGGGGGATGCATAGTTGAACGAGAATCCCGAAGATGGCGATGCCGATTTCCAGATAGGCATAAATGCGCAGTGGATGTTTGCGCGATTGCAGGCGCGGTAGCCGATGCTGCCGATGCAGAGTCCGCCCATAAATGTGGCGAGAAGAAATGCGAGCGAGACGGTGGTCGAGCCGATTGTTAGTTGGAGCAAGTTGATACCAGACAATTTCGTAGATGAGTGCGGAACATCCGCTGCCTGCGAAGAGCAGCAATAGCAATGGTAGATAACGCGCGGCATTAAAAGTCGAGCCCGAATTTTGATTCGTTCATTCATAGTGTGGAGCATTCTTATACACTGTGCGCGGCCAGATTCAAAACGGAATTGCGCATGGAGAGATACGAGTGCGGGAGTAGAATCGGCGAAGAATGGCGGTGGATCGGCTGGGCGGATGACTTGGAGGCTGCGCTGAGGCGAACTGTTCCCTATCTTCGAGTTAATGATGACGATATTTTGCAGGGGCGGCGTCATGCGCGTCGCGAGCGACAAGGCGGCGGACCATTTGAGCAAGGGAATGGTGCTGGCGCAGGACGGCGATATTAATGGCGCGATTGTGGAGTATCGGAAGGCGCTGAAGATTGATCCGGATTTTACGGACGCGCACAACAATCTTGGATTGGCGCTGGAGAAAAATAAAAATTTGGATGCGGCAATTGCGGAATTTCGAGAGGCGCTGCGGGTCGAACCGGATGATGCGGTGGTCCATTTTAATTTGGGAATAGCGCTGCGAGCAAAGGGCGATACGACGGCAGCGATATGCGGAATATAACGCGGCCGATCGTTGCGAATCCGGAATTGATTGAGGCGCGAAGCAATTTGGGCGCTTTGCTCGACGACCGCGGCGATTTGGATGGCGCAATTGCGCAGTATCGCGAAGTGTTGCGCATAAATCCGGAGTTGCCGATACCGCACAATAATTTGGGAACAGCACTGTATAAGAAACATGAGTCTGGACGACGCGATAACGGAATATCGCGCGGCGGTGCGGTTGAAGCCGGATTATTCGATAGCTCATTTTAATCTTGGGGCTGGCGCTGTTTGAAAAGTGTGATGTGGATGGCGCGATTGTGGAATATGAGGCGGCGCTGAAGATGAATCCGAATCACGCGAAGTCACATTATTGTTATGGGAAGGCGCTGCGGCGAAGGGACGAAATGATGAAGCGGCGCGGGAATTTGCCGATGCGCAGGAGCTGGATCCGCGGTTGAAGCCGCCGGGAATTTGGCGCCGAAATAGTTTTAGAGTGGCGCTATGGCGAGTGCGCGGAGTCTGCTATCTTAGGGGAACGGATGCGAGTGCACCATCTCGAAAATTTCTGTGAATTAATGAATGGAGAAATGACGATGCGGAAGAATATTTTTGCGATTTGCTCGGTGGTGGCGCTGGGGCTGGCGGTGATGACGATTCCGGCGATGAGCCAGCAGGATAAAGCAAGCGGCCGAGTCCTCCGGCACACACGGAATGTAAATTCGCTGATGGAGGAACAATCGTGATTGATTATTCCAGTCCGCGATTGAAGGGACGCAAGATCGTTGGAGAGCAGGATCCGTCGGCAAGCCGTGGCGCGCGGGCGCGAACGAGGCGACGACGTTTGTTAACAGCGCTAACGTGCATATTGGTCCAGCCGCGGGCGGACAGGACCGTGCCAGCCGGGCATTACACGATGTTTACGATTCCCAACGCGGACAAACCGTGGACATTAATTATCAGCAAGAAAACCGGTGAGTGGGGTATTCCTTATCCGGGCGAGCAATTGAACTGCGGCGCACGGAGATGCGTACCGTGCGTTGCCTTCACCGCTTGAAAATTTCACGATTGGTTTCGACGCCCGAACCGGCGGGGATGCCTGCGTTTTGCATATGGATTGGGAAAAACTCGAGTACGGTGGAGATGTTGAAGCACGAAGGTGTACAGGGAAAAGCCAGTAGCACGGCACCGGATTCTTCGGGCATTCTGCCGGATACTAGGATGCACCGGTGATGCGTTTAGTGGATGATGACCCATGTGCGTAAGGGCTGGTTAACGGCTCCGGGCTCAGGCTGCGTAAATTTGGCGGCCAACGTTCAGGCACGGGGAAAGCAGACGAACCGATTCGAAATAAGGAGCGGTGAAAACTAGAACGATGGGTGTGTCCAGGCATAGTTCGGATGGCGATGAAGGCGCTGAGCCGCAATAAAACGCGGACGTTTTTGACGATGCTCGGAATTACGATTGGAATTGCGGCGGTGATTTGCACGGTGGCGCTGGGCGATGGAAGTTCTCATCTGATTGAAGTCGCAACTGGACAATTTGGGCGACAACATGATCTGGGTAGCGGCCGGCGGAAGAAATCTTTCGGGAGTGCGAACTGGAAGCGGCGCGACAAAGTCGTTGAAGGAAGAAGACGCCCAGGCGATTCTCGCGGCGATTCCGCAGGTGAAAGCGGTTTCTCCGAATTCGAGCGGCCACGCGCAAGTCGTTTACGAAAATCGAAATTGGAACACGCTTTTTCGCGGGAATACGCCGGATTTTCTGGTGGTACGGCACTGGGGAATTGCATCCGGAAGAATGGTCACGACGAAAGAAGTAGACGAGTCGCTGGCAAACGTTTGCGTGCTGGGGCAAACGGTGGCGCAAAATTTATTTGATGATGAAAGTCCGCTGGATAAAGTGATCCGCGTGAATTCAATTCCCTGCAAAGTGGTGGGCGTGCTGGAACCAAAAGGTCTTTCGCCGTGGGGCAGCGATCAGGACGATTTTTTGCTGATGCCGCTTTCCACCGGTCAACACAAAGTGAAAGGCGTGGACTGGTTGGACGATATTTTTATTTCGGCGACGTCCACGGAAGAAATTGATAGCGCGACGAGTCAGATCACCGCGTTGCTGCGGCAGCGGCACAAGCTCGGGCGCGGCGAAGATGACGATTTCAGCGTGCGGCATCCGGAAGATATTTTGAATGCGCGGAAAGAAGCGAGCAAAACTTTTGGATTAATGCTGGCGACGACGGCGTCCGTAGCGCTTATAATTGGCGGAATTGGAATTATGAATATCATGCTGGTGTCGGTGACGGAACGGACGCGGGAGATTGGCGTGCGCATGTCCGTGGGCGCGACGGAAAGCGATGTGCGCGGGCAATTTCTGACGGAAGCTCTGGTGCTGAGTTTGCTGGGCGGCGGATGCGGAATATTTTTTGGAATATTTGCTTCAACGGGAATATCCGCGATGCTGGACTGGCCGAGTTTTGTTTCAATTCCAGCGATTATTATTTCGCTTTTGTTTTCGGGAATGATTGGAATTTTCTTCGGTTATTATCCTGCGAAAAAGGCCGCGAGTTTGAATCCGATTGACGCGCTGCGATACGAGTAGCACGGATCCCGCCCACTTGAAATTTCCTCCATTTGTCCGCTAAGTCCTTTATTAGCACAACGATCGACCACAGATCGCTATAAGTCCTTTATTAGCATATACATCGCAAAATAGGGTGGGGGTGGGGGGTGCGGGTTTTTGCACAAAAAATGGTGTAAGTCCTTTGTGCGCAATGCGTAGCAGGCGGATGGCGAAGAAATTGAGAATGCACTGAAAGTGTGATTTGAAGCGAAGTTGTTCGATATGGGGACGAGGTTTCCCACCAGCGGCCACGATCTTTTCGATCTTTCCGTAGAGGCGATTCGCTAAAGCATTGGCCTGCAATTACTTCCGTTGCGTTCCCGTTTGGCAATCGAGATGCGTTGAATTAAGGGTGTAGACTCTCTACAGGTAGGGTGTAGATTGGCTACATCTATAGAGCCGAAATGAAAGAACGATATTTGAACCGGATTGAATTGCTGCAAGGGACGCTGGACATGCTGATTCTGCAGACGCTGCAGTGGGGGCCGAGGCATGGATATGGATTGAGCCAGTCGATTCGGACGAATTCCGGGGAAATTTTGAAAGTGGATACGGGTTCGCTTTATCCGGCGCTGCATCGCCTGGAAAAACAAAAATTGATTGCGGCGGAGTGGAAACAATCGGAGAACAATCAGCGGACGCGAGTTTATAAGTTGACGAGCAAAGGGAAAAAACAATTGCGGTCTGAGAGATCGCGCTGGTCGCAGCTATCCGAGGCGATTGCGGGCGTGCTGAATCCCACAAAGAGCAGGAGCGACGCATGAATCTTTTATTCTGGCGGCGAAGAAATCGCGAGGAAGAGTTGGACGAGGAGTTGCAGAGTCATCTGCGGATGGCGTCGCAGGATCACGTGGAGCAAGGGGAATCTTCGGGGCAGGCACGCGAGTCTGCGCGGCGCGAAATGGGGAATGTTGGACTGGTGAAAGAGACTACGCGGGGAATTTGGGGATGGAGATGGTTGACGGATGCTACGCAGGACTTGCGGTTTGGGATGCGCATGCTGCGGAAGAATCCCGGGCTTAGCGCGCTGCTGATTTTGACTTTGGCGGTTGGAGTTGGCGGAACGACTGCAATGTACAGCGTGATTGAGGCGGTGGTGCTGCGTCCGGTGCCGTATGTGGATGACACGCGCGTGATGGTTGTCGGCGGAGACAATCTTAAAGATTTGCGGGAATGGGGACCGAAGTCGTTTGAGGTGCTTGCGGACTATCAAGTTGCCGGCGCGGTGATTCGCGCGAATGGCGGCGTAGGACGCGCTGTGGCCACTTATAGTTCTGAGAATTTCTTTGATGTGTTTCGCGTGCGGCCCTCCATCGGGCGGACATTTGATGTTAGCGAATCTGTGGCGGGCGCGGAGAGCGTGGTGGTCCTGAGCGATTCGCTTTGGCGAACCGAATTCGCCGGAAGCACGGCAGCAATCGGCGCGACGATCTACGTAAGCGGTTCGCCTTACACGGTGATTGGCGTGATGCCCGCCGGATTCACTTTTCCAGGAAAGACTTCGCTCTGGGTAGCAAGTGCAAGCGGCTGGCAGGCGAAGGCTTCGCCGAGTGAACAAGTGGATTTGCCACGGTCACTGGAGCGAGGAGTGCTCGGACGGCTGCGCGAGGGGGTCAGCGTTTTCGCGGCGCGCGCGGAGATGGAAGATATTCGGCAACGTATGGTGCATGCGTATGCCGGAACGAATCATGTTGCGACTTCGCGCATTGCCGTGAATCCGGTGACGCGCGTGCTTTCGCGACAATATGGAATCGAGCTTTACTTTCTTTTGGCGGCGGGCGGATTTGTGCTGTTGATCGGATGCGTAAATGCCGCAGGACTGTTGCTGGCGCGCGGATCCGTAAGGCGTAGAGAAATTGCGGTGCGCTTGTGTTTGGGCGCGGACCGATGGCGCGTTGCACGTCAATTGTTCTCGGAAAGTTTCGTGCTGGCAGCGTTGAGCAGCGTCGCAGGTGTAGGACTGGCGTGGATACTCGTGGGGCTGATACGGGCGTATGGACCGGCGGACGTGCCGCGCCTTTCCGAGGCAACGGTAAATGCGAGGGCGCTTCTTTTTGCGTTGGCGGCTGCGCAAATCGCTGGAATTCTGGCCGGGTTGTGGCCGGCGTTCCGGTCGAGCGGAGTACAAATGAGCGCAGCGTTGCATCCGGAAGGGCCGAGCGACAATCGGCGAATGACACAACGCGGACGGCGAATGCTGACCATCGCTGAAATCGCGCTGGCTTTGATCATGGCGATCGGCGCGGGCGTGGCGTTGCGCAGCTTGCACGATATCTTGAAGACGGATTTAAGTTTTCAGCCGGAGCACGTTCTGACGATGCGCATTTCTCCAAGTCTGCCGGATGGCGCGAAGCCAGCGGACGGCGTAGCTCTTCGGCGCAGAATTTTGGACGAAATGCAGGGCGTGCCGGGACTGGTGGCGTCGGCGGAAATCGGAAATATGCCGTTCAGCCATCAGGATGGCGGTGGGCTGTACGTGGATATCAACGGCAAACATTTCGGAGCCTTCGCGGAAATCGAAGAAGTGGAAGGAGATTATTTCAACGCGTACGGATTGCCGCTGCTTGCAGGGCGCCGGCTGAACGAATTGGATGCGGCGGGAGCGGAACCCGTGGTCGTGATCAATCAAACGCTTTCAAAATTATTCGGAGGTCCGGCGGCAGCGATAGGAAAACAATTGGTGGTGGAAGGTCTGCAAGATGACCGGCAAATTGTTGGAGTGGTGGCGGATGCACGAGTGGCACAGTCGATGACGCTGCCGAGCGGGCAAGTTTATTTTCCATTTGGGCAGATCGCTTCAAAATGGACCGGCGGCGATTTGACGATTCTGGTGCGCGCCTCGGGCGATCCGGCGGGATTGGAATCGGAAATTCGGAAACGGCTTGCACGAGTGCTGGGCGATTCTCCTGTCTTCCAAGTGCGGACGCTGGACGCGGTGGTGCTGGATTCCGTGGCGACGCCGAGCTTCAACAGCAAGGCGCTAGCTGCGTTTGCGGGCGTAGCGATACTGCTTGCGCTGGTGGGAATTTATGGAGTGGTTGCATTTTCGGTGACGCAACGCACTCACGAGATTGGCATACGCATGGCGCTGGGAGCGTCTCCCGCACAGATATTGCGGCTGGTGATCGGCGAAGGCGTGAAGCTGGGAATGGCGGGAATCGCCGTTGGGCTTGGGATTATTCTGGCGTTGCAGAAACTTATTTTGAGTTTGATATTCGGAGTGAAAGTCTTTGATGCGACTACGCTGATTATTGCCTCGGGCGTGTTGTTGGCGGCGACTCTGCTGGCTTGCGCGGTGCCCGCGCGGCGGGCTAGCCGGGTGCATCCGACGGTGGCGCTGCGATATGAGTGAGGGTTGATCCGTTCACGGATCCAGGTTATTTTTGAGAAAACGGGCTGGCTTTTTCTTGCCGGCAGAATCAATTGTGAATTAAGATTTCGCGCACGCGAAATTTTCGAGATCGGATCTCCATGAAATTCAGAAGATTACTGCTCTTCACGGCGGCGGTTTTTCTGTCTCTCGCTAGCGCGCTTTCAGCGCAAACCACACCGGGATCGGAATATCTGATTCCATTTCCTTCGTACAAGATCATCGGAAACATTTATTTCGTCGGAACGCAAAGCCTGGGGGACTTTCTGATTGTCACGCCGCAGGGGAATATCCTGATCAATACTGGGCTTGAAGGAAATGTGCCGCTCATTCAGGAGAGCGTGGAGAAACTGGGATTTCATTTTAAGGACATCAAAATATTGCTGATTAGCCAGGCACATTTCGATCACGATGCGGGGAACGCGAAGGTGAAGGAATTGACGGGCGCGAAATATATGGTGATGGATGCGGACGTGCCAGTGGTTGAGTCGGGAGGCAAGGCCGATTTCTATTACAACGATTCGACGGAACTTTCGGCGGACACAAAACCACTGATTCATTATCCGCCCGCAAAGGTGGATCGCGTGCTGCACGACGGTGATACGGTGGAGCTTGGGGGAACCGTGCTGACAGCGCATCTCACTCCGGGCCATACGAGGGGGTGCACAACTTGGACGATGCGTGTGCAGGATAACGGCAAAAGTTATGACGTGGTGATTGTAGGCGGCGTGAGCGCGAACGAGGGATATCAACTGGTGAACAACACCGTTTATCCGCAGATGGCCGCGGACTTCGAGAAAACATTTCGCGTGTTGAAGGGACTGGCGTGCGATGTATTTCTGGGCGCGCACGGAAGTTATTACGATATGGAAACGAAGTACGCGCGGATGAAGGATGGCGGACCGAATCCGTTTATCGATCCGGACGGGTATAGGAGTTTTGTGGAGGAGCACGAAAAGATTTTTCGGACGGAATTGGAGCGCCAGATGGCAGCGGCGAAATAGGACTGGCGTTTTGATTTTCGGGCGCGGCGGCGTATTATTGGTGCGGAAACAGTTGTCCGTACGACAACATGACGCTGGATGGGCGCTGGGGCAAGCAATCTTCCGAAGGCAGCATCTATCTGGGAAATATCCGGGCGGTCAGATTTGAAGCCGGGCTGCGCTTGGACGCATCAGATGTACCGCTGGCACGAGTTTGAAAGTCACGCAAAATAAAAAGGAGAATCAGGAATGAAAATTTTCCGCACGACTAAGGGCCGAGTTATTTTGTCCGTCGCGCTGGGACTGGCCATGCTGGTTATGGTGATGCCCGCGCTGCACGCCGCTCTTGCTGATGACGCCGCACCGATGCCCGCGGTTGGACAGCAGGCGCCGGATTTTAAATTGAATTCGCAAGAAGGCACGCCGGTCAGCCTGCACGATTACAAGGGCAAGTGGGTGATTCTGTATTTTTATCCGAAGGACATGACGTCCGGCTGCACGATTGAAGCGCACGGCTTTCAGCGCGATTTGGCGCAGTATGATGCGAAGGGCGCGGTGATTCTGGGAGTGAGCGTGGATTCGGTGGATTCGCACAAGGAATTTTGCGCGAAGGATAGTCTGACGTTCAAGTTGCTGTCGGACACGAGCCACGAAGTGGTGACAAAGTATGGTTCGATGACGAGCCAAAATAGACCGGATGGCACGTCGGTGGTTTACGCGCAGCGGAATACTTTCCTGATTAATCCCCAGGGCGTGATCGTGAAGGTTTACACCAAGGTGAATCCGACGCCGCACAGTGAACAAGTGCTGGCGGATCTGACGGCGGCGCAGGGAATGAAGTAACTCGAAGTAAGGGTATTTTTAGATTGGGAACTGCCCTGCTGGCTCGGAGGTTTCGAGCTGGTGGGGCAGTTTTTTATTTTGGCAGAATAATTTTTTTTTCGCGGCGAAAGAGAAGCGCACCGACAGGAGTGTCGGTGCTACTGCGCGACGCGCGATTGGAGGCGGGCGGGTCGCAGAGCCGCCCTGCGAAACGTAGGGCTTGCGTGGTGCGGAGGCGAGGAATATGATTCCGCGCAGTTAATCAAGATGAGTCGTATGTGATTCCGTAATCCGAAACTCTGCGTTTTATTTCTCCCGGACAGCCGAAGCGAAAGAGGCGATTTGGTGGCGGGGACTCAGCAATCGTGGCCCGGCGGAGGGCGCGTTGGCGACTACCAGATTTTGGAAGTCGTAGGCGCGGGCGGAATGGGTGTGGTTTACAAAGCGCGCGATCTGAAATTGGAGCGCGTTGTAGCGCTGAAATTTCTTCCGCAAGAACCGGTCGTCACTGAAAAAGAAAAGGAACGTTTTCGGAAAGAAGCGAAAGCTGCGTCGGGACTTGACCATACCAACATCGGAGTAATCCACGGACTGGAACAAACGCCGGACGGGCGATTGTTTATCGTGATGGCGTTTTACGAAGGCTCGACCGTCGCGCAGAAAATCCACGAAGGGCCTGTTCCTACATTTGAAGCGGTGGACATTGCTTCGCAGATGGCCGCCGGACTTGCCGAAGCGCACGCGCACAACATTGTGCATCGCGACATTAAACCTTCCAACCTTATTCTGACGATCCAAGGTGTGCTGAAGGTGGTGGACTTCGGGTTGGCTCTGGTGATGAGCGCGGAAACTTTTTCGCAAAGCATGGGAATTGCGGGCACGGTGGCGTACATGTCACCAGAGCAGGCGCGCGGCGCAGAGGTGGATCACCGAACCGATATTTGGAGCGCGGGAGTTGTATTGGCGGAAATGCTGACGGGCAAGCATCCGTTCCAACGCAATTCCCTGCCGTCGGTGATGGCGGCGATTGTGCAGGATCCGCCGGCGCAACTGGAAGGCGTGCCTCCGCAATTGCAGCGCGTCGTGTTGCGCGCGCTGGCGAAAGATCCGGAGAAGCGATATCAGAGCTGCAAGGACATGCTCGCGGATTTGCGTGCGGTGAAATCGGAAGGCGATGCGACGACGCTCGGCGTTGGTTCGCGCGAGCTTGCGAAATACGCGAAGGACGCCGCAGGGGAAGCGCGTCGAGATTCGGCGCGGCAGATTTTGAGCCGGTGGTGGGTTGCGACGCCGCTGGCCATTTTGCTGCTTGCCGCCGTGGCGATGGCGATTCCTTCGTTGAGAGAGCGGATAACATTCGCACTTTTCGGAATGAGTGAAGAACATCTAGTGATTCTGCCTTTTGAAAATGTTGGGAGCGATCCGGCGAACGAAACTTTGAACGATGGGCTGATGGACAGCATGACGGCGAGGCTTTCCAATCTGGAGGAGAGCCAGTCATCGTTGTGGGTGGTGCCGGCAAACTTTGTGCGGCAGAAAAATGTGAATGATCCGGCCGCGGCGCGCAGAACATTCAAGGCGACGCTGGCGGTGCAAGGCAGTATTACGCGAACTCCGCAGGATGTACGGATGAGATTTAATTTAGTTGATACAAAGACACTCCGGAATCTGGATTCGGTAAATCTAGTCGATAACAATGGGGATCTTTCGGCGCTGGAAAATCGCGCGATCACGAAAATCGCGTCGTTGATGCATGTTTCGGCGCCGAATGAAAGTTTGTTGAATTCTGCACACAAAGCGAACCCTTCCGCGTATGAAAATTATCTGAAGGCGCTGAGTGATGTAGAGCGATACGACAAACCGGGGAATTTGGATTTGGCGATCGGCGAACTGGAAAACGCGGTGACGACGGATCCGGAATTCGCATTGGGTTTTGCGGAAGAATGCGAAGCGTACCGCTTGAAATTTGCGCTGGATCGAAATACGCAGTGGCTGGATTCGGCGACGGCAAAATGCAAACGCGCGATGGACATCGACAACCGTCTACCTATGGTTTATGTGACGCTGGGGAAATTACATTCGAGCGAGGGGAAGGACGATCTGGCATTGCAGGAATATCAGCAGGCTCTGGCGCTGAATCATCGCGATGCGAATGCGCTGGCCGGAATGGCCGCGGCGTACGAGCGAATGGGACGGCTTTCTGAAGCGGAAAAAACTTTTCAAACTTCCGCGAACATGCGGCCGGATTATTGGGACGGATACAACAGTCTGGGTTCATTTTATTTGCGGCAGCGGAGATTCCCCGAAGCAGTGGCGCAATTCGATCGTGTGATCGAGCTTACGCCGGACAATGCAGCCGGATGGTCGAATCGCGGCGCGTCATATTCAAATATGAAAGAGTATGGCAAAGCGGAAAAGGACTTGAAGCGGTCGATCGAGATTGCGCCAAGCTATGCGGCGTACGTGAATCTTGGCGCGCTGTATTCGACGCAAAAAGACTACGCGGATTACGCGGCGATGACGGAGAAAGCGCTGCAATTGAACGACAAAGATTTCCGTGTGTGGGCAAATCTTGCGGCGGCATACAAAATGTTGGGCGAACCGGATAAAGCGATGGCGGCGTCTGCGGAAAAACTGAAGCGATTGGAATTGGCGGTGCTGGCGCAGCCGAAAGATCCGGCGATTCAGGCATCGCTGGGGATTTCTTACGCGGAACAGAAGCAGAAAGAAAAAGCCGTGCCGCACATTGAGGCGGCAGTTGCGCTGGCTCCGACGAATCCGCAGGTGTTGCTGAACGCCGGCGAAGCGTACGAGGATTTAGGCGATCGGCGGCACGCGCTGGAATACGTTCAGAAAAGTTTGAAGAACGGATACACGGTGGACCGGGTGAAAAATAATCTGGCGTTCAATAATCTTGTTCAGGATCCAAAATTCAGCGCTCAGGCCAAGTAGTTAAAACTGATTGGAGAAAATTGAAATGGCAAAAAAACGAGCAGCAGGTACTCCCCAGGTTGTGCCCGTTACAATTGATGCGAAGGGCGGCGGACCGACCGCTCCGGCGAATGCGAACTTCGGAGATTTCGTCAGGTTTGACAATGTAGGCGACACCGACAGAGCCGTGCTGTACGCGCTTGATGGATCCAGTGCCACGCAGTTCGACCCGCTGTGCGTGGTAGTCCCATCGTACTCGTCGGTCACGGCTCTCGCCACGACGCAAAACAATCCCGCCCCAAATTCGAAAGTGACCGTCTATTTCAAGATTCGGACAAAGCTGAGGAGCGGGGCGACCTCGAAAATCGGGCGCGATGACACTTACCAGGTCATCATCAGTGGATCACGAACCAGAAGACATCAGAAGTGACGCAGTGCTGCACAGAAATTCGGGCCAAGTAAATCCAATTCACGAGAGGAAGAATAAAATGACGCATCAAGGAATAGCACCAACGCGCAAAAACATCACTGTGACAATTCACGGAAACATTCCGAGCGAAGAATCGGTCAAAGCGAACGCAGGAAACACCATCACTTTCATCAATATGGATAGGACGGAAAAGCTTGTGAGATTCGCGGTGGATGAAGACGGCTCGGAATTTCATCCGATTGGATTGATGCTGGCGCCGGGACCGGAAGCCGCCGCCACGATTATTGCGGTCGACCCGGAGAATGGCTCCGAGTCTTCGACTGCTTATTACACGATCAGCACGGTTGATAGGGACGGGCGGATTTCGGCCGGGCCTGACGATGACACGTATCAAGTGATCGTGGGATCAAGTTCAAAAAACGAATAGGCCAAGCGATTATCGAATCGGGCGCTAATCGGGAAGCGTGGCTTCCGACGTGACGCGAAAAGTTATTTTCGCGCCGGGCGGAGGAGTTTGCCCAACGCCGGCAATTGGCTGGCCGCCGCCGATCCACAATTCCACCGTGCCGGGCGAAATGTGCCGCTTCCCTGCTTCGTCGACCGTACTGATTTCTCGATTGTGAAGTGGAATTGTGACGGTGCGCTGTTCGCCGGCAGAAAGATGAACGCGCGTGAATCCGGCGAGCGCGCGAATTGGCGCGCCGGTCACGTCGGGATGCGTGATGTAAAGTTCGACGACTTCGTCGCCTTCTTTTGCGCCGGAATTTTTCACGTCCACGGAAACTTTCACGTCATCGGTTGCGGAGATTTGTTCGTGATCGATGCGCGCGTTTGTGTAAGTGAAATTTGTGTAGCTGAGTCCGAAGCCGAAGGGATATAGAGGGACGCCGAAAAAATATCGGTAGGTGCGGCCGGCCATGGAATATTCCTCGAATGGAGGGAGCTGCGCGACGCCGGTGTAAACGGTGACGGGCAGACGGCCGGATGGATTGTAATCACCCGCCAAAATATTCGCGAGCGCGGTGCCGCCTTCTTCGCCGGGATACCACGCTTCGAGAACCGCAGACACATTCTTTTGCGCCCAATTTACGGCGAGCGCGCTGCCGCTGGTGAGAACGAGGATCAGAGGCTTCCCTGTTGCTGCTACCGCTTGCAACATTTCCAGTTGCGGGCGCGGCAATTCCATGTCCACGCGATCGCCGCCGAAAAATCCCGGCGCGCTGGTGCTCATTTCTTCGCCTTCTAGTTGCGGCGTGATTCCGACCACCGCAATTACGACATCGGCGCGTTTCGCGGCGGAAACTGCATCGGACGCCATGTCCGGCGACGACCACAACAAGCGCGCGATTGGATTTCGCGCGGCGTGGTAATACTCCATCACAATTTTGTAGGCGTGCGCGCGTTGCAGATGCACAGAAGTTGTGCGAGTGCGTTCAGCGTGAGGATTCCAATCGTCGAGAATTCTTTTACCGTCGAGATACATTCGGAAACCGTCCGCCGCCGCGCCGCCCAGCAAATAATCTCCATCAGCGGGCGCGACGATTTCGCCCGTCCAGCGCACCGAATATGGTTGGCCGGTCAATCCGGGAGCAGGAGTAACTCCGCGCCAATCGAAATTTACTTGCGGATCGATTCGTGTTGACGCCGGCTCGCCTTGCAAATTCACATTGTTAAAATATTGCGCTGTTAGTCCAGGCTGCGAATTTGCGCCGCCGGTGCGAAGCGCTGAAGGTGGAATTGGGATGGAATTTGTTTCCGTAAGCGGACTGCCCGGCGCGTAAATAACATTCGCATTTGCGAAGCGCTTGCGGATTCCTTCGAGCGGCGTGGTCGAGCTGGACGGCGTGCCATTGTAATTTCCAAGTAAGATAGCCGGAAGGTCTGCAGTTGGGCCGACTACCGCGATTGTTTTCACGGTCGATGCGAGTGGCAAAGTGTTGCGATCATTCTTGAGAAGCACGATGGATTCGCGCGCAGTTTGCAAAGCAAGGGCACGATTCGCAGCGGTGTCATTATCCGCGAGCGATAGTTTTGACCATGGCACCATTTCCGGCGGATCAAACATTCCAAGTCGGAAGCGCGCCTCGAAGAGACGTTTCACGGAACGATCCACGTCGGCCATGCTGAGTAGGCGATCGCGAACGGCATCGCCGACTTCACGATACTCGCTGCCGCAACTGAGATCGTCACCAGCCTTCACTGCGAGCGCGGTGGCTTGCTGAAGTGTTTGCGTGTATCCGTGCCCCTGATAAATATCGTCCACCGCGCCGCAATCGGAAACGACGTAGCCTTTAAATCCCCAGGAATTTCTAAGCGTATCCATCAAGAAGGGACTAGCGCACGCCGGCGCGCCGAGAACGGAATTGTAAGCGCACATCACGCTATCCGCTTTGCCTTCCATGATGGTGGCGCGAAATGCGGGAGAGTAACTGTCCGCGAAATCGTGCGGCGAAACGGGCACATCAAAATGATGGCGCAAAACTTCCGGGCCGCTGTGAACGGCATAATGTTTTGGCGTCGAAATAGTCTTCAAGTAGCGAGGGTCGTCACCTTGCAATCCGGTAACGAACGCAACGCCAATTCGCGCGGTGAGAAATGGATCTTCGCCGTAGGTTTCCTGTCCACGGCCCCAGCGCGGATCGCGGAAAATATTAATGTTGGGCGACCAGAAGGTGAGTCCGAAATAGCGCGCGGTATTTCCGTGAGCAATCGCGTCATTATATTTGGCGCGAGCTTCCGTGGAAATCACGTCGGCAACGCGATGAATTAAATCTGTGTCCCACGTGGCGGCCAGTCCGATGGCTTGCGGAAAAACTGTGGCGTTTCCGGCGCGCGCAACTCCGTGCAGCGCTTCATTCCACCAGTTGTACGCCGGAATTCCCAGCCGAGGAATTCCAACGGCGACGTCCTGCATTTGCGAAGCTTTTTCGTCGAGCGTCAGCCGCGAGACAAGATCGTTGACGCGCTGATCGACGGGCAAACTTGGATCGAGATATTTTGGTTTCGCGGGCGCGGGAGTTTGCGCGAGCGCCGGAACAAAAAGTAGCAGCACAAGAATTGCTGATTGCACGATTGCGCGACGCATTGAAATGCGAGTGGCAGGACGAAAATGCTTCATGGCGCGAGATTATGCACCAGAAATGATGCGCCAGCGAGAATCAATTGCAGAAAAAAACGCGCCCGGATTTTATTCCGGACGCGTTTCACATCGTGAACAATTCATTTCAGTGCAAGTGGTTACGAAATGGTTCCGTCGGCTGGTTCCGGCGTACCCGTTCCGCTTCCCTGCGGCGAACGAGGCCCGCGTCCACCTCGGCCCGGCCCGCCATTCGGACCACCCGGGCCGCCCATTCCGGGACGCCGCTGTTGCATCAGCGTTTTCAGTTTCGCTTGCTGATCCGGAGTGAGCGCGGTCTTCATATCCAACTGGTGATGTACGCGCGTTTGTTCCTGGCCAAGTTGGGCCACGCTGATGTCGGTAAGTTTCTTATCAATCGCGGCGCGATCGGGCTTGTCAGCGGACATCAACTGATTCAGTTCCATGTGCGCGACCTGAAGTTTGGCGCGATTCATCACGCTGGCCTTCTCGAAATCCGTATTCTGCTGGCGGATTTTCGCGGCCTGCTCAGGCGTCACGCCGATCTTTTCGCGCAGATCGGGATTATTAATGATGCGATTCAGACCGCCCGGACCGCCGCGGCCCATCATGCCCGGCTCTCGGCCCATCATTCCGCGTCCGCCGAAATTGCCTCGACCGCCGAATCCGCCGCGCCCGCTGAATGCCATGCCACGGCCCATTCCAACGCGCGCCCACATGCGTTGTCCGGGGCGATGATGCATCTGTCCGCGCATCTGTCCGTTCATTCCGCGATTCATTCCACCATTCATTCCGCCGCCGAATTGTCCACCGGGACCCATCGGCCTACGCGGTGCCATTTGTCCCTGCGATTGTTGCGCGGGCGGAGGAGTTTGCTGGCCCTGTCCGCCGTCTTGAGCGAGGGCGAGGGGCGCGCACACTGCAAAACTTACAAGCGCGACGAACGATTTCGTTTTGAAATTCATTTTGGAGTCTCCTTGCCGGCGCTCGAGCATCGATCCGGAGTTTAGCCGGGCACAACTCAATCTATAAACACGACAGCTTCAAAAAAGTTGCGAGCAATCGGGACGATATCATAAGGCAAGGTTTGACTGCTCGAATTGTTAGACGTAACGGCAGCGTGAGCGGTTGCGCGATTCACTTGAGCATAGCTGCGCCAGCCGAACGATTTCTGTTATTCTCGGTGCGTGCATCGAAGGATTCCTTCCGGAATATTTTTGCTGACAATCGCCGCGCTAAGCGTTGCGGCAACTTCGCTCGCTCCGCCACAAGCTCAGCAACAAGTGAAGCCGCCAACTCCTCCGGGCCAGCGGCTCGATCAAATCACTCCGCCCGCGGTGCAATCCGCGAAAACTCCGCTAACAGTAGTTGTGATTGATCCGGCGCACGGCGGATCGGATTCCGGCGCGCGCGGCGCGAGTGGAATTAATGAAAGCGAAATTGTGATGGATTTTACGCGCGCAATTCGCGCGGCGCTGGAAGCGCAGGGTTTGCGAGTGGTACAGACGCGCACAGGAAACGAAGGACCGTCATTTGATGATCGCAGCGCGATTGCGAACGCGCAGCGCGGAGCCGTTTTTGTGAGCATTCACGTTGCTTCCACGGGAACTTTCGGGCAGGTGCGCGCTTACTCGCAAATTCCAGTGGACGTGCCGGGCGATTTGCTGAGCGGACAATCATTTGGACCGCTGAGTTTTCCGGCGCGCAATGGATTTTTGCCATGGGATCGCGCGCAGGAACCGTATCTGGCGGCGAGTCGGAAATTTGCTGAGCTGGTGCAGTCAGCATTCGCGCAGAAATTTAAGGGTTCGCCGGACGCGCCAATTTCCGCGGCAGTACGTCAACTGCGAACGGTGGGCGCGCCGGCGATTGCGATTGAAGTTTCCAGCGTGTCTATTGCCGATCGCGAACAACTATTGCGAATGGCGCCGGGAATTGCGGATTCGATCGCGCAAGCGGTGGTGAGTTTCAAACCGATTTACGAGGCCGCGGGACATTGATATACGAGAACGAAGACGCGGGCGTGAAGCGGAAGTCATCCTTCACGAATATGCCGCCGAAAATTAAATGGCTGATTGCGGCGTTGTGCGCTGCGGTGCTGATCGGATTATTTTATTTGCCGCGATTGTGGAGAGGCGCGCGCGATTTGGAAAAGCCTGCCACGTCGGATGAACAAGCGCGGCGCGAAATTGTGCAGCCGCCTATCGTTACTGCGACGGACGCGAAGGTGACGACAAAATTGTTTTGGATTTCAGCGTCCAATCCAAGCGTGCTGGAACCGGAAGACGTGAGCGTCGCGCTTTCGGCCGATCCGGTGCAGCGTTCGCGGCAAATTGTAAACGCACTGATACTTTCGCCGCCCACTCCGCAGCAGGGCACGTTGCCCGCCGATACGGCGTTGCTGGATTTTTATTTGTTGCCCGACGGCACGGCGATTGCGGATTTCGCGGACACGCTTTCGACCGGCACAGCTTCTGGAATTATGAGCGAACAACTCGCCATCGACTCGATCACGAGAACGCTTGGCGCGGCGGTGCCACAAATTCGTCGGCTGAAAATTTTGTTGCACGGACAGGAAGCGGACACGCTGGCCGGCCATGTTGATCTGACTGGATTTTTCGCGGTGAGAGCGGCCGCGTCTACTGCGCCGGTTCCCGCGCCGCCCCCGCCGGCGGCGCCAGCTGCAAAACCGGGAACGTAAACGCGCGCTTGCGCGTGATAACATGTCTCGGCCCGCCGACTTATTTGAAAAGAAATTTTGAATTGTACTTGAGGAGGAAATTTTGCGCAGCGATGGCCGAGCGGCCGACCAGATGCGTCCGGTGAAAATTACGCCGGATTTTATTACCACCGCTGAAGGCAGCGTGTTGATTGAAATCGGCAACACCCGCGTGATTTGCACGGCCACAGTGGACGATGGCGTGCCAAGTTTTTTGAAGGGACAGGGCAAGGGCTGGGTAACCAGCGAATACGGAATGTTGCCGCGCGCAACGGACGAGCGTACGAATCGTGAAGCGGCGCGAGGAAAACAATCAGGACGCACGCTGGAAATTCAGCGGCTGATTGGGCGCGCGCTGCGCTCCGTTGTTGATCAACAAAAATTGGGCGAACGCACTGTCGTAATGGATTGTGACGTGATTCAGGCGGACGGTGGCACGCGAACGGCGTCGATCACCGGAGCATTTGTTGCGCTGGCACTGGCGCTGCAGAAATTGGTGACGTCGCGCATTCTGAAAGAATTGCCATTGCGCGATTCGGTGGCGGCAACGAGCGTTGGATTGGTGGACGATGATGTGCTGCTCGATCTGGCGTACGACGAAGATTCGCGCGCGCAAGTGGATATGAATGTTGTAATGACGGGCAGCGGACAATTCGTGGAAATTCAGGCCACCGGTGAAGGACGTACATTTTCCGCCGGCGAAATGCAACGGCTGCTCGGAATGGCCGCCAGCGGAATTGGTCAGCTTCAGATTCAACAGCAAGCTTTGCTACAAATAGACTTCAGTGGACGCTCCCGCTAAAATTTTATTGGCATCGTCGAATCGCGGCAAGCTCGCCGAATTTCAGACGCTGGCTGCCGCAGCGACGGGTGTAATCCCTACGATGGAACTGTTTCCTGCGTTCGATTCCCTGCCGCAATTTGAAGAATCCGCGCCAACGTTTGCTGAAAATGCCGCGGGCAAAGCCGCGCATTACAGCAAATTCACCGAACTGCCTGTGCTGGCGGATGATTCTGGACTTGAAGTAAATGCGCTGGGCGGAGCGCCAGGAGTTCATTCGGCGAGATATGGCGGGCCGGGCGCGTCGGACGCCGACAAGATTCAGAAATTAATTGGCGAGATGCACGGAAAGTCCGGCGATGAACGCGCGGCACGATTTGTTTGCGTGCTGGCGGTGGCGCAGCGCGGGCGCGTGTTTTCAGTGACTTCTGATTTCGCCGGCGGAGTTTTGCTTGACGCGCCGCGCGGCGTCGGCGGATTTGGTTACGATCCGATTTTCTATGTGAATGAAGCGGACAAAACATTTGCGGAACTTTCGCGCGAAGAAAAAAATCGGTTGAGCCATCGCGGGAAAGCGTTCCGTCGAATGCTGGCCGCGCTTGGGACGACTGCCGTTTGAGGCTTGTGATATATTTTTTGCAGCGAACATGGCGAAAAAACTTAAGAAGGCGAAAACAAAAACATCGGCGGGTAAGTCCGCGAAGCGCTTGGTTGTGCGCGCCAACAAAACAAGGTCTTCGGCGGGCAAACTTCAAGCACCGGGAAAATCAAGCGCGAAACCAAATACCGATCCGAAGCGCGTGGCGGCGATTCTGGCGAAGCTTGATGAAGCTTATCCGGATGCAAGTTGCGAGCTGAAACACGAACAGCCATTCCAATTATTGATCTCCACGATTCTTTCCGCGCAGTGCACAGACGTTCGAGTGAACGCTGTGGCGCAAACTTTATATCCGAAATTTTCGACGCCAGAGAAATTTGCGTACGCGAATCCCGCCGAACTGGAACAGGAAATCCGGCCCACCGGATTTTTCCGTAACAAGACAAAATCCATCATGGGCGCGAGCAAAAAAATCGTGGAAGAATTCGGCGGCAAAGTTCCGCAAACAATGGAAGAACTTCTAACGCTACCCGGTGTCGCGCGGAAGACGGCCAACGTGGTTCTGGGAAGTGGATTTGGAATTGCGGCGGGAGTAGTTGTGGACACACACGTAATCCGGCTCTCGAACCGGCTGGATTTGACGCATCATTCCGATCCGAAACACATCGAACAGGATTTGATGACGATTCTTCCGCAAAACAAATGGATTATTTTTTCGCACCAGTTGATCTGGCACGGCCGACGTGTCTGCGTAGCGCGAAAACCGCGCTGCGTCGAATGCAATCTTGAAAAGTTGTGCTACGCCAAAGACAAGACTTACTCCACACATTCGTGAAGTTCCAGACCTTCCTGAATTTCCTAAAATAAGAAAGCTCTGCGCGCAACTAATGGACGGTGCACAGCCGCGGGCGTATATTTTAAGTATGAAACTTCTGAACGGCCACGAGGCTGTCGCGCACGTAAAAGGAATTCTCAGCGCGAAACATCAGGTTCACGCGTGCTCCATCGACCTGACGGTGAAAGATATTTGGCGAGTAAATCCCATCGGGCAGCTGGATTTCGGCGGCGGAGAATACGTTCCCGGTGGACGCTTCCCCGTTGAACCGCACCGTTTGCGCCCGGAAGATAATTACCAGTGGTGGGAACTCGATCGTGGCTGCTATTTCATCGAATTCAACGAGTCGCTCGAACTTAGCGACGACGAAATCGCGCTGATCGAGCCGGACCCACGCACCCTGCGAACCGGAGCAACGCACGCGTCGGTATTTTTACGCGGACACACCGCACAGCTCGAAACATTATTTGACGTGCTGGCTCAACACCTGACGCTGAAACGAAATGCGCGCGTTTCGCGCTTGCGAATTTTCCAGCTGGAGAAATCTAGAAACATCGCGTTGCTTCCGTCCAAACCAAAATCGGCGAAGCCCGCGCGCAAATCCGCAAAACGGCCGCGCCGATAATTTTTCCAAGCGCGCTTCCCTTTAACACTCTGTGAATATTCTATAAATTTGCGCATCCGGAAAACTCAGCGCACCAAAATATTTTCACTTCTTGCTAAGGCTAACCTGTGATACCTTGCGCCGCATGTCTGAGAGCCTAACCAACCCAACGCCGCAATTCAGCACGGCTGAGTACGCCCCGAAGCCGGGCGCCGATCAATGCAAAACCTGCAACAAGCCGCTGGGCGCAACGTACTACCGCGTAAACGGAGTAGCTGCATGCGGTGACTGCGCCAAACGTGTGGAAAACGCGCGGCCGAAAGACAATCGCCGGGCTTACATCCGCGCGCTGGTTTTTGGCGGAGTCGGCGCTGCTCTGGGGCTGGCCATTTACGCGACGTTTGAAATCGCCACGGGGTGGATCATCGGCTATCTCTCACTGGCGGTCGGATATATTGTCGCCAAAGCGATGATGATGGGATCGGAAGGCATCGGCGGACGCAGATATCAGATTACGGCGGTGGTGCTGACGTACCTAGCGGTTTCGCTTGCGTCGCTGCCGATGATTTTCTGGCAAGCTGCGAAGCAACGCGACGCTCACGGGCCGGCGAACATCGAGAGTTCCACTTCACCACAAAACGCGCCGGACGCGTCAAATGGATTACCGGCGGACGCAACATCCAAAGACGCTGCAATCGTTTTCTTAAAAGCGATCGTGGTGCTGTTAGGAATTGGCTTGGCATCGCCGTTCCTGGCGCTCAACGATCCTTTTTCCGGAGCGATCGGATTGTTTATTCTTTTTATAGGATTGAAAATCGCCTGGAAAATGACGGCCGGACAACCGATCGAGATTCACGGCCCGTACCAGAGCGCGTCTCCAGCGATTGATCAGGTCAGCGCTGGATAAAGCGGCAATCAACGCGAGTGAGTTCCACACCCATTGTGCCTTCCGCAGATGATGTCCCTGCCGAAATTTCCGGCGCGAACATCAATTGTCCACGCTGTTTGAAAATACTTTCATCGGGCGCGCTGGTGTGCGATCAGTGCCACACGCTGGTGCATACACAAAAACTGGAGCAACTTTCGGCCGGAGCAAAGTTGCTGGAGGAGCAAGGTCAACCGGCAAATGCGCGCGCAGTGTGGCTGCAAGCGCTGGCACTTCTTCCGCAGGAGTCCGCGCAAGCGCAATGGGTACGCAATCGCGCTGCGATGCTCGCGACGCAGCAAAACAAATCCGCTGCGAGTGAATCACAACACAAGTGGGCGAAGCGATTGGGTCCACTCGCACCGATTGCCATCGCGCTTACGAAATTAAAAGTTCTATTTGCTCTTTTCCAACTAAAATTTTTGTTGACGCTGGGCGCATTCGTGGCCTTTTATTGGGCGATGTTCGGCGCGAAATTCGGCGTGGGATTCGCAGCAATGATTTTAATTCACGAGATGGGCCACTACATCGATGTGAAGCGCCGAGGACTTCCGGCCGACATGCCCGTATTTCTGCCGGGATTGGGAGCGTACGTGCGATGGCACGCGCTGGGAGTTTCCAATGAGACGCGCGCGGCGGTAAGTCTGGCCGGGCCACTTGCCGGCACGTTGGCTGCGGCGGCGTGCGCGCTGGCCTGGTGGAAAACGGGAAATGATATTTGGGCCGCGCTGGCGCGCGCGGGTGCGTGGTTGAACGTGCTGAACCTGACGCCTGTCTGGATTCTAGATGGCGGCCAAGCAGTAACGGTATTGAACAAAGTAGAGCGAATTATTCTGATGACCGCTTGCCTGATTCTGTGGCTGTTGATGGAGGAGAAAATATTTTTCCTGGCAGCTGCCGGATTTGGGTGGCGGATTTTTACGAAAGATATTTCAGCGCAGCCGAGTCCTTCGACGACGGCGTATTTCGTGGCGGTTCTTATTATGCTCGGCGTGATTCTTCGATTCACTCCATACCACGCCGGCACTCTTCCTTAAACTCTCGTTCGCATGTGTTCCAACCGAGCCAGTGGGCGGCAGCAAATATAAAACCCGAAGCTCCACGGCTAGTCGTTCTCGGATTGCACTTTCGCCGCACTCCCACTTGATTTCGCCGGCGCCGTCAATGGTTGGAGCGATCCGCGATGGCAGGTATAACAGGTGACGGCCGGCTTGGCGTTCTGACCGTCGAAATTTGTTTTGTTTATTTCCATTGTCATCAGAAGCATTTTGCGGGCCGTCCGCTTCATTTGCTTATCGTCTTTTTCACCGTCGACTTGCCCGGGCACTCCAACGTGGCAGTCGACGCACTGCACACCAAGCGAATCAGCCATGAAATGCATCGTGGGATAGAACTGGTCGACGGGCAAATCCTTCAAGACCTGGATATTCTTGAATTGTTGGGACGCTTTTTTCACCGACGGCGCTTGGACTTGCCGCCGCGCCCGAACCATTCCGAAAATTGCGTTCGAGCCAACTGACGCGAGCACGGCAATCGAAGCAAGTCCCGCTGCCAGAAAGATTGCCTTGAATACTTTATTCACAGCCGCTCTCCGCGGATATTCGTTCTCTACTGCTTAGCTTTTATTTGTGAATTATTCACGCAATGCGCGAACTGGATCTGTCCGCGAAGCCCGCCATGCGGGCACGAAACTGGCCGCAAGCGACACGGCCGCCATCACTGCGAACGCCGATGCGAACGCCAGAGGATCGCGTGGACTCACGCCGAACAGAAGATTTCCGATCAAGCGGGTGAGCGCGAGCGATGCGATCGCGCCGAGAATAATTCCGATCGCGGTCAGCGCCAGTCCTTGTGACATTACGAGCCGCAAAAGATCGGATGCTTCCGCGCCGAGCGCCATTCTTAAACCCAGCTCTCGCTTGCTTTGCGATACTGCATACGACATCACGCTGTAAAGTCCAATCGCTGCGAGCAGTAATGCCATTCCGCCGAAAACTCCGAGAAGCGTGACAGCTAGCTTTTGCGTGTATGACCTGCGATCGATTTGCCGGCGCATAGTGATCGTTTCCATCGGCGCGAGACCGGGATCAATTGTGCGAATCTCTCGCGCGAGAATTGGCGCAATCGCCGCGGGACTTAGAGAAGTGCGCAAATATAAAGGCCCGTTCACGGAAACGTTTTGACGCAGCGCGATGTAAAAAAACGGCTCCGGATTTTCTCGGATGGTTCTGTATTTCGAGTTTTTCGCTACACCGACAACCAGCAACGATTGGTCTTTGGTTTTGAAATGATCGCCGACAGGATTTCTGCCGCTCCAGAATTTCGCGGCCATCGTCTCGTTCACAATTGCGACGGGAACGCTTTTTTCGTCATCGACTCCGGTGAATTCGCGGCCAGATACGAGCGGAATACCCACGGTCGAAAAATACCCGGGAGTGACAGCGTTGTATTCCACTTCGGGATCTTCGTCAGGCGCGGCCACATAGCCAATCACAGAAACTGGAGAAGAAAAATAACCGTTGTAGCTGAAGGGCAACGATTGCGAAAATGCGGCGGACTGAATGCCGGGAAGCGTCTGCACACGATCGATCAACTGATCGCGAAAATTCATGGCGCGCACTTTGTCGTATCCGGCGGCGAACAGATCGACGGAGCTTGTCAAAACTCCATCCGTTGAAAAACCGGGACTTGCATTTTCGGTTCCCTGCGCGCTTTTCATGAGCAGTACGGTGCCGACCAGCAGTACAAAACTCAGCGCCACCTGGATCAGTACAAGGGTCGAACGAAACCGCACTCGGCGCGAACCTCCAACGACACCGCCCGATTCGGATTTCAGCGCGGTGGCAAGATCAATCTTGCTGGCTTGCATCGCGGGAAATAGCGCGAACAGCAGCGTAGAAAATAAGCAAACGCCCGCGCTCAAAACGAGCACGCGCCAATCAAGTTTTCCGGGCAAATTAATAATGATTCCACTCGGTAGCGGAGGAAAAAATAAAACCAGCGCGTTCCGGAACCATCGCGCAAACAGCAGGCCGCCGGCTGCGGCGAATGATGAAAGTATCAAGCCTTCGGTCAGAAGTTGCCGCAAAAGCCGTCCGCGCCCCGCACCGATTGCGAGCCGGATGGTCATTTCCTGTCGCCGCGCAAACGAACGCACCAGTAGAAGATTGCTGACATTTGCGCAGGCAATGAGCAAAACAAAAATCACCACAACAAGAGCGATTTCGAGAGTCGGAAGCAGCGTGTTTGCCTGATTGAACGGAGTTTCCCAGAGCGGCAAAAGTTTGACGCTGCTTCCCCGGTTCGTAGCCGGATAAGTGTTCTCCAATTGTTGCGCCAATGCGGAAATTTCCTGCTGCGCCTGCTGACGAGAAACGCCGGCCTTCAAAATCGCGAAGCCTTCAATCCAGCGCGCACCGCGATCTTCCAATTTGTATGGAGTGGAAAATGCCTCCTGCATGGAAAGCGGCACCCAAAATTGAAACGCGTATCCGACAAACGTTCCGTCAAATCCTTCGGGAGCGACGCCAACAATGGTGTGTTGCACTCCATTCAAATATTGCTCTCTGCCGATAATCGCGGGATCCCCGCTGTAGCGATCTTTCCAGGTGCGATAGCTAATCACGGTGACCGGATGCGCGTTGCGGCCAAAATTTTCTTCCGGCAGAAATCCGCGTCCCAAAATCGGATGGACTCCAAGCGCGTCAAAATAATTTGCCGAAACGATGCTGCCGATGGCGCGCTCGGCACGATCGCCGATGCTGAGCGTGGTGCCCATAATTCGATCTACAACAAATGATTCGATCAGGTGGGAATTCTTCTGATAGTCCAGAAAATCGGGCCAGGAAATGTCGGTAAATCCGGGAACGCCGCGAGAAGTTCCGGCGAGCGCAACCATTCTTTCTTGATGGGCGACTGCGGGAAATGGGCGGAAAAGAATTCCTTCGATCCAACTGAAGACAGCGGCATTCGCTCCAATTGCGACGGTGAGACAAAGAATCGCGAGGAGAGAAAAACCGGGACTTCGGCGAAGCATGCGAAATCCGAAACGAACGTCCTGCAGAGTTGTTTCAAGCATCGGCAATCCTCGCTGATCGCGATAGAGTTCTTTTACCTTCTCGATTCCACCGAAATCTACGAGCGCTTTACGGCGGGCGTTTTCCGCGGACATGCCTTTGCGGAGGTTCAAATCGACGGACATTTGCAGATGCGAATTCATTTCCGCGGTCAGATCGTCGTCTTGATTGCGGCGACGAAAAAGTGACGTGAGACGAAGGAAAAAAGTCTGTAGAAGTTCTCGCATAATTTGCCTAGCTTGTTTTCAGGACGCGATTGATCATTGCGGACATTCGGCTCCATTCCTCGGCTTCTTCGCCGAGTTGCCTGCGTCCGATGCGCGTTAAAGAATAAAATTTCGCCTTGCGATTATTTTCCGAGATTCCCCACTTCGATGAAATCCAGCCGCGCTGTTCGAGACGGAGCAAAGCTGGATAGAGAGTGCCTTGATTTATTTGCAGAAGATCATCGGAGACTTGCTGAATGCGGAGCGCAATTCCAAAGCCGTGCATTGGCCCCATGGAATCCAATGTTTTTAGGACCAGCAAATCGAGAGTACCTTGCAGAACTTCTGTTTTGGAATTTGGCATACACTCCTTTTGAAGGACAACAGGAGTGTAGCACACTTCTGTAGATGGTCAAGAGGAGGTGCGCGGTATCCGGAGAGCCAACGGAGAATTCGGCGAAAAAACTGCATTGCAATGCAGTTTTTGGGGGCGGAAAAACACGAAAAACCGCTCAACGCAGAGACGCAGACTACGCGCATACGAAGTCGTTTCACCGGTAAGTCCTTTATTTGCATAACGATCACCCACAGATCGCTGTAAGTCCTTTATTAGCATATATATCGCAAAATAGGGTGGGGTGGGGGGTGCGCGTTTTTTTGAAAATGGACTATGGATGGCGCGGGATGAGGATATCTAAGGTGAAGGAAACAGAGGAGATAAGAGGCGGGAATGAGAATCGGATGAAGTTATTAGCGCAAAATTGCTTCGCGTATTCCGGTTTCGAGGAGACGGGCGAATTTTTGAGCGGGCACCGGACGGCTGAAATAATATCCCTGGGCTTCTTCACAGTTGTGGGACTGAAGGAACTCCAACTCATTTTGTGTTTCGACGCCTTCGGCGACCACGCGCAGTTTCAGGCTTCGGCCCATGCTGATTACAGTGGTGACGATGGTGGTATCGGCCGGGGCGGTTGAGATCTGGCGGACGAATGACTGGTCGATTTTCAAGGCGTCAATCGGAAATTTTGTCAGATAGCTCAAGCTGGAATATCCGGTACCGAAATCGTCCACGGCAATCTGAATTCCTCTGGACCTAAGTGTTTGAAGAACGGACGAAGCGGTTTCGGCGCGCTTGATCAGCACGCTTTCAGTGAGTTCTAGCTCGAGACATTTTGGATCCAAACCGGTTTCGGAAAGAATAGAGAATACATCGCTCAGAAAGTGATCGTTCCGGAACTGCATGGCGGAAATGTTCACCGCTATCGTTCTGATCGGCAGGCCCGCATCAATCCATTCCCTTGCCTGCCTACATGCCTCGCGCAGCACCCAGATGCCGATGGGAAGAATCATGCCGCAGTCTTCGGCAACGGGAATAAATTGTGAGGGCGGGACGAGGCCGCGAACCGGATGCGTCCAGCGGATGAGCGCTTCCGCCCCGGTAATATCGCCAGTCCGCAAATTAATCTTTGGCTGGTAGTGCAGAGTGAATTCCTGTCGCTCGACGGCGTGGCGCAAGCTTTCCTCGATGGACTGGCGCTCGACGGCGCGAACATTCATTCCTGATTTAAAAAATTGGTAACTCTGACGTCCATTTTCTTTCGCCTGATACATCGCGGTGTCAGCATTCTTGATGAGAGTTTCCGCGTCCAGCCCATCATCGGGATAAACGCTTACGCCGATACTGGTGGTGATGTGGAGATCGTGTTTATTAATGGAATGCGGTTCGGCTACCGCGTGCAGCATTCGTCTGGCGGAAATGGCGGCGTCTTCGGCTTGTTCAATTTCCGAAAGAAGCACAACGAACTCGTCGCCGCCTTGCCGGCTGACGGTATCCGAGCCGCGCACGCATTCCACCAGACGCTCCGCAACGGACTGAAGAAGCTTGTCGCCGATGGGATGGCCGAGAGAATCGTTTATGTGTTTGAAGCCGTCCAAATCGAGAAACAACACGGCAACTTTTTTCAAGTGGCGCGGCGAAAGCGCAATTGCGTGACTGACACGGTCGTTCAGAAGCATCCGGTTGGGCAGACCAGTGAGAAAGTCGTGCTGAGCGGAATGCGCCATCTGTTGCGCCATAGCGCGAGCGAAGCTCACGTCACGAAAAACAATCACCGCGCCGGTGGCCTGTCCTTCACGATCGTGAATGGGAGCGACGGAATCTTCAATAGGAGTTTCAAATCCGTCGCGCCGGACCAGAATGCAATTCGGTGGCAGATGCACGGTGTGATCCAGACCGACAGCCAATTCCATCGGATTTGGGACGGGCTCGCGGGTAGTGGCATCAACAATTTTGAAAACTTCGGACATTGGCTGGCCGCAAGCTTTTTGGTGTGTCCAGCCGGTCATTGATTCCGCCACGATATTGAGGAAGGTGATGCTTCCGGCGATGTCGGTGCAGACCACGCCGTCACCGATGCAATTCAAAGTGACCTGCGCGCGTTCTTTTTCTACGAACAAAGCTTCTTCCATAGTTTTGCGTTCGACGGCGTAACGCAAAGCGCGGAAAAGTCCGCGCGCCTCAATCTGGCCTTTGATGAGATAGTCCTGCGCGCCTTCCTGCAAAGCCAGTCCGGCGAGCGATTCGTCGTCCAGACCCGTCAACACGACGAGTGGAGTGTGCGGCGCGCCGGCGTGAGCCCTTCGGACAGCATCCAATCCCGTTGCGTCCGGCAGGCCGAGGTCGAGAAGAATAATGTCAAACTTCCATTCCGTCAGATACTTTTCCGCCTCCGACATTGACTGCACATGGGTGAATTCGGTGTCGCGCTCGCCCTGTTCGTTGATCATTTCACGGAGCAAACGAGCGTCTCCGGAATTGTCTTCGATGAGTAGAAGCAGCTTGATGGTTTTTTTGCTCATCGAATTTGGCGATTCTGCGGCAACTTAACCTTGGTGAGCCAGAAATCATTGATACTTTTAACGAGCGCCTCGAATGCGTCCAACTGCACGGGTTTGCTGAGGTAGCAATTCGCCTGAAGTTGATAGCTTTTTGCGATATCCACTTCCGATTCCGAGGTTGTGAGGACAACGGTAGGAATGGTTTTTAAACTGTCGTCCATTTTGATATGAGCCAGAACTTCGCGCCCATCCATTTTAGGCAGGTTCAAATCCAATAAAATTAAATCCGGGCGCGGGGATTGCGCATGAATTCCCTGATGCTTCAGAAAGGCCATAGCCTCAACGCCATCGGCGGCCACGTTCAAATGCACGGAAGGATTGGCGTCGTGAAACGCTTCCTTGGTCAGCCGGACGTCTCCGGGACTGTCTTCGACCAAAAGTACCTCGATAGGCATTCCATTTCCTCCGAGGATCTGCACGATCTGCATCAATTCCTCATTACAAAAAATAGTTCCGGGTGCTAGCGCCATTCGTTCAAGTTCTTCCGGCAAATCAATTTGATACCAGAACGCCCTGCGCCTGCTGCGGCAAGGTGACTTCCGTCAGCCAAAATTCATTGATGTTTTTCACGAGACTATCGAAAGCTTCAAACAGCACCGGTTTGGTGAGATAACAATTCGCCTGAAGCTCATAACTTTTCTGAATGTCATCCGCCGCCTCCGACGTGGAAAGAATCACAGTGGGGATCGTTTTCAGGCTTTCGTCATTCTTGATTTGCGCCAGAACTTCGCGGCCGTGCATTTTGGGCAGGTTTAAATCCAACAGAATCAGGTCCGGACGAGGAGCACCGGCATATTCCCCGAGATGCTTCAGAAAAGCCATAGCATCCATACCGTCAGTGACCACATTCACGTGGACGGCCTGATTCACTTCGTGAAACGCTTCCCTGGTCAAGCGGACGTCGCCCGGACTATCTTCGACCAACAGGACTTCGATGGGCTTGCCGTATCTTCTAAGCAATTGCATGATTTCCTCTTTCCTAAATTCGGTTTGCGGCGCCGGTTACCAGACCTGCGAGCGGTGACTGGACGCCGGATTGTTTATGTTTGCTGTGGCAACCTAACGGCCGTGAGCCAAAAATCGTTGATGTTCTCGACCAGACGCTCGAAGGTGTCCAACTGGACGGGCTTGCGGAGATAGCAGTTCGCGTTGAGTTGATAACTTTTCGCGATGTCTGCTTCCGCGTCGGAGGTGGTCAGGATTACCGTCGGAATCGTTTTCAGAGTGCTGTGTGTTTTTATTTGAGCCAGAACCTGACGGCCATCCATCTTGGGAAGGTTCAAATCCAGCAGGATCAAGTCCGGGCGCGGAGCCCGACGATGTTTTCCTTCGCGGTTTAGAAATTCCATGGCTTCCACACCGTCCGCGGCCACGTTCAAATGCACCGCGGGATTTGCGCCGTGGAATGCTTCCTGCGTCAGGCGGACATCGCCGGGACTGTCTTCGACCAGAAGTACTTCGATGCCTACACCGTTCTTGCCTATGATCTGCATAATTTGTTCCTCTCTTCCTTTCGACGTGTCACGAAATGTTTTGGCCACGGACGACGTCTTCGCTTTGCTTCACTGACGGGAATTTTCCAATCAAATTTTCGCGCTCGGAACTGCCTCGGTCTTTGGCAATTTGACTTCGGTCAACCAGAAATCATTAATGCTTTTCACCAGACTCTCGAAGGCATCCAACTGCACGGGCTTGTTCAAGTAGCAGTTCGCTTGAAGTTGATAGCTTTTCGCTATGTCCACTTCGGCGTCAGAGGTAGTCAGAATTACGGTGGGAATTGTTTTCAGCAGGTCGTCTTCCTTGATGCGAGCCAGAACTTCGCGGCCATCCATTTTAGGAAGATTCAAGTCCAACAGAATCAGATCCGGACGCGGAGCATTCATGTGGATTCCCTCTTGACGGAGAAAGATCATGGCTTCCACACCGTCGGATGCGACATGCAAATGGATGGACGGATTAGCGGCGCGGAAGGCCTCCTTGGTCAGCCGGACATCACCGGGACTGTCTTCAATCAAAAGTACTTCTATTGGAATGCCTTGCCCGCCGATGATAGTCATGCTTTTCTCTCCGTTCCTTCCATAGTGAAGCGAAATGTGGAGCCTTGCCCCAGTTGAGATTCGACTGAAATGACGCCTTTGTGGCGCTCGACAATTTTCTTGCAGATGGCCAGACCGATTCCCGTGCCGGCAAATTCTTCCCGCTTGTGCAGACGCTGAAACATTCCAAAAATCCTGTCGAAGTATTGCGGATCGATTCCCAGCCCGTTATCTCTGACTGAAAATACCCATTTCTTATCCACGTTCATTGCAGCGGAAACGTGCACGTGAGGAATTCCGGGGCTTTGATACTTGATGGCGTTGCCAACCAAATTTTGAAACAGTTGAACGAGCTGCATTTCGTCGGCAAGGACCAGCGGCAGCGGATCGTGAGTGACCAACGCGCCGCTTTCGCCGATAACGCCGCGTAGATTAACCAGCGCCTGCTGCATGGCGTCTTCGCTGGAATAATCAACGAGGTCCGCGCCTTTTGTTCCGATGCGAGAAAATGCGAGGAGATCCTGAATCAGGCGCTGCATGCGGTTCGCACCGTCGACGGCGAAAGCGATGAATTCATCGGCGTCGGCATCGAGCTTTCCGGTGTAGCGTCTGGAGAGAAGTTGCGTGTAGCTGGCTACCATGCGCAAGGGTTCCTGCAAATCGTGAGACGCGATGTAAGCGAACTGGCCCAGTTCTTCGTTGGAGCGATTCAGTTCCTCGACCTTTTGCAATAGATGAGTTTCGGCGGCCTTGCGCATGGTGATGTCGCGAATCGCCGCCGTCACCAAAATTCCCTCAGCGCTTTCCAGCGGACTCAGCATCAACTCGATTGGAAAATCACTGCCGTCCTTGCGGCGTCCGCTCAGTTCAATCCCGGTGCCGATCTTTTGCGCCAGAGCATCTTCCGGAGAGCGGAGCCCGTCGGCGATCAGCCGCTCCGCGAAACCTTCCGGAATAATGTTCTTCATCTTTTGGCCGACGAGTTCATCGCGGTGATATCCAAATTGTTTTTCTGCCTGAACGTTCAGCAGGACGATTTCGCCTCGGCGATTCACGACCACCATCGCATCCGGCGCGGCTTCCAGCAGTCCGCGATATCTGCCTTCCATCTGCGCCAAACGTTTATCGGCCTGTTTGCGGACACTGATATCGCGAATCGCGGCGGTGACCAGAATTCCTTCATTGCTTTCCAGCGGACTCAGCATAATTTCGATTGGGAAATCGCTGCCATCTTTGCGGCGGCCGGTAAGCTCGATTCCCGTGCCGATCTGCTGAGCCAGCGCGTCTTCCGCGGAGCGCAGTTCGTCAGCGACAAGACGTTCGGCGAATCCTTCGGGAATAATATTTTTTACTTTTTGGCCTACGAGCTCATCGCGGCGATATCCAAATTGCTTTTCGGCTTGAACGTTGAGGAGGACGATTTCGCCCTGTTGATTTACGACGACCATGGCGTCCGGTGCGGCTTCGAGCAGTCCGCGATAACGCCCTTCCATGCGCACAATATTTTTTTCAGCTTCTTTACGGACACTGATGTTGCGAATCGCAGCGGTGACCAAAATTCCTTCGGCGCTTTCCAGGGGGCTGAGCATGATTTCAATCGGGAAATCGCTGCCATTCTTGCGCCTGCCGTACAGTTCGATGCCGGTGCCGATTTGTTGAGCAAGCGCTTCGGCGGCAGTGCGAGTTCCGTCGGCGATGATGCGTTCCGCGAATCCTTCGGGAATAATATTTTTCACTTGCTGGCCAACAAGTTCATCGCGGCTGTATCCAAACTGATTTTCCGCCTGCACGTTCAGCAGAACGATCTCGCCCTTCTGGTTCACAACTACCATCGCATCCGGCGCCGCTTCCAACAATCCGCGATAGCGGCCTTCCATGCGCGCCAAATGTTTTTCCGCTTCTTTGCGCACGCTGATATCGCGAATCGCAGCCGTCACCAAAATTCCGTCGGCGCTTTCCAGCGGGCTCAGCATGATTTCTATTGGAAATTCAGTGCCATTGTGCCGCCGGCCGTAGAGTTCGATACCAGTGCCGATTTGCTGCGCCAGCGCTTCAGCCGCGGTGCGCGTACCGTCCGCAATAAGGCGTTCGGCGAATCCTTCGGGAATGATGGTGGTGACTTTTTGTCCGACAAGCTCATCGCGCAGATAACAAAATTGTTTTTCGGCTTGAAGATTCAGCAGAACAATTTCTCCGCCTTGATTCACGACCACCATGGCATCAGGAGCGGCTTCGAGCAGTCCCTGATATTTTGCGTCGGATTCCGCGCTTTCGCTCAAATCGCGGCTGATCGTTGAAAAGCCGCGCAGCGTTCCGTTCTCGTCGCGCGATGCCGTGTAAGTGCTGCGCACCATAAAACGCGTGCCGTCACTTCTTGCGCGCATACCTCGCTCTTCGTAGATGCCGGCCTCGGCAGCCAACCGCAAGATTTCCGCCGGCCTTCCCCGCTTGATATCTTCCGGCGGAAAGAATCGCGAAAAGTTCTGTCCTACGACTTCTTCAAATTTGCAGCCGGTCATGCGTTCGGCGCCGGGATTCCAGCTGCGAATTTCCCCGAGTGGACCTAACATTAATATTGCGTAGTCCTGCACGCCTTGAACCAGCCGCCGATACTTGTCTTCGCTTTCACGGTAAGCAAGCTCAGCGAGTCCACGTTTGAAACTGTCACGTTCAACATTCCATCCGGCTAAAACCGTAATCAACAAGCCCAGAGTGGTGCCGAGAATCAAAACCATTTTCGACTGCGCTAGCCGGTGATTCGCGTCTACTTCGCGCAGGACCAACAACCGCTCCTCTTCCGCTTGCATATCGCGAACGCCGGCGCGGAAGTCGTCCATTATTTTTTTGCCGCCGCCGTTTCCGATTTTCTCGAGTGCATCGTTCAGACCCGTGGTCCTGCGCACAGCAATCACTTTTTCAGCGAGCTGAATTTTTGAAGCGGCTAAAGAGTCGAGAATGTTCAACCGGACCTGCTGGCTGGCGTTATCTGAAGTCAGCTCGCGAAGCGTTGCGAGTTCCGTTTGCGTCCGCAAAACGCCCGGATGGTATTCCGCAAGAAAAGATTCGTCGCCGGTCAGAACGTATCCGCGGCAGGTGGATTCAACCGTCAACATCGCGGCCAACAAATCCTGAAGATTCGCGATTACGCTGTGAGTGTGGTCCACCCACCGATCGCTGGCGCTAGATACGGCGACGGAGTGATAGCAAATGGCGCCGAGAATGATCAGAATCAAAACAGCAGCTCCGAACGCAAGCCGAATCTTCCGAATGAGCCGCAACGTCGTCTTCATTTCTCACCAGAATTAAAATGGAATTTCATTCCGCGCGCGGCACGAAAAGCTGTAAGAGGACAGCCTGAAGCCGCACACAGTTTTGCGAAGGGACTTTTAGTGTATACGGGGGAAAAGAAAGGTCAAGGCGGGATTGGAACCGCAGCGCGAAAACGCACTGTGCAAAATGAGACGTTTTTTCGAGCCTCTGAAGCTCCGCGATTACGTATTACTTCTTCTTCGGCGGAACCTTCGCGCCCTTCTTGCGAGCTTCGGAAAGTCCGATGGCGATTGCTTGTTTTCTGCTGGTCACGCGACCGCCCTTTCCGCCTTTACCGGATTTCAGCGTGCCACGCTTTTCTCGGTGCATCGCGCTCTCAACACTTTTTCCCGCTGCCTTGCCATATTTCGCCATTGATTGCTCCTCCGGCAAATCTATTATTCAGATTATTGGCGAGGGGAAAACAAGTCGATACAGTGAAAAGAGTAGTTTGCAGTCGCGATTGTAGTATCAGGCTTTCAGCATACCGGGGAGTCTAAGCCGCGCGGCCATCTTCACCAGCTCGGCGATCTCTTACTCCACCCTGCCGAAACTACCGGTACCTACACAGCGCCTGCCGATTTTGCCTTCTTGCTGCGCACTTCTTCTTCATCAAACAATCGATTGATCTCTGTGACCAGAGCGAGCAGCTTAACCGGATCCTTCTCACTCGCTGCCTGTTCGCAGAGTTTCATCCAACGTTCGTTAATGTTTTCTTTCATCGAGGCGCACCACAGCGCAGGGTTATGGTAGTGAACTTTGTTTACGCTTCCATTTATTGACAGTCAATATCTAAATTTCTCGACTGATTAGGCTACGGTAGAGCGGCGCGGCTTCAAAACTCGGCGGGTCGTACTCGCTCTCGACCCGCCACCACTTGATTGATCAGCTCTGATTACCAATGTGGAAGCAACAAACTTAATTGATATATTAAATGTTGCTTTCGAGGCTCAAAATGTCCTAGGCCGCTTCACAAGCTCACGCTGTTAGTTGTTAATCAATCGCCGCGCCGCCCGATAAGAGTGATCAAGCGGAACCGTCGGTTCGCAATAGCGACCTACTGGCGCCGGTCGGAACAAGAAGGTGACGAAGTGCCTTACGTGACGGACGAAATCATTACGAACAAGATGGAAAACGCAAACCGCACGGCTTCTCCCGAGTGGCGCTCACCGAAGTCATTCCAGCAGCGGATAATTGCCGTGGGATTCATCATCGCCACGGTGCTACTCGCAGTTCTTTTCGTGATGGTCTATCGCACAAACTCTTCGTTCGTCCGCTGGAACAATCTTGTAGTTCGCACGCGAGGAGTTCTGGGCACGCTGGACAAATTCAGCACCGATGTGAAAAACAGCCAGGTTGCCGCCGTGGATTATTACACCAACGGTTCCGAGCAACAGGTGAAAATATTCCAAGCCGCCGAGGCTGACGCTCGCAAGACCCTCGTG
The DNA here is from genome assembly GCA_963840515.1 of Terriglobia bacterium. Taxonomy (GTDB): domain Bacteria; phylum Acidobacteriota; class Terriglobia; order Acidiferrales; family UBA7541; genus DASTCZ01. The sequence goes on from CAWIZI010000019.1 coordinate 47,277, forward strand.
GAACTTCGGCCTCTGCTTTCTGATAATCCCACGCAGATCAGGAATCTCGATACTTTGAGTCCTCTTTCCGACCAGGCATTGAATCTGCTGGCCGAAGTGATTCAATTGCATCGAGAAGGAAAGAGCGGCCCCGACGGATTGAAATCCCTGAACGACGAAGCGCGAAAAATCACTCCTCCACTCGCAAAAGCACTCGCGGACATGACCGCGGAAGAAAACCACCTTCTGGAAACCCGCACTGCGGAAGCTGGACAGACAGCTTCCCGGGCGCGGCGGCTGCAAGTCGGCGGAGGGATCTCTGCTGTCGTGCTTTTGATTTTCATTTGCCTGCTTTTTTTGCGCGAGAACTCAATTCGCGCCAATGTGGAAGGCCAGTTGGAAGAAACGAATTCGCAACTCGGTCAGCGAATCGCCGAGCGCACAGCGGAACTCGAAAAGGCCCTGCAGTTGGTACGGAAGCAAAATGAGGAGCCGTTCCGCCTGTTCGTGTCGAACGTGCACGACTATGCCATTCTGATTCTGGATACTGCGGGAAATGTGGTCAGTTGGAATATCGGCGCGGAGCGGATCAAAGGCTACCGCGCGGAAGAAATTACCGGCCGGCACTTTTCAGCTTTCTATACAGCCGAGGATATCGAGCGCGGAAAACCCGCGCTGGCGTTGAAAACCGCCGAAGAAACCGGAAGAGCGGAGGACGAAGGTTGGCGCGTTCGCAAGGACGGATCGAAATTTTGGGCAAACATCTCCATTACCGCATTACGCGACGGACGCGGTGAACTGCACGGTTACGGAAAAGTAACGCGCGACATGACCGAGCGGAAGAAACACGAAGAAGCCATGAGAGTCCGTACCGCGCAACTCGAAATCGCCAACAAGGAACTTGAGGCGTTCTGTTATTCCGTATCACATGACCTTCGCGCACCACTACGAGCCATTGACGGGTTCAGCCAGGCAGTTTTGGAGGATTGCGGAGACCAAATAAGCAGTAAAGGAAAGCAACACCTGCAGCGGGTACGCGCGGCATCCAACAGAATGGGGCTATTGATCGATGATTTGCTCAATCTTTCGCGGATTACACGCGCGGAGATGAAACTCGAGTCCGTCAATATAAGCCACATGGCCGATGAGATCGCCCGCGAACTTCGCGCGGAACAGCCGGACCGAAAGGCACAGTTTGTAATTGCGCAAGACCTGCGGGCGGAATGCGATCCACGCTTAGTTCAAGTTGCCCTGCAGAACTTGATCGGAAATTCATGGAAGTTTGCATCGAAACAAGAACAAACTCGTATTGAAATTGGGCGCAACAATTCCAACGGAAGCCCTTCGTTCTATATAACCGACAACGGAGCAGGGTTTGATCCGGCCCACGCCGAGCGGCTTTTCGGGGCATTTCAACGCCTTCATTCCGTTTCCGAATTTCCAGGTACCGGTATCGGGCTAGCCACCGTCCAACGCATTATCAACCGGCATGGCGGCAAAATTTGGGCCAAGGCTGAGGTTGACCACGGCGCCACGTTTTATTTTACTTTGCAAACGTAGCACGCAGGAGAAAGAAGACTCATGGATGACGACACCATTCTGCTGATCGAAGACAATCCTGATGATGAGGATCTGACTATTCGCGCGTTAGAACAGAACCATATTAAGAATGCGGTCGTTGTTGCGCGCGATGGCGCGGAGGCTCTGGATTATTTATTTGGAACAGGCAAATACTTGGGGCGCGACGCCTGCATACTTCCCCACCTTGTTCTGCTGGATCTCAAGCTGCCCAAAGTGGATGGACTGGAAGTGCTCCGGCGGATGAGGGCCGATCCGCGCACGAAACTTCTTCCGGTGGTAATACTTACCTCCTCGAATGAAGAGCAGGATAAATTAAAGGGCTACAGTCTCGGCGCGAACTGTTACGTCCGCAAGCCGGTGGATTTTGTGCGATTTACGGAAGCCGTCAAGCAACTGGGTCTCTTCTGGCTACTTTTAAATGAGAGACCTCCGGTTCCCAGGTGAATCAAATGTCGACTCCCCTTCGTGCGCTGATACTCGAGGATTTAGAAATGGATTGCGCGCTGCTTGTGCGCCAACTGGAAAATGACGACTTCTCGGTCACGCACAAACGAGTGGAAAACGCTCCTGACCTAAGAAAAAGTCTCATCACCGAGAGCTGGGACATCGTCATATCCGATTACTCCATGCCCGGCTTTAATGGCACGGCGGCTCTTAAGATCGTGCAGGAATTAAATCCCGACATCCCGTTCATATTCGTCTCCGGCACTATCGGCGAGGACGTTGCCGTCGAAGCGATGAGGAATGGCGCGCATGACTATGTCATGAAGGGGAAGCTGAAACGATTGGGGCCGGCGATTCGACGGGAACTTCAGGAAGCCGGGCTTCGTCGAGAGCACAAGCAAATTGAATTGCAAATGCGCCATCTCGAGAAATTTGAGGTTATCGGCAAACTCGCAGGCGGAATCGCGCATGATTTTAATAATGTGCTCGGAGCGATCCAGGGGTGGGCCGAACTCGGCATCCAGGAATCGCCCAAAGAAAGCCGTCCGGCAAATCTATTTCAAAGTATTCATTCTCAATCTTTGCGTGCCGCCGGCCTCACACGGCAACTCCTCGCATACGCGCGGCGGCAAATCCTTGAACCGCGCAACATTGACTTAAATCAAGTTCTTACTGAAACGGGCGGAATGCTTCGCAGAGTGATTGGCGAAAATATCGAGATCAAGATGGATCTTTCACGGGAGCCGCTGGTTATCCGCGCGGATCCTTCTCAAATCGAACAAGTCATCATGAATCTTTGCCTGAATGGACGCGATGCGATGCGGCACGGCGGCCAGTTGCGGATAGAAACTTCGCACACTGATTTTAATCACGACTACTGCAAGCAGCATGAATACGTGCGCCCGGGGAGATACGTCAGGCTCTCCATCTCTGATACAGGCACGGGGATGGATAGCGAGACGATGAAACACATCTTCGAGCCATTCTTTACGACAAAAGGAATTGGACAAGGGACGGGCCTCGGTTTAGCGACGACTTTTGCGATTGTGAAGCAGCACTCGGGTTGCGTGGAAACTGAAAGCGAGCTTGGCAAAGGGACGACTTTCCACGTCTACCTGCCATCGTTTGAGGGCCCCGCGCAACCGCGCCTGGTGCTGGATGAAACGCCTGCTCAGCATGGAACAGAAACGATTCTCGTAGCCGAGGACAACGACGGCGTCCTCGGACTGATTGAAGACGTGCTCAAATCCCTCGGATACAAAGCCATCGTTGCGAGGGATGGCGCGGAAGCGATTTCTGAATTCAAATTGCACTCTGACAAGATCTCCCTGGTTTTGCTGGACATGCAAATGCCGAAGGCCACCGGCCATGAGGTTTATGAAGCTATCCGTAGAATAAAATCCGGAGTGCCGGTGATTTTGACTTCTGGCTACGTTGAATCCGAGACCGAGCTTTTGTTGTCCGCATCCAGCAAAGTAGCTCTCTTGCCAAAACCATTTAGCCCAATGGCGTTGGGACACAAAATCCGGGAGCTTTTGGATCAACGTACTAAATAGTTCTTACGCTCCTCGCACACACGCAGTGAGGTTCAGTGGGACGCAAAAGTTCCGCGCTGCGCGCAGTTAGCGCAATCGCGCGTGAAGACAAATCCGCAAATTGCGGTAGAATCAAATCTCAAGAATGTCGGGGCGTAGCGCAGCCTGGTAGCGCGCCTGCCTTGGGCGCAGGAGGCCTGGAGTTCGAATCTCCACGCCCCGACCAATTTTTTCCTTACGCGCATCCGACCCGCAACACTTCCGGATTATTTCCGTCATTCAACCCGGAAGGGTATTCTTTCGGCAACCCAGACGAGTGAAAATTAAATTCCCGCCGAAACGTAGAATTCTGATAAGAAAGATGCGGGGCAGGAGAGAGGCTAGATGAGTATGGAATCCACAGGCCGGCGCGATTTTCTGAAGCAGACCGGATTGATGGGATCGGTTGCGATGATGGGAACTGTATTGCCAAATAGCGCGATGGCTCTGGGCGAAGAGCGAGGGAGAGTGATCGAAGAAACAACGCTGCCCAAGCAGACTGAGGAGCCGCCGAAATATCACATCAAGTTTGCGGTGTGCGGCATGAGCCACGATCACATCTACGGAATGATCGGCGCGATTCAACGCGGCGGCGGCGAATTGGTGGCCGCGTGGGGCGGCGAAGAGGACAAGCTTGCGGCCTTCGCGAAGCGATATCCGGATGTGAAAATCGTGAAGGCGCAAGATGAAATTCTGAATGATCCTTCCACGCAATTGGTACTCAGCTCACAAATTGCCAATGAGCGCGCTCCGCTCGGCGTTCGTACCATGAAACACGGAAAGGATTTTCTTTCGGACAAGCCCGGTTGCACAACTTTGCAGCAACTCGAGGATTTGCGGAAAACTATCGCCGAAACAAAACGCATCTACGGCATACTTTATAGTGAGCGTCTGGAAGTGAAGGCCGCGGTTTATGCGGGCGAATTGATTCAGCAAGGCGCGATTGGCAAAGTGATTCAGACAATTAATATTGCGCCTCATCAAATTATTCAGGGAACGGGCGACGCCGGCGGCGGCACCGGCCGGCCGGAGTGGTTTTGGAATCCCGATCAATACGGCGGAATTCTTTGCGACATTGGTTCGCATCAAGTAGATCAATTTTTGTTTTACACAGGATCGACACAGGCCGAAATTGCGGAATCACAAATAGCGAATGTGCGGCATCCGGATCGTCCGCGCTTTCAGGATTTCGGCGACATGGTTCTTCGCGGCGATCGCGGTCTGGGCTACGTGCGGCTGGATTGGTTCACGCCAAAAGGTTTGGGCACTTGGGGCGATGGGCGCCTTTTCATTCTCGGCACCGACGGCTACATCGAAATCCGAAAGTACACCAACGTAGCTGTGAATAAACAGGGCAACAATCTTTTCATCGTGAACAATAAAGAAGCACGTTACATCGATTGCAACAACATGCCGCTGCCGTTTGGATCGCAGTTTGTTGCGGATATTGTGAATCGCACGCACATCGCGCAGGATCAGACGCAATGTTTGCTTGCGGCGGAATTGGTGATCAAAGCGCAGAAAAATGCGAAGGTTGTGACGCTGAAGGAATAGTTGCCCGGATTATTTCTCTGCCTTAAAGCGGCGAAGCACTTCGTCCACACGCGTGTTTCCGGTGGGATATTCCGCGGCATTAATGTTCGCGCCGGCGTCGAGCAGCGCTTCGATGACTTCAATTTGATTTCCTCGCGGCTCGTGAATCGCTGACCACACCGTGCAACCAAGCACCGTTCCGCCGTACATATTTTTGACTTCCATCGGAACTTTTCTTTCGATAAGCAGTTCCACTGTTTCCAAATGTCCGCGATTCGCCGCCCAATGGAAACCGTTCATTCCTGTGGCGTCGCCGGCGATCACATCAACTCCGCGATCCATCAAAAATTTCGCGATCTTCGTTCGTCCATTAAAACACGCGCAAGCAAGCGCTTCGTTCAGCGCCTTCGGTTCATTCTTGAAATATCCCAGTTCGTACCACTCGATGATTTGACACGACGCGTGGCTTGATGACGCGAGATTGCGAAACAGCGGCTCCAGCCGTGAAAAATTGCCTTCTTCCAAATCACGAACCGCGGTCCGGAATATAGGATCGCTAATTTGTTTCGACGTTGCCATCATTTGCGCTCTCAAAGTCGGAAATTATTTTGAATGGTCAACGCGCGCCCCACCATTCGCCGGGCTTTCTTCTCGGCTTCGCTTCGTCATTATTAATACGACGCGGCTCCCGTCGCGCCGATGGCTCCTCATCTTCCGAATAGTGACGCTCCGATGTCAGCATTCCTTCATATTCCCGAAGTGCTTCTAGAATTTCCCGTCCATACAATTCAGTTTTGCGCTCGCCAAATCCAGATACTTCACGAATTCCCGCCAGCGAAGTTGGCCGCTTGAAACACAAATCCTCCAGCGTCGTGTCATGCATGATGATGAACGCGCCGATGCCCAACTCACGCGCTTTATTCCGACGCCACTCGCGAAGATGTTTGTACAGCGCCGCGTTCAGCACTTCCCCACCGCGAGTAACAGCCGCGCTCGATGCCGGCTTCCGCCGCCGATCCCGCTTTAAACGCGTGCGTGCAGCAGGTTCCCGCGCGACAGTTTCACGCGCTGCATTTTCACGCGCAACAAACGGCAACTGTTTCACCACCGCCTTCGGCGAAAGTGATTTCAATATATATCCGCATACATCGCAAGCCGCGCACGTTTTCCAATTCGGCTTCTCTCCGAAATGCAAACAAATTTGCCTGTGCCGGCACTCATATGAATCCACAAATTCGCGAATCGTTTGATAACGTTCCCGAGCGCGTGCCTGCTCCAACGGATCCTTCAGTTGATTAATAAAATAATTCAGCAAACTCGCATCCTGCTTTTGCCAGAGCATGATGCAATCCGCAGGCAAACCGTCGCGCCCGGCGCGTCCCGCTTCCTGATAATACTGCTCTATCGATTTTGGCAATGAGAGGTGAATCACCGCGCGCACCGCAGCTTTGTTGATTCCCAATCCAAATGCGACGGTCCCAACCAGCACGCGAACTTCGTCCGTCATCCACGATTCTTGATTGCGCCGCCGCTCATCCGCATTCATTTTGCCGTGATAGCCAATCGCAGTGATTCCCTTTTCCTTCAGAAGAGCAATCGTTTCGCCGACTCGCGCAATCGTCGGCGAATAAACAATCACATTCGATCCGGAATATTCACGCAGCGACGCAATTAGCAAATCGTCTTGTGTCTGCGAATTGCATTCTTTAATGACGTACCGCAAATTCGGTCGATGAAAGCTCGCAATGTATTTGTGCGGGTCGCGCAGCTTCAGTTGCTCGATAATGTCATGCCGTACTTTCTGCGTGGCGCTCGCAGTGAATGCCGCAATCGGCTGTTCCGGAAATTTCTGGCGCAGACGGCTCATCAGCCGATATTCCGGACGGAACTCATGCCCCCATTCCGAAATGCAATGCGCTTCGTCTATTGCGAACAATGAAATCGGCAGGTTCTGCAACCACGCAACGGTCGTATCCACCGCAAGGCGTTCTGGCGAAAGATAAAGCAGACGATATTTTCCCTTGCGCGCGTCGCGCATGATCGCTCGCTGCTCCTCGGCGGGCACAGCACTATTTAAGAGCGCCGCCGAAATTCCCATTTGACCTAACTGTGCCACCTGGTCCTGCATCAACGCAATGAGAGGCGAAACAACAATGGCAGTTTTTTCGGAAAGCATCGCCGCCGGCAATTGATAGCACAAAGATTTTCCGCCGCCGGTCGGCATCACTACGCACGCATCACGTCCAGCCAACAAGCTGCGGACAATCTTCTCCTGCAAGGGACGGAACGAGTCGTATCCCCAGTAGCGCCGCAGCGCGGGCAGAAGATCGGTTTCAGAAATCATAGATTGAGTATCGGTCAGCAGTGGTGCACAGTCGACCGCTCGATTATTTCACACAACGCACACCGATTGCACCGATTCGACGAAACAAACGACTGCTCCGCATCGTAGAAGAATGCATGAGCAAATCCCAGCCCGTCGCCAGCGTCGTTCACACAGTTGCGTTGATCGCATTCCTCGCGGGCTGGACATATTTCGGCCTCGTTCACACAAATTATATGCGCAGCCAAATCGCGCCGAATCATTTGCTTCTATACCTTCCAACTATGGCGATGGAATGGAGCGTATTTGGTTTCATCGCGTGGGGCGTATGGAAGCACGGAGTGACACTCCGAGAATTGATTGGCCCTCGTTGGTCCAACCCGGCGCAATTTTTCACTGACCTTGGAATCGGCATCGCATTTCAAATTGGCGCGCTGTTCGTTGTCACTTGCGTCGGCTTGCTCGTCCACACAACTCAGAACTCCAGCGACATTATGTTCATGATGCCCCGCGGCGCGCCGGAAATTTTCTTTTGGGTATTGCTTTCTCTGACCGCCGGAATTTGTGAAGAAACTATTTTCCGCGGATATTTTCAGCGGCAGTTCATCAGTTGGACCGGAAATGCCGTAGCGGGCATTCTGATATCCGCAGTCCTCTTCGGCGCGATTCATCTTTATCAAGGGGTCAAACAGACGATTGTCATCGCCGCGCTCGGAGCGCTGTTCGGAGGACTTGCAGCGTTTCGCCGCAGCTTAAAGCCCGGAATGATCGCGCATTTTCTGCAAGACGGCGTAACTGGAGTCGTTCTTAGTTTGGTGCGGAAGTAACGGCCACGAAGTAACGGCGGCTTAGTCCCGCGAATCGAATCATGTGACTCACTTGCCCGCAGCCATGCGTACCAATAAGATGGAAACCGTCAGAAGGAGTTGAATGCCAGAGACCCGCACAGATTCGCAAACAAATCAGCCCGCGCTGCGCACCGCCGATGTCACCAGACATTATGAGATGGGCGCCGCAACCATCCGCGCCGTGGACGGAGTAACTCTTGAAATCGCGCACGGAGAATTCGTCGCGCTACTTGGCACTTCCGGCTCAGGAAAATCCACTTTGCTAAATTTGCTGGCGGGACTTGACCGCCCCACTTCCGGTGCAATTCTGGCGCACGGAATCAATCTCGCCGAAATGTCCGGCGACGAACTCGCAAAATATCGCAGCCTCACCGTTGGAATGGTTTTTCAATCCTTCAATTTATTGCCTCGCATGACGCTGGAAGAAAATGTCGAGCTGCCGCTGCGACTAGCAGAAGTCGATCGCGGCGATCGCGCCGGCCGAGTGCACGAAGCATCTGAAGCGCGTGGGATTGGCCGCGCGCCTTTCGCATCGTCCCGCAGAACTGAGCGGAGGCGAACAACAACGCGCTTCGCTCGCGCGAGCGCTCGTAAATCGTCCGACAATTTTATTGGCCGACGAGCCCACAGGAAATCTGGATAGCCGCACCGGCGAAGAAATTATGAATTTCATTCAGCAATTCAATCAAGAGCTGGGCATGACCGTCATCATGGTCACTCACGAGCCCCGATTGGCCGAACGCTACGCGGCGCGTCAATTCCATATGAAGGACGGCAAGCTTTCCGCGAACGGAGGCGCCCAGTGAAAACTCGCGACCTGATGGAACTTGCCGGGCGAAATTTGCGCGAAGCAATGCTGCGCAACGCGCTGACGACCATAGGAATCGCCGTCGGAGTGGCCTCACTTGTGGCCATGCTTTCGCTTGGCATCGGATTGCAAAAGTTGGTGATGGGCCGTCTGCAAAGCAGCGGATTGTTTGACCGGGTGTACGTGACCCCTCGCCCGATTGGTGGAAGTTTGTCAGGACGCGGCGGCGGACGTGGCGGTCGCGGACGGAACCAACAAGATGATGTGCCAACGCCGGGATTACCACCTCAATTGCAACCGCCGATGAAGCCGCTTACGTCTACGGTGCGCAAACAACTTGCGGCGATGCCCAATATCGTTTCCGTATTTCCTGAGCTTCGCTTCACCGCCGATTTGCGTTATGGCGGCACAGGTCATGTGACGTCCGCATCAAGCGTACCCTTCGAGGCGCGCGGCACAGGTCAGTTCGATAATATTACCGGGTCATTTTTCTCCGGAGTAAACGCCAACGAAGCAATTCTGCATACGGACCTCGCCGAGCAATTGGCAACGCAAGGAAATTTCAAGGCCAATGATTTAATTGGCCAGGAAATCACCATCCGCTATCCGGAACGTAAACCGGTGGAAGCGCCGCCGAATCAGCGTCCGCAAGACATTGTTGCAAATGGCGAATTCGGCCAGGGGTTCACCATTCAATCCGCCGACGTGAAAGTGAAAGTAGTGGGAATCGTGAGTGGCGAATCGGCCGGGCCGGGTGGATTCGGCGGCGCGCGCATTATGCTGCCGCTGGAACTCGTCGAGCGATTGAACGCAGTTCAAGGGTTTGATGTCCGCGAGGTCGTGGCTAATCCGGGCGAAACAATCTATCCAACTTTGACCATGCTCGTCGATAATCCAAATCACGTGCAGGCGGTGGAAGACGCCGTGAAGCAACTCGGATTCGGCGCATTTTCCTTATTCGACGCCGCGCGAAATTTACAGCTCGTCTTCAGGGTGTTCGATTCGTTCTTGCTTGTCTTCGGCAGCCTCGCGCTGGCCGTTGCATCCTTGGGAATCGTCAATACGCTGGTAATGGCAATTCTGGAGCGGCGTCATGAGATCGGCGTGTTGAAAGCGCTGGGCGCGGCTGACCGCGACGTACGTCAATTATTTTTCACGGAAGCCGGTGTGATGGGTCTCGTCGGCGGAATACTCGGAGTTTTTCTCGGCTGGGGAATCGGAGAGCTTATCAATTTTGCGCTGAACAAATGGCTGGTGAGCCAAAACTTAACACCGCAGAAAATATGGCTTGTGCCGCTGTGGCTGGTGGCGTCGGCAATCGCTTTTTCTATTCTGGTAAGTCTTGCGGCCGGACTTTATCCGGCGTCGCGCGCCGCAAAACTCGATCCAGTCAAAGCTCTGCGCTACGAATAATTTCGCAATAACTGATCGCCCAGAAATAGACCAGGGCGCTTCGCTGAGGGTCGAAGCGCCCTGGTATTTCCTGCCCACCTCCGCAGGATGCGGGCAAGCTTTTTACTACGCGGCGAACTCGTCGCCTCGCAGAAATTCGTATCGTTCAATTTCGGCAACAATTCCAACGCGGCCAATTTCCTTATCTTCGCTGCGCGCCACACGGCCCAGGCAGCGCACGCGCACCGGTCCCGCCAGGGTGATTTCATGCGGCAGCGTCAGCAGAATTTCCACCGGCGAACCGGATTTCACGCCCTTCGGCAACTGGAAATAAACACCGCGAGAGCTAACATCTGTCGATTCCGTCTTCGCTTCGCCGACATTCGATCCGCTCGTCCAGCGCACCGTCATCGGCAATCGAATTTTGAATCTCTGGTTCAATCTGCGTTCGGCTGCTGTCACGGTTACTCCTCAATAGCGCTGGGATAAAAGCATTCCTTCACCTGATTAGATTACGGGACGGGCGCTTTTGTCTCAATAGCGCAGGCGTCCTAATTTGAACCTTTAATTTGCGGTACCGGAGTACCATCAAAAAGTTTTCATACTATGTGCCAGTTGGTTTCCACCGGGCTATAAAAGGCAGGAACGACGCGGGAAAATGAAAGCTCCCTCAAGCGGAGCGGGTACTAGTGATAAATGATAGTTGGATTGAACGGAAGAGAATTTAGACGCCGCACCCGGTAAGGCTCGCCGCTAAGCTTTATCAATCAATCGATGATGTATCGCGTAGAGCGCTAATTCCAGCCGATCCGAAACGCCCAGCTTATCGAAAATATTGTGCAGGTGATTCTTCACCGTCTGCTCGCTGATGAAAAGCTTCTCGCCGATTTCTTTATTTCGGAAACCCTGCGCCACCAATTGCACAATTTCTTTTTCGCGGTCGCTCAGCAAAGGCTTTTCGCGGCGCGGTCCAGACTCCGACGACTTCGCGAACGCCTTCATCACTTCCGCGGTCATGTGATTATCCAGCCAGATTTCGCCGGCGAATACGCGATGAATACTCTTCACCAATAAATCCGTGGCCGATTGTTTCAGCACCACGCCGCGCGCACCGAGTCTCATTGCGCGCACCACGTCGCGGTCATCTTCCGCCGCCGTCACGCAGATCACGCGCGTAGGCAGTTGATCGAAGTTGACCTCTTCCAGCACCGCCAGACCATCTTTGTCCGGCATCCTTAAATCCAGCAACAGGATGTCCGGCTTCAATTTGGTCAGCAGCTTGATGCATTCATTGCCGTTTTGCGCTTCGCCAACGATGGTCACATCGTCTTCGTTGTCGAGTAACTTGCGCAGACCATCACGGAAAATCGCGTGGTCATCGGCAATCAGCACGCGAATCGGTTGTTTGCTTTTCGCCATCTTACCCCAATGGAATTTCGACTATCAATCGCGCGCCGTGACCGGGGCTTGACTCCACAGTCAGCAATCCACCTACCGTGCGCGTTCGTTCCTTGATGGAAATTGGACCAAGTCTCAGGCGGTCCAGTTCGTCTCCGGAAAATCGCCCTGCGAAGCTGAAGCCCTCGCCGTTATCATCCACGACCAAAGAGATGCTCGTTTCCGACTGAGTTAGTTTTACCACGACGTGGGTAGCGCGAGCATGCTTTTTTATGTTGTTAAGTGCTTCACGGTAAATCTGGAAAAGCTCCCTGCAAACCCGGTCTGGAGCCTGCAAATCCTCCGAATTCACTAGCAAATCCACCTGCAACTCGGATTCATTCTTGAACCGCTCCAAAAATCCGCGCATCAAATCCAATAAATCGGCGCTTTCCACTCGCAACGGACGCAAATCCGTCACAAACGTGCGTAGCTCCGCGCCCTCATTTCGCACCGTTAGCTGCAACGCGCCCAGCGACGCTTCCACCTGGTCAGGAAATTGGACAACTTTTCGCCGCAGCACATCCAGTTGAATTTGTATGCTCAACAAAGTTTGCAAAATTCCGTCGTGCAAATCGCGCGAAATCCTGCTGCGTTCGGATTCAATCGCGCGAGCACGCAAATGGCGTAGCAGAAATAAATTTTCCAGTGGCGGACCAATGTGCCGCACCACGCGCTCGAGCTGCTGCAAATCGCCAATCGTGAAACGTTTCTTTCCATTCGCCAATAATATCCGCGCCGTCGGATGCCCTTCCACTTCCATCGTCACCGCAATCACCGAATGCAGTTCCATCAATTTAATTGCCGGCCCCGGTATGCGTGGAGTTTCCGTCAGCGGCGCGCCGGTAAATCGGTCCGAACTATATCCTTCAGGACTTTTTTCCAGATCGTTCCACAACACGCTGGCATGCGGCATGTCCAACAAAAATCCATCCGTCGCCGTAAGCGGCAAACTTTCCGGCACCAAATGCGCGTCGCTGCCGCGATCGCAGCGCCACATGAAAATTCGTTCCAGATCCGCGTCGCGATGCACCAGAAATGCGCGCTCGCAATCAAATCCGACGGTCAGCTCATTCAGCAATCCGCGCAGCGATTCTGCCACGCCGGCTTCCACGCGCAATTTCGCCGCAAGCCCCGCCAGAAAATGTGACTCCGCCGCCTGCTGCCGATTCCGATCGCCCAGATATGCCATGCCAAGTCCGGACACAAGCGTCCCGCCCGCCACTTCCGCAGCGCGCCAAACATCCGCCGTCGATCCGTGGTTCCTTGATAACGACCACAGTGCCGTCGCCAGCGTCAGCAGACCCACAATTCCATACGCGCGTTGCTTGCCCCATCCCACGCCTACGGCGAACGCCGCAATTAGCAGCAGAAACCACATCGGCACTACCGAACGGGCGATCATCAGGAATGCCGCCATCGCCAACAGGTCCGCCGTCAGTGGAAATTTCCACGTTCTTCCCCACTGAAAATTCTGTGCGACGGCGAAAAGCACGCTCAGCGCAAGATACAAAAGCAAAAATTCGTCGGCCGCGTCAAATGGCGCGCCGAGCAATAGTTCGCTGATGCTCGCCAGCAAAATAAGCAGCGGCCTCGCCATCGTTACCTGGCGATTCAACGAACGTTGTTCAATGGCGTGGAGTTGCATTCAGGGCGGCAATCCGCCTCATCGAAGGTCACACACACCGCGCGCATGCGCAAGCGAACGTTCCAGCCGCGCAAGACCCTGCGCAGCCTCTTCGCAAAATTATTTCCTTCACATTCCGTCCGCAATGTGGATAATTCCTCAACGGTTTCTCCCGTCCTCCTTTTCGCGCTCGCAGGTTTGCGCGAAGCGTCTTACAGGATACAATTGAGGTTCCGGCTCCCGCCGGCGGCTCTGCAGGGGTTGTCAGCAAACTATGCGCCAACGATTCACTCGTGATGAAGTAGTCCGCATGCTCGGCGTCACTCGACGTCAGCTCGACTATTGGGCTCGCCTGCGCCTAATCGCGCCCGACGCCCGCTGGGGCGAGCGTTTCTTCACATTCACAGATTTAGTGGCGCTCGAAACTTTGAAGCGCATGGTCGCCTGCGGAATTCCCGCTCGCCGATTGCGCCGCGCCCTGGAAGCATTGCGCGAACAGCTCGGCCACGCCACCGCGCCGCTTTCGCGCCTGCACATCAGCACCAACGGCAAACAAATTGTCGTCGCGCAACCGTGGCCCGGCGGCCCACCAATCGAGCCGCTTACAAAACAACTCCTTCTGGAATTCGATACGCAGGTGCTCGAGCATAAAGTTCTCGCGCTTCCTTCGCACACCGCCGAAGAATGGTTTGAAATTGGATTGGCCAGCGACGCGAAGCCCGCCACCATGTCTCGCGCCGCCGACGCCTATCGCCATGCCGTTGAACTCGCACCCGACTGGGTCGAAGCGCACGTAAATCTCGGCACCGCGCTTTTCCATCTCGGTGATGCCGTCGAAGCGCGCCGCTGTTTTGAAGCCGCCATCGAACTCGAACCTGCAAACGCGCTCACTTATTTTAATCTCGGATGTGTTTTTGAAAAGTTGGGCAATCGCCGCGCCGCAATCGAAAATCTTGAACGCGCCGTGAAACTCGCGCCCTCTCTCGCCGACGCCCACCTCAATCTCGCTCTCCTCTTCGACGCCTCAGGCCACAAAGATCGCATGCGCGATCACCTCACCCAATATCTAAAATACGAGCCGCAAGGCCGATGGGCCAGCTACGCGCATTCCCGTCTTCCCGCCGAAGGCGCTTCCACTCGCCCACAAAAAAATAAAGTCACACCATTCCGCAAGCGCGGCTAGCCTTCCGTAAAAAACTCTTTGCAATCACGCCTGCCTAGGGAATTTCATCACCGCATGTTAAGATTTTGCTCTGCGGTGGGCGTAGTTCAGCGGTAGAACATCGGTCTGTGGCACCGAGGGTCGTGGGTTCGAACCCCATCGCCCACCCCAGAATTTCTTCGCAGTTGTTCCGTGTCTTGATGAACCGCATTCTCCCCATCGCGAATAAAGTCGCCCTGATTTTACTCGTCGCGCTCGTCCTCACCTATATCGGCGACTTCATCTCCGTCCATTACAGAATGCGCAATCCCACTCCCAATAATCCTTTTGAATCCGTCTCCATCGACCGCATGTACGCCGTCCTTCAGAAAAGTGGCAAATCCGAATTCATTCCCGCGGATACGCAAACCGTCACCTGCGTCCACTCGCTCTTCCCTCATGCAGGATACAACCCCTGCTGGTACGTCACTCGCCAGAACAACACCACCATTCCCATGTCCATTCTTCCCATCTACCGCACCCGTTTCTAATTTTATTTATGCGCCGAGTGAAACATTTCTGGAATTTTTGCGTCTTGTAACTAGAGGGGCCGCAGTCACCGGTGTGCGCTCCGGTATAATTTCCATGGAATTCGACCAGCCTGCGCAAAACCCCTCAAAACTTTCTTGTACGAAGCGATTTTCGCGTGCAATCAAAATCTCACGATTCTCAACAGGAGTAATCGCATGACCAAGATTCGTAAAGCCGGAATTGTTTTTACTTTGCTGACCTTCGCAGGAGCAGGAGTCGCCAGCGCATTCGCGCAAGCACCGCCAGCCGGAGCAGGAACTCCTCCAGCGGCCGCGCCAGACGCCGCCTCAACAAAAGAAGAATCGAGCGTCACCGATCACACCATCAGCATCGGCGGAAAGTCCATCAGCTATCACGCCACCGCCGGCACAATTCAATTGAAGAATGCCGCGGGCGAAGCAACCGCGCTCATGTATTACACTGCGTACACGAAATCCGACGCAAAGGATATGAGCCAGCGTCCCATCGCCTTCCTTTATAACGGTGGCCCCGGCTCATCTTCGGTCTGGCTTCACATGGGCGCCTTCGGTCCGCGCCGCGTCGTCACCAAGAATGGCGAATACACTCCGCCCGCTCCCTATCAAATCGCCGACAATGCCAACACTCTTCTCGATCGCACCGACATGGTGTTCATCGATCCCATCGGCACCGGATTCAGCCACGCCGTTGGCAAATCGCAAAACAGCAATTTCTGGGGCGTCGATACCGACACCGCTTCCGTCGCGCAATTCATCGTCACTTACGTCAGCCGCAATGACCGTTGGAATTCTCCGAAATTTCTAATCGGCGAAAGTTACGGAACTTTCCGCTCCGCCGCGCTCGTAAATTTTCTACAAGGCCGCGATAACATGGCCATCAACGGCGTCGTTCTCATGTCCAGTGTGCTGGACATGAGCACAATTTCTTTTCTCAACGGACAGGATCTCTCCTACGTTTTATATTTGCCCAGCTACGCAGCCACTGCTTGGTATCACAAGGTAGTCAAGGATCGTCCCGCTGACCTGCAAACATTTCTGAACGAAGCCCGCAAATTCGCCGCCGGAGAATATGCCGACGCGCTAATGAAAGGCTCGAAACTCACCGGAGCAGAACGCGCCGACATCGCCAAAAAACTTTCGCGCTTCACAGGACTCAGCGAGGATTATTTATTGAAGGCCGATCTCCGCGTCGTGCTGCCGCAATATACCGCCGAACTCCAACGCAGCCGCGGACTGATCACTGGCCGCCTCGACGCCCGCTTTTCCGGCCCGCTTCCTGACATGAACGCCGAATTCGGTCAAAGCGATCCGCAATCCGATGCCGTCAGCCCAGCGTTCGTTTCTGTTTTCAACAGTTACGTCCGCAATGAATTAAAATTCGGTCAGGACAAAACTTACGATCCTCTGAATTACACCGCGAATGGCTCGTGGGATTGGAAGCATCAAGGTAACGGCGGATTCGGTTTCCCCGGCGCGCCCAACACCGAAGGCGATCTGTTGCAAGCCATGCTCACCAATCCAAATCTTCACGTAGAAATCGAAAGCGGCCTCTACGATCTAGCCACGCCCTTCTTCGGTTCCGAATACACAGTGGATCACTTAGGCCTGCCAGAAAAACTTCAAGGCAACATCAAACTAAAAACCTACGACGCCGGCCACATGATGTATCTCCACGACGAAGATTTAGCAAAGCTAAAAAACAACATCGTCGCGCTAATCGACGCCTCAACAAAAATGTAGCTCAGGTCTTTAGACCTGAGGCTAGTTCCGGCTTTCGTCCGTGTAACTCCGGTCCCGAGCCGGGTGCCCCACACGCCGTCGTTGCGTGTGGGGTCTTTGACGTTGTTCTTATATTTGTGGGTGCCCCATCTTTGCGCAGCAAAGGTGGGGTCTTTGACGTTGCTCCTGCCGGCCGCCCCACACGCCGTTATCGCGTGTGGGGTGTTTAATTCTGTCTTTGTATTTGACTCGCAGTTCCCTTACTCATACCTCAGCGCCACCATCGGATCCACTCGCATCGCCCTCCGCGCCGGCAAATAACAAGCCAAAATCGCCGCCACAATCAGCACCACCGACACACCCACAAACGTCACCGGATCCGCGCCCTTCACTCCAAACAATAATTTCCCGAGCAACGACGCCGACGCCAGCGCCCCCGCCGCGCCAATCACCAATCCAACAATCACCAACCGCATTCCCTGTCCAATCACCAAACCAAAAATATTTCCCGGCCGCGCTCCCAGCGCCATCCGAATTCCAATCTCATTAGTGCGCTGCGCCACGTTGAACGAAAGCGTCCCGTACAAACCGATTCCAGTCAGCACTAGCGCCAGCAAACTGAATATGCTGCAAAGCGCCGCGATCAATCGATCCGGATGTAGCGAGACATCTATCTGCTCGCGCAGCGTTTTAATACTTGTGATCGTCGCAGCATTGTCGAATGTCCGAATCAAATCGCGCAAGGGTTCCGCAAGTAGTTTTGCATTCCCACTCGCACGCACGTCGAGCACGCCTCCAACGCCCGGCGTCGGGTGCAGCGCCTTAAGCTGCTGACGCTTCACATAAACGTAGTCCGGCGTCTCTTCGCGTACATCGTTGTAAACAGAATCGGCAGCAACGCCAATAATTTCGAGAGGCGGCCATCTTCCTTCCACAAACCGGAATCGTTTCCCGACAGGATCTGCCTCGCCGAAATAGTGCCGCGCCATCGTGCGGTTGATCACCGCGGCGAAAGGCGCGTTCGCATTATCCAAATCTGTAAAGTCTCGGCCAGCCAAAATCGGAATCCCCAGAGTTTCAAAGTAGCCCGAGCTAACAGCATTGAAAAATACATGCTGCTCTCCGACCGACCGCGGAGCATAGCCTTCGACTGCAACATTTATTCCAAGTAATCCGTTGGTCTGCGAAAAAGACGTAATACCTGCGGATCGGACACTCGGCAAACTTTTTGCTTTCGCGATGATCTGGTCGTAAAGCGCCAACGATTGGTCCGGTGTGCGGCCGGCAGCACAACATGAAAACGAAACTGCGATCACATTATTTCGATCAAAACCCACATCGGCCGTTTCAAGATTGTAAAGACTGTGTAGCAAAAGCCCAGCGCCAGTCAGCACAGCGACGCAAACCGCCACTTGAATTACCACTGGCAATTTTGCGAGCACGGAGCGACGTCCTGTCCTGCCGACAGTTGAAGATTGAATCTTCAGGCCCTGAGCGAGTCCTCCGCGCGTGGCCGCCAAAGCAGGGGCGACACCGAAGAGCAGCACCGAGAGCACAAGTACACCCAATGAGAAAAGCAAGACGCGCCCGTTCACCCCAGCGGCGAGAGGAATGTGCGAATTTTCCGCCGACAAAGAAGTAACCAGAAGACGGCTCACCCAACTTGCCGCTAGAAGTCCTAGTCCGGCACCGATCAACGCAAGCAACACGCTTTCCGTCAGAAGTTGTCGCACTAATCGCCAGCGTCCCGCCCCGAGTGCCAGCCGCACCGTAATTTCTTTCCGCCGTGCTGTGCCACGCGCGAACAGAAGACTCGCCACGTTCGAGCAGGCAATTAACAACACGAGCGCAACCACAGCCATCACAATTCTTCCGGACAATGAATATTTGTCCCGCAATTGCGAAAGACCTCGCGCGACGGGATCCAAAACAAGGTGCGACGAGTCCTGCTGCTTCTCAATTTCGGGAAGTGTTGACGCCACCATCGCCTGCTTAAAAATCGGATCGAGTCCAGCCTGTGCTTGCGCCAGCGAAAGGCCCGGTTTCAGTCGTCCAAAAATCCACACCCACCACGCATCACTCTTCGGGCTCGATCCAATCGGTACATAAAAGGAAGGGTCTCTTCCAACATCAACCCCAAAAAATCCCGGCGGAGCAACACCAACAATTGTTCGTGCCACTCCTCGAACCAATATCGTCTTGCCGATCACCGCGTTATTTGCATCAAAGGCGTACCGCCAATAATTGAAGCTCAGCACAACAACCGGCTCACCAACTGCGGGCCGGCCATCAGAATCATCCAACAATCGTCCGAGGTAAGGTCTGACGCCAAGAACAGAGAAAAAACTTCCCGAGACCGGCTCTCCTTCGACCGGAAGAGTTTGGCCGTTCGACGTAACAGGAGCGTTGCTGATATCGCCCGCAGCGAAGACACCCGAAAATACGGCATTGTTGTCGCGATAGATTAAGTATGACGAGTACTCAGAACCATCTTCCGAATGGATACTCCCCGCTCCACGAACCAACACCAGCTCATCAGGATTCTGTACGGGAAGCTTCCGCAGCAAAAACGGATCAAGTATCGAAAATATCGCCGCGTTCGCCCCAATCCCCAAGGCCAGCGTCAACACCGCTACTGCCGTAAATCCGGGATTTTTCGCCAGCATCCGCAGACCAAATCGCACGTCCTGCCACAAAGCGCCCATGCTTCGCCTCCCGCATCACAACTTTCAAAAGTATGCGCCGGGCCCGCTCACCTCGCCACAGTCTCACCGTCAAGATGTACGAGAAAGCCAGCCCACACCCTTCGCATCGCCATGGCCTTTCTCTGCTTTGTCTTTCTCAGCGATCTCTGCGTCTCTGCGTTGAGAGCCCCTGTCCCTTTATTCCCATTCGAATTCAATTCGAATTACTTTCCACAGCTTTCCGTAATATATTTAGTACTCAGTACTATAGTTTTCTTGACATCTGCCGCCGCTCGCGCTACCCTGAACCGCAGCCTTGGAAGATCCGCTCCCATCGCGTCACCGGAGCCTCAATAATCCATCCTGCCAGCTCCAGAATCGCGACCTTTGCGTCCCGAACGATTTGAGGCGATGAGGGATCTGCTTCATCCGTTTCAGAACGATCGCGTATCAGTATCAAAACAAACGACTTCCGTCTCTCCGAGCTAAGTCCTTTGTTTTGATATTCATGCCAAGATAGCACCGACCTAACTCCTTTGTTTTGATATTCATAACAAAAACAGGGGGGAGGGGGGGGGTAGGGTAACCAAATGGTACCTATCAGATTCGCGAGCGGTTTGGGCAGCACCGACACTCCTGTCGATGCGCTGTTCCCCGCTATCAAAGTAACCACGCGTCGACGAAATCATCTCCGCCATCACTCTCAATCTTGCCCCGCTCCCTCAAATCCGATACGCTCTCGCTCGCGAGGCACACATAAAATGTCAGCGCAGCGCACACTAGACGTTCTAATCATCGGCGCCGGTCACAACGGACTCGTCACCGCCGCGTATCTTGCGCGCGCAGGAATGTCCGTCCGCGTTCTGGAGCGCCGCGAAGTTCTCGGCGGCGCCTGCGTCACCGAAGAAATTTTCCCCGGATACAAAATTTCCACTGCCGCATATCTCTGTTCGTTGATGCAGGAACGCATCATTCGCGAACTCGATCTTCCAAAATTCGGCTATCGCGTCTACGCAAAAGATCCAGCCTTCTTCACTCCCTTCCCCGATGGACGCCACTTAACAATGTGGCAGGATCAAAAACGCACCTGCGAAGAAATCGCAAAATTTTCCCGCAAGGACGCCGAAGTTTATCCGCAATACGAAGAGTTCATCGAGCGCCTCGCGAAGTTCGCCGAAAGCATGCTGCTGCGCACGCCGCCAAATTTCACAAAAACAAATTGGAAAGATCTCGCCGGTCTCGGCAAACTCGGCCTGGAATTGATGCGCATGCCCGAAGACGAGCGCGTCGGCCAAACAAAAATCTTCACGCAAAGCGTCGCCGAATTTCTCGAGCCGTGGTTTGAATCCGAAGAAATAAAAGTCACTCTCGCCACCGACGGCGTCATCGGCACAAATGGCGGCCCGCGCTCGCCTGGAACCGCTTACGTTCTATTGCATCACGTGATGGGCACGCTCGATGGACACCGCGGCCTGTGGGGATTTGTGCGCGGCGGCATGGGCGCAATTTCAGAAGCCATCGCCGGAGCCGCTCGCGCGGCAGGCGCGGAAATTTCCACGAACTCCCCCGTCGATCACATTCTCATTGAAGAAAGTGCTTCAGGCCCGCGCGCCGTCGGCGCTGTTCTCACCAACGGAGTGGAAATTCGCGCGAAGACCGTCGTCTCTTGCGCTGATCCCAAACGCACGTTTTTAGGGCTGGTCGGCGAATCGCATCTCCCGCCGGAATTCGCCAGCGCCGTGCGCGGCATCGCCATGCAAGGCTGCTCAATGAAAATAAATCTCGCTCTCGACGGCCTTCCAAATTTCACCGCGATTCCCGGCAGCAACCTTCAGCCACATCACAAAACCACCATGCATATTTGTCCCAGCATGGACTACGTCGAACATGCCTGGGACGAATCGAAATATGGCGAGCCTTCCTCTCGCCCGCTGATCGAAATGACCATCCCCACCACGTACGACGATTCAATAGCTCCGCCGGGCAAACACATCATGGGAATTTTCCTACAGTACACGCCCTACCAACTTCGCAACGCAAATTGGCACGACGTGAAAGAAGCTTATGCGGACCGAGTGATGGATTTAATCGAAGAATACGCGCCAGGATTCAAATCTCTGGTGCGACACAGACAAGTTCTCTCGCCGCTCGATCTGGAAGAAATTTACGGACTCACCGGCGGAAATATTTTTCACGGAGAAATGAGCCTCGGCCAACTTTTCTTTCTGCGTCCCGTTCCCGGCTGGGCAAAATATCGCACTCCCGTCCGCGGACTCTACATGTGCGGCTCAGGCACGCATCCCGGCGGCGGAGTAATGGGCGCCCCCGGCTACAACGCCGCCCACGAAATCTTGCGCGATAAAAAAATCGGCCGCGCTAGTTGATCGAGAGAGAAATAAATGTTTGCAGCGGAACAATCAGTTTTTCAGAGGTCAATCTGTACGAACGCGGAAAACTACTTCGCCGCCATAATCCGGCATCGGCCGCAAATCGCCATACTTATTCGTCGCACTGCTTACCGGCTTGAGTTGCGCGCCGATCAGATTCGCGCCCGTGGGCTCCGCATAGAACGAGAGAACCGCCCCACCATACGGCGCTATTGGGGTGCAAACCGGGTCGCTACTATAATCGGTAATCTGTGCGTGGAAAACGCCGTCGCTATCGAGATCGGCAATGGCAATCGTCGGACCAAGCAAACTGATTCTGACGCGATACTTTTTACCGGCGAGCAAATCCGAAAGCTCCACTCTTCCAGTGAAGCTCATCAATGGAAGCTGCACGCATTCGTAGTCCACGCTTCGCGAAGAAGCAGCGAGATCAGGAATGTCAACAATCTTTACAGCGCAGCCTTTTCCTATGATCACGGCGTGCAGACTATACGCCGGTTTGCCGTCGATCAGCACCGGAATACGGTACATTCGGCTCCCAGATTTTCCCCCGATCTGATTGTAGGTGCCGTTCACATCACTTCCCGCCGCGGGACGAATGCCGTAGCCGATGGATACATCTTCCGACTTCACTCCCGGACCAAGTCGAATTTCAAAATCCTCGGGTACAGCAGCTTTGGCCGCAACGATATTCTCTGTCCCAGGAATCTGCGGCTTGGAATTGATCAATCGCTGCCGGACATTCAGATACGAATCGGCAAATTGATCGATCTCTGCCGAAGAAACCAATGCATCTCCCGGAACATCGATGTTAGCTTTCGCGTTCGCAAAAGCGCTGCTCGCGATCATTTGACCGCCGAACGGCCCCGCGATCTTCACCTCTTTCAGATGATCGGCCTTTTCAGCCTTCTGCTTTTCGTCAAGCTGCTGAACAAGTTCATCCTTGGTGACGGGTTTCGCCTTCGCGGCCTCAAGCACGGACGCAACCGCGCTTACGTTCCGCCACAAGAACTCTCTCGCGCGCAAAATCCTACTAACCGATTCTTCGTCGCCATAAGAAGTTCCATCTTCAAACAAGACAGCCCTCAGCGAATAAGTGACAACAGCGTTGTCCGTTCCGCGAGGCGGACCTTGCACCATAATCGCCCGAGTTTCCTGAGGGAGAATCGCCGATGGCAGAGAACCGGGAAGTCCCGAAGCGCTATCGAAAAACATTCCTGACCGTGAGGCTGATCCATTCGCGCTCTTGGATTCACCTTGAATAATGATCGCGGTGATCGGCACCTGCGAGAGATTCGTGATCGCAAGCATTTTTCTGCCGTCAGGCGCGGTATCAACTTTCGTGTTGAATCGAGGATCTTGCGGCGCGTCTTGCGGAACTACAGCAGCGGTTGCGAATAATAGCGCGAAAAAAACGAGGGCACGTTTCATATGCGGCTACCTCCAACGTCCACCGAGGAGATCTCAGTCCATTATGATAGACGAACAATATTGTAAAGCGGTTACACGCAGGCAGACAAGAGGAGTAATTTCCTGAGTTCAAATCGCGGCAATAACTAACAGCGTAGCATCGTCCGTAAACGTTCCACCAGCAAATCGCGCCGCTTCAGCCATTAATGAAGCGTGCAATTCGCCAGCGCCAGCCGCGCGATTCTTCGCCATCAAATCGGCCAAACGCGTTTCGCCAAATTCCTGGCCATCGGCGTCAGAAGCTTCGGTAATTCCGTCCGTATAAAATGCCAAGCGATCGCCCGGCGATAAATTAATTTGTCCCTGCGCTGCAGACCAATCCGTAAATTCGCCGAGCACTGGACCGCCATCGGCCAACCGCAGCACGCTCCCGTTCGGACGCGCCAGCAACGGCGGATTGTGGCCGGCATTTACATATGTGAATGAAAATGTTTCCGTATCCAGCACGCCACAAAAAAATGTGACGAATCTTCCCGGCTCAACATTTTCGCAAAGAATTCTGTTCACGCGCTCGCACAATCCAACTGGAGTGCAAGTCGCATCCGCATAAGCCTTCACCGCTGCTTGTAAATTTGACATCACCAGCGCCGCCGGAACTCCTTTGCCTGCGACATCGCCAATGCAAACCAGCGCGCGCTTCGCGTCCAACGGAAGCACAGCGTAATAATCTCCGGCCAGTTCGCGAGCAGGACGATATGCCGCAGCCAATTCAAATCCCGCCAGTTCCGGCAACATGCGCGGCAACATTCCCTGCTGAATTTCTTTCGCTTCTTCCCATTCGCGTTCGTCCTGACGCGATTGTCTTCGCGCTGTTCGACGCGCGCGTCCGAGCGCGAGTTGCGTATGCAGCACTCGACGGAGCGCCGCGTTGTCCCACGGTTTCTGAATAAAATCTCCGGCGCCGCGCTGCAACGCTTCGACGGCAATTTCCACGCTGCCCCACGCAGTCATCACCACAATCGCCATGTCAGAATCCATCACGCGAAGCCGCTCGATCAGATCGATGCCTTCGCGTCCCGAAGTTGTATCGCGCGCGTAATTCATATCGAGCAACGCGAGATCAAATTTCTCCGCGGCAACCGCGGTTAGCACCGCCGAAGGCGATCCCGCCAGTTCGATGTGAAATCCCTCGTCGCGCAAAGCGAGCCGCAACGCCTCGCCGACATGCGGCTGATCGTCAGCAATCAGAATTCTTACCGGCACCGAAATTGTGGTTGTCGTGCTCACGCAGCTCCGTCCGTTTTCCGCTCAATCATTCTCAATCATTATAAACGATGCAAAGTGCAGGCCGTTCTCATTCGACCATAAGTCATTAGACGGCCTATATTTAGCGGCGTTACGGCTATTTTGGCGCGCCCCGCCTGTCCGATTGTGGGACTCTCCGTCGCGCTCTTGCACAATTGCTGCGTGGATAACTGACGTCATTGCATCGCATTTCGCCCTAAGTTACTCTAATAGTGTAGACACCGCGAACGTTCCGTGCACAACTGTTTTAATCCGGCACACTAGCTGATTCGCGAGGATCATTTGAACCGTCTGGATCACAGCAGCCGCCAAACCCGCCTCAAGTCTGCCCTGTTTCGTGGAGACGCGCTCACGCTGGCGAATCCGGAATATTTCAGAATGGTTCGCGCGTTCACCGAAGAACTTTTGCACGCCGACCGCGATCCGCTTGACATCACCAGCGTCGCGCTTGCCGCCGGCAAAAAAAATGCCGTCGCGCAAATTATCGCGAACGAACCCGGCGTGCTTGCCGGAATTGACGAAGCCGTTTGGTACTTCACGAATTTCGGACTGAGCGTGGAACGTTCCGGAGCTGACGGCCAATCCATCAAGCCCGGCCAGACGATCCTGCGTTTGGAAGGCGATAGCGACCGGCTGCTTTCGCTTGAGCGTGTCGGACTAAATTTGCTGCAGCGTATGTGCGGCATCGCCACCTTTACTCAACGCCTGCAAAATATTGTACGCGGCCGCGAAGGTGACGCGCCGCCGAACGCAAATATTGTTGCCACACGAAAAACTCCGTGGGGTTTGCTGGATAAGCGCGCCGCGCACTTGGGTGGAGGCGGCACGCATCGGCTTGGTCTGGGCGACGCTATCCTGATTAAGACGAATCATTTAAGATTGTTTGCGCCGGATGAATCCGATGCAATTCCCATTGCTCTGAATCGGGCATGGGGCGAACGACACCGCTCGACATTCATTGAAGTGGAAGTTACCTGCTTGGCGGGCGCGCTGGCTGCGGGACGAACGTTTCAGAGCCTGAGACGTTCGGATGCCAACTCCGATTCGTATCCTTGCCTCGTTATGTTGGATAATAGGAGCGTCGAAGAGACCGGCCAAATTATTGCTGCCCTTCGCGCGGAAAATCTGTGGGACGATATTCTGATTGAGGTGAGCGGCGGAATTTCGGAAGCGGGATTGACGGCGTACGCAGATGCCGGAGTCGACGCAATTTCTGTTGGCGCGCTGACGCATTCTTGCAAAGCGCTCGATTTGCGATGCAAGCTGGATGTTGGAGCAGTTCAGAAAATAGAGATCGGACACGAAGCGAAATTTGTATGAAAAGTTCGGCCACAACCATCGCGCGATTGCCGTTTGAGGAGCGCTACTCGCTTCCCATCATCGAGAACATTCTCGATTCGCCGGAAGAAATTCGCCGCAAGCAGGAACGAATTCGCGAGTTGAAGGTTACAAAGAACGCCGTCGTGCTTGCTCACAATTATCAGCGCGACGAAGTGCAGGACGTCGCCGATTTTGTTGGCGATTCGCTGGGACTTTCTCAGGCCGCCGCGCGCACAGATGCCGACGTGATTGTTTTCTGCGGCGTGCATTTCATGGCGGAAACCGCGGCGATTCTCTGCCCCGATAAAACTGTTCTGCTGCCGGATTTGCGCGCCGGATGTTCGCTTGCGGCAAGCATCACCGCCGACGAACTGCGCGAATGGAAATCCAATTATCCGGATGCGGTCGTCGTCGCCTACATTAATACTTCCGCAGCCGTGAAGGCGGAATCCGATTATTGTTGTACTTCAGCAAACGCCACACGCGTTGTGAATTCCATCCCGCTCGATAAACAAATTCTGATGTTGCCGGATAAATTTCTCGCGTCCGTCGTTGCGCGCCAAACAGGGCGCGCCAACATCATCGCGTATCCGGGCTACTGTCACGTTCACAACATGATTGACCCGGAACAAGTTGTGCGGATGATGGAAGACTATCCGGATATCGAATTGCTGATCCATCCCGAATGCGGATGCGTTAGCGCGTGCATGGTGAAAGTTTTGGACGGAACTTTGCCGAAGGAACGCACGCAGTTTTTTTCAACGGAAGGAATGTTGCGCCACGTGCAGGAATCGCCCGCCACGGAATTTGCTGTGGGAACGGAAGTGGGAATTCTGCACCGCCTGCGCGATCAAAATCCGGGCAAAACTTTCCGGCCGGTAAATCCAGATGCGATTTGCGCGTTCATGAAAACAATTACGCTGGATAACATCATTACTTCGATGGACAAAATGTCGCCACAAATTACGGTTCCGGCTGATATCGCAAAAAGAGCGAAGCGCTCCATTGATAGAATGCTGGAATTGGCTTAGTTCGCAGGATCTACTCAAACAATTTCAAATTGCCGCCGCTTTTCTTCTTGCCTGCCGCGTCCGCTTTCTTCTTGGCATTCTTCGGCGGCTTGGCCACAACTTCCCGCTCCTTCGGTACTCCGCTTGCAATTAACTTTTCAAATCCCGCTTCGTCCAGAATCGTAACGCCCAGTTCTTTCGCCTTATCAAACTTCGATCCCGGATCGCTTCCCACCACGACGTAATCTGTATTCTTGCTTACAGAGCCAACATTTTTTCCGCCGTATTTGGTGACAATCTCAGCTCCCTGCTCGCGCGAAATTTTCTCGAGAGATCCTGTAAACACAAATGTCCGTCCGTGAAGACGATCCTCGGCCAATTTTTTCTTCTCGCCGGTGAGTTTCAGTCCGGCCTTGCGCAGCTTCGCGATTAATTCCTGATTGGCCTTCTCCGAAAAAAACTCCGCGATGCTCGCCGCCACTTTCGGCCCCACTTCACCGACTTCCGTTAACTGTTCTTCTGTAGCACGAGCAATCGCGTCCAGGTCACTAAAATGTTCCGCGAGCAACTGACCGGTGCGCTCGCCAACAAATCGCATTCCCAGCGCGTAAACCAGCCGTGCGAGGCCGGCCTTCTTGCTTGCTTCAATTTCGTCGAGTAAATTCTGCGCAGATTTTTCTCCGCTGCGTTCCAACTCCGCCAGCGGCTCAAGTATCAACGTATAAAGATCGGCTACGTCCTTCACCATGCCCGCACTCACGAGTTGGTCCACAATTTTTTCGCCCAGCCCGTCAATGTTCATCGCGTGACGGCTCGCGAAATGTAGCAGCGACTCTTTTCGTTTCGCGGGACATGACGCATTCACGCAGCGATACGCAACTTCATCTGGGTCTTTGTGAATCCTGCTTCCGCATTCTGGACATTTTTCCGGCACGACAAATGGCCGCCGACTCTTTCCTTCTTTTACAACGCGCACAACTTTCGGAATCACTTCGCCTGCGCGTTCGATCAACACGGTGTCGCCAATTTCCAAACCAAGCCGCGCAATTTCATCCATGTTGTGCAGCGTCGACCGGCTTACCGTCACGCCGCCAACTTGCACTGGCTGCAACATCGCAACAGGAGTCAACGCGCCGGTGCGTCCGACTTGCACGATAATGTCGTTGACGATCGTCGTTTCCTGCCGCGCCGGCCATTTGTACGCAATCGCCCATCGTGGAGCTTTCGCCGTAAATCCCAATTCGTCCTGCATCGCGAATTCGTCAACCTTAATCACGATGCCGTCAATTTCGTAGGGAAGTTTTTCGCGCTTCGTGTCCCATACTTCGCAGAATTTCAAGACGCAATCCAGCGTCGGACATACTTTCCATTCCGCGCCAACCTTGAATCCAAGTTTCGTCAACGCTTCCAGCGTTTGCGAATGCCGCTTGATCGGCTTGCCGCCGCTTGCCGCAGGCTTCGCAAATAAATAATATGCGTAGAAATCCAACCGCCGCTTCGCAGTGATTTGCGGATCCAGCACGCGCACCGCACCGGCCGCGGTATTTCGCGCGTTCACGAAAATTTTCCCGCCTTCTTTTTCCTGCTGGCGATTCAGCGCTTCAAACGCTTTCTTGGGCATGATGATTTCGCCGCGCACCTCGAAATCCCCGCTCATCCCCAGCTTGCGCAGGATAGCCGTATCAACGCTCAGCGGAACGGACCGGATTGTCCGCACGTTTGCCGTAACATCTTCGCCCGTAGTTCCGTCTCCGCGCGTTACACCGCTCACTAGCACGCCATTTTCATAGAGCAGTGCGATGCTCAGCCCGTCGAATTTGTGTTCGACCGTGTAATCAATCTTTTCGCGGCCTGATAATTCGTGTACGCGCCGGTCGAACTCCGTCACGGCCTCCACCGAAAATGCGTTATCCAAGCTCATCATCGGACGCGCGTGACGCATCGTCTGAAATCCATCGCGCGGCTCGCCGCCCACTCGCTGCGTGGGCGAATCCGCCGTCACCAGTTCAGGAAATTCCGCTTCGACTTTCTTCAAGCGCTCCATCAGACGATCAAATTCCGCGTCGGAAATTTTCGGCGCGTCGGACACGTAATACAAATATTCGTGGCCGCGGATTTGCTTGCGTAATTTTTCGGCCAACACTTTGGCAGCAGCCTTGCTCAATGCCATACAGTCCTCGCGAATACGGGCCGCACCTGCGGCGCGGTATTATACAATGCGCGCGGCCCGCCACGCGGAAAGGCAGCACGACTCACATCCGGAATGCTTGAAGGAATTGCAACAGCATCCATAATTTTCAATCCTGTTTCGGGTGGCGGAAAATCCAGCCGCTTAAAACATCTTGACGAGGCGCGCACAATTCTCGCAACCGCAGGGATTGACGCTCAATTGCTCCCCACGTCCGCACCCGGTCACGCCGGAGAAATCGCGGCACGAGCGATCGCGGAAGGCAGTCAATTGATTATTGGCTGCGGCGGTGATGGAACGTTGAACGAAATTATTAACGGGATGCCCGGCAGCAAGGTTCCGCTTGCACTGCTGCCTGCCGGAACCGCCAACATTTTGGCGAAGGAACTTCGCATCCCATGGAATATTCCACGCGCCGCCGCGCTGATTCCGCGCGGAGTTCCAACGCGAATCGCGCTTGGCGCGATCACAACGGGCGACACGTTGTCCGATCCAAACGCGCCGAATAATTCACGTCGATATTTTGTGGTAGTGGCAGGAGCCGGCGCAGATGGTGCGCTGGTTCACGCGCTGGATCCAAACGTAAAACAACGCGCGGGCCTGCTCGCTTACTGGATGGAAGGCGCGAAGCAATTGTTGCGCTATAAATTTCCGCAATTCCGCGTGACGACGGCTCAAAATAAAGAAATCGTCGGAACTCTGCTGATCGTGGGCCGCACAAAACATTATGGCGGGCCATTCCGCATTACTCGCGGCGCCGATCTTTTCGCAAATGAATTTGAGCTCGGAATATTTTGTTCGCAGAGTGCGATGCGATATTTGCTGTATCTTCCTGCGTGTTGGATGGGGCGCCTGCATCGTCTGAAGGATGTCCATTTCATAAAAACAAATTCGCTGCGATGCGAAGGGCTGGGCGCCGATCCCATTTACGCGCAAATAGATGGCGAGGCGAGCGAATCACTTCCGGTAACATTCTCAATCGTGCCCGACGCGCTTACGCTGATCGTTCCGGAACATTTTCGCGCGCAAACGAGCGCCCGGTAAAATGGATCCGCTTACTCACATCGTCGTCAGCATCGCCGCCAGCCGCGCAGGGCTTAATAAACTTTCGCGCCTGGCCACGCCGATGTTGATTGCCACGAGTATCGCCGCCGATCTCGACTGGCTCACCGCGCTAGCTGGCCCGCGCGCATTTCTGCTGGGGCATCGCACAATCACGGGCTCGATTTGCGGAGCCGCCGCTATCGCAATTCTCACTGCGCTCGTTTTCACAATCGCCACGCGCAGGAATTCGTCATTGCCGATAAAATTTCCGCGCGCGCTATTCGTCTGCGCCATCGGCGCTGCGCTTCCCGTTCTGTTCGACCTCACCAACAGTTACGGCGTGAAATTATTCTGGCCGTTCAGCGAAAAATGGTATGCGCTGGATTCCGTCGGGCAATTCGACGTAATAATTTTAGTAATCCTCACTGTTGGAATTCTCCTCCCGATGCTATTCCGTTTGGTCGGCGAAGAAATCGGCGCGCAAAGAAGAACAAAAGGTGTATTCAGCGCTGTGTTTGCGTTCGTGCTTGTATTCGCGTACGTCGGCGCTCGTTACGTGCTTCACGAACGCGCAGTTACTCTCATTAATTCTCGGCTCTACAATGGCGCACCGCCGATGTCCGCCGGCGCATTTCCGGATTCGCCTTCGCCATTTCGCTGGGCCGGAGTGATCATCACGGAATCCAATTTGTTGCGCGCCGAGGTTCCGGTCTTCATTGGATCGTACGATCCCTTCGCCGCAAAAGCGTTCTACAAACCGGAAGAATCCCCAGCGCTTGACGCCGCGCGTGCTTCCAGCACCGCAACACTTTTTCTGAGCTTCGCTCGGTTCCCTCGCGCACACGTAGAACGCAACGACCGCGGCTACCATATCGAAATCACGGATATGCGTTTTGAAATCGGCACGCCGCCCGGGCATTCAATGATGGCCGCAATCGACGTGGACGAAAACGCACATGTAACACACGAAGAATTAAAATTTGGAGATTTATTTCAGAAGTAGAAGTATGCGCGCTAAACTGCAGTGGGTTTCGGGCGGAAAATCAACCGCACAATCGCGTAAAATACCAACACGGCTCCCAACATTATCAAACTCATCGAAACTTTATGTTGCAACACGAATTCTGAAGCCCGATTTCCGTAACGCACCGCAAGAAATCCCAATCCGAAATATCGGATGACGCGCGCAATCGTCAACGCAAATACAAAATTGCGAAGCGACATGTCGAACGCACCGGAGCCAATCACAACAAGTTTGAAAGGCGTCGGAGGCGGCATCAGCGCGCCAACCAGCACCGTCAGAACTTCGTTTCCTTGAATCCATTTCCGGATTTTGTCCGAGCGTGGCCCCGCATATTTTCGGAAATATGTTTCGCCGCCCTTTTTCGCCACCAAAAACAAGGCCACGCAGCCGAGCACCGATCCGATCACGGACATCAACGCGTAGTACAACATGCGATCCGGAAATCTGACCGAGAGATCAATCAAAATCAGATCATTAATCACAGGCAGCGGAATGATTGACGAATCAAGAAAACCAATCGCAAAAAGTCCGACGCCGCCCATCGCGCCAAGCGTCGCTT
This sequence comes from Terriglobia bacterium, assembly GCA_963840515.1. GTDB lineage: Bacteria > Acidobacteriota > Terriglobia > Acidiferrales > UBA7541 > DASTCZ01. The sequence continues at coordinate 79,183 of CAWIZI010000019.1, forward strand.
CCAGCCAGTGCTGCAAATGACCAAAATTCATAAGGGTAATCTCGATTGCTCGATTGAAGGTGAGACGCGAAATTGTAGCAGATGCGAACGCGAGACTGTTACGCCGATGCAGCAATAATTTCCCGCACCACAATTTCATTTTCAATTTCGCCGCGGACGAACTCACTGGCGCGCACCGTTTCGCCTACAATTAATATCGCCGGCGATGGCAAACGCTCACACTGTCCGAGTGAAGCAATTGTTGACTGCAGTATCCGCTGACGCACGGACGACACTTCGGAAACAAGCATGCATGGAGTGTCCGCACACCACCCAGATTTAAGAAATTCTTGCGCGATTTCCGCATAGCTGGTCGACGGCATGTATACCGCGACCGTGCCACCAACGTTTGGTGGCGCGGGAATTTCCAACGGTGCACCGTCAAACGCGCGATGGCCTACAAGAAAAATAAGTTGGGCTGCCGTGCGGCGATCCGTCAGCGAAATTCCCGCTGCAGCTGCGGCCGCGGAGGCCGCCGTTATTCCCGGAACAATTTCCCATTTCACTCCGGCTTGGGCCAGCGCTGCAATTTCTTCACCCGCGCGTCCGAAAATCGCAGGATCACCACCTTGCAGTCGCACAACGTCGAATCCCGCGAGCGCCAATTCAATCATTCGCGCGTGAATTTGTTCCTGATGTATTGCGCGTTCGCCGCAGCGCTTGCCGACATTCTCCAGCACCGCGTTTTCACCAACCATCGCCAAAACTTCCGCTGACACCAGCGCGTCATGCAACACGAAATCCGCCGACCCGAGCACGCGTAATGCGCGCAACGTCAGCAACTCCGCGTCGCCCGGCCCCGCTCCGACGAGATAAACTTTGCCGGCCCGCTCCGATTTATAATTCGTCGCGTTCACAATTGAATTCGTTCCCCTAATCGTCCACTTCGCCGTAAACAATTATCCCGCACCATCTGATGCGCAATTCTTTTTCGTTTCGCAATATCCGATTCGGAAGTTAGTGCTCGGCTTCGCGCGCGTCCCAGCCGCTCGACTAACTCCGCATACTCCCCGCCAAATTGTTTTTCCAATTGCTCACGAATCCGCTGCGCCAGCGCCGGACTTCTTCCGCCCGTCGACACTGCGATCTGCAATGCGCCATGCCGCACCACCGCGCCATAGAAGAGATCGCATCGCGCCGGATCGTCCACGACGTTGCAAAGCACATTCGCGCGGCGCGCTGCGCGCCAAATTTGCTCATGCACTTCCGCCGACGATGTTGCTGCTATAATCAAAAACTTTCCCACCACATCTCGCTCCCGGAATTCTCGTGACGACCATGCAAGTTTCTTTTCCCGCATCATCTGCGAAATCCTCGCTGTTGCCGAAGGCGCAACCACCCGCACGCATGCGCCCGCATCAAGCAGCCCGCGAATTTTTTCTTCCGCCACGGTACCCGCGCCCACCACCAAACACATGCGTCCGTCTAATCGCAGAAACATTGGAAAAAGTGGCAGCTTCGGATATCGAGAACGTCGCATCACCCATCCAATCCATGCGGCACAGGCCCCGGAGATTCGCCTCGTTGTTGTTCCGTGGCAATTCCGCCTGCAAGCAATTCTCGAATCTGCGTATTGGTGTGCCGCGCCAGAAATTTCCGCAGATTTTCTTCCGGCTCGTGCACCGATTGATAGTTGCGCAGCAATCGTTCTATTGCGTCGGGAACTTCACGAGCCGCGCACCGATACCCAACCGGCCGTGCGATTGCCGCGAACTCTCCAACACTTCCCCCAACGCAAAAATAGTAAGCGTCGACCATTGCGCCATCCTGTTTCACTTTTTTTCCTTCAATTCCAATATCCGCAATCCAATGTTGTCCGCAGGCGTTCGGGCATCCAGCCACGTTCAACCGAAACTCCTGCGAAAATTCCGGCAATCGCTCATCTAACTCCGTCACCAGCCAGCGAGTAAAATCTTTCGTCTCCGTGATCGCCAGTTTGCAAAATTCCGTTCCCGTGCAAGCCACCGCGCCACGCCAGAACGGAGAAGCCGTCGTGGCAAGTCCCACCGCGCTCAATTCCGCAGCGAGCATCGGCGCATTCGCTTCCGGAACATTCACGACAATAATATTTTGCATGTTCGTCGTGCGTAGTTCGCCCGATCCGTATCTCTCGGAAAGCACCGCCGCTTCGCGTAACTGCTCCGCCGTGATTCGTCCGCGCAAGACCGCCGCGCCGACATAGTAAAGTCCGTCCTGCTTCTGCTCGTGCAAACCAACGTGATCGCGATAAATATCGTGCGGTTTTTCGTCCGGTGCCGCCTCATCCAAACAAAATCCTAGCCTCGAATGCAATTCTTCAAGAAATGATTCCGCCGTCCATCCATGATCCAAAAAAAGAAATTTCAATCGCGCGCGGTCCCTGCTCTGCCGCAACACTTCCGAATCGCGGAAAATTTCCGCGATGGCGCGCGTCACCGGTGCAACTTGATCCCACTTCACAAAAGCATTCAGTCTCGGCGCCAGGTACGGCTCCGCGGAAAGTCCGCCGCCCGCGCGAAGCGAAAATCCAATTTCGCGTTCGCCGCCTGCCCGCCTCTCGACCGCCGTCAATCCGACGTCATTTATTTCCGGATACGAGCACCAGGCACGGCATCCTGTGACGCAGACCTTGAATTTTCGCGGCAAGTTGTAAAACGCGGAATTGCCCACCAGCATCGCCGTAAGTTTTTGCGCGAGCGGCGACGCGTCGCAAATTTCTTCCGCGTCCAATCCTGCGAGCGGGCATCCCGTAATATTTCGAGTGTCGTCGCCGCACGATCCTTGCGTTGTCAGGCCCACGCGCCAAAGTTGTTCCAACACGTGCGGCAGCATTTCGGCTTCAATCCAATGCAGTTGAATATTTTGCCGCACGGTAATATCCGCAACGCCGCGCCCATATTTTTCCGCGACGTTCGCGATCACTTTCAACTGCGGCGCCGAAACTTGGCCATTGGTCAGACGAATCCGCGTCATGAAATACGGCACACTGCGCCCCATGCCGTCTTTTCCGCCCACAACTCCCACGCCGTCGCCCTGCGGATAAACTCCCCACCAACGCAAATAAGTTCCGATCCATTCGTCCGGAAACGCCTTGTAACCGTAACGCGCGTAAGCTTGTAGTTCCGCCAAGTGGTCCCACGGATTTTTCGCGCGCTTCAGTCGTTCAGCACGCTGCGCTTTCGTTTCTTTCGCGCGCGGAATTTCTCGCACCGCACGTTCTCGTTGACTGTCCCCCACGTCGCCAAAACTTTCGTCCGCCATCTCAAAGCCTCCGTATTGCAAAAAATTGCGCCAGAAAAACAAAAACCCACTGACCATAACTTCTGGCAGTGGGTCTATCGCTGGACTAATTTTGCGGTCTTACTTAGCTAGCCAGCACCTCCCCGCCAGATCGAGCGCAAATACACGCGCACGTACAGCAGCAACACATGCCGCACGCTTGCACCATCTGACGAGAATTATTCTTCACAAAAATAAGTTACCTCACTCCGGCCCGAACGTCAAATCGACGCAAGCCTCGTTCACGCCACTGCGCCAATCGCTTCCTCAATCACGTCATATACGCGGTGAAGATTGTCCGCGTCAATGCAGTACGGCGGCAGAATGTAAATCACATTTCCCAGCGGACGCAGCAAAATGTCGCGCTTTAAAAAATATTCATAGAGTTTCGGCCGCAGCTCCGAAAGATATCCTGCGTCGCTGGTCCGAAGCTCAATCGCAGCCATCGTGCCAATCGTTCTAACGTCGCCCACGGCGGCATTTCGAGAAAATCTTGGCAACCGCTCAGCGTGAATCGCTGCAATTCCAGCGATGCGTTCCAAAACCGGCTCGGTCTGAAATATTTCCAGATTAGCCACTGCCGCCGCGCACGCAATCGGATTCCCCGTATAGGAATGCCCGTGCCAGAAAGTTCGCGCCGGATCATCACCGCCAAAAGCTTCAAATATCTTTTGCGTTACAAGCGTCGCGCCGAGTGTCAGAAATCCTCCCGTAATTCCTTTCGACACGCACATCACATCCGGAGAAATTCCGGCCAACTCACTCGCAAACATCGCGCCGCATCTGCCAAATCCGGTTAGCACTTCATCTGCAATCAACAAAACATTATGTTGGGCCGTCAATTTCCGCACGCGTTGCAGGAATTCCACTGGATGCACAATCATTCCGCCCGCGCCCTGCAACAGCGGTTCTACAATCACGGCCGCAATTTTATCTCCGCGCTCAACCAGAAGTTTTTCTAGTGAATCAGCGCATTCGATGTTGCACGATGCGCGCTTCAATCCGACCGGGCAGCGATAGCAATAGGCCGAGTGCACGCGATGCACCGGAAAACGCATTTGTTGGAAGGCCGCTGTAAACGGTGAATCGTCGCTCACCGACATTGCGCCCGCAGTATCTCCGTGATACCCGTGCTCCAGCGCAACAATTTCACTTTTGTCTGGCCGACCAACATTGCGCCAATACTGCACCGCCATCTTCAGCGCAACTTCAACTGCCGTCGACCCATCATCCGAAAAAAACACGTGCTTCAATTCCGCGGGAACCACACGCCGCAATTCTTCCGCCAATCGTTCCACTGGCTCATGCACAAATCCCGCGAGCAATACATGTTCCAGTTGACGCGCCTGCTCTGCAATTGCGTTCGCAATTTTCGGATGCGCGTGTCCGTGCAAATTCACCCACCAAGAAGAAATCGCATCGAGTATTCGCCGGCCATCATCAGTTAAAAGCCATGCGCCTTCGCCGCGCACGATTCGAGGCAATACTGCCTCGCGGCCACCGCGCGTAAACGGATGCCAAATTCGCAGCGCGTCAACAGCCATGGCGCCATTTTCGCGTTTTGACTCGGAAGGTTTCACGAATTTAATTTTCTCAAGAGTATCCCGACTTTAGGATTGAGCCGTCGCCCGCGTCATCGGCATGAATAGCGAATGATCAAACCGGGCGGCAAATATTTCTAAAAGTGTTCCGCGATTTATTTCAGTCAGCGACGGAATTTCTCCGACCACGCGAACTTTCCCATATTCCTCAATCGCCGCGCGATTCTCCACGTTCGGCGCGCCGATCATCACAACGCCCGCCACCGTAAGGCCCGCGCTTCGCAGCGCCGCAAGCGAAAGCGTCGTGTGATTAATCGTCCCCAGCGAACTTCGCGCCGCTAATAATACTGGCAATCCCAATTGACGCATTAAATCCACCATCAGCTCGCGTTCATTGAGCGGCACTAAAACTCCACCCGCGCCTTCAACAATCAGCGGCGCATCGCCTGCGCTCGCAGGTAATTTTATTCTCGCCAGATCAATCCGAACTCCGGCGAGACGTGCTGCTAAATGCGGCGAAACCGCCGGCGCAAATCGATACGCCTCTGGCAAACTTTTCTCTGCCGGCAATCCCGCAAGTGACCGAACAGTTTCACTATCCGAATCCACTTCCGTTCCAGTCTGTATCGGCTTCCAGTACGAAGCGTCCAGCGCCGCGCAAAGCAACGCGGAAAGCACCGTTTTTCCAACGCCCGTGTCCGTTCCGGTAATAAAATATCTCTGTGACATAATTTATTTCGCCCGCGCTCCAGCAGCGGCGCCAACCATCTCGCGCGCACCAGTCATCGTCAGCACCAACCTCGCAACTTCGTCATCCTTCAACGAACAATTTAATGACAGCCTCAATCGCGCCGTTCCTTCCGCCACGGTTGGCGGACGTATCGCCCGCACCGCAAATCCTTCGCGCGTTAGCTTCGCCGCAATTTGTGATGCAACATCATTTCTCCCCAGTAAAACCGGCACTATTTGCGATGCGCTCTTTCCCGTGTTCCATCCGCCCGCGCGCAAAACTTCACGCAGCCGAGCTGACATTGCGCGCAACCGCGCTCGCTCCGCATCCGCACTGCGCGTCAAAGCGAGCGCCGCGCGAATCTGTTCCGCAAAATAAGGAGGCAGCGCCGTATTAAATAAAAATGTCCGCGCGCGATTAATTAAGTATTTCTTGAGGGTCGCGCCTCCGCACACAAAGGCACCAGCGCTGGCAAGCGCCTTCCCACACATATGCACTACGGCGAATATTTCGCCTGCCAAACCAAGCTCGGCCACGCGTCCGCGCCCCTCAGCTCCAAATACTCCCGTCGCGTGCGCTTCATCCACGATCATCTCCGCTCCGTAGCGTTTCGCAAGCAATGTCATTTCGCCCATCGGAGCCAAATCTCCATCCATGCTAAAAACACTTTCCGTCACAACTAATTTCCGTCCCGACTGGCTAACTCGATCGTGCAACGCTAATTCCAGCGACGCTAAATCGCAATGTGGAAACACAACTTTTTCTGCGCCGGAAATTCGCGCGCCATCAATCAAACTCGCGTGATTCGATGCATCGGAAAAAATAATATCGCCGCGTCCGGCAACCGCGCTCAGCAGGCCAACATTCGCCGCATATCCGGAAGTAAAATAAAGCGCCGCGTCGGTGCCGGCAAATTGCGCAAATTCGTTTTCCAACTCTTCCCACTCTCGCGCATTTCCCGCCAGCAATCGCGAACCGGTCGACCCAACGCGCTCTGCTCGCGAAATTGCATCCATCAGAGCGATGCACAGCGCAGGACTCGCCGCCAAACCTAAATAGTCATTCGAGCAGAAATTAATTCCGGCAGGAATTTCCAAGGTACGCAGTTGCCCGCGCGCTTCAATCTCGCGCAGTTCTTTTTCCAGTGAACGCGTCAGCGAGCTCGCGTCCTCATCCAACATGGGACTCCATCGGCCGCAATCCCAATTCTTCCAATAACAACGCGTCTTCGTCCGCTCCAGGATTTGGCGTCGTCAATAATTTTTCTCCGACGAAAATCGAATTCGCGCCCGCCATGAAACAAAGCACCACTGCTTCGCGTGACATTTGTTGCCGTCCCGCAGCCAGCCGCACCATCGATCGCGGCATCAATATTCGCGCCGTCGCAATCATTCGCACCAGCACAAGGGGATCCAGCGGAGCTTGCTCGCTGAGAGGCGTGCCTTCCACGCGCACCAACATATTTATCGGCACGCTCTCCGGCTGCGGATTCAAACTCGCCAGTTGCTGCAACAGTCCGAATCGATCGCCTTCCGATTCTCCCATTCCAACAATTCCGCCGCAGCAAACTGTCACTCCCGCTTTTCGCACCGCCGCCAAAGTTTTCAGCCGGTCTTCGTACACGCGCGTTGTAATTATTTTTCCGTAAAATTCCGGCGACGTGTCCAAGTTGTGGTTGTACGCCGTCAGCCCCGCCGCGCCCAACCGACGCGCCTGTTCTTCCGTCAACATTCCCAGCGTGCAGCAAACTTCCAATCCTTCCGCCGCGATTCCGCTCACCATCGTCAACACATTTTCAAATTCCGCGCCCTCAGGCGCTTCTCGCCACGCCGCGCCCAAACAAAATCGCGTCACGCCTTCCGACTTTGCGCGTTTCGCCGACGCAATTACAAAATTCGGATCCATTAGCGTTTCGCGTTCCAATCCTGTCGAATAATGCGCGCTCTGCGGACAGTACCCACAATCTTCCGGACATCCGCCCGTCTTAATCGAAAGCAGCCGGCAAGTCTGCACCTGATCCGGCGCGTGAAAATTTCGGTGCACCTGTTGCGCGCGAAATACCAGCTCCGGCATCGGCAGCGAATAAATTTCGCCGATCTCCGCCAGCGTCCAATCGTGCCGCACTTCCGCCGCCACCGCCGCTGCGCCTTTACCCGTCATATTTGCCGACACCTCGCTCCTAATCGCGTGCTGGATAAACTTGTGTCATTAATATATGCCGCCGATTCTATCAGAATTGACTGTCACCTTTCGTCTCTCCAACCAGCTCGCGTCGTACTCCATCATTAATATAACGTCGCGCTTGACCCGCGCTCCCAGCCAAGTTAGCCTCGGCCAATTCATAGGAGCCAAACAAATGTCACGCCGCCACAAATTCGCGCTCACCGCAATCGTAGTCACCGCCGCAATAATTTTCGCAACGCCCGGCCGCACCCAGCAAAATAATTTCACAGTCGGAACAGCCGTCGCCATTCCCGGCCAAAAATCCACCGGCTTCATTGACGTTCCGGCCGGCGTCGATGCCGCCACTCGCATTCCGGTCGTGATTTTCCGCGGCACGAAACCCGGGCCGGTTCTTGCAATTGTTTCCGGCGCGCACGGAACTGAATACGCTTCCATCATCGCGGTCGAGCGTCTGATCGCCACTCTCGACCCCACAAAACTTTCCGGCACGGTAATTCTAATTCCACTCATCAACATTCCATCCTTCGAGCAAAAAGTTCCGCACGTAAATCCCGTCGATAATAAAAGTATGAATCGTTTTTATCCCGGCAAAATGGACGGCACGCAAACCGATCGTGTCTCTTTCCTGATGACGCAGCAAGTCGTCGACAAATCCGATTACTTGATCGATCTTCACGGCGGCGATCTAGACGAGGACTTGCGCCCCTACAGCTACTACACTATTTCTGGAAACGAGAAGGTGGACCGCATCACGCGCGATCTCACGCTCGCCTTCGGACTCGATCACATCATCATTCAAACTGATTTTCCGCGCGATCCCGCCGCTTCGCGCTACCTCAGCAACACCGCGCTCACTCGCGGAAAGCCCGCAGCAATCGCCGAAGCCGGACACGCCGGCACCGTAGAACCAGAAGACGTCAACGCGCTCGTCCACGGCAGCGAAAATATTATGCGCTATTTGAAAATACTTCCCGGTGACGCGCCCTTCGTCAAGAACCCTGTGTGGATCGAAAAAGTTGTCACCGTTTCCGGCGATCAAAATGGAATTTTTTATCCTGAGGTAAAACGCGGAACTTACGTCGCTGCGGGAATGAAAATCGGCTACGTCACCGACTACATCGGCAACATCGTGCAGGAAGCGCGCGCGCCCGTCGCGGGAGTCGTCCTTTATATTTGCGCCGTTCCTACTATGACGAAAGCCGCCGCCATCGCAAATATCGGAACCATCGCCGCCAAGGAGCCACAATAGAAATAAATTCGGCCCGAACTTCGTGATAAACTCCGCGTCGCCAACAACTATGCGCAAACTAATTCTAATCGCCGCAATCCTCGGCATCTGCGTCCCGGCATTCGCCGCCGACGAATACACTCTCTACGAATTGTTGCCGCCGGAAACGCACCAATTCGCCATCACCTACGACGTGACCGTCACCCGCGAAGGCGCCAAATATTTTTTCAATCCCATTCGCCCCGGTTCCACGGCGACAAAAGAGCGCGTCATCGAGCGCGCATCCGGCAAAGATTTGAAATTTGAAACGGTAACCGGCAAGGATGCGAAGCTCACCGGCGAAGTTTCTCCGCGCACGCCGGACGGTGACCTTTTCCTGAAAGTCACCTTGCTCGGTCCGGTTCCTCACAACGGACAAACTCGTATTCGCATTTTCAAAACTTATACCGACGCGCCTTCCTACGATATTAAGAATGGCCTACTCGTTTTCGATCGTCCGCTCGGCATTAAGCGCAACACCGTCGTCCTTCCCGCAGGATGGGAATTAATCGGCAGCGCATCTCCGGCAATCGTCAACATAGATTCGGACGGCCGGACGCATCTCAGTTTCCTGAATGATCGCGACGACCAACTTCCCGTGAAAATCACCGCACGGAGGCTCCCATGAATTTTCGCCGCCTGATCACGAGCACATCGCTCGCTGCACTTCTCGTACTAAGCGTAGCGGCACAATCGCAATTCCATCGCGCCGAACAAGATCTAGAAATTACATACTGGTTGCAAGATCCCAGCACGCACCAATTTAAGATTTCGCACGATTTCACACTCACCCGCGTCGGACAAAAATACGCCCACAGTTTCGTCCGCGCAGGCAGCGCTGTAAATCCTGATTCAAAAATGTCTAATGCGGACACGGGACAAGAACTGAAGACCTACACCGTCACAGGCAAGTCAGTGAACGACCTGAAGTATTATCCGAATCCAACCGCGCCGGATTCAGTCGTCGTGCAGGGCGATCTCGATCATCCAATCGCCGAAGGTGAATCCGTCCGCATTCGCGTGGAAGAAACTTACACCGACGCCGTCGGCTACACGATGGACAAAGACGAATTAGTTTGGAAGCGCACTCTGGGCCGCCCACTGAATCTCGTCACGCTACCCGCGGGCTGGATGCTCACATCACTAAACGTACCCGCAATAATTTCGCTCGACGATCAAGGCCGCGTCCTCATGCGCTTTACCAACATTCGCAACGGCGATATCGACGTCACTATCCGCGCAAAGCGTCGGCCCGTTACGGCCAAACCAACTGGTGCGTCGGAGAAATAACAAACAAAAAAGGCCCCTCACGGGAGAGGCCCTTTCAGCCGAACAAAAAATCAAATCGTCTCTACAAAAATCCCAAATTCTTCGTAGTAAAATTCGCCAGGTTCGGAAAAATTCCCGCCAGGTCCGCCGTCGGCACTCCGAACCACGAAGCCAGGGTCGCTCCGTACTGATCCAGCGCCGTCGTCGGAATCCATCGCCCGTTGCTCCCCACATCATTCGGCCCGCCCAGCGTAAAAACTGGCAGCGTCCCGAAAATATCTCCGCCCTGCACCGCGCCGCCCACCATCATTTGAATTCCGCCCCACGCGTGATCCGTGCCGCCATCCGTAGCCGGCTGATACGTCCTGCTGAAATCCGACATCGTGAACGTCGTCACGTCCTGCTCGATGTTCAGCTCAATCGTGGCGTTGTGAAACGCCTGCACTGCGGGACTCAGTTGCGCGAACAAACTCTGCTGCGTCGCAATCTGATTGCTGTGCGTATCGAATCCGCCCAGCGAACAGAAAAATATTTGCCGCTGCAATCCCAGCGCCGACCGCACTTTCAAAATCTGCGCCACCTGTAACAATTGCGCGCCCAGGCCTGTCGTCGGAAACACTGTGGCCAATGGCGATGACGCAGCCAGCGCCGCTGAAAGTATTTTGCTATCGGCCAGCGAATTCGTAGTGATCGAACTGGCCGCCTGAATCATCGACACGCCCGTATCCAGCGTCAAAAGTTGTTGCAGAGCAGCCAACCTGGCCGTCGATGGCGCCGTCGCGTCAAATCCCGTTAATCCCGGAGTTGTCCCCGGAATAATTGCGTACGGCTGCGTCTGTTGCCCGGTGCAAAAAATTGCGCTTCCTGCCACGGATGTAATCGGTGGAAATGTTGCGCCGCCATTCAACAAAGGCTGCACAGCATCCGCCACGCGTCCCGCCCACCCTGTCGTCGGAAATCCATCCAGTTCTGATGTTTGCCACTGCGCTTGTTGATCCGCGTGTGAAAATAAATTTGTGGGAACGGTAAGACTGTTCGCCAAATATTGCGCGCGCGTAATCGGTTGCACCAGCGGCCCGACATTCGCCAAAAATGCCAGCTTGCCCGAATTGTACAGCCCTTGTATTTCCGGCAAATTCGGATGCAATCCAAATAATGTCGATCCATTCTGCGCTGTCTTCGCCGTAATCGGCAGCAATGAAGCCTGCGTCAACGCCAGTCCGCCTCCGCCGCGAATCGTGTTGTAGTTCGCGTATCCCGCCGTGTCGTTCGGCACCAGCATATTGTTCGCATCGTTCCCGCCAAATAAAAATATGCAGACGAGCGACTGAAATCCCGGCGTGCCCTGCGCCAGCGCGTTGATCAATCCAAAACTCCGGAAGCTTGACGCCACTCCCATCGCCGCCGCAGCGCAGCAGCCTTTCCGGATAAAATCTCTTCGCGTGTGTCGCATGGCCCCTCCTCAAATCAACTGCACTCAAAATACTTTTCTGAAATCACGGCCCGTTCTAGTGCATCACTTGGTATTGCGACGACGAAGCAATTAAATAAATTGCCGTCTCGGCTTGCAGCGTCGCCTGATTCGTTCCCGCAGGCACAGCATTCACCGCCGCCAAAATATCCGCACGGTCCGTGACCGACATCGTTCCGTGCAGCAATAGCGCATTCAACGCGTCCACCATCGCTCCGGGATTGCTTGCCGCCATATTCGCGTACGTCGCGAAACTCACCGTCGTTCCGGCGCCCAGCGTGCTGAACGCAAATGAGTTCACAAAATTAATTCGCACCAGCGCCGTCGCCGTAGTCTGCAAATCAAATTCCGGCCCCAGCATCGTCGTCCCCGGAATCACATAATTCGGCGGAAAGAAATTAAATACGCTTCCCGAACGCATCGGCGCCTGGCCCATGTTTGTCGCGTAATTCACCGGCTGGGCTCCGTCCGTTGTAGCGCCAAATGCTCGCAGCACATTCGCCACGTAAAGAATTGGCTCGCGCAAATGTCCGTCCGTCGCCACCGCGGTTGCCGGATTATCTCCGCGCCGCGCTTCCGGGTCGAGCAGTATCGCCGCGATCACCGCTTGCATGTCGCCGCGCTGCCCGCTCCCAATTCCCTGGAATGTTCCCGCCTCAAATACATTCGCCACGCGGCTGACGTATGCCGGACTCGGATTGCTGGTCACCAAATGTTGAATCAATAATCCGGAAACAAACGGCGGCAAGTTTGGATGATTGAAAATATTGTCCAGCGCGTCCTGCAAATCCACCGTGCCCGTTTGTCCCGCCGGAAGAACTGTTCCCAGCAGAAGCGTCTTCGATCCCAGGTCGTGATTGCTCTCGAATAATTCCATCGGCCCAAGAAAATATTGTGGATTGTGTTTCACCAGCGTGGCGCCCGGCTCCGTCGGATACGTCCAGCCCGTGTACGCATTCGCAAACGCCGTCACCTGCGCCTGCGTATAAGTCGGAATCGGATTTCCATTCCCATCCAGTTGCAGCGTTCCGTCGTTGTTCAATAAATAAAGCCCCAGGGTGAAAAGCTGCATCAATTCGCGCGAGTAATTCTCATTCGCGTGCGTTCCGTTCGTCGTGTTCGGCTTGTCGTTGTCCACCATGTTCAAGTACAAGCCCATCGCCGGACTCAGCGTCACGTCCTGCATGATCGTTTCGTAATTTGTGAACGCGTCCGCCGAAAGCGTCCGCAGATATGGCGCCATTCCTTGCGGCGGCACCGTAAAATTCGATGTAACAAATATCTCGCTCAGCGCAAACGCCACGCGCTGCCTCAGTTGATCCGGATTTGTCATCGCATTCGTAAAGAAAATTTGCGCCGTCGGCATGATGCTGGTCACACCCGTCGCGGGATCCGGAAATGTGGACTGCGTCGCCGTAAATTGACTCGTCAAAAATGGCGCGAATCCGCTCGCCTGCACTTGCGAAACCAGCGCGGGCGTTGGCCCAAATGTCGATTGCTCCAAGAATCTCACCGCTGCCGCCGCGGTCACTGCCGTCGCAGCCGTCACCTGCACTGGCGCTGAAGTCATGGAATTCGCCGAGCCCGGATTCGGATTGCTCACCGTCACCGAAACTGTTCCTACTTGCGCAGTCGTCGCTGTTCCCGGCGCCGTCAATTGCGTGGACGAAACAAATGTCGTCGTCAGCGCCGCGCCGCCAAACATCACCTGCGCTCCGCTCACAAATTCGCTTCCAGTCACCGTGAGCGAAAATGTTCCCACTGGAATCGATGCAGGACTCGCTCCCGAAACAATCGGCACAGGATTCATCAATGTTATCGCGCTGCTGCCGGACGAAGACGCGCTCGCTGCGCTAACTGCTTCAACAGAAACCGAATTTGAAGTTGGCACAACGGCAGGAGCCAAATAATTTCCCGAACCATCGATCGTTCCTATCGAGGAATTTCCGCCGGTGACGTTGTTCACTTGCCATGTCACCGCCGTGTTCGTCGTTCCCGTCACCATCGCCGTGAATGTTTGTGAACTTCCTGCGCGGACGCTCGCCGAACTTGGCGACACGGCCACGCTGATCACCGGTGGTGGCGTCGTTCCCGTTCCCGCCCCACCGCATCCACACACCAATATCACTGCGGCCAAAAGAGCCGCTAATGCCCACGGCATTTTGCGATTCATAACGGCAACCCCCATCTGTTACACATACAACCCGCGCACTAAATAATAGTTCCGCACTCCCATGAAAATTTCCGCGAAATTTTCTTCATCCGGATTTCATTCGCTTCATTTATGTATACATCCCACCGCGTCCGGCTATGTAGCACGGACGACATTCCGCCATTTCAACCCACCCGTTTGCATTCCAGCACGCCCGCTTTCAATTTCTATTGTGTACATGCGCGCTCGCAAACCAGAATAGAGGCAGCTGGAACCATCTTCGATAGGCTATCTGTAAACAGGAGTTCGAGCTGCGCCGATGAGCAATCTGCCGAAGTCAAACAGTAATTATTCGTCGAAGGCTGGAAGCGACGTCGCGGAGCGCCGCACTTCCGAGCGTTTTCCATTTTCCGCCGTCACCGAAATTGTCGATATCGCTTCCGCCACGCGCATCACTGCTCGCGTTTCTGATATCAGCCTCACCGGCTGCTACCTCGATGTCATAAATGTTTTTTCCCCCGGCACAAAAATTCAAATTAATATTCGCCACGGCAGTCTTCATTTTGAGGCTAACGGCGCCGTCGTTTATTCCCTGCCCGGAATGGGCATGGGCATCACCTTCAATCCTGTCGGACCCGACATGGCATCTGTTCTCAAACGTTGGATCGCTCAGGTCAGGGGAGATACCGCGCCGATTGAAGCCGCGCCCGAATTGAATCAAGCGATTCATAGTTATCCGAAGGTCGAACGCCATGTGATCGGCCGCTTGATCGGCCTAATGATGCAAAAAAATATGCTCACGGCCTACGAAGGCACTGAACTTCTGAAAGAATTGCTTCTCAACGCTAAAGAATGAGGCTCCGGTGAAAAAGAAGAAGTTGGGCGAGGTTCTTCGCGAGCGCGGCCACATTTCGGCCGGCGACCTCTCCAAGATTGTCGCCGATCAACAGGGGAAAGTGATTCGACTCGGCGAACTCATGCTCGAGCGCTCACTCGTCACCAAAGAAGAGCTTGCCTCCGCTCTTGAAGCCGTCACCGCGGTTCCTTACGTGAATTGCGCTGAAGTAACTCCCGATGCTGAAGTGTTGCATCTCATTCCGCGCCATCTCGCCGTTCGCGGATGCGTCTTCCCCATTCGCAGGGACGGCAAAAAACTTGTCGTCGCCATGGCTGAACCGCAAAACATCGGCCTTTCCGACGAATTGAAATTCACCAGCGGCGCAACCATTTCTCCGCGTCTCGGTTTCCGGGCGGAAATTTTCACCGCCATTGAAAAATTTTATGGCGGAAAAGTTTCCGCCGCCGAAGGCCTCACCTCAGAACCAACTGCCGCCTCGACCGCTGCCGAACCCGAATCCGCCGGGCCGGCCATGGAATTTGTTTCCACCAGCACCCGCCAGGCCAACAAGGACGCCATTCAGGAAGCGCAAGCTGAACTTGTCCGCCGTCACACTCCGGCCGTTCGACTTACTTCCGAAGTCATCATGGCCGCCAGCGCCAAGCACGCCAGTGATATTCACATTGAGCCGCAAGTTGATGGCGTAATCGTACGCATCCGTGTTGACGGCGTTCTCCGCGATCTTCAGAAAGTTCCCGCCGCTCTCCAGAATTCTTTTATTTCGCGCATAAAAATTCTTGCCGATATGGACATCGCCGAGCGTCGCAATCCGCAGGACGGCCGCTTCCTGGTGAAAATGGGCGCGCAACAAATTGACATGCGCGTTTCTTCCCTGCCCACGCAGTACGGCGAAAAAATTGTCATGCGGCTTCTGAATCCCGGCGAAACAGTTCGCGGATTTGCTGAACTGGGTTTGCCTCCCGCTGTCGAATCCACTTTGCTCACAGCTCTCGCTCAACCGCAGGGCATGATGCTCGTCACCGGTCCGACCGGTTCCGGCAAAAGCACCACCCTCTACGCCGCGCTAAATCATCTTCGCAAACCGGAAGTTAATATTGTCACCGTAGAAGATCCCGTCGAATATGTTTTGCCGGGAGTCAATCAAGTTCACGTCAACACAAAAACCGGACTCACTTTCGCGTCTTGCCTGCGTTCCATTTTGCGCCAGGATCCAAACGTCATCATGGTCGGCGAAATCCGCGATAAAGAAACCGCGGAAATCGCCATGAAGGCCGCGCAAACCGGCCACTTAGTTCTCTCCACCCTGCACACCAATGATTCCGTCGCCGCCGTCACTCGCTTGCTCGACCTCGGCATTCCGCCATTCATGATTTCGTCATCAATCACCGCCATCATGGCGCAGCGGCTCGTTCGGCGCCTGTGCACTTGCAAAGGCACGGAAGAACCAACCGTCGCCAATCTCGAACGCATGGAACAACTCGGCCAGGTCGATCCGGTGTCCACTATCTTTGTTCCCAGGGGCTGCGAACTCTGCGAACTTACCGGCTATCGCGGCCGCGTCGGCATCTATGAAATTCTTCCCTTCGACGAAACCATTCGCGATGCCGTCCGCACTGGCGTGCGAAATGAAGACATCCGCAATCACATGCGCGATATCGGCATGAAATTAATGCAGGAAGACGCGCTCGATAAAATTATTACCGGCATGACCAGCATCGAAGAAATTACCCGTGTCGTTCCGGTTCACACCGGAAGCTTCCCCGAATGTGCACAGTGCGGCCGCAGGATTTCCCCCACGTTTCAGTTCTGCCCTCACTGCGGAGTAAAACGTAAAGGCTCAGCGTCAGCTGCGCCTCAGCCGTCATCCCCCGCACGCGGGCGCTCAAGCAAAGCAGCCCTGGAAGGAACTCTCAAATCGTGACCTCTCTCGCGAAAACTGCCGCTCCCGTTCCAACAAGAAAGTGGCCTCGCTACTCGAATCTGAAAGATCTCTCGCTCACCTACGAAGGACGCAGCGACGTCTTCCCTATTCGTCCGCCGGACATCAGCCCAACGGGAATGTTCATCAATACCGCCGCCGATTTTCCCGAAGGCGCAATCTTAAAAGTCAGTTTCCGTCTGGCAAAATCAAATCATCCAATCAATGTCCGCTGCGAAGTTCGCTACTGCTTGGCCGGAGTCGGCGTCGGCGTTGAATTCATCGATATGTCCAACGAAGATCAAAAAGCCATCGCCAAAGAAACTCACACGCCCGGCCTGACCTTCAAACATCAAGTCGATGTCCTCAATAAAAAACGCGGCAGTTCAGCAAAAAAGAAATCAACGCCAATAAAAAAGAAATCCGCCACACGCAAGAAACCAGCTCCGCGCCGCAAAAAACGCTAATCCATTTTCTTCATCCTAAATTATCAACGGGACGCCGCAACCAGCGTCCCGTTTTTTATTCGTCTGGTGCCTCCGTCTTTTCTCCTCTGTCCTTTCTCTGCGCCTCTGCGTCTCTGCGTTGAAGCACTTGTCTTTTGTCTTTCGACTTCCGCTTTTCCCCTTGCCTCCCTGCTTCCCTGCCTCCATTTTCTGTACAATACAATTCATGCCCAAACCAAAACACCCTCAAACCAAATTACTCCTCCACAACAATTCCGAAATCGAAGTCGATCACGAAATCCAGGAACTAATCCAAATCCTAAACACTCCCGGCCTAACCACCCTAAACTCCTGCCAAAACGATCACGGCACCGCCTACATCCAATTCCGAGGCAAACTCGCCAAGCCATTCATGCTCTCCCTCCTAACTCAATGGCTAAACGAAAAGCGCCACAAACCCCAACACCCCATCTCCTTCGCCAGTCCCAAAAACCCCCAACACCCAAACAGTTTCCAAATCCGCTGGAATCCCACCGACTACGATTTTGTGGTGCGGTGCGCGCGCAAGTCGTTGTCTGGCGAAGTTTAGAGTTGACGGGGTGGGGGACAGGTAGAAGCATCAAAAAGTGCATTATAATGCATGTTGAGAGGCGATTTTGGCAAAAAAGTGCATTATAATGCACTTTTTGGGGACGGAAAAAGACAAGAAAAGCTGTCAACACAGAGTTCGCAGAGACACAGAGAAAAGATTTGAGGGAGATCGGAGAAGAGGAAACCCTCTAAGCGAAGAAGCCCCGGGCCCTCCTTAATGTGCAGCATCCCGGCTAGGAATGCCGAAATGGAAGCGGGCCGCCTACCCGACCAGCTCTCCGTTAAGTCCCTTATTAGCACACACATCCACCATAGATCACCGTAAGTCCTTTATTAGCACACACATGACTAACGACCCCCGGGGTGGGGGTACGCATTTTTTCAAGAATCGACTTTTGGCGGAAGGACGGCATATCAGCTAAGGCTAAGGAAACAAAGCACATAAGCATGCACCTGCCGGTTGAGGAGCGCTGATTGTTCACTGCCAATCGTGGAAGCCGTTGCACGAAGAATGCGCGATGTCGAGACGCACAAAGGCAACTCGAGTCACGCGCCTGACCGCCCGTGTGCCAGTTGCCGGGAGTCGCCCGGTGACGAAGTTATCATGATTCTTGCGGACCTTCGAGACCGAGTTTTCCTATGAATCACGATTTCCACGTCGCGATTGAGACGCGTGAGGAAGATCATTAGGCGCTCGACGGAAAAACCTTCGAGACGATATTTCGAGAGGGCTGAGATTTTTGGTTGGTTTATGTTTAGTTTCTGCGCGGCGTCGGTTTGTGAAAGTTTCAGGTCTTGAATGATTTGATTTATTTCAGTGGCGAGGCGGACTTTTGTCTTTTTGTCTTCAGGGTTGGGTAGACGCAGATCGGCGAACACGTTGCCGGAGCTTGGAGTCACTTGCACTTTAGTTGTCGTCTTTCGCATTTCGGGCCTCGTAGTCTTGATGCGCTATCTTTAGCCGCTGACTAATTAATTCCACATCCGTCCGCGATGTTCTGATGCCGCTCGGTGACTTCTTTTGAAACGCGTGTAGAACATATACGGCGCTCGAAAATCTCACCGTGTAAACCGCGCGGAACGTGTCACCGCGATGATGCTCGACGACCTCGAATACTCCGGCGCCTTCGCCCTTCCACGGTTTTGCGTCGGGGTGTTTTTTCCCGAACTGCGCGACGCTCAAAGCAATTCCAATCTCGTCTTTGACGGGTTCGGGGAAAGCCAGCAGATCGCGTTTGCTGGAGCCGAGCCAGAATAACGGCTTTTCGCCCGGGACTCTGTTCGTCCTACTCATTGATTATCCTAGTTCTGGGATATGGAAGTCAAGTGCTGAAGAGCCCCGTCCTCGCTTCGCAAGGATGGGGCGCCCGTCCGCCCGATCTTCTCTCGCAAAGCTACTCTCTTAAAGCCGCGGCGATTTGCTCGCGCGCAGACGACTGTCCGCCAACACGTTGCGCCATGGCTTGCTTGGTGACCGCCAACAGTTGTCTAAATCTCGGACAGTCTGTTTCGCTCTTTCCCAATTTCTCCCATTTCATGAACGCGTTGAGATCACTGTTCATCGCGCCGACGAAAGCCGGCTCATCGAAAAGGCTATTATCTGTGCCCCGGGTGAGATAACTGTCAATCGCTTCGATCGCCGCGCCCATTAACCCGTCTTTGGCCGTCTCATTTGCGGGCACAAACAACTTCAATAGTGCACTGGTAAACTTGCTTCGAGACGTGGCGATTTTGGATCGCGTCATCACATCGCGAAGCAGATCGATTACCACCATGTAAAACAAGAACCGTGTCCGTCTCCGTGAGGGTTCTGGAGCACCTCGACCAAATTGAAATCGATCAGCCTCGGACTGGAGTTGGTAGGCTGCTAGTAAATCGTCTACACCAAAAGCATCTTCGCCAGCGTCTTCGTTATTGATTATCTTTTTGAAGACTGAACCATTCGGAAGAAACGGAGGATTTTTTCCGAAAGCCAGACCCGCCTCCCCTAGCCAGCCTGCACCATAAACCTTTAGCAGATCAAAGGCGTTGGCGGCCTCCTTGAATTGCTTTATTCCCGGTTTTTGCTTTTGCAGCGTGCGGCGCGAATCCCATCCACCGCGCTGGATCTCCAGATAAATATCGTGTCCGTCTTCCATAGCCCTTGCCCAGGAACGGAAATCAGAAGTGAGTGCAAGGAAGTCTTTTTCGCGGATAGCGTTTTGCGTATTCGTGTGACGGGTTATCTGCTCAAGTAGCTGTTCCCCTTCTACACCTACTTTCACCACCTTCGTCACTACCACACCTTTTCCCGCTTGAGTTTGCCATTCCGTGAGAGCTTCACTATTCCCGGTGCCGCCAGCCTCCAAGCGACGGTGAAAAACTTCCCAAATCGTTCGAGTAGTCTGGCATCCATTCACGATGAACGGTTCTGTCAGCGTTACTTCGCCAGACGTACCAACCTCGAAGTTTTCCACAACTATCGTGATGCCATTGTTGTAAAGTCCGAAGCGTTCGGGAGTCTTCTCCAAGGTGCCCTGGATTGCCTTATTAACGCGCCCTCGCATACCCAGAAACTTGCGGACATTCTTTTCGTACAGACGGTCAAGGTCCTCAGTTTTTGAGCGGTACTCCTTCATGAATCCATAGAGCGCGACGAGTGGAGTTGAGCCTACGAGCAATTCGTCTCCTGAACCTGCGAGGTTTGACTTGAGTACGACTCGAATGCGCGCGTGTTCGAGTATTTCTAACGTCCTCTGATAAATCGTCTCGATCGATATGCTTTCGACGTCAAACAGATTACCCAACCTCTGCCTGCCCATTGCTCGCAAATCGCCCATCACTCGCTTCTCTTCGATCGCCAACGGGGCTTGCGTGGCGAAGACAAGAATTATTCGATCACGCTCGGACATACTTCCCCGAAACGTGTTGAGGCGATCAAGCAGCCCCTCCGCCAAAGATGAAAGCTTGGTACGTTTGCCATCGAGGGTGTCAATTACTTTCTGCCCCTAAGACAAAAGCGTCCCGGTTCCTTGAAACGCTTTACCGTATTTACTTTGAACCAAGTACCACGTATCCGCCTGAGTGGTGGCTTCTTCCCCTTCCATGCTCTCGCCACGGTCTAGAAAGGCGACATCAATTCCACCGTCTCCGGCCCCGTCGCAATAAACTAGATCGTCGCTGTTCTCTGATACGTCCAACCATTGCGTGACCAATTTTTGCGCGAATCGGTGCCCTAATTCGACTGTGGACGGCTTGCCTGCTTGCACATCAACTAGCCATTCTTCGATGAAGTCTTTCTCGGTGATGGTCTTATCTTGTGTTGTTCCGGAATCGTTCACTTGTCCTCCCAATTCTCGCCGAAGGTTATCACTAATTAATATGCATTTCATGCTCTGCAGCAGATTGGCTGTTCATCGACATTACAAACGACAACTCGGAGGGCGCGTGAACTGGTATCCGGGCGATCCCTGGCGGTGCGCCGGTGGATTCCGAACTACACTGGCAACTGACTCCAAGGAACCTCGGGTCAGGTCGTGTTAGGCGAAGGAAAGATTTAGAAAACCGGGGTACAAAATTCGATCGTTGGCGGCAAATGGCGCGTCGCTATAAAGGGACACACGACCAAATCACGGACGCGGACAACCTGAAGGTTTGTCCCTACGAGAGCCCGCATCTACAACGACACCCCGCGCTTCCAGGGAATGAAATCTTCCTGCGAGCCGAGTTCGGCCTTAGTCCGAGTTTTTCCGCTGGCCACGTCGACCACGAATTCCAGAATCGATTCGCCCATTTGTTCGATAGTGGAATCGCCGGAAATAATCGGGCCGGTGTTCACGTCAATAATGTCGGACATTCTTTGCAGCAGCGCGGTATTGGTGGAAAGTTTTACGACCGGCGCGACGGGATTTCCGGTGGGCGTGCCGAGTCCGGTGGTGAAGAGCACAACGTTTGCGCCAGCGCCGACTTGCGCGGTGACGCATTCGACGTCATTGCCCGGAGTGCACTGAAGATTCAGGCCGGGCACGCTGGAATATTCGGGATAGTCCAGCACCGCGGTTACCGGAGACGTGCCGCCTTTTTTCGCGGCGCCGGCGGACTTCATCGCGTCCGTGATCAGGCCGTCGCGAATATTTCCGGGCGAAGGATTCATTTCAAATCCGGAGCGAACGGCTTTTGCGCGCGCGGCGTAGTCATGCATCAGTTTCACGAATCGATTGGAAACATTTTCATTCACGCAGCGATTGATCAGTTCCTGTTCCACGCCGCAAAGTTCGGGAAATTCGGAAAGAATTCCGCGCCCGCCGAGCGCGGCAAGCATATCGGCAACGTGGCCAATCGCGGGATTCGCGGAGATGCCGGAAAATCCGTCGGAGCCGCCGCACTTCAGTCCGACGGTAAGCTTGGAAAGCGGAGCGGGCGCGCGAACAGCGGAGTCAGCTTCAATGAGTCCGAGAAAAGTTTCGCGAATTGCATCTGCAATCATTGCAGCTTCGGACGCGCTTTGTTGCTGCTCGAAAATTAGAACTGGCTTTTTATTATTCGGCGCGCGCAGACGGATTTGTTCCTGAAGAATTGAAATTTGCGCGTTCTGGCAGCCCAAACTGAGGACGGTTGCGCCGGCAACATTTGGATGATTGATGTATCCGGCCAGAAGTCCGCAGAGATTGTTGGCGTCTTCGCGCGTGCCGCCGCAGCCGCCTTCGTGCATCAGAAATTTTATGCCGTCAACATTTGGAAATAATTTCGGCGCAGCGGATTGCGAAGCTGCTTTTTGAAAAGTGTAATCGCGGATGGAATCTTTTTTGCCGTCATAATAAAGCTTTGCGAGTTCCGCAACTTGCCGGCGGAAAATCTGCGGAGCGGCGAAACCAAGCTCCTCTTCAAAAGCTTGTTTCAGCACGGCGAGATTGCGGTTCTCGCAGAAAACGAGCGGCAGCACGATCCAGAAATTGCGCGTGCCGACTTGCCCGTCGGCGCGATGGTAGCCGTTAAAGGTGCGGTCCTTCCATTTGGAAACGTCGGGAGGATTCCATTTGTGCGGCTCGCGATGCGCGTCGAAAGTTGCTGCGTCATGCCGGATGTTGCGCGTGGAAATAATTTCTCCGCGCTTGATCGGCACTACAGCTTTGCCGACCACGACGCCGTACATGGAAACGTGATCGCCAACGGAGAAATCCTTCGCGGCGAATTTCTGTTTCGCGGGAACATCGGTGACGAGCATGAAAGTTTCACCGGAAACGGAAACCTCATCACCGGCGTGTAAATCGGTGAGCGCGATGATGAGATTGTCACGCGGATCGAGTTTCACAACTTTGCTTTGCATGTGCGTTTCCTAATCCTATGTTATCGTCAACGCGCTCGAAAATGTTTTCTTGAGAGGACGCAAATGGGACATCCGCTTTTGGATCTGAAAAATAAAATCGCTGTCGTCACCGGTGGAACCACTGGCATCGGGCTGGCGCTCTCCAAAGGTCTCGCCATCGCCGGAGCAAACGTAATTCCGACGGGACGCCGCGCCGACCTGGTGGAATCCGCCGCCACTGAAATTGAAAAACTTGGCCGTCAATCGCTGGTCTGTCCGAGCGATGTGACCGACGCCGCAAGTCTTGGAAAACTTCTGGCAGCCGCGCGCGAAAAATTCGGCAAAGTCGAAATCCTTGTGAACTGCGCTGGCCGAACGAAACGCACGCCGACACTGGATGTTTCCGACGCCGAATGGAATGCGATTCTCGAGACGAATCTGACCGGCACTCTGCGCGCTTGCCAGGTTTTTGGCCGTCAAATGATCGCGCAAAAATACGGGCGCATCGTGAATATCGCGTCGCTCTCGTCGTTCGTGGGGCTTTTCGAGGTGGCCGCATATTCCGCAAGCAAAGCTGCGGTCGCGTCGCTCACAAAATCGCTCGCTGTGGAATGGGCCAAACATGGCGTTTGCGTGAACGCGATTGCTCCGGGTGTTTTCCGCACGGATTTGAATTCGGCGCTGTTGGACGGCACCGCGCGCGGAAAAGAATTTTTGATGCGCACTCCGATGGCGCGATTTGGCCAGACCGACGAACTCGTTGGCGCCGCGATTTTTCTCGCGTCGGATTCCGCCAGCTTCGTGAATGGACATGTGCTCGCGGTTGACGGCGGATTCCTGGCCAGCGGCGTTAATCAATAAATTAGATGCGCTGATTTTTGCGGCGGATTCCCGGCCGAAATTTTGTTCCGCGCAAGTGAGAACGCGAGAAAACATTTTTATGCGCGGACAGTTTGCGGCGCGGATTTTCCGTTGACGCGCGCAAGTTTTTCCCGGCCGAGCTTCACAAGCTCAACAAATTTTCGCGCGGCGTCGGTGATAATTTCCGGGTGTCCTTCTTTCAACGCGGACGCTTGCACTAATTCGCCGCCGACTCCGAGCGCCGCACAGCCCGCGAGAATAAAATCCACCGCGGTATTCAGATTCACGCCGCCAGTGGGAACCAGCGGAATCTGCGGCAGCGGTCCGCGAAGCGCGTTGATATATTTTGGTCCGCCGACTTGGCCGCACGGAAATACTTTCACGAAATCCGCGCCGGCGCGCCATGCAGTGATTACTTCGGTGGGAGTAAGCGCGCCAGCCATGATTACGCTGCCGCGTTTCTTAGCAAGCTCGACAGTTTTTATATCGAGACCCGGACTAACAATGAATTGTGCGCCAGCATCAAGACAAAGCGCGGCGGTTTCCTCGTCGAGAACAGTTCCAGCTCCAACGAGAACGCTGGAGCCGCGAGTTTTCACCAGCTCCCGGATAATTTCCACCGCTCCGGGAACGGTCATGGTTATTTCCGCGATGGGAATTCCACCGCTACAAATTGCGTCCACCGCATTCATCGCTTCCTTCGAGGAGGAAGCTCGCACTACAGGCACAACTCCGATTTCTATAATTCGGTTCTTTACATCTTCCGCGTTCATTCCTAAGAACCATCCTCACTTGCCCCATGCTTCCATAGTATCAGTTCGTTTCAACGCGCGATACGCGCGCCACTTCCCTTCATCAACTGGAAAACTTCTTTCGCGGTCGCCATGGTTGTATCGCCGGGAGTTGTCATGGCCAACGCCCCATGCGCCGCGCCGCAGTCAACCGACCACTGCGGATCTTTCCCTTCCAGGAAACCGTAAATTAATCCGGCGGCAAAAGAATCGCCGCCACCAACGCGATCGAGAATTTCTAAATTTTCGCGATGCCGCGCTTCGTAAAATCGTCCATCACAATAACAGATGGCGCCCCAATCGTTAATCGTTGCGGTTTTTGCTTTGCGCAAAGTAGTAGCTACCACGCTGAACGGAAAATCTTTCACGACTTTTTGAATCATTGTTTTGAAACCATCGACCTCGAAATTCGAGAGACTTTCGTCCATGCCGGGAATTTCATATCCGAGCGCGGCGGAAAAATCCTCTTCGTTGCCGAGAACGACGTCAACAAACGGAGCGATGCGGCGATTTACAATTTGCGCCTGCTTTTTTCCGCCGAAGGAAGCCCAGAGCGAATCGCGATAATTTAGATCGTAGGAAGTGATCACTCCATTTCGCCGCGCTGATTGCAGCGCTTCGATGGCAACATCGGGAGTTGTTTCAGAAAGCGCGCAGAAAATTCCGCCGGTGTGAAACCAACGCGCGCCTGAATTTGGATTTCCTTTCGCGAAAATGCTGTCCCAATCAATTTGGCCCGGCTTCAATTGCGAAACGGCGGTGTGTCCGCGGTCCGAACATCCGACGGCAGCGCGAACGCCGAAGCCGCGCTCGGTAAAATTCAAACCGTTGCGCACGGTGCGGCCAACTCCATCATACGGGACCCAGCGAATCAGAGATTGATCGACTCCGCCTTGGTAAATTAAATCCTGAATTAATCGGCCGATAGGATTATCGGCAAACGCGGTGACGACCGCGGCGTCCATACCAAAGCAGCGCTTCAATCCGCGCGCGACGTTATATTCTCCGCCGCCTTCGTAAACATCAAAGCTGCGCGTGGTGAAAATGCGGCGGTCGCCGGGATCGAGGCGCAACATTACTTCGCCAAGTGTGACGATATCCCAGCGGCATTCTTGTTTCGCTCTGATTTTCAGAGCCATTCGCTCACCTCGCGTCGATTTAAAAAATCAATTCCAGTTGCGCGCCGCAAATTCGTTCACGATTAGGAACGAGCGGCTGCGAGCGCTGCTGGTTCTAATCTCGGAGCCAACAATTGGATAAGCAAAAGCGCCAGTAAATAAGCAAATCCCGCCATGAACAACGGAATTCGGTAGCTGCCCGTACGCTGAAGCACGACACCGACTCCGCGCGCCATGATCATTCCGCCGATTGAACCGACCATGCCGCCAATTCCGGTGACGGAACCAACCGCGCGATTCGGAAACATATCCGATGTGATGGTGTAGAGGTTCGCGGAAAATCCTTGATGAGCCGCAGCGGCCAAACCAAACAATAAAACTGCGGCCCACATATTGCGCATTTGATTTGCGAAAATAATCGGCATCACGGCAATGGCGCAGACCAGCATGGCGGTTTTGCGGCCGCGATTCACCGTTGCTCCGCGCGAAATCAGCGCGGAGGAAAACCATCCGCCGGCGACGCTGCCGACATCTGCGATGATGTAAATCACCATGATGGGAGCAGCAACCTGCGCAAGCGTCAATCCAAAATGACGCTGCAGAAAACTGGGCGCCCAAAATAAATAGAGCCACCAAACTGGATCCGTCAAAAATTTGCCGGCAACGAATGCCCACGTCTGGCGATACTTGATCAAGTTTAGCCACGGAATTTTTTCGCGGCCTTCGATTGGATCACTCTTGATATGAGCGAGTTCTCCAGCCGAGACACGCGGATGTTCTTCCGGCTTTTGGTAGAAAATCAACCACAGCGCTACCCAAATAAATCCGAGCGAACCGACGACGATAAACGCCCACTGCCATCCCCAACGATAAGTGATCAACGGCACCACGAGCGGCCCGAGGATCGCGCCGATATTTGTGCCGGCATTGAAAATTCCTGTGGCCAGCGCGCGCTCTTTTCGCGGAAACCATTCGGCCACGGCTTTAATACTGGCCGGAAACATTCCGGCTTGTCCGAGTCCCAGAGCCGCGGCGGCAAAAATAAAATGTCCGTAAGATTTGCCGAAGCCGTTGGACATTGAAGCGATGCTCCAAAAAGTCATCGTCAACGCAAATGCTTTTCGAGTGCCAAGCTTATCGACAAGACGGCCGACCAGCACCATGCCGACAGCGTAAAATGTTTGAAAAGTTAAAACGATATTGCTGTAGTCGATTTCGGTCCAATGAAAATCGTGCGAAAGCGTTTCCTTCAAAACGCTCAGGACCTGGCGGTCCATGTAACTTTTGGTGGTGGCGAAAAGAAGAAGTCCGCAGATTACCCAGCGGTAGCGGCCAATAGCGTGAAGGGCGGCTCCAGTTGCGGATGTGTTCGCCGTCGGGCTTAAAGCATCCGGCGCGGAGTTCGCGGAATTCTTTTCTGGATCGAACATTCGGCGTCTCTACCGGCGCTAACTGGCTGGTCCAAATTAAAGATTCGAGCTCCGACAATCGCTCGTCAACATTTGCTTAGCGGCCAAACGCGCCGCCCATCGCGCTTACCTGTGGCTTGAAACCCAGTTCGGCGGAAAGCGCCGCCGCGGCCCTCATCACCGGTTTGGCAATAATTAGAACTCTGGCTTTGCTGACGCGAAACGCCGGGCCGGAAACACTCAGCGCCGCAACGGGCCTGCCAAGATAATCGCGCACCGCCGCGCCAACGCAACGCACGCCGACTTCGTTTTCCTCGTCATCAATTGCGAAACCACGTTCGCGAATAATTTTCAATTCGGCCAGCAGCGCTTCAGGCGTGGTGAGTGTATTTTTTGTAATTGTTTTCAATCCAGAGCGCTTGATGATCACGTCGACTTCAGCGACTGGAAGTTCCGCGAGAATTGCTTTGCCGACGGCGGTGCAATAGGCCGGCGCGCGGCGCCCGATGCTGGAGGACATGCGCACGCTGCGCTGCGGCTCCATTTTTTCGATGTAGAGGACTTCGCCCTGATCGAAAAGGCAAAAGTGCACAGTCTCCTCAGTTTCCTGAAGAACCATGTTCAGATGCGGCCGGGATTGTTCGCGAAGATCGAGCGATGCGATTGCTTTCGAGCCCAGTTCAAACAATCGCAAACCCAAACGGTAGCGTCCGGTGCTGGGACTTTTTTCCACAAAACGATTTTGTTCGAGAACTGTGAGCAGTCGATGGCCGGTGCTCTTGTGGAGTTTCAGTCCAGCGCAAACTTCGGCAAGAGAGCGGTCACCGGGGCGCTCGCCTAAAAGGCGAAGAATGGAAAGCGCGCGATCCAGAACCTGGACCTTGTAGGGAGACGAGTCTGTCTTACTATGTGGCACGGAGGGCCACTATATGATACAAGGGGCACTCGCTGTCAAGTCCGATTCGTGCGGCGCAGATTGGTGGCTGGAAAAATCCACGAACGGGCGTGATTGTATCTCATTTCAAAAGGAACTCGAGCCGATGCCAGTGACTCCGAGAAATCGCCGTGAATTCCTGGAACGATTTGCCGTGGGAGCAGTGGCGCTGCCCGCTGGAATGGCCGCGAGCAGCCCGATTTTTGCGGATTCGATTGGCGAGGAAATGCAGCAAGGCCAATCTGACATTCGCGTTCCAAAATATGTGTTTGATGTACACGAATTTGGCGCGCGTGGAGACGGAAGAACGATTAACACGCAAGCAATTCAAGCGGCAGTGGATGCATGCGCGAAAGCGGGCGGCGGAAAAGTTTTGGTGCCGGGTGGAAAATTTCTGACCGGCCCGATTATGTTGAAAAGTAATATGGAATTTGAGGTGACTGCGGGCGGAACTTTGCAGGGCAGCCCAAATTTTGAAGATTATCCGACGATGCGGGGACGCTGGGAAGGATTGGAGCGAATTATTTACGCGTCGCTGCTGACCGGCGAAGGGCTGGAAAATATTTCGATCACCGGGCAAGGAACGCTAGACGGCCAGGGCGCGCTTTGGTGGGACGCGCACAGAAAAACCTTGGCGATGCGGCGTGACGCGGGGCTAGTGGATCGCGAGCCGGAAAATCCGACAGGATCGCCGCTGCGGTGGCCGCGTCCGCGAATGATTTATCTTTCCAAGAGCAAAAATATTTTGGTGCGCGGATTGACGATCGTCAATTCCCCTTCGTGGAATATTCATCCGGTGCTGTGCGAGAACATGCGCATCGAGGGAGTTTCGATTATTAATCCGAGCGATTCGCCGAACACAGATGGAATTGATCCGGACTCCTGCAAAAATGTGCGCATTTCGAATTGCTACATTACGACAGGCGACGACTGCATCATCATCAAGTCCGGCTACAAACATATTCCCGGAAAACCTTACGGACCTTCGGAAAATATTGTGGTGACGAATTGCGTTTTCGGCACGGGGCATTGCGGGGTCGGTGTGGGAAGCGAAACGGCGGGCGGGGTGCGCAATGTGGCTATCAGCAATTGCATTTGCGATGGCACAACCAGCGGGCTGAGATTTAAAACAGCGCGCAGCCGTGGCGAAGTGGTGGAAAATATTCGCGCAACGAACGTGGTGATGCGTGGAATTAAGGACGCGGCGATTTTCGTGGGAATGTTTTACGACAACGGAGACAAACTGCACGCGTTGCCGGTGAACGAATTTGGACGCCGACATTCCGAAATTTTCACTTTAGCGATATTGTGGTTAGCGGGCGCAAGACCGCGATTTGGTCGAAGGATTGCTGGAGAATCCGATTCAGATGTTGAGCATTCGCGATATGGTGGAATCGTCGACGACTGGAGTTTCTGTTTCGGAGCGCGCGGGGTTTCATTTGAAAATTTGCAAATCAATCCGGATGGTGGGTCTCCACTGACTTTCACGGACGTCGAGGATTTGGAATTAGTGCGTGCGGGGACCAACAAGGCGAATGGCACGTTGCCGACGATCGTGCTTGAACGCGTACACAATGCGGCTGATTGAATCGTGCACAGCAGCAGCGGGAAATGCGGCGTTGATAAAAGTTTCCGGACGCGAAAACAAGGAAATTAGTTTGGCATTGAATCGTCCGCCCCGGACGCGGCGGAAATTGTTTACGCGGATGGCGCGACGACGATGTAGCGGTTAGCGGAGCGTGAGCGCCCGCGTTGCGGGCGGGACTTTTTTAGGAGGAGCAATTGAAAGCGCTTCGATATTTTTGGTAGCTGGCTCTTTCGTTGTTTTTGTTGTTTGGCACGGCCAAACTTCGCTCCGTACCCTGCAACTCCTGCCGACGCTTAGTGCTCTACAACGTGCGTTTGAAAATCCTCCTGACGATTCAAAAATCATGATGCGGTGGTGGTGGTTTGGGCCTTCGGCCACAAAACCGGAACTTGAACACGAAATGTTTGCGATGAAGGAAGGCGGCATCGGCGGATTTGAAGTGCAGCCGGTTTATCCGCTGGCATTGGATGATCCTGCGCACGGATTCAAAAACTATCCATACCTTTCGGAAGATTTTCTGGACGCGCTGAAGTTTATCGGCGAAAAGGCGCGCGAACTTGGTTTGCGAATGGATTTGACAATTGGGAGTGGGTGGCCGTTTGGCGGACCTCATGTGCCGATTACGCAAGCGGCGGGAAAATTGCGAATTGATATTGTGCGGGCGGACAAAGCTTCTGGGCGCGTGCCGATGCCGAATATTTCGGCCGGCGAAAAATTGCTGGCGGCGTTTATTGCGCCGGGAGATGTGAAGAATTTTGATGCGGCGAAGGCGACGGCCCTTCCTTCCCTTCCTAACAATGTCGTTGACGGTGTATACGTCCATTCGCAGCAGGATGGGCCGCATGTAATTTTATTTTTTATTGCGAGCCGCACAGGAATGACGGTGAAGAGGCCTGCAATTGGCGCCGAAGGATTTGTGCTGGACCATTACGACCGCGCAGCGATTGAAAATCATTTGAAGGTTGTTGGCGACACGATGTTGAACAAGCTGGGCGCGAACATTCCTTACGCCGTTTTTTGCGACAGTCTGGAAGTTTACGGCTCGGACTGGACGAGCGATTTTCTTGAGGAATTTCAGAAGCGGCGCGGATACGACCTGAAACCATATTTGCCCGCGCTGGTCGGAAACATCGGAGAAAAAACCGGCGCGATTCGGAACGATTGGGGAAAAACGCTCAGCGAACTTTTTGAAGAACGGTTTCTGATGCCGACGGAATCGTGGGCGAAGGCACATCACACTTTATTTCGAGCGCAACTTTATGGAATTCCTCCGGCGACACTTTCCAGTTACAGATTAATTGATTTGGGCGAAGGTGAAGGCGCGCATTGGAAACAATTTTCGCCGACGCGCTGGGCTTCGTCTGCAAACCATTTGTATGGGCGCGCGGTGACGTCGACGGAAACTTGGACGTGGCTGCACTCGCCGGCATTTCGTGCGACGCCTTTGGATATGAAGGCCGAAGCGGACGTGCAATTTCTGCAAGGCAGCAATCAGTTCGTCGGACATGGATGGCCTTATTCGCCGCCGGAAGCGGGATCGCCGGGATGGGCGTTTTATGCGGCGTCAGTTTTGAATCAACACAATCCGTGGTGGCCTGCGATGCCGGACATTACAAAATATTTCCAGCGGGTGAGTTTTCTTTTGCGGCAAGGCCGTCCGGTGAATGACGTGGCGATATACGTGCCGACTTCGGATGCGTATGCGCAATTTTCACCGGGAAAAGTTTCGATCGATCAATCCATGAATAATTTATTGGGGCCAAATTTGATTCCGCAAATTTTAGAGGCCGGATATAACTTTGATTTTATTGATGATGCGGCGATACAGAATCTTGGGAAAGTGGAATCGCGTGCGCTGGCGGTGAATCCGAATCGATATTCGGTGATTATTTTGCCGGGAGTGGAGAGGATTCCGCTGGCGACTTTGCAAAAGTTGAAGGAGTTTGCGCAGAAGGGCGGAACGTTGATTGCTACCCGGAGAATTCCTTCGATGGCGCCGGGACTCTTGGAGGGCGAGAAGGAGACGGTGGAGGCTCGGGCGATTGGGCGGGAAATGTTTGAGGGGAGTTCGGCGACGGGACATTTTGTTGCGGATGATAAAAATGGATTCGGTGCTTTGCTGAAAAGTTTGGCGAAGCCAGACCTAACGATCTCCGCGCCGGACGTTGGCTTCGTGCATCGCAGTGTTGATGGCGCTGAAATTTATTTCATTGTGAACACTGGAAATCAGCGAATCAATGCGCTCACGTCGTATCGCGGCGATCCGGGAACTAACAGCAGTCACGGCGAATGGTGGGATCCGTTCACCGGAGCGGTTCGCGCGGCGGAACCGGAGAACTATTCGGTTACGGGCAACAGGTTCCCGGTGGAACTCGATCCTTATGAATCGCGCATTTTGGTATTTTCGGCACGCAAACTTCCAAGTACGACCGCCGAAGGCGCGCGTTCGATTCCCGCTGCGATTGACTTGAGCGACGGCTGGAAAGTTTCGTTAGGCGACGCGAGCAAACAAATTCAGATGGATCATCTGCACTCGTGGACGGACGACGAAACGACAAAGTATTTTTCCGGGCAGGCAACTTATGTGAAGACGGTTTCGATTCCGGATGGAATGCTGACTCCATCGCTGGAATTCAAATTGGATTTTGGGGAAGGCACGGCGGTGGCGCAAACGAGCGGCGCCGCAAATGGAATGCGGGCGTGGATGGAAAGTCCGGTGCGGGAAGCGGCGGTCGTTTACGTCAATGGAAAACGCGCGGGGGCGGTGTGGCATCCGCCATATTCTGTGGACGTGACGAATTATTTGCGCTCGGGGCAAAATGAGATTCGCGTTGTGGTTGGGAATTCGGCGATCAATGAACTTGCGGGTCGTGCGCTTCCGGATTACAAGCTGCTGAATTTGCGATTCGGTGAACGCGCGACTCCGCAGGACATGAAAGATCTTCAGCCGCTACCGTCCGGAATTTTGGGGCGGGTGCGATTGGTGGCTGGGCAGGCTCGAATTGCAGTGCCAGCGAACTGAGATTGTATCCATCGAGTGGCACGTAAATAAAATGGACAGACGAACTTTTCTTACCGCTGGAGCCGCGGCGGCCACGGCGCTTTTCTCGAAAAACTTCGCGACGCTTGCTGGCAGTATGGCTTCGAGCTCGACACAGCAATTTACTACCGACAATTCAGAATTAATGAACGCATACAACGGAGCGCTTCAATGCTTGCGCGAAAATTCCGCGCGCATGTTTCGATTTCCGGATCCAGTACTGATCGAAGGCAGCGTGTACCGCGGAGTTTGGCTGGAATGCGCGCCGCTGGAGGGACTGGTTTACAGTTTATTCGACCGTGCCGCAGGAATTGCGAATCACAAAATATTTTTCGATTTGCAGCGTGAGGATGGTTATCTGCCGTGCAACGTGAAAGCGGACTCGATCGGCTACGGGCAGATTCAAATGGTGGTGCCGATTGCCGCGACGGCGCTGGAGATTTTCGAGCGATTCGGCGATTCGCAATTTTTGGAATCAGCATATCGGGCATGCGGCGCGTGGGATGCGTGGTTGATGCGTTACAGAAATACGCGCGGAACCGGATTGTGCGAAGGATTTTGTGAATACGATACGGGGCACGACAACAGTCCGCGGTGGACGGGCGTGCCGAAACAATGCCCGGATCACGACGCGCGAATAATGCCGCCGGTTGCCGGATTGCCGCGGCTTTGCCCGGATTTATCGGCGACAGTTTATGGCGGCCGAGTGGCGCTGGCGAAAATGGCGAAAATCCTCGGCAAGAAAAGTGATGCAGATCGCTGGGAGAATTCCGCGCGTACGATTCAGAAATTAATTTTCGAACAATTGTACGTTCCTGACGATGCGTGCTTTTACGATTTGGATTCTGAAAATAAGTTTGTACGCATTCGGGGGGATTTATTGACGCGCGTTTTGGGCGAACATGTGGTAAATCAGAAAATGTTCGATCGCATTTACGAAAAACAAATTCACAATCCAAAAGCATTTTGGGCGCCGTATCCGTTGCCGTCGATTGCGATGGACGATCCAACTTTCGTGCGGCCGATTCCGAGAAATTCCTGGGGCGGCGCTGCACAGGCGTTGACAGCATTGCGTGCGCCGCGCTGGATGGAATTTTACGGAAAGCCCGCGGATATGGCTCACATGATGCGTCAGTGGGTGAAAGCGATTTTGGCGGCGGGCGGCGGATTGCGGCAACAGATGGATCCGCTGACGGGCGAATTCAGCATGGCCGATCCGAGCGGGTATTCTCCAGCCGCGCTGGTGCTGTTGGATTACACGTGGCGATTGCACGGTGTGCGGCAAGCCGGCAACCTTATTGAGTGGAATTGCCGCGCGCCGGAAAAATCTGCGCGGACGGAAACGTCGGTTCAGACGAAGCGTGGCGCGGCGGTGTTGACGCATACGCAGAAAGAGTCGGTGATGACGATCGCCGGGAAAATAATTCTACGCGTGAACGGAATTGTGCGGATTCTGACGGACGACGACGGGCACATTTTTCAGCTTGTGGGCATCAGCGAGGAGACTGCACTGGTCGAAGCGAACGGGCCGAATGAAAGGAAAATGAAATTTACGATTGCGCCGAACGCGACCGTGCAAATTAATTAATGAAATTAATTTCGTGCCGCCGCTTTTCCGAAATGCATATCCGCGAAATTTAAATATTGTTCCCAATCATATTCGGTCACGTCATGCTTGCCGGTGCGAACGTGATAGCCGATCGTTTTCATGATGGGATGATTCACCGGCGGCCACTGGTTGGTTCCGAGCGAATTTTTGTGCAGCAATTCATAAACAGGTCCGGCGGCGACGGCGCCAAGAAATTCTCCGCGCGGATCGGCGCCGGAATTATCTTCGGCGCTGGCAACGTAGACAGGGCGCGGCGCTACGAGTGCGAGAAGCATGTGCCCATCGACTGGAACTTTGTCGTCGTGATCGGTGTACTGATGAAAATTTCGGCAGAACCAGTGCGGAAAAACGATGTTCAGGTGCGCGATGGGCTCGCCGAAACTTCTTCGGTAGAGTGAAGCGCCGGCTTTGCCGGACTCATTTGAAATCACGATTGCGAAACGCGAATCCTGCGCGCCGGCCCAAAGAGCCGCGCGGCCGAGGCGCGAGTGGCCCATCACGGCGATTTTTTTCGCGTCGATGTCTTTGTCCGTTTCGAGATAGTCGGCGATGCGGCTCAGTCCCCAGGCCCACGCGCCTTCCGCGGCCCATTCGTCCGGTGCATTTTCAGTTTGGCCGTGCGCGAAAAATAATGGACGCACGCCATGCGAAATCCCGCCGACGAAATCGGGTTCGACGTCACCGTAATTCGCGGTGGCCAATGCGTATCCGCGGCCAATAATTTTTTCGACTTGCCACATGTGATCGGCTGAGCCGCGCGTTTTTTCGTCGGCGTGCTCATGGAAAGTTGGTGCGCTCGGATTACCGCTTTGCGTGGATAGCGCGTCTGGCGCCCAGAGCGAATTCAAATCGATGCCGGGATCGGCGTTTACAGTTTGATTGCCGCCAAAATTTAATGCGGCGAAAACCGGAACGGGCTTCGTCGCGTGCGCGGGAAGATAAAGAAGGATGCGCATCGCGGGGCCGCCAGGGTTATTTGTGAAGTAGGCGGTGACTTGTTTTCGGATTGCTGTGCCACCGAGAGCATTTTTCTCGACGGAAGTTACGACGAAGCGAACTGGAAGATGTTTCGTTGGAGTGCGGCCGAACACTTGCGTTTCAAATAGGTGGAGAATTTCTGGCCGGCGCTGTTGAAACCATGTGGCTGCGTCGCGGACTGGCTTGCCGTTTTGAAGGACAAGTGGATCGGGCAGAGTGTACGGAGCAACTTTGCTTTCGTCGGAGTTGTAGACCCAGACTCTTGGCGCGGTTTCTTGTGCGGAAATGCGCGTAAGCAAGTTGTTGCCCACGAAAGCAACCACAGCCACTGCGAGCGCAAGGCAAATCAACATTCGGCGTTTCATTTCGTCACCAGTTTGCGGAAGCGTTCATACGCCTGCTGCCACTGTGCTGTATCTTTCGGTTCAAATTTCCGCGGAGAAAAAGAATCAGCAACAATTCCGCGCGCTTGATCCAGCGACGCTACTGCGCCGATTCCCACCATTTGCATTGCAAGATTTCCGAGCGCGGTGGCTTCACTTGGACCGGCTAAAACTTGACGGCCAGTGGCGTTTGCGGCGAATTGATTCAGCATGTCATTCTGTGATCCTCCGCCAACGATGCGGAGAATTTCAAATTTTGTTTCGGTGAGCGATTCGAGCAATTCCAAAACGTGGCGATATTTCAACGCGAGACTTTCGAGCACGGTTCGCGTGAAGGCCCCTGCACTTGACGGAGCGGGCTGGCCGGTCTTCGCGCAAAATGCGGCGATAGCTTGCGGCATGTCGTCCGGCAAACTGAGCGAAGGATCGTCGGGATCGACGAGATGCCGAAGTGCAGGTTCAGCGGCGGCCATGGCGAGTAAATCAGAATACGAATATTCCCTTCCGTGATTTTTCCACGCGTGACGGCAACGTTCGAGCAACCACATTCCCGTAATATTTTTCAGCAGGCGAACGGTGCCGCAGACTCCGCCTTCATTTGTAAAATTCAGGCGGCGCGCTTCCTCCGTGACGACGGGCCTCTTGGTTTCCGTTCCGAGGAGCGACCAGGTGCCGGAGCTAATCAGCGCAACTTTTTCTCCGCTGTGAACGGCGGCGAACGCAGAGCCAGTGTCATGGCAGGCGGGCGCGATTACTTGCGTCACGGAAAGCGCGGGAAGCTTTGCGAATTCCGGACGCAGCGAGCCGATGACTGAGCCCGAATCAATTAGAGGTGTAAGCATATGCGTTGGTATGCGCAGCTTTTCCAGAATTTCCGTGGACCATTTTCTTTTGTGGACGTCGAGAAATTGTGTGGTGGATGCATTTGTGTATTCGCAGACGGGTTTGCCCGTCATCCAATAATTAAAAAGATCGGGCATGGTGAGTAGATACTCGGCTTGCTGCAGCGTCTTCGGCGATTGTTGCGCGGCGGCGCACAACTGATACAACGTATTGAACGGAAGAAATTGAATTCCGGTGATGCCGTAAATATATTCAGGCGTGAGTTCATTCATCACGCGTTCCATTACTCCGGCGGTTCGTGCGTCGCGATAATGATACGGATTTTCGAGCAGCGCGCCATTTTCGCCGAGCAGCGCGTAGTCCACGCCCCATGTGTCCACGCCAATTGCGTCAACTTGCCTGATTTCGTGCGCGGAAAGCGAATGCAGGGCGGATTGCATTTCAAACCAGAGGCGCGGAGCGTCCCAGTGCATCGCGCCGTTGTAAAGCACGGGTTGATTTGGGAAACGGCGAATTTCTTCGATGGATAATTTTCCGGCGCGCAGACGGCCCGCGATGGCGCGTCCGCTTTCGGCGCCGAGATCGAATGCCAGAAATGTGACATCGCGATTTTTTGATGTGGT
This sequence comes from Terriglobia bacterium, assembly GCA_963840515.1. Taxonomy (GTDB): domain Bacteria; phylum Acidobacteriota; class Terriglobia; order Acidiferrales; family UBA7541; genus DASTCZ01. The sequence goes on from CAWIZI010000019.1 coordinate 116,369, forward strand.
CATTGCCGGAACGTGAGTCTAGGATTCGCGGCGCGGTTACACAAGAGCAAAACTCGAAAAACAATCCGGCGGCGCCGGTTTTACAATGTGGAACGCACAACTGCTCGCCATAATGCTTTGACAAAATCAGTGGAGCCGGATTAGATACGATTGGTAAAGGCTACGAAGAAGTTCAGTCGGAGAAAACTGCGCGATGCCGGACGGAACTTTTAAACGAGTTTGTTTTCTTTTGCAGGTGAAAAAAGATCGGCTGGCGGAATATAAAGAACGTCACCGCGCTGTGTGGCCGGAAATGTTGAGCGCGTTGCATTCCGCGGGCTGGAATAATTATTCGCTCTTTTTGCGCGACGACGGACTGCTGATTGGGTACGTGGAGACTCCAGATTTTCAGCAGGCGCTGCACAAAATGTCGTTGATGGAAATAAATAAAAAGTGGCAAGCGGAGATGGGCGATTTTTTTGAGGGAGTGCCCGGCCGCAAAGCCGACGAGCAGATGGTGCCGATTCCAGAAGTTTTCCATTTGGCGTAGCGTGCCGCTCTAATGATTTCTAGGAAAAGAAAATGAGTTCACCAACTACAAAGCCGCGAATGAAGTTTGTGAATTACGAATGGGATGATGCGTACGCGAACAAACTGAGTCCCGCGGAATTGCTGGTCTATCGGTCAAACCTTTTGGGATTGGATCAGCGCATCACGAACACTGGCGGCGGAAATACTTCGGCAAAAACAATTGAGCGTGATCCGCTCACTGGAAAAGAATCCTTGGTTTTGTGGGTAAAAGGATCCGGCGGTGATTTGCGCACCAGCAAACTGGCGAATTTTGCGTCGCTGTATCAGGAAAAGCTTCTTGCGCTGCAGGCCACGTACGCAGCGATGAATCCGAAAGGCCCGAAGAGTGAAGCAGAAGACTGCATGGTTGGCTTTTACCCGCACTGCGCTTTCAATTTGAATCCGCGAGCGGCTTCAATTGACACGCCGCTACATTCGTACATTTCCGCGCGTGATGTCGATCACATGCACCCGAATTCGATTATTGCGATTGCTGCGGCGAAACGCTCTAAAGAATTAACGGCGGAAATATTCGGCGGCGAAATAGCGTGGACTCCATGGCTGCGTCCCGGATTGGAATTGGGATTAGAGCTTCAGCGAATTTTCAAGAGCAATCCTAAATTGAAAGGCGTTGTGCTCGGCCAGCACGGCGTGATCAATTGGGCCGATGGCGACAAAGAATGTTACGACGTGACGCTGAATCTGATTGAGCGAGCGGCGGAATATATTGAAACGCGCGACAAGGGCGGCAAAACTTTCGGCGGCGCGAAGTACAGTTCCCTTTCGGACGTGGATCGCGACGAAATACTTTTTGAATTGCTGCCGTGGTTACGCGGACAAGTCTCGCAAGAGCGGAGATTCGTCGCTACGATTCATTCCGACGCGACTATTCTGCGATTTGTGAATAGCAACGATGCGTCGCGTCTGGCTGCGCTGGGTACATCGTGTCCGGATCATTTTCTGCGCACGAAAATCAAGCCGCTTTACGCGGATTGGAATCCAGCGAAGGAGAATGTCGAGCAACTGAAGCAGAAGTTGACGGCGGGCCTGGAGCAATATCGCAAGGATTATGCGGAATATTACAATCGCTGCAAACATCCGAACTCTCCGGCGATGCGGCAATCAAATCCCACGGTGATGCTGATTCCGGGAATTGGAATGATTACGTGGGGCAAAGATAAAAGCGAATCGCGAGTGACCGCGGAATTTTATAATTGCGCCGTGGAAGTAATGCGCGGCGCCGAAGCGATGGACGAATATATCGCGCTGCCACAACAGGAAGCGTTCGATATTGAATACTGGTTGCTTGAAGAAGCGAAGTTGAAGCGCATGCCGGCGGAAAAAGAATTGGCGCAGCGAATTGTTGTGGTGATCGGCGCAGGAAATGGAATCGGCAAAACAGTTGCGCATCGGCTGGCGAAAGAAGGCGCGCAAATTATTTGCGCGGACTTGAACGGCGATGCGGCCGCGGCAACTGCGAAGGAATTGACGGATTTGTATGGAGTGGGAATCGGCGTGGCAGGCACGGGAATTTCCGGATCGGGCCCGGCGATTGGACTGCCCGTGAATATCACGGATCGCGCGAGCGTTCGAGAAATGCTGAAGCAAACCGTTCTGGCATACGGCGGAGTGGATACGATTGTGGTGACAGCGGGAATTTTTGTTCCTCCGGACAATACTGGCCACGTGACGGACGAGCAATGGAAGCGCACGTTCGAAATCAATGTGATGGGCAGCTATTCGGTGGCGGATGAAGCCGCGAAAGTTTGGAAGCGGCAGGGATTGCGCGGCAATCTTGTGCTGACAACGAGCGTGAACGCGTTCGTATCGAAGAAAGGCTCGCTGGCCTACGACACGTCGAAGGCTGCCGCGAATCATTTGGTGCGCGAACTGGCGATTGAGCTTGCTCCGCTGGTGCGCGTGAATGCGATAGCGCCGGCCACGGTGATTGAAGGCTCGACGATGTTTCCGCGCGACCGCGTGATCGCTTCGCTGAAGAAATACGAGATTCAGTTTAAGGAAGATGAGGATACGGAATCTCTGCGGCGGAAGTTGGCTGATTTTTACGCGCAGCGAACACTGACGAAGCGCGCGATCACGGCGGAAGATCAAGCCGAAGCGGTTTTCTTTTTAGTGTCGGAGCGCTCCGCGAAAACCACCGGGCAGACAATCGTTGTGGATGGCGGGTTGCCGGAAGCGTTTCTCCGTTAAATAATTTCCGGTTACGCGTAGCTTGAAACTCCCGACGCATTTTTCTTGCTGCGCTCTTTCGTAATGCGTTCCAGATATCCGCTCTCGCGGAACGCGTCCATCGGATCGGCAGGCAGGCCGCGCGATTTCGCCCATTCCTGAATTGCCGGACGCACGTCTGTGGAATACGCGTCCTTCAAACAGGATTCGGCGTCGACGAGAGCGCACTTAGTTTGGAAGCCCGCGAGGCGCACGTGATCCACAATCGCGGCCTTCGCAAATAATTCCTGCGCGGTCGTCACCGTCTGAATCATCGCTTCGATTTTGCCCTTCAGATTGTGGCTCTGATCGATCATGTAGGCGATGTCCGCGCGCTTTTTGGTTTCCCACTCAAAGAAACTAATCTCGTGGAAAATTCGGAAAATTTGGTACGGGTCAATCGAGCCGAGCGTTAGATCGTCATCGGCGTAGCGTCGATCGTTGAAATGAAATCCGGCGAGCATATTGTCAGTCAGCAACCAGGTTACGATTTGCTCGATGTTTTGCGCTTGATAATGATGTCCGGTATCGACGAGAACTTTTGCGCGCGGGCCGGCGGCGCGCGCGAGGAGAAGTGCCATGCCCCAGTCTCCAATGTCCGTGTGATAGAACGCCGGCTCGAACGGTTTATATTCCACGAGCATGCGCTGATCGCCCGTTAGACGGCCGTGAAGTTTCGCGAGTCCTTCCTCAAACCATTTTCTGCGGTGACGAATATTTGCCGTGCCGGGATAGTTGGAACCGTCGGCGAACCAAAGCGAAATATCGCGGCTCCCCAATTTCGTGGCGATTTCCGCGCTTTCCAATAAATGATTCATGGCAATTTCGCGAATCGCGGGATCGGGATTGCCGAGCGAGCCGTACTTATAGTGTTGATCCTGAAAAACGTTTGGATTAATGGCGCCAGCGCGAACGCCGTAACGCTTGGCAAGCTCATTCACTTTGCCAACGCTTTTAATTCCCTCGGGCAAATCCCACAAAACGTGCAGCGCTACGCTCGGACATGATCCGGTAACTCGGTGAACTTCTCCGGCGTCGCTGAATTTTTCTTCGATGGTGGAAGCTGCGGCAGGTTGAATAAATTTTCCGAAGCGTGTCCCAGTGTTTGCGAAGCCCCAGGACGGAAGTTCAATTTGAAAAGTGTCCAGCGCTTTCGCGATTGCATCTGCTTTTGTGGAATTAAGAGTCACCGCATAATTCCCCGCAATTCCGAACTGCCAATGGCCCCGAGTTCGAGAGCGGATGCTAGCACCTCGCGATTTTGCTGTCTAGCAGCGCACACGGGCGGTGAATAGGCGAACTTTTAATTTGAAGACGCGCTTTCTTGGGTTAAGTTTCACAATTTGAAGCCTGGGAGCGCCACAATATGGTACAAGAATAACGATTTTTGGAGTTATTCGCAGATTTGCGTTTCGGCGCACGACAGTTTTGCTACACTCACTCACATCGGCGACAGGTGAGGTAAATAAGAATGACGAAGACCCGCAACGAATTTACGCGCAGGGATTTTATCAATGTGGGCGGCGCAATGGCTGCATGCTCGCTTATTCCGGCGCCAATAATGAAGGCGTTCGCGCCGGCTCTCGTTGATGTTCATTTCGGATACGCGTCGATCACCTGGGACGGCAACGACCGCCAGGCGATCGAAGATATTTCCGCGCTGGGATTTCCCGCAATTCAATTGCGCGCAAACGCGATTGCGGAATTTGAAAATAATCCCGCAACGCTGCGCGAGTTGTTGGACGCGCACAAATTGAAAATGGTGGCGCTTTCAAGCGGCAATCTGGATATTGATAATCCGCGAGATACGGAAATCGCCTCGCATGTAGCGCGCGCACAATTTGCGAAAAACGCCGGCGCGATTTATCTTCAGGTGATTGGCGCGCGCCCGAAAGGGCGCGAAATTGTTCGCGCGGACTACGAGAAGATGGGCAAGCTGCTGATGGAATTAAGCAAACGCACGTTGGACATCGGAATGCAAGTTGGATTTCACAATCACATGGGTTTCCTGGCTGAGCGGCCGGAAGAAGTAGATTGGATTTTCGAGGGCACAGATCCGCGCTACGCGAAACTGGAATTGGATGTCGCGCACTGCGTGCAAGGCGGCGGCGATCCGGTAAAAATGATGACCAAATATAGCGATCGCCTGCTGTTCATGCATCTGAAAGACGTTCGTCCTGCGCCGGCGCCGAAGAACTATCAATTCGTTGAGCTGGGCCGCGGGCGCGTGGATTTTCCAGCAATTTTTGCGGCCATGAGTAAAATTAAATATGGCGGATGGGCGATCGTAGAATTGGACGCAGTGCCCGATCCGGGACAAACTCCGAAAGAATGCGCGGAAATCAGCAAGAAATATCTTGCGGATAAACTCGGTTACAAAATTTGAAGTAGCGTGATATTGAAGATGTGTCGTTCGCATAGTTGTCCGGGGCAAGAAAAGGTAAGTTCTCATGCTGAAGAAGTATTTGGCCGTTTTATTTGCCGGCGTGATCGTTATCGCAGCCGGAGTTACCGCCCAAAAAAACGGCGGAAATAGAATCACAGTCGTTCCGAACGAATCACAGCGCCGCGTGGATATTTCCATCGACGGCAAACCCTTCACGTCCTACATTTATCCCGTAGATATGGAAAAGCCGACGCTCTATCCGCTGCGCGCGGCCACCGGAACTCTCGTCACGCGAGGATTTCCGCGCGATCCGCGTCCGGGCGAACGCGTGGATCATCCGCATCACGTTGGGCTGTGGTTCAACTACGGCAACGTGAATGACCTGGACTTCTGGAATAATTCCTACGCCATCAAGCCCGAAGACAAACACAAAATGGGCACCGTCTATCATCGCGCGATTATTTCCGCGAAGAGTGGCGCGAACGAAGGCACACTTGAAGTCGAAGCTGACTGGGATAATTCCGACAAGAAAGTTTTGCTGCAGGAGCACACGAAATTTATTTTCAAAGGCGGCGCGGATTTTCGCAGCATTGACCGAATCACCACGTTGAAAGCAATGGGCGATCCCGTTGTTTTTCACGATGACAAAGAAGGCCTGCTCGGCATGCGCGTGCGCCGCGAACTGGAAGAGCCTTCGACCACGCCCGCAACTTTCACCGACGCGAATGGCCGTCCAACGACTGTCGCGCAAATGGACAACACCGGCGTAAACGGGAATTATCTCGATAGCGAAGGAAAAACTGGCGACGCGGTTTGGGGCACTCGTGGACGCTGGTGCATGCTCAGCGGAAAAATTGGCGACGAGCCTGTCTCCATCGTAATCTTCGACAATCCGGAAAATCCCGGCTTCCCCACTTACTGGCACGCGCGCGGATACGGATTATTTGCTGCGAATCCGCTGGGACGAAAAGCGTTTGATCCCAAGGCCGATCAAATGGACTTCACGCTCGCCACCGGACAAAGCGTCACATTTCGTTATCGCGTCGTAATTTTTTCGCGCATCGCCACGCCGGAAAGCATCGAAGCAGCGTACAAAACTTTTGTCTCGGAAGTGAAATAGTTCGCCGGCATCTATGCCCACACACATCGGATTAATCGGCGGCGGAAATATTACCCACACGCACGCCCGCGCTGCGCTCGCCATCCCCGGCGTCGAAATTTCGGCGATCTACGGAACGCATCCGGATAAAACTGCCAGGCTCTGCGCGAACTACGGCGGCGCGCCCTTTGCTGACCTCGAAAAGTTTTTGGCGCATCGTCCGATGGACGTGGTGATTATCGGAAGTCCGTCCGGCCTTCACGCCGAGCACGGAATAAAAGCAGCGCGCCAGAAATTGCACGTGCTCACCGAAAAACCAATTGACATCACTGCCGCGCACGCAGACGCGCTTATCGCCGAATGTGAAAATTCCAAAGTTAAGCTCGGCGTCCTATTTCAGGACCGTACCAAGACGGACGTCCATCGCCTGAAAAATTTTCTCGCCGAAGGGTCGCTCGGCAAAATAATTCTGGCCGACGCCCAGGTGAAATGGTATCGCCCGCCGGATTATTACGGAAATTCAAGCTGGCGCGGAAAACTTTCACTCGACGGCGGCGGCGCTTTGATGAATCAAGGCGTCCACACGGTAGATTTGTTGCTGTGGCTGATGGGCGACGTCGTAAGCGTGCAAGCGCAAATGGCCACGGCGCTGCACAAAATCGAAGCCGAAGACACGATTACCGCGCTGCTCGAATTTGCGAACGGTGCGATAGGAACTCTTGTCGCGGCAACATCCGCATATCCGGGCTATCCCCGCCGAATCGAAATCACCGGCTCAGAAGGCACCGTAATTCTTGAGCACGACAAAATTATCCGCGCCGACTTGAAAACTCCGCGGCCAGATTTACTCGAGGAAAACAACGAATCGCGCGATAAGAACCAAAGCGCCACAAGCGCGACGGTCAGCGATGTCCGCGGCCATCAAGCGCTAATCGAAGATTTCCTCCGCGCGATAAGAACAAATTCGCATCCTCTGTGCGATGGGACAGAAGCACGCCGCAGCGTCGCGCTGATCGAAGCAATTTACGAAGCCGCGCGAAGCGGCGAGCGCGTCTCCGTCGTCTGAAGTTTTCAAGCAGGTGTGCGAATCAAGCTCATCAATCGATCGTTCGGATAGAAGTGATCAACGTTTTCCGGCGTGATCAGTTGATGCTTGATGAAAACGGCAGGCGACGTCGGCTTCTGATCCAAAATATCCAGCGCCAGCCGTATCAAATGCGGGCCATATTCCTCAGGAAAATATGCTACCGACCCAACCAGTCTCGATTTCGGGTCTCGCAATTCCGCGCGTCCTTCCGGATCTGCGTTGTGGCTGACGATTCCACATTCCGATGCGCGTCCCGCTTCTTGAAAAGCGCGCAATGCTCCCAGCGCGCAGGAATCATTCGCCGCGCCCACCAAAATCCGTTTCGCTTTTGTCGTACGCAGATGTTTGCGGATGCAATCGAGCGACGCGCCGAATTGTCCATCTCCATCCAGATTCACAACTCTGCCGCGAAAGCTCGGCCGCACCACTTCCGTTATTCCCACGAGCATTCCCAGCACACGAGTCTGCGGCACCGAGCCAGCGCGCCGGATTTCCAGCAACACGATTTCATCCACCAGCCCATGCCAATTTTTATTTGCCCAGCGGCCCAGATGCCGCCCGCCCACAAGTCCCGCTTCATAATTATTCGCGCCGAAATAACTCGCACTCGGATGCGGAATATCCACGGCAATCATCGGAATGCCCGCCTCCTGCACTTTCGCCGCAATCGCCGGCGCTGCTGATTCGTCCGTCTGAAATTCGATAATTAAATCCACGCCTTCGCGGATCAGTTGGTCCGCATTGCGAAGCGCGATTCGCGGATCGTATTTATTGTCCATCACAACAAGCTCGACGTGCGCGTTTTCCGCCGCTCGCAAAACTCCCGCGCCAACTTCTCGTGCGAACGAAGAATCCTGCCCTTGCGCGGCAAATCCAATCCTGCATTTCCGGATCGGCCGCACGTCGTACATCAGCCGGTATTGATTTTCGCCAACTTTTTCCAGGAAATTGCATTCCCGCAGCGTGAACAGCAGCCGGAAGCACATCGCTTTATTGAATCCCGTGCGCGCAACTACGTCCTTCAGCCGCAGAACTTCGGCCTTCGATTTGAAGACCGCCAGAACCTGCGACGCATGAACCAGCGATTTAATTACGTAATTGCTGCGACGCTTCGCGTTCATCTTATTTGGTTAGTCCAACAACCATCTCTTTGACGCTGCGGATTGTTTTTTGTTCTATCAGCCGCATCCGCCGCGGAGCGTACCATATCGAGACGGCATCCCACAATATGACATTTCGTTTCGCAATGCGTAACACAGCAAGGCGAATAGATTATCGCGCGCAGCGGCGAAGCGCATCTTGAATCCAGGCTAACTATTTTATTCTTGGATACATACGACGAATCAACCTCATCTATAAGCGTTGCTACATCCGATACACATTCGATTTCATTTCGCTTCCTTGACACTTTTATTTCATGGCCGTATACCGTCCTCCAGCATTTATCACTCTGTGCACAGTTTCAGTGGCGCACAAAAAAGTTTTAATCGTGCTGAATTTGCAGGGTGTGCTGATTCAGCCGGTGCTCGCGATGTTCTAGAGGGGGGAAATGAATGCAGCGCGGATTTGCATGTGCGCTTCCCATCCGGATTTCTCTGCAGGAAAAGATTCAATTTGTGAGCTTGCAGTTCGCCCTGGCGCGATAGTTCCTCTTTCGCGTGGGGGCTGCTAGCGGACGGTATGCGTGCGGGAGTCTTGCCCCGATTCTCGCACGCGCTCCGTCAGTCTGAATCGTGATCGGAATTTTGGGCGCTCGGAATCGGATTTGCTCTCGGGGTGGGGTTGCTTTGATTCAAAGGACCTGGGTTACTAAGTGTTGCTCGTCGCTCGGCCGTTCGCTCGCCGCGCAAGCGCAAACGCGTCTTCACGCGAACGCTTCCGGCGTCCATCGTTTTATTCCGCCCGTGAATAATAATTTTAAGAATCACAAATTTATGAATAGTTTCAAAAGCCCTTCCCCAGCAGGAAGGGTTTTTTTTCGTCTATTGGCACAGGGGCAGACAGCACCAATTTTCAAACAACAGCTTGGGGACGCCACTCTTTGAGGAGGCAGACAATGGTTCGGGCAACTCGCAGTTTGATATTTGCAATTGCGGTGATCTGTATAACGTGTTTGATGCTTTGGGCTCCGTCCTCGTCCGCGCAAATTGCTACCGCCCAGGTCACCGGCCGGGTAGTTGACGCGCAGGGCGGATTGGTCGCCGGAGCAAAGGTCGCAATGGTTGAGACGTTGAAAGACGTCCGCCATGAAACGACTACCAACTCCGAAGGACAGTACACGCTGCCCAACCTTCCCGTCGGGCCCTATCGCTTTGAAGTCTCGAAGGAAGGGTTCAAGACGTACCAACAAACGGGAATCGTTCTTCAGGTCGACGACCACATCGAACTGCCCGCCAAGCTGGAAGTCGGCGCGGCCGCGCAGGTGATTGAAGTAAATGCTGGCGCGACGATGGTACAAACTGAAACGGCAGCCATCTCAAACGTAATCGATTCACAACGCATCAACGATCTGCCCCTCAACGGCCGTTTCGCCTCGCAGCTCATCGTCCTCTCCGGCGCCGCGGTT
>CAWIZI010000020.1:0-45565 GCA_963840515.1 Terriglobia bacterium
CCGGAGTTTGCCAACCTAGAGCTTGGTTCGATTACCCGGCTAGATGGAGTTAATAGGTACGGAGACCACTGGTGGGCACACCTTGTAATGCCGCTGAATTATGAGCTTGGCAAGAAATACCCATTGATTGTCACGACCTATCGAACGCACGAATTCCTACGCGGTGCTTCAGGGGATGAGAATCCTATTCACGTCTACGCGGCGCATGGATTTGCTGTCCTGAGCTTCGATATGGGCCGCAGGGACTATGACAACAAGCCGGGCGATTTCCAACGATTTCTATCGTGGTATGAATCGGAGGACGCCAGCATAGAAATGGCCATCAACGAGGCCACAAAGATGGGAGTTGCGGATATTACAAGAGTAGGCCTGTCGGGATATAGTCGGGGAACGGAGATTGTGGCATATGCAATCACACACACCAAACTCTTTCGGGCGGTGAGCGGCGCGGCCGGGGACTATAGTCCATACTTTTATTACATGACGTCGAAAAGGGTGCAGGACAGCGTTTTTTCGAGAGACGGTTTGGGAGGGTGGCCAGAAGGGAAGTCCAGTGCGAATTGGAGGGAGTTGGCTCCTGAATTAAATGCTGACGCGCATAGATGTACCGGTTTTAGACAATGACCCCGATTCTGAGTTCTTGCAGGATCTTGCGCTATATACATCGTTGAGGGATCTTGGAAAGCCCGTGGAGTTGTTCATTTACCCGAATGAGCTACACCGTGTAAACCAGCCAAAACACCGTTACCAAATTTACGAGCGCAACTTGGACTGGTTCAGATTTTGGCTCAAGTCCGAAGAAAGCCGCGATCCAGCGAAAAGAGAGCAGTACCAGCGCTGGCGTCGGCTGCGCCAACTACAACAGGAAGCCCAATCGAATGAAGAAGCTAGTCCAGAACGGCAGAATTAGCGTGCTGGTTGCAAGTTGTGAGTATAGGATGCCATTGTGGATCGGCCATCACCGCACAACCAAGAATCCAAAGCAACGTGTCATCGATGAGTGGGACCGAGCAACTTTTGTTGGACTGTTTTTTCCACTTGTCGGTTTTGTCCGCTCGCACGGCCATGAGACACAGAGTGTCCGCGATTCAACGCAGTAGGAATCATTTTCTGCTGCCCCGGTGAATTGCGATCACAGCAGCACCCAAACCGTTGATTTGCGGGCTGTTTCGATGTCGCGAGTATCGCTCGCCGCTCATTCTCCCCGCCAGTCAGTCACGCATGGTATTTGAAGTTTAAGAGGCGGAGATAGTCCTGAGGGCGCTGATATAGAAGTCCGCGGGCCCAGCGCGCCAGGCCCGCTGACTAAATGGTTTATTCGTCGGCTTCATACGCGGAAATCGAAACCAAAAATGGCACGTTCTTACTGTCAGGTGTCATAGACGTAGACTTCATAGTCGATTGGATTGCGACCACCGCGTCATGCAGACAAACGACTTGTGGCTTTTCGTATTTCATGGGTATTGCCTCCTTTCTAGGTCAGCGTGTTTGCGAACCCAAAGTCCAAGCGGATCTTGAATACTGTGTTTAAGGCCAAGACATAGGAAGCCAGGAGGCTCGGCGCCTTGATCCTCCTGGCTCGGGTGCTACTCGTCTCCCTCGTAAGCAGGGACTGTTGCGAGCGGCTTGCTCGCACTGTCCACGCCCAATACACTCTTGATTTGCCCGGACTGAATCACGAGACTCGCAGATGCAAGCGAAGTGATTTCTGGCTTTGTATAGTTCATTGATTTTCACCTCCTTTCTCTTTTGAATTTCTCAGCTGAGATATCGTTTTACTTTAATCACGCTGTCGTTGTTCTATTCGTCGCCTCGTAGTTCGGGACGGTATGGAATGGACCATACCTTTTGCATCGTGTTCTCCGTCCTGCGGCTTGACTTCTACTAGCGTGTTCGTCTTACTCGGTACCTTGTTTTGCTGCAATCAGTTGACATTCGACGCAATCGGGTTCACGTCATCGGTTTGGGGAATCGCCTGCTTGGTCGCTGCCCGTGTCTGCGATGCTGCGTCCCCCAAGACATGCCAGGCAGCCAGGTTGCGGAGCCAGAGCTCAATGCCGAGAGTGCGCATAAGCGGGACAATGGGAACCTCTGCGCCTTGCCGAGTGTTTTGCAGCGCCTCCACGAAACGAGTTGAATCAGCGATCCCAAGAGAACTCACGAGCATGTGTTGGCCAAGCTCCACCAGACGCGGCCATTCTGCTTCGATGCCCGCTCTGGGACCACGTGTAACAAACGCCTTGCGCTTCCGGTTTAGAAGTTCGCCGGGGACGATGTCGGTGAGGGCACGACGCATGAGAGAGCGACGCTGGCCGGGACGGACTAGTTGTTCCCGAGGGACGGCGTACATAAATTCGAGGAAATCGCGGTCGAGATAGGGATAGCGCCTTTCGGTAAGGTTCTGATTGAGACGCATCGCAGGCCAGCTGTCTTTGCAATGCCTCCAAAGTGGAGGCATTCTCCTGAAAAGTCGGCGAGCGGGCCAAAAAGCCTAACTCTGTTTTGGTAACCCTGCAGGGCGGCTAGGTTGCGCTTGATGAAGTCCGGATTGAGCCACGGGGCAGGACGGTTGTGTTTTGGGACGCCAACTAAGCGCGGAGGGAAAAATCCTCGCGCAGCTTCAAAGAGGAGATAAAACCAAGGTTTTCGTTTGTTCAGTGCCCAGACTTTCAACTGATGCGCGAGCCGCCTGAATTGAGCTCTCGCGAGGAGATCTTCCAACTCCGGTGCGGGTGTTGGCACCCCTCCCGTAACCTCGTCGCCGCCAACGCCGGAGAGCACGACGCGGTTCCCTTGAGATTTCATGCAGGCTGCGAATTGAAGAGTGGCCTCGGATGGGCTGCCTCCAACTGATCCGGGAGTAGCGGCAAAGTGATCACTTTCAAAAACGAACCTGAAGGGTTCTTGTTTGCCTACATCTATGTGGGTGCCGGTGCGGCCACGTTGTTCTTCCACTTTAGTGAAGTAAGGGAGCTCGTTCCAGTTCGGCTCAGTGTCGTTGTAATAGGAGAGTGTGTCGAGGCGCGGTGTCTCCGCGGCGCTCCGCGCGATGATCGTGTCTGCCATGCAGACGATTGAGGAGGAGTCCATGCCGCCACTTAGTTCGGCGAGAATAGGGCTGTCGGAACGAAGGCGGCGGCGCACGGCTTCCGCGAAGGCGGCGCGGAAGTGCTCTTCGTATTCACCGTCCGCACGGTAGCGAATCTGCTTGTCAGGATCAAAATCCCAATATTTCCGGACCGAGCGCTTGCCGGCTCGAATGATCACGGATGTGGATGGTGGAACAGAATCAATACCGATGTACGGCGTCAAATGAGTGGCGGGGAAGAACGAAAACCAGCCGGCGATGTACTCTTCGCAAAGAGCTAAAGATTTGTTGGCAAAGAGTACGAGGGGATCGAGGATGGTGCTCCAGATAACTTGGTCGTTGTCCATGGAATAGTAGAGATGGCGGGTGCCAATGGGATCTTTGGCGAGGATGAGGGAGTGGGAGTTGGAGTCCCAGAAGGAGAGGGCCCAGTCGCCGACGAGCTTGGAGAGGCAGTCGGCACCCCACTCGTCGTAGGCGGCGGCGACAATGGAGACGTCGGTGGCGTTGATGGTGAGAGTGTCGCGGAGACGTCGAATGAGTTCGACACGATTGTCGAGGCGGCCATCCCAAGTGATGACGACGCCGGACTTGGTGATATGAGGTTGCGTTTCGCTTCGCGATTCCTTGGTGGTATGGAAGGCGCGATAGAAGATGCAGAGGTTTGTCGTTGCATAGGCGCCCTCGTCGTCGGGGCCATATGGGGCGAGGATTGGCTTGACCTTGGCGAGGTAAGTTTGATCGACTGGCTTTCCGTCCAAATTCCATCTTCCAAACTGAACGCTCATGATTCGCTCCCTGTTTTCGCGCTGCGTTGAAGCATTAGCACCTGTCGAGCACTGCGTATATTTCGGGCGTATACGGTTTGTCGTTGACGACGCGGCCATCCACTTCCACCCATGCGTGAGCCTTGAAGGGTATTTGCTGCGCGCCGATGACCATCTGCGCCGGCACGCCGTGCTTTTTCAGGAGGCAGGCTGTGGCGGCGGAGCGCTGCAGGCAGAGCACTTCCCTCCAATACCAGATGCAGGCGATGTCGACAGTCGAGCAGATGTCTTCGATGATGCCTGGCGCTGGTGTGCGTGTTCCGACTGGGTAGTCGCGAACTTTGTCATAGAGCGCTGCAAAGTTGCCGCGCGTCATGTATAGGTCGAAATGAATTAACTTCAAGTAGGCCTTCTGTACCAGAAACGACATGCGGAGACTCCTTCGTTCAGACCGTGAGTTGCAACTGATCGCAAAGGAAAGCCATTCGGTCAGTGAGTGCTTCAATCCGTACGCTCAACGGGAGCACCGGCGAGTGACCACGGAACTTGCTGTAGTCGAGAAAAATGGGATGTTCGGAAACATTTGCCGCCTGGAGCCGAGCCGTCATTTTACGAGCGTGCAGCGGGTTGCAGTTCTGGTCGACGTCGCCGGAGACGAGCATCGTGGCGGGATAGGCGGTGCCCTGCCGCACCTGGTGATAGGGAGAATATTTTGCGAGGGCGGCGAAATCGTCCGGGTCATCCGCCGTGCCGAATTCATCTTTCCAGACGTGCGCATTGTCGAAAAGGTGGTAACGCAGCATGTCCAGCATCGGAACCATGCACACTACCGCGCTGAATAAGTCCGGGCGTTGGGTAAGGGCAGCCCCTACCAGCAAGCCGGAATTCGAGCCACCGAAGATAGCGAGGTTTCGCGGCGCGGTTCGACCTGTTTTGATGAGCCACTCGGCCGCAGAAAGAAAATCATCGTAAGCCGTCTGACGGTTGCGCCGCTTCGCGGCTTTGTGCCACTCGCACTCCGAATTCCGATCCGCCACGAATGTTTGGAAGCGCAAAGAGGCAGCCACGCTCCATGAGAAAGGCGACGAAGATACTGAACTGCGGCGTCATGGAAACTCCGTAGCCGCCATAGGAAGTCATAATCGTGGGGCTGCTGGATCCGGCGAGAACGTCGCGACGGCCGGCGAGATACATGGGAATTCTCGTGCCGTCCTTAGACGTGTACCAGACCTGGGAATGGCCGTAGTTTGTGTGGTCAATCTGAATATTTTTCTTCGCCCACAGCGGTCTGCTGATTGGTTTTCGTGGAATAACGGAAGATCTCGATCGGTTTGGCGAACGACTCCGTTTCAAGGAGCAGTTCGTCACCCTCTGGAGAACCTCCAATCACACGGACGGTTTCGGCATCTGAAGTGGGCAACTCCCCGAGTTTCTGCCCTGAGAAGTCGAAAATGCAGATCGTGATGTCTTCATCTCCTTTGTGTAGGAGACAACCATCCGGTCACCAACGACGAGCCAAGTTCCGATGGGGGCATCTGTTTCGGGAACGATGTCGACCCATTCGTTCTTTCGTTTTCACGAAGATGGATTTCGACGATGCGGCGATTTGGCGCATCACGATCTGTAATGGCGAACATCCTGTCATCGACCAACTGCAAGCCAAGGCTATAGTCGATTCCACGGAAAATCGGTTGGGCCATGTCTGTCGTCTCGAAGACGTTCCACGTAAATATCGGTGAAAGTTCTTTCAAGAAATCGATATCAAGGAAGACGAGACGTTTGCTGTCGGAAATCAGACCAAGCCGAAGTCTTCTCGTCCTCGCCCGCAAGGAAAATCTCCGGTCTTCGCTGAATGGAGTTCCCAACACGTGCGTGGTACGCGGCGCGGTAGAAGGGTCGCTTTGCGCTTCCAGCAGCTTCGTGAACGTAGTAGAAACTCTTGCCGTCCGGAGCGAAAGCAAATCCCCGCAAATGCCCGCGAGGGAGGACATCGGGAAGGCGTTTGCGAATTTCGATATCAAGCAACTCAAACGTTCCCGTTCTCTCTCCCCCTTCTTATTACTTCGTATAGAAGCAACCGACCATCGGGGGAAACCCGAAGTGGCTTTACGGCGGTATTGCTGCCGGTGCCCCGTTCAAGCGGATCGATCAGAAGAAGATCCTCGCTGTTTGCACGCTCACGCATATAAATACAAGGCTGTTCCTGGTCGGGGAGCCTTTTCCGGAAAAAGTAGCGGCTGCCAACTTTCTGCAGAGAGTCATAGGTTTCAACGGCGAGGAATGTCCTAATACGTTCCCGAATGTAGTCGCGTCCTGGAATGCTGTCGAGATAGTTGCGAGCGTAGATAGTTTGTTCTTCTATCCAGGCGCGTGTCCGTGGTGAATCCTGGTCTTCGAGCCATCGATACGCGTCCGTCACGGTTACGCCGTGCAGGATTTCAGTTACTGGTTCCTGTCGGGAGATGGGCGGAGGGCTTAGACACGTGTGCATTCGAGGTTCCTGTTCTCAAGAGCATCAGCCTCGCGCTTCATTCGGCGAACCAAGCTACGGAAATAACCTGCGGCTCTCGGCCTGGCGAATATATCTGGTTGACGCCAGGAGCCGCTGGATACCGCATAGGCGAATACGGCGACGAGCGGTGCAAGTGCCAGTGAGTGTGAGACGGTGGCGGGGGAGCGAGGCCCTCCCAGGGGGAGGAATAAGCAGAGACCAATTCTTCGCGTCGGCCAGCATAGTCCGGGCGAAGGCGTGTCAGATGTTCGAGCAGGTACTGAAATGTCAGAAACGGATGGCCAGTGGCTGCCTCTGCCCAATCGATAAATGTGCAGTGCTCGCCCGATACGAGAGTGTTTCCAGGATTCAGATCGAGATGGTTCAGGGTATCTGGAATTCCGCTTGCTGCAAGAGACGAGAGAATTTCTTTGATTCGCTTCTTGAGGTCAAGGAGTTCTTTGAAAGTCAGGACTGAAGGAGGTGTATTGACTTGCTGTTTCATGAGTTTGTCCATGATCGTGAAGAATTCATCTGTGGAATTGAGGAGTGAAGGAACCCTGATGTCGCGGCAGCCAGCAGAAATAAGGCGAGGCACTTCACGAAGTGATGCAATCTGCAATTCCGCCAAGCGTGCCGAGAGTGTCTTCCACGTAGAGAAATTGGAATCAGCGCCGGGCGAAGTCCCTTCCGCTTCTGCCGTAAGCCATGCGTTCCGCTCTGGGAGTGATGCGACGATACGTGGGAGAAAGGAGGGGAAGAGTGTTGCGAGCGTTGAGACAATCCGGAATTCATGAAGGTTCGGCTCGCCAACGGTTTTAAACCAAAGAGCGAGACCATTCGTCTCGAACCGAATCAAGTTGAAGGTAGGACTTGCGGTTAGTTGCCTGAATTGGCCGGTAAGACGAAGATCCATTGGCTCGATCTTCTCTTGAATCCACAAGCAGAGATCGCGGAGCCAGCCGGCAGTGGCAAAGGGGCGCATACACTGGTCCTTGGCGTGTGTCCCAGATTCTCCAAGAGCTGCGTGGATGTTCGGCAGGATTCCGGAATCCCGGAAAGATGAGTCAGTCAGCGAGGACAAAGGAACCCAATACGCCAGGTGTGGCACGTGACCGTTGGGCTGAATACATTCCATGACCTGGAATTGAATTGGCGAGGAGGTCTCTGCTGGCTTGCTACGAAGGAAAGTAGACAAGGAATATGCGTCGAGATTCCAACGTTCCTTCACCGCATTGTTGATTTGTTCTGCGACCCTCTGCCATCGCGGAATGTCCACGGAAGGCAGCGAATAATGCAAACCGTCCAGGAAGCACAAAAGCTCCGATCCGTTTCGGCGTGTGATGATCAGGCTGTAGGTGTCGCGCTCGATTTGTTGTCGCGTGCTCACAATGGTCTCTTGACTGGCTTATAGGCCGCCGCTTTCTGGATGGGACTCGACAAGCCGGTGTTTTTCTAAGCATTCCAGAAATTCGCGAACGTCACGCTGCACGATGTCGGAACGGATACCGAATTCGCGGCTAATGTTCTCGACAATCTTGGTTTCGGGCCAACCAAGTTCCATCATTCCGAGGATCTTTGAGCCCACGATGTTTAGAGTGAACATTTGGCCTTGATGGATGTCGAGGACAACGGCTCCATCGCGTTCGTGGGTACTTCGAACTCCGTCAGCTATCTTTAACAAGGGGCTTCCCCTTCCGAATTGCGATTGAGCGGTAGCGGATGCGGGATTGAGAGTGCCATTACGCCAACGCGACATCCACAAGTTCACGCGCTTGTTCTTGAACGAGGAAACAGAACAAGGATGTTGTTTTCAATGAAGGAGTTAGCGGTGGCCCAGGAGCCAACGCAAGATTTCGCGTGTTCGCGAAGGGGTCGTAGCTAGAGGGGATGGAAACGCAAGCGAGGGTGGCTATCGAAGTGAGGCAATGCTTAAGAGAGGGATAGTGAATCCGCGCTCTGTGAAGTCCTGAGCAACTCGGTGTAGATGCTTCCGGCGCGTCTCAGTGCGAGAGGGCTGCCGTCTTCGACGATTGTTCCGCGGTGGAAAACAAGGACGCGGTCCATCAAATCACTATTGACGAGTCGATGGGAAACAAAGAGGAGAGTAACCCCTTGCAGAAATCGGCAAATCTCGTGAAGGACTTGAAGCTCCGCTCGCAGATCCAAGGCGGAGGTCGCTTCGTCGAGAATCAAGACCTGCGGTCTGAAAAAGCGCTCGGGCCAGTGCGAGGCTTTGTCTTTGTCCACCGGAAAGTAAATTCCCAGCGGGGCCCAGACGCTCCGCCGTGCCGTGCGGCAGGCTTCTCACGAATGGTCTAAGCCCCACGAGTTCAATAACTTCCTCAATCTCTTGGGCGCCTGCACTAGGGTTTCCGAGCCATTCGGCATGAAATGGGCGGCGGGAACGAGGAATTTGAGGGAGGCGCCCACTTGGTATCCGCCAATACTAATGAAACCTGGAGGGGAAAAAAGGGGAGAAAAATGAGTAGGGGGGTAAGAACGGAAGAACGGCGGACCCGCGCGGGGAGCCGCAAATCGTTTTGGGTTCCGGTGGTGAGGAAGCGCGACCGTACTCGGGGATTAGAAGGGATTGGAAGGGAAAAAAAAAGAGGGAGGGGGGACAAGGGAGAGGGGCGCCGGCGCGAGAGGGGGAGGAAAAAGGAGGGAAGAAAGGCTAGAAGTGAGTGACACTGTTCTCGAACCGGACATACGTGAAAGAAAAGCTGCGCTATAGAGGAAGAAACAGAGGTAGGAATCAGATTCAGACCGTTCTGAAACCGGTCATGCCTTAGCTGAAATCCGTCGAATCACGCTTACAATTTGGCCGACTATTTCTGTGTCTGACCCTGTGGGCATAGACCTTGGTACGGGGATTTCCGTTGAGGAGCGGTGGAGAAGTATCGCCTTACCCTCAATAGTGAAACGCCCCCAGAAATATGACCCGTCGCGTGCAGTAAGGAGATAGAGGGGTTGATTCACTAAAGGTTCCCATTTAAGCGGCGCAGGCTTTTTGGTGCGGCGGTTGACGATCAGGAATTGGGTTCCTTCCAGGGAACCGTGAAAGCCGCACTCTCCTCCAGCCCAAAATACGTCCCGTAGAGAGAGCCGCGGCAAACCAGAAATGGTCGGCAAGGACGCATTGAGAAAGAACGGAATTTCTTCAAATTGATCCAAGAGGTTCCTGAGGAAAAATCCGTCCGTGTTGTCGTCGTGGCCGCGCTGCGCGGGACTCGTCAACTTCAGAGATTGGGCACTTGGTGTCAGATCAGCGGGAATGGCCTCATTCCCAAGCTTGTGAACTTCGAGTCTCGCGGCCGTCAGAAACTGCCAAAAGCCGATCGAGTAAAGGATACAGAGCGTAATGATCTTTTGGATGCGCCGTGGGGGCAAGTCTGAGGTCTCGTAGTCGGAAAGAGTTCCCCCGGCGGTGAAATAATGTTCGTCGCCTAATTCCTCTGCAATCCTACGGCTCAGTGCGGATGCCTCGCGAAAGGACAATCCGGCCCGCAACCTGCTCCGGCGAAGCAAAGCATGAAGTTCAGGCGCCGCCGGTGATAATGCGAAATTGCCCTGCTTCGCCGGTTCGTCGAACGCCCGATGGTTGCTCGGTTGCGACACTCGTTGGACATTTCGGATTTCCATGTCAATCGTACCCAAAATCTTGAAGTCGATGCCATGCCGCAGCTCGACATGAGGCCCCGGTAATTCCACGGGCGTGAGAACAATCCTGTCGGGGCCAACGTATTTCAGAGAATTTTGTTTCATTTGAGTATGAGAATTTCCATGCCATCGTGGTCTGTTGATAGGTGGAGGGGATCTAGCGCAAGAAACTGCGACATAACTGTGTCATAAAACGTGTTTTCACTGCCAAAACTGACTTTATTGACGACCTGTTTTTGTTGATTCTACGGAAGTTGTTGAAAACACAAATGTGGCCGAAGATTCCGGCTTACAGGCTCTCTCGAATACTTGTCGGTGCAAATAGAAGATAGGTATTGGGTGGTAGGCAAGCACCCCACGGCCCCATTGACGTCTTCGGACGTGGGCGGCATGAACAATCTGCGTAGAGTGCCGCTACAGTTACCCGAGCCCCTGTGCCTAGCTCGCGCCCACGCCTGCGTCAGTCGGTCAGTCAGTTTGAAGTCAGCAACCTCAAGAGGTCGCGGTGCTGCGGATAATCGCGCAGCATTGAACGTATCAGCCCATGCTGGCTGATTCGTTCGGCCTCCCCCGCCGAGGTTTAGGGTTCTAAGTGCGCCGAACCAGGCCGCTCTTCCAGTTTTATTTGCAATTTGAAGCTGGGCAATATCTCCTCCAGCACGAGCCCATATTTCTTGATCGGTTGGTCCGAGAGGGTACAATCGTGCTGCGATTTCCTCAAGGCCTTGAGAATCGGTTGACCCCGAACCCAGAGTAGGTTCGAACGTCGTTTCGACTAGCTTGGCTCGTCCGCGATCGAGAGCAACCGCGAAGTTATCCTCCAAATCGCTTGCTTTAAAAATCGGGTGCTGTTTGCCAGGTACGGTCTGCTTTACTTTTTCGGCTATATGGTTGAAGAGGTCGAAAATGTGGATGAGGCCATCACCGCTGCCGTTCATCTCGCCACGCAATCCTTCCAAAAGATGTTGCGTAAAGACGCTATTACGCGATCCATGGAGTATCAATGAGGTCTCGCTTGAACGGCACGAGGCGATCAAGACTCTGCCTGCTCCTTGAGCCAGCCTGTCGAGTGATTTTTCATCATAGCCGAGCATTGCCGGTGGAGCATCGGCGTGGTGCTTGATGCTGGCTGCGCCGGCGGCATGGCAGGCATCAAGAAGAATAACGAGTTTCCGCGCCTGAACGCGCTTGAGGAGCGCAGAAAGTTCGCTCTCGGAAAGGCTTGTTGCATCAGGAGAAGTAGGCACAAAATCGACAGGCAGCAACGCGCTTGTATTATCTGGACCCCCGATAAGGGCTCCGTGCCCCGAGAAATAGATGACAACCGTATCGTCTGGTGCTGCGGCAGCCGCCAGGTTTGTGAAATGAGCGCGTAGCTTGGCGAGGGTGGCCTCACCATCAAAAAGAACATGAACTCGCCCGAGATCGTAGCCGCAGAGGTCAGGATTCGTTAGAACAGAAGCAAGATCGGTAGCGTCATTCAACACAGCGGTCGGGAGCGTGTTTACGTTGGCATAATTTGCGATACCAACGACAAGGGCATGGCCTTTTGAGTAGTTCTTTCCTTGCACGGAACCCTTCCTTTACTATGACCTGTCATCGCCTGCCAAACTCAGAATCCTCAGAAAGGTACCGAAGCTCATCATTGGCAGGATATTCTCGCCTCATTACAGCCAGGAGACTGTAGGCGCGAATCTGATTACCCATGTGAATCTTGAGAAGGGCATCATACCAGCGCGAGCGTCCGTTTCCATTGAGGTTAAGGTCACTGTTGCTGCCCCCAGCCCTGTGCCACAGCTCATTTTGGTCAGGACCGTTCGGGTAGAGCTGTACGCAAAGTTCCTCCAGCAGTTGCCATTTTTCTTCTGCGGAGAGCGGCACTATTCTGAGGCGGAAACGTATCCAACGTCCGAGAAGCTCATGGCAGATGCGCAGGGCGGCTTGTACATCTCTTCTACCGCGACTAAACCAATCAGCGAGTTGATTCGCTACATTGGTCCATTTTCTTCCCAGAACCAAGTATCCAATCGCTTCAACGTCTGCTTCTTCAAATCTCACTGACTTTGCAATCGCATTGGACAACCAGGACTGAAAGCGACCCTCCGTGAATTGATCTAACGAGCTGATAAGGCGAATCGCCTCGCCGACCCGACTTGGTACAAGGGCATCTAACTTTGCATAGAGTTCCTCGCTGTTGATAAGGAATGTTTGGAGTTCTGGCTCTAGAAAAAAAGGCGCGTTTCCGTGCCCTGCCCGTTCCAGCCAACTGACAGACGTGGCCGCGAGAAGTTTGTTCCGGGACGGAGGCAGCACCCGCGCCCAGATTTGTGATCGACGCGAATAGTCAGAAAGGTCCGCGAGTGGTGAGCTTGACAGCTCAAGGATCAGTTCAGTATCTACCACGCTGCCGTCGCCGAGCTGGTCAAGCAACTTCCAGAATGCCTTGTTCGGATCCTCGGGGCCGATCCATGCCTGAGGATTGCGTAGTAGCGCCTTGGTCCAGATTGTTT
This sequence comes from Terriglobia bacterium, assembly GCA_963840515.1. GTDB lineage: Bacteria > Acidobacteriota > Terriglobia > Acidiferrales > UBA7541 > DASTCZ01. The sequence continues at coordinate 12,520 of CAWIZI010000020.1, forward strand.
GGACGGGAGCGAGAGACAAATCGAGAGCCCTGATCAATGTCGGGTCGGCTGCGACAATCTCAGCTGCAATCTCAATAAGTCGAGCATCCAACAGTTCGACCGCACACGCCAAGACCTGTTCCGAAGAAGCATGGCGGAGCGCCATCCGAACCCCGTCGCTCCATAGAGGATCTCGATCGATGTCCAACTGTAGGCGAACGGAATGCATCGGTTCGAATCCTGCCGATGCAACTCCAGCGTGCAGAAGTAGCCGCCCCTGCGCGGAACTGACATTCATGATCGCCTTAGTCACTTCCTGCTTTATTCCATTCGGAGCGGCTTGGGCCAATCGCAAATCGACACTTGGATGACCCGGAATGCAGTCAAAAATTCGCCGACCAATCTCTGGGTTCATGTCCTCCCATCGCCAAAATGCACGCGGAAACTCTGGGTTGGCGAACTGCGCAGCCTCTGCAAGTCCGTCCCGCACACTTCGCTGCCATTCGGCAACCGCTCCGGCGGATGCAGTCGCATCCGTCAACAGCAACAACATATTTGCGTCTTCATACGGAGGAAATGGATTCTTCGCTATCCAGGATCGTAGCGAATCCCATAGAGCGGTGGATTGGAGGATTTTGGCTAGTGTCAAATTTCGGAGCAATAGAATTTGCGCCGCCGTGGCCGTTGGCAAAAGTTCACCTAATTTTCTGACCAATTTTTCCTTTTCTTCTTGCCCCGCCATTGAATCTTGAGCAAGTCTTTCGACCAATCGCAACGAGGAGACCAGACTCTCGAACGGCTCTCTCCGATCCGTTTGGAGCGTATAGGCCTGTTCAAGTAGCACTAGTTCTCCAAACGTGCTCAATTTCGCTCCAATCCTGCGACCGAAGGCAAGAAGCTCGTGTCCCATTGAGTCCCTTGCCACCAGTGAGGCCGCGAGGGAATTCATGTTGGTGTTGACGGCCGGATTCACGATGCGATGGCCCGTCCAGCGCGCAGCGAGATTCGTGGGGGTGCAGACAATAGCTGGCAACAGCTGTTCCGCCAAGTCATTTGGGCCGAAACTAAGTCTGAACGCAAAACCACACCGGATTTCTGGCCACAGCCTCGCCCACAACCCAACGATGAGTTCATCAAAACCCTCCAATCCCACACGCACCACGGGCCCGCTACCGCGACTTACAAGTTGTTCGGCGGTGGGCACCAGGTCTGGAGTTGATGGAACGTCGGCGTTAAGAGGCTCGGCGATACTAACTGGCCCAATCACCTCCGTAGCTCGCGGCTCCGTGGTAAGGAGAGCGAGTAAGAGCCGGAGGTCGGATATGTTAGCGAATTCTTCTTTTGGCGCAATCAGCGCGTGCGAGAAAACCATGCCCGCTCGCGGCGCCGCGCTATCCAACATCGTCCGGGCCAGAACGTAGTGGTCGCCAACCGGAAAGCCTCGCAAAAACGGGCTCCAGATCACGCCTGGCGGCGCTGTGTCGGGCAAGTCTAGGCTTGCAGCCAACTGTTGAGCGATGCTCGCACCGGCGGTAGCGACCAAAAGAGAGTGCCCGCCGTGAACGGCACCATAGAAAGCCTGCTCTACCTTCATTCGGCCTACCCCGTCAGATTGTCGGTCTCAGATCGTCATACATCAGCTTGATCGGCAAAGTGAGGTCGGGGGAATGTGAGCCATCCTCCAAAACCACATATCCAAAATGTTCGGGCCCGCGAGCGACATATTCCAAATCGGGGACTTTGGGTTTCAAGGGGCGCTCTAGGGCCGAGAGACCTAAAACGAGAGGGTGCTCCCAATTGCCGGTCACAAAATCAACGAACATAGGAAGATGCTGTCGAAGAGTGTTCAGCGGGTTTTCGGAACTGCCCAGTTCGTCCCAACAACTCAAAAGGAGTGCAAGACGAGGGCTGCGAAGCGGGCGGGAGGTATCGGCCCCACGGATGTACAGCAGCATCTGCAATAGTTCGATCAGACGTGCTTGGTCGGATATCTTAACATCACTGTCGGTTGCGGCGACTTCCTCATGTGGCTGCTTGAGATCGCTAAGCGGACGGGACAAGACGTCTTCCATGTTGTGGACTAGTTGAAGTCGGATAAAAAACATCCAAGCTGGCGCGGCGGTGATCCGTTCTTTCCAAGCATTCGGTATTCGTCTCGAAGTCAGGATGGTTCTAACCTGCTCGCCGCCATAGTCGGGCCAGACAAGTTCAGCCGCGATACCCTCGTTACTACGGATGGGCCATACGCTCTCAAGGTAGTTAGTCGTAGGAGTGTGCTCGGCCGACATACCCTCCGTGAGGCTTTCCAACGCAGCTTCAAACGGCTTGAGATTTGTAGCGGCACCGTTCATACGGAATTCGCCACTACTCACCATCAGCCTCTTCAGCAACTGCGCCCCATAGTGGGTCTTCCCCACATCAGACTCGCCGATGAGGAGAATTGAATTGGAAGAGTCTGTCGTCATGATCGCGCCCCGAACAAAGAGAGGGTCGCAGCTTTCCGCCTCAACCTCGGGAAGAATGGCTCTCGTTCGTCGGCAATCTAGTGTCCACTGCAGCAGTTCAAGAAAGCCCGTACCTATTCCGTTGGATTCCGGATCAGTCGCAATGACGCTCACTGAAAACTCAACTACGTCAGGCATCTGTGAGCGCACGGCCTCCCGCACCGCGGCCTCCATCTCCGACGAAACGGGAATGTCCGCCTTAGTCTCAAACTAGCGCAACCGGCCGATCACCTCGTTCCGCCGAAAGGCGCCGCGCAATAAGCTGCAGAGATCCTCGAGCCACTCCTTTGAGTTCTGTCGAGAGGGCTTCACGGTCAGCTATCAGCAGGAATAAATCAGAATGTCTCGAAATCCATGCAGCACCGGCTGATTCGGTTGCGTCGCTTTGTATCGACCATTTCTTGAACCATTCTCCTGGCGCATCCGCTAGCAAATAGCTCTTGATCGCACCTCGGTCTTTCCTGAGATCAAGGTGCAAGAGGCCAGGGACACGGCCCTCCCTGCTTGAGGTATGGGCGGGGAACTGTGCCCGCGAACCTGGCCGCCACCGCATTGCACCCGCCACCGCTTCCCATCCCTCGAACGAAAAAGAACCGATGAACCGATGACTCACCCTCGACGCCAACCCGCGCGCTAAAAGCAAGTACCAAGCGGCCAAAAGCGTGGTCTTTCCTGCATTTTGCGGACCGACGACCCCCACAACAATAGGCTTCGCTCTTCCTGCGATAAAGCCAAGGTCAACGAGGCCCAGAGTTCGACCAGACCACGGCATGAGCACATCATCGGCGTTGGCGCTGCTCTCGGATGCGGGGAGGTCCTGACCCGTCCATGCAGGACACTTCGATCTATCTAAGAACCCAAGATCGCAACCGGTATCCGGCACCCAACACGTCGCGCGAGAACACGCACTCATTTTATTCGGCCTTTCGAACTTGGGGTCGGCTCCCGCCCCTCGCTTTTGTTGCACGCGCTGCTTGGAACTCCCTGAATATCCAGCCGGACCACTGTGGCAGCGTTATTTTCGTGGTGGGCGCAACCCCAACGAGATCCTTGAAAGCCTGATCATCGATTTTCACTCTTGGATCAACTCTGGCAGCCAGTGCCAGAGAAAACCTCGTCCTCCCGAAGCTGATACGAGTCCCTTTGCGGCTTCTCGAAGAGCAAGCAGCCTCTCGTCGGTTCGAAGTTCATCGGTAAGGCTGCCAAGCGCGTAGGTTTGGTCCCCAACCAGTCCCGGCAGCGTAATTACAGTTTCACTGAGAAAAGCGGTCACACTTGCTGGAGAGAACGCCGGAACCAGTGAATAGAGGTCGAAGGCCATCATGCCAGCGGCCACCGATGGCGGGAGGTCGCGATAGCTGCTCTTGGAAGTTGGGGAGAACAGTGCCTCCCGCCACCAGATTAAGTTGGTGCGACGCTGCAGACCGGTCGTGGCAGCCGCAAACGCGGCCATACCTCCTTTTACATACTTGGTTACTGCGTTTGTCAATTCCTCGAGAGGAGCTGAGAAATCCACCGGCGCTACTGTCATCTTCGCGGCTTCTATCGCCTCAGCGATGGCGTCGGTGAGCTTCGGCGCAAACTGTTGTGCCCACTGCGGGGGACTATTTGGCCAGTGTGGATTCGCATTTGGTACGCCTGTCGGACCAGAAGCTGCAGAAATCTTCGTCTGGAGATCAGCCTTGTCTAGTTTGCCTGACGACACGTTAGTTTTTAGGCTGGCAGGCGACTTGAATGTAAGGGGCTCCAAGTCGATCTGGGATGGAGTCGTCCACTCCCTTTCGGCACGTTCGTCCACTTGCTTTTCGATCTGTTTGGCGACATCTGACCAAATCGCTTGCTCCCCGCCCACTTCCATAAACGGAAGGACATTTCTCGCACAAGCGGCGAACGCTACCGCGATATTGTTGTCTTCCATAGACGTTTGAACCAGCGCGTCCAACAACATCGCACGCACTACGGCAATCGGAGTTCCAGAGAATGTGTTGACGTAGGTGGGCCATCGCTTCTGAAGGGCTTGCGTAGCCTCCTGGATCACCGGATCGTTTGCCGGAGCATGGGGATCGAAAGCGATCAACGCAAAGGATGCGGCTTTTCCGGGATTCTCCCGCAGCGACGTTGCTAAGTCCCCTGAGCTCGTTTTAAGTTTTTCTAGTTTGGTGTCGTCTCCTCCGACGTCGATGAGACCGTTGCTTAGAAAACGCAGAAGCACCTGTTCACTCAAGAGAGTCATCCTCAATGTGCGGATACCAATCGGCAGCTAGATGGTACCAACTTTTTACAGCAACGGCACGGACATCGGTAGCTATATACCCCGCGGGTTCCGTGCTGCTTTGGTGCGTATTTGTTTGCAACTAAAAAGATGGAGGGAGCAGATTCTAGCGCAACCCCAGCGATCCGCGTACGGGGTCGTGGATCGAAAGCCCACCGCCCCACCAAAACGTCATAGGCGTAGCATTGTTACAGGTCAAGCGACGCATGACGTTTTCGAAAGAGTCAGTACGTCATGGATCGATTTGTCGACTTTGGTTATTTCGAAGCTCTCGGAATACCTCTGTTACGTGGTCAAACCTTCGATCAAAACCAGCGCTTCGACCACACAAACGAAGTCATCATCAGCAGTTCCTTCGCCCGCCAGTATTTCGGCGACGAGGATCCCCTTGGCAAGCAATTGGTGACCTTGGGTGAACGCCCTTTCAAGATTGTCGGTATCGTTGGCGACACTCGTTTTGAGATCGCCGAACCTTCGCAACCGACCCTTTACTTTCCCTTGTACATCCGTACCGAAGGGGCCGGGACACTTGCCATTCAGTCCTCGCACGATGTCACTTCGCTGGCCTTGCCCTCCAGGAGATCGTTCGGCAACTCGACGCCGAGCTGCCCGTTTCCGACATCCTCACCATGGACCAACTCATCGGAAAATCCACGCTCGACGCGAGCTTCAATACCACGCTGCTTCTTGCGTTCGCAGCGTTCTCGTTGGTTCTCGCCGCCGTCGGTCTCTTCGGCGTCTTGTCCTACATCGTCCGCCAGCGCACTTCCGAAATCGGGATTCGGGTCGCGGTTGGTGCGCTGGATGTTTGCCATGAGGGAGGAGCGAGGTCTGTTTCCTTTACTGAGATTGATCCATTTTTTTTCGCCTACAACCGGCTAAAAAAATTCACGACCGGATATCGTCTCAATCACCTCTACAAACTGCGTCGCCTTCCCGCGCGTGCTTTCGATCTCATTTGGTGCAAAGGGTCGATCGTTGCCGACCATGCGATCCTCGCGGAGAGATTGCCGATCCGAGCGTGGCGATTCGTTGAATGGCTTGGGCAACTTGAGCAACTTGCGGCACCTGGGGCGCACGTTGTGATTTGCCCGCACTGGAGGAATGACGGAGTGCGGCGCCGCGTGGAGGATGCGAAAAATAGTTCCCTCTCTCGTTCGATGCTCAGCTGTGGCTACGAAACCCTGCCAGAGATTACAGGACATAATCATCAACCGGAATATCCCCTCACCTTTCACAAGAGAATTAACTGACAGAGAGTCAATCAGGCTTAACAGCGTCGACGAGTTGATGCTCACGTTTGCGTCTCGGCGCCATGAAACGAATGTGAAGGTGCCAGCCACCGGAAATTCCGGGTGATGGCAGCTTTGCTTTGGGCGGCGACTCCCGGTTGGCAACTTCGACGAGTAGGTTGACCCGACTACAAAAGCCTTGCCCCCGAATCAACTTTCACGGCATTCACAATGGAATAGAAATCTCCACCGATAGAGTCGACTACAGACGGCGGTCTCCATACTAACTAAGCCTACCGAGAACTCCTGTCCATTCGCACCACTTCTCGACCCTGAGCGATTCTCTACAGCAAATCCCAGTTTCATCTCAGCGTTTCTTCCGATAGATACCCCGTCAAAATAATGCTAATCATCTATTTGCCTTTTGCTATTGGTCGAAGGGAGAATGTGATGCCGAAAAATGTCTCCGCCGCTGGGCTGTCTCAGATAAGAAATATCCTCCGAAGCGTCTTCACTTTATCGCTCCTACTTTTTACAGGGCTCGGCCTGCATGCACAAAATGTCGGTAAATGGCAGGCCACTAATAGTAGTGGCACCGCTGCCGCGACTGGCGGAACTATTCTTGACGTGAATCAGTTCTCTGGCGATCTCGGAGCCGCTACAGCAGCATGCATTACGCAACTCGCATCTAACTCCACGCTCGGCGGAGGCATATGTGATGCTCGCGCGTTCGTCGGAACATCCACTATTAGTACGCATCGTCGCCTTGGTAGTAACCTAGAATAATTGAATCGAGACCATGTGGACCGGGGAAATATCCGCCAATCACTAGCTCCTGTCCCTGGTTAATCCGATGCTTGACCCATAGTCCAGACCGTCGATCCGACTGGTAAGGGCCGTCTTTCCGCTTTCCAATGACGCCCTCAAGTCCGAGTCCTTTGACCGCATCGAGCATTTCTGCGGCGCCCGTCTCCTGGTAATCCACAAGTTTGATTCTCGGCGAAGCGAACTCGATGCTGGCGAGAAGTTTACGCGGTTCGGTTAGGGGAAGTCGTGTCGTGTCTCGCCCTTTGTAGCAGAGCAGATCGAAGACGAAATATTTGATGCGGTCTGACTCACTTCGGTACTCCTGCAAGAGATTGAATCTCGGCCGGCCTGAACCGTCTAGAGCGACAATCTCACCGTCGATTACCGACTCGTTAGGCATGTCGGCGAGGGGTTCCAGGATGGCAGGATACTGATTGCTGAATGATTTTGCTCTACGAGACAGCAAGCTAACTTTGTTTTTCGATTTGACCGCTATCGCTCGGTAGCCGTCGAGTTTGATCTCAAACGCCCATTCATCGCCGACAGGGAGTCGAGAGACACTCTGGCGTTCCATCGGCTCGAGGAAGCTAGCGGATCTTTTCGGGAGTATGTTGAGATTCAATGAATCAGTCTGGATTTCCTATTATTTCACATGAATTCACAGCGCTACAGGGAATACCTGATGGATGTGGGCCATCAGAGTTACGACTGGAAACCCAAAGCACTCTTCCAAGACGTAAGAGGCTTGGTCTTCGAGATCGTTGCTCAACGTCCGGTGTCCGCGCAGACTCAAAGGCTCTGGAAGTGGTTGCGGCGCAGATAGGGACAGCGGGGGGAAGTGAAAGTTTCTTTTAATGCACGATTAGCTGAACACTCGTCGTGTGCACCACCGACCCAGCCGTTGCGGTGATTATTACAGTATATGTTCCGGCGGGTGTTCGCTTATCCATGGCCGACGACTCATTGTTTATAGTGCCACAGCCGATGAGGGCAAACAGAATTGCAGCAAGTGCAAATGTCCTCGCCTCCCAAGCGAGAAGCTTTCTAGCCGAGGTGACCGCAGAGCCAAAGCTATTGCTGCAAGGGCGAGCCAAACAGCCCAGGGTGCCGAAGGAGGAATCCTGTGGCCGTTATTCTCGTGGCGGTAGCACTGCCGACGGTTGTAACAGTTACCTTGGCATTCTGGGAGGCTGCAATCAAGCCCATCACGTTTGGACTGATCGAACAGGTCGAATACTGTGGTAGCCCTGCACAGGCGAGGCTTACGGTGGGAATGGACCCTGCACTTTCCGCGAGCGCTACGCTGTAAGTGGCAATGCCACCGGCGAAGACAATTTGAGAGGCAGGTGATCCGGGTGTGACCGAAATCGAAAAGTCTGTTGAGGTTGCAATGGCGCTGCCGCTCAGATTAACGATATGCGGACTCATCGGTCCGGAGTCGACGATCGTCAAAACTCCAGTTTGAGCACCCGCGGAGACGGGGTCGAAGGTTACATCAATCATGCAATGCGCCCCGGCGGCCACCAAGGATCCGCAATTGTTGGTTTGCGCGAAAGGCCCAACGGCGCTGATGTTGTTCATGGTAAGTGGAGTGCCTCCGCCGTTGGTGAAGACTAGAGTCTCTGCGGTGCTGGAGGTTTCTGTCGCCTGACTCGGGAAAGAAAGACTACCGGGAGATACGGTTCCGCAATCCGAAGGCAAGGGAGTTATCGCTATCGCATAAGGACCGCTACCGGTGGTTCCGGGAGATAAAGGGCGATCCGGATATGGCCGTCAGCGACCCGTTAGAGGATTCGACAGCGTATCCGGCGACGGTGTTGTCGTAGCCGGTGACGTTTCCAGTCTGCTGACCAGCATTCGTTATATATACGAACTTGCCGCTCGGATCAAACGCAACCGACGCCGGATGTTTATTCAGATCCGTAAAAGGGGAACCGACTACAGGGGTCAACGACCCAGTCAGGGGAGCGATCTCAAAACCCACGATATTGTCTTCACCGGTGTTGTTAATCTCCACAACCATAAATTTACCTGCGGGATCAATATCTAACCCCGTGGGATAGGGCAGAAATCCAGGTAAAACCCATGAATCGACGAAACTCAGTGCTCCGCTCACGGGGTCAACGGTATATTGGCGGACGGTGTGCGCATCCAGCCCGTAGGCATACTTGTCATTGACATCAACTTTTAGGAAGAGCGGGGCCGATCCGCCGGGGAACGGTGACCCCGGCATCGGCGTCAGCGCTCCGGTTGTAAAATTGATCGTATATCCCGAAATCGAGTTGTCATTGAAGTTCCAATTTGAGACATAAACAAACCTGCCGGGAAGGGATCTACTGTCACAAATTCCGGAAGCATTCCGGTGGTGACTGGCGTTCCAGGGACTGGCGTCAGGGCCCCAGTGACAGAGTCAATTTTATAGGCCAAAATGACTGGTCACTCGGCATCCCCTGACATAAGCAAACCTACCAGTCGGATCCAAGGCTATGGAGCCAGGGCTTATTGTAGGAAAAGGCGACCCGGGGATCGGTGCAACGACTCCAGTAACAGGGTTGATCCCGTAAACTGAGATCGTATTGTCAACGTTGTTGGGAATATAGAGAAATCTCCCCGTAGGATCAATCTTAACGGCAAGCGGTTCGTTTCCCGTGCGAACGGTGACCCCGCAACGGGCGTCAAAATCTCATTGGCGGGGTTCATCGCATAACCAGAAAGAGTATAGTTATTTTCGTTTGCGCGTCACCTGAACACGAATTGAGCCCGGAGCGGAGAAACGAGGATTGACACAGTCGCGCCAACGCAACAACAGATACGCAAAATCCAGAGTTGAAGCTTATTTAGTGTCAAGTGCTTACCCCTTGGCGTTGGCGACACCGGATGAAATCGTTCCGCTACCGCTACTCTAGGGGCGTTTCGGTTTTCCATGATCTCGCTTTTGTCCTGCAGATGGCGGTGCATCGGGCAAAAACCCTCGACTCAGTCAGCGCGTTTCTTCCAGCAGATGCAATCGGGTACTTCTGGTAGAGGGCTCGAGAACAGCTCGTTTTAAGCGCGTGTCAATCTGGCGAAGCTCAGCCCATCGCCAACAAGCGAAGGTTGTCGCATGGGACCGTACGCCGCATCGTTCTAGAATCAAACCTCGTTTCTGAACTCTGAATGGCGGCGCGGATCGATGCGCCGAATCAACAGCTTGCGACGGTTCCACGTGCTGACGGGGTTTTCGGAACCCGACAGAGAGCAAATTTTAAGACGAATTGGCAAGGCGCCTGACTGAGGGAAGTAATTCAGTTGCGAGGTTCGCCTTATTGAGCAGCTCTGCTACACTTGATAGCCACGATTGAAAACAGCACGGAGAAAAACGGAAAAGCATTTTTTCCTCTGACGGTAATTCCTTCTACATCATTCACCTGATTGTCATTCCTATCGTGTCTTGTAGCGTAAACGGCAGGGATTTTCCTCGACGTGCCATTGCCTCCTTGGCCACACGCCAAAATAAATCCCGCTGTGACCTTATGCGACCCAAAAACATTCACCCTCTCTTTTTGTCTTTAGCAACTGCTCTTTGCTTGCTTTTTCTGACTACCCTAACGGCCAAAGCCCAATCCAACGTCTTCCCCAAATGGATTTCCACTTTACCCTTCGCTGCCGGAGCTAGCGCCTTCGCTGCTGACCCCGCCGGTAATGTTTTCGCTGTTGGCGATTACTGCCCCCCGACATGCATCCACCCGCAAGCTTTCGTTTTCAAATTCGACCAAACCGGCAAAATCATTTGGAAGGATTGGCTCTCCAATTCCAACTTCAATGCAACCGGTCTCGATGTCGGGATCGACGCAGAGAGCAATGTCTACGTCCTGTTTCAGTTGGATCAAGGAGGTGCGCAAGGCTCCTTTATAAACTCAGAGGTCGTCACCGCCAAATACACTTCCTTTGGCGTTCGACAATGGATCAATTTCCTGAGCAGTCCTTCAGGTTTCTCGAATGAACCCGTGAAGCTGGCCGTCAGCCCTTCTGGAAACGCTTACGTTCTCTATAACTCGATAAACATAGCCGAGCCCAGCCAAATTGCCATGATGAAATACAACACGAACGGGCAACTGCAGTGGTCTTCCACCACCGGTGTCGGCGCCCATAGTGGCAACGGAATTTCGCTGAAGCTTGATGCCGTCGAAAACAGCCACGTACTCGCCTCCGTGGACGCACCCGCAAGGGTTGGCGTCGCCATCGTTAATTCGAATGGCCTTACTATAGGGTCCACCGACCCATTCCAATTTGATGGTGTCGGTGATTTCTCGGTGGATGCAGACGGGCATACTTATTTCGTAGGTTCGTCTGCTGGCAAGCCAGCAGCAATCCCCTCAGGCCCTGTCGTCGCCAAATATTCGGTGGACGGCACTCTAATTTGGTATAAAACCCCTCCGGCGGAAATCGGCAGAATTGGCTCAGATCCTTCGGGCAATACGTATCTGGCTTATGACAGTTCCGACGGTCTTGGTCTGATTAAATACGACGCGCGAGGCAATCAGGTCTGGGTCTCCGATTACAGAGATACCTCTGTGATAAAGGGAATCGAGCCCGCGGTCCTTACTCTAAATTCCGCAAACCAGATTTACGTCACGGGCACCGGTGCACTTCTAGGCGACATTACATCACAAACTCTCACGGCAAAATTCGACTCTTTCGGAAATGAAGTTTGGGCGATACCCTATCAAAATAATTCAGTAATCTCGCCAACAGCTATGACCATCGGGGGCAGCGGTCTGTTCGTCCTTTTGAATGGAACGTTTGTCGTCGACTACGTCCAAGACGCTGCAGAACTGACTCCTTCTGCGGTCACTTTTGCGGATCAAAAAGTTGGCACGCAAAGCACCGCGCAAACTGTCACGCTGGCTAACACCGCTGAACAGGATCTTGTAATTTCCAGCATCACCGAATCCGGCTCCGACTTCGTACTCACAAATAATTGTCCGACCGTCCTCGCGCCGAAAGCCACCTGCACGATAAGCCTAACTTTCGCGCCCACCAATGTTGGCAACCGGACTGGCACCATCGCTGTTCGCGATGACTGGGCTGGCAGTCAAACCGACCCCCAAACCACCACGCTCTCTGGCACTGGTACCTCTTGATTTGGCCTGACCCTGAAGTATCTGTAGGTATGAATTTTCCCGGCCACGACGACCGCGATGCGCACGGGGTAGGCTTCGCCATCGAGATCGACGGTTTTCTTTTTGTCGATCAGGGATTGTTGCCAGACGGAGACTAGGATCGATTCGAACGATGCTGACATAAGCTGAGAATATCAAACAGCTTTCTTATTCTTGAAGCACTAACCTTTCGGCTTGTACCCTCTGCACTTGCAATTCGGAAACAAGCAGATGTTCAGTATTTTTCGCCCAACGAGGGTTGCGAAGTGGATTGTCTTACCGTGGGTGCAGCGGCACGGTTGGATTTTTGCCATCGGGGAAGCGTATCAGGGCCTCGGGACAGTTGTTTTCTCTGAACCTCTCGTATCTTGAACCAGACAGTGTGACCTGGAATTTCGAGATGACACCGTTAGCAATCGTGCCAGCCTCGCTGATCACATCGAATGAGTCCATTACCTCCGCTGCGGTTCGGCCTAGCCCTGCTGCAGCGATAGCAACGACATTACGGAATGCCTACGAAAAGCTCATCCGTTCGGCTCCGGAGTTTGCCGCTGAGGGCTAGAGTTTGAGTATCTAAGAGCTTTCCATAAGAGCTCTGCATCCTTCACAGATTGACGCCGCTTAAAAATCAGCTCCTTACGGTCCTCTACCAGAAGTACCCGATTGCATCTGGTCGAATCACCGCGCTCAATAGGTTGAACTCATTCTGTGGTTTGACCCAACGGCGGCGCATTTATCTAGGAAGGAGGTTCCAAATGCTCAGCAAACCTCATTTGGCGATTCTGCGGTTCTGTTTCGTTTTGACCATAGGACTCTCGGTCGTGGTCCCTCCGCTATTCGCCCAATTTGTGTACGTCGCGAATGACGGCAGTGACACTATTCCCGGGGGCAGTCGTCCATCAGTCTTCGGACTGAGGATCAACGCAGCCACCGGGGCGTTGACCATCGTCCCGGGATCGCCATTTGCCGCGGGAGTTCAGTTGCTAGGTGAATCGGTCTCCATAGCTGTGGATCCGGCAGGTAGATTCGCCTACGTAGCGAATGCACCGGATAACACCATTTCTGTGTTTACGATCAATGCGGCGTCTGGTGCATTAACAGCGATTCCAGGATCTCCATTTCCGGGAAAAGCGGGCTTGCTCATCGTCGATCCGACAGGCAAGTTTATCTATGAGCTACACTCTAGCGACAGCACCATCTCCGGCTACAGCATTAACGCCACAAGTGGAGCCTTAGCACCGATCCTTGGTTCGCCATTCCCAGTAGGAACAGTTCCTATATCTATGGCGATAAATTCTGCGGGGAGCTTTATGTACGTCGCGAATGACGATGATCCTACGTCTACGGTTTCAGGTTATGCGATCGATCGCCTTACCGGAGCGCTGACGCCGATATCGAGCTCACCGTTCCCGGGAGGATTCGACCCAACAGCCGTGCGGGTTCACGTGACCGGTAAATTCGTTTACGTGTTCGACGGCGGAAACAATTCCATTCGCCGATATGCCGCCGACTCTACCACTGGGGCGTTGACGTACCTGGACTTTACGTTCGTACCGAACGGTGCGCCAAATATCGGCGAGATAGAACTGGACGCCACTGGTAAGTTCTTATATGAACTGAACGGCGGCTCGGTGAACAATATTGTTGGTTCCCAGATCATTTTTGGTTACCAGATCGATTCGGCCACGGGTGCGCTAACACTTATCCCGGGAGCACCCTTCTCGGATCTAAACTTCGAGGTGGCTTCGTTGGCCGTCGATCCTACGAGCAGGTTCGCTTACATCCCGGGGATAGATGATAATCGCAGAATTGGCAGCGTATCGGGCTACTCGATCGACCCTGGCACTGGGGTTCTCGCGGCTCTTGCCGGGTCGCCTTTTGTCGCCGGCCTTGTCGAGACTTATGCTCCTCACTTGATTGCCATAACTCCTGTGATTGGAGAATGCGGTACCGTCTTTCCCGCAAGTCTGTCATTTGCCAATCAAGCGACAGAGACTTCAAGCAACACAGAGACAGTGGTGTTCAGCAATGGCGAGGCTGCTCCACTTACCATGAGCAATATCAGCGTGACTGGGTCTTTTGAGCAGAGCAATAGTTGCGGAACATCGCTTGCTGGTGGCGCGCACTGCACGATCAACGTGACTTTTGTGCCTACTTCGCCAGGTTCGCAGGCAGGCGTGTTGACGATCGTGGACTCGGGACCCATGAGTCCCCACATCGTCAATTTGACCGGCAATGGTGTTGCACCATACTTTTCCATGGAAATGGCTGCCGGAGCCCCGAGTACGCAAACGATTAGTGCCGGTGGGACGGCAATGTACAGCTTGGTGTTGTCGGCTGCCGCTGGTGTTGCGGCCAGTGTGAATCTCTCGTGCGAAGGCGCACCCCAAAACTCAATATGCTCCATGAGTCCCAATGTGGTGAGCCTCAGTTCAGGAACTCAATCGGCGACAACGGTAACACTTGCAACGATGGGACCTGCAGCCAGCGCGGGGATATGGAATATCGGCGGACAAAACATTCCGTTGAAACCGTGGGTACTGTGGCTCGTTGCCCTAGTAGCGATGGGATGTGCCTGGCGCTCGCGCCGGATAGAAAACTTCCGCCCCGCGAGAGAAGCGGGATTCGTGATGGCGACAATGCTATTCGCCGCGTGCGGATGTGCGGATTCAAAAATGGTTTCGGCTTCAGCACGTCGAGAAACACCCGCGGGAACTTACGCAATTACTATCACCGGAAAATCCGGAGCGCTGGTGCATGCCACGAATCTGCAATTAACAGTACGATAAAAAACACGCTGAGAAATCCTCAGGTTTTGCCGCACTTTGCGATATTTTCGGACGGTCGAATCGGTCGATCTCAGGGGAGGGAAGTGAGAAAGGGATGGCAGGATTTTTCGATCGAGCCCTGACTCCAATTGGACTTGGGCGGAAGCTGCAACGTCACCATTCGCCGCGAGTTGGTAGTACGATGTTTGGGTTCGACTCCCACACGCTTCCGCCAAAGTCTCGTTGATTCGGTTGCCCTTGCGGGAGCCCGGACTACAAAAGGGGCCAATTTGGGCCGAGTTTTGGACCCAAGTTGGCCCCAAATTTTTCATGTCGAAAATACTTTTGCCGAGGTGAAACGTACTGGCAGCCGATTTGCGCGACGATTTTGTGATCCAACGCAAAAGTACAGATACGAACCGAGATCGCGTGCTCTCGCTGGCATGCGTTGCGGCATTAACGGCGTTACGAGGTTGCGCGGATGGGACTTTGGGAATCCCAAAGTCATGAATCTTGCTTGCCTAAGAATTTTTCGGAGGAGGCTCGGGAGCTACGACGCTTTCCGGTGCCGGTGCTCCCTCCAACCCGGGAATCGACGAATCACTTGTTGTCTCCGGTAAAGTTTCTGGTTCAGGGTCGGGCGTATATTCCGCGAAGTAGCGGCGGATCGGCAGACCGGTTTGCCCTAATACTTCATCAATTAGACCCAGCCAGAAAGCGTCCACGGCCGAAAGTTCGTTCTCGCCTTCCTGCAGTGCATGGCACATGGCGACAAGAAAAGACCATGCGGGCTGGAAATGGGGCCGAAGTTTTGCCAACTTTCTTTCGGTCCGTTCATTCTCCGGTAAGGCTTCCAATTCGGCCGTATCCGCCGAACTCAGAACAAATCGTCCCCAGCGTTCGCAGACCTGGCTGAATTGTTCGCTGAACGCGCTCGCCAGATATTCCTGTAGCAGAAAAAAGTCATCGTTTACCCGGACAAGTCCTCGGTCCCTAAAACTCCATGTCGGGTCATTTTTATTATTCTTGAGCTCAAACAGAATGATCGCCCGCAACATCGTGCTTTCCATTTGCGCTACCGGAGCGTTGTTCACAAACGGGCTATTCTTGCCCGGCTTACGCTTCGGATTGAAGACGTGGTCAAGCAGCGCGTTGTATCGCTCATACCTCTGCCACGCTAATTTGATTATTTTCTCCGCCCGGTAAGACGTTTTTTCCTTGACCATTCCAAGAAAACATTCGAGGTCTGTCAGATGATGGTTGTTGATCTTCGTCCGATAGCCCACGAAATCCGAACGCAAGACGAAATAGCGGAACATGAAACGAATTTCCGATTTTTTCGCCAGGATCATTGCATATCGATCGTTGCTCAGCTTCAAATTTTCCGAGAGGAACGAGGCCAGTTCTACGGTTACAGGGTTATTTAAGGATGTTCGCACTCCGTGAAAAAGAATATTCGTCTCGGGATATGCGATTGCGTAATCGCCCGAGGAAAGAAGATCTGCTGCAGCCGAAGCAGCGCGGCCGGTAACGACCGTAATCAAATTGCATGGAGCGGACGTATCCTGATCGGTTGACTGCAGGAGCCGCAGAAGCAACTCGCCGCTAGCAACGCTTCCTCCCTGGCTGTCAATGAAGACAGTTATCGCTTCACGGCTGAGGGCGCACAACTCAAATATTTTTGGCGTAAGACGATCGACCAGGGCTTGGTCAATTACTCCTGAGACATAAATTGCGCGGCCAGAATTGATACGGAAGTTCGGGTCAGGAACAATCAAGCGTCCCTACTTCGATTTCGTCAGCGGCAGCTCCAATTGAGCGCCTGCCTTTCGTTCCCCTGTTTTAATTTCTGCCCTCACCGCATTAAAAAATGCAGCTAGGTTCGGGCCGTACAATTCAAATGCCCGATTGATACCAGCGCTGACTTTCTTTTCTGCAGGCGAATCGGCAGCCCTTGCCTTCTTTGATTGGCTTGTCATGAGGGTCTCCGGCGCTAGACATTCATACAGAAGGGGCCGAGGGCACCAGCGTATCAAACAGTCGTTTGCCTCGCAACTAATGCAGCCCAACCCCTCAAAAGCAACTTTCGAGAATCCCGTGCAAGAATAGCTCGAATCGTTCCAAAATCCCTGGAAATCAGCCGCCCATAATCCGCTCATTCTACGAGTGCACCACAGTCGAAGCCGAGCATCCCACAAACATCTGTTTCTGGAATCCTGAATGTGCGAAGTGGAATGACCGTCTTCCGGTCCGAATTGAGAGATGGACAGTCCTACCAACGCGCCATCTTTTGAAGCGTGTACAAAATCAGTCTCCGGTCGTCCTCAGTAGACTTGCCCATCGAACGGCGAAGTTGATTCAGATACTTCGCGTCTTTGCCTGAACTGCCCCACAAACCATCATCAGAAGATTTCCGATAGAAAACAGCAGGCGCTTTTGCTGGTTTGTAGCCGTCGTAGAACAGCTTGTACAGCGGAACTTCTAGAGCACGCGCCATCTTTTCCAGAGTCTCAATGGCGGGAACCGTGTGTCCGTTCTCAACGCGAGAGATGTAACACCGCAGAAGTCCGGTACGTTTTTCAATTTCGCCCTGGCTGAAGTTTTTTAGTTCGCGAAGTTCTTTGAGTCTATCGCCGATGACCATGCCGGGATTATTCCATCCAACGGATTGGAAGGCAAGCGAGGTCAGGCCGAGTGAGTTGAAGACGAAGAGGTGACCCTTCGTCAAACTTTGACAGGAGTCACAGTCGCTACTATCCCGTACACCTGACCGTTCGCGGGTCGTAGCGCCTCGGCTTGCACGTCAGCCCAAACCTCCGACCCGTCCTTACGTCGTAGTTTGAAACGAAATGGTTCGGCGTGGGGCACTTTGTTCAACTCAAATATCGCTTTCGCTTGCTCAACATCTTCCGGGAATACGAAGTCGAAACAGGAAACTCCTGCAATGTCTGCGGGTGTGGTACCGAGTAATTCGCAGACCGCTAAGCTCGCAAAGCCAATTCGACCCTGTAAGTCGAGCATCAAAATGCTTTTATCTCGAAGGGGCACAGCGGGAGCCTATCATATTGGCCTTATCTGTCCATCGGAATTGAAAAATACCTAGGCGTTTCATGCGGAACGGGCAAGATAATTTCGATACGCAGAATCTCGCGGAAATTCTTAATTCTCCGTTAATTGTCCTGACGACATCGCAGGCAGAAGTCGATATCGTGAGCAGCTATAAGCTCCTGGCGAGCTGCTATCTGACCAAGCCGGGCGCACTAAAAGAATTCGAAAGTCTGGTGAAGAGCTTGAATGAATTCTGGCTGACTAGAGCTAAGTTGCCGAAACAAGGCGCTCCGTTAATCGCCGAACTTCCTCTCGGCTCTTAAACGCTACTTCGATAAAAATGATCTCCTCACGTCGTCCATTGGCCTACCAAGGCTCTCGGAGACGGGAGTCTGTAGTAGGCGAACAAAAGACGAAGTATCAATATCCTAAAACTAAGCGGGCACAGTCGCGAAAAAGGGACCAGCCGCTTGCCGGCGGCGACAAACGAGCTTTTGTACAGGGAATACTGTATAGGGGCTTGGCGAGAGACGCCCGTATATTGTCACTCTGACCATAGGGTCACCCGTGTACGATGTGTCCCACGTGGCAAAACGAGCCGCTATGTGTTCGCTACGATGCGTTTGTGTTTTGCGGAATACCGCTGGATTAGAGAAAACGTCCCATCCGCTCGGCAGGAGTGCCAATGGAAAATAACAACAGCGAACCAGGAAACACGCAAGGGGTTAACTCTGACCACAACTTAGGCGGGGCGAACGGCGTCGGAACGAGCGTAGACGAGCATTGGGGTGGTCTTTTGGCCGGTGCTGCACCGCGCGATCACATCGTTCAGCTTTACCAAGATCAGCAGTTTCTCAATCGGGCCGTCTGTCGCTTTGCCGCCGCAGCCATTGCAAACGGTGAGGGCGTAATTCTAGTTCCGACTGTCGCTCATTGGGATGCCTTTCGCCCTCGCTTGGAAGACGAGGGCGTGGATGTGAAAGCGGCGGAGAAGCGGGGACAGCTAACCATTGTAGACGCCGATGATCTTCTGCCCACGTTCATGCGTGAGGGGATGCCAGATTCACCGGTGTTCCTCGGGTTGGCCGCCAACGTGGTCTCAAAGGCTCGTGGAGACGATCGCTACCCGAAGGTACGCTGGTGGGGTGAGATGGTTAATCTTCTTTGGGAGCGAGGTGACGTTGCCGCCAGCATGAACCTCGAAGATTTGTTTGACCATCTCGCGCACGAGCAGGATATCGCGATCTTCTGCTCGTTTTTGATGGATAACTTCAACGGAGACGTGCACGCTCGTATGCTGCCAAGGCTCGGCGAAAATCACTCTCATCTTATTCCCGTCGAAGATTATGCCCGGCTTGAACGTGCCGTCTCCGAGGCGCTTCGAGATACAGTTGGCCCGGATGAGTCCCGCGTCCTGGAAGGCCAACTCCTCGAGCGCTATCCCGGTCCGTTGCAGATGCCGCGATCTCAGGCATTGCTCTTGGCATTGCGTCAGACTCTTCCGCTTGTAGCCGATAATGTGCTGCAACGGAGTCGAGCTCTCTATCACGCACCTGATTGAAAGGAGAGTCATGGCCGACCATGAGCTCTTGGGAGCCGGAATTGTGTCGAGCGACGCCACAACTTTGGGCAGGATCCCAAGCAATGACATTGGAATGATTGATGCCGTCGATGTTCCTATCATAATAATTGGTCTTGATTGCAGAATTGTCCGCGTTAACCGCGCCGCCACTACAGCGCTTGGCTTGAGTGCCTCGGATATCGGTTGTCCTCTTGGCAAGACCCTTGCTGGCGTGGAGAATCTCGATAGGCTTTGCACGCAAGTGATTCGTGACGGAGTTCCGCACCGCTTCGAAACCCGTGACAGAGACCGGACTTTTCTTCTTCGGGTAGCCCCGTACACGGGAAGTGATCAGCAGATTCTAGGCGCGGTACTCACATTTACGAATGTCACCGCCTTTCGTGCCAGTATCGACCAAGCGATTTACGAACGAGAGTACACGAAAGCGATCCTCAACTCGGTAATCGATCCGCTGGTGGTTTTAAGTGCTCAATTGCAAGTACAGACCGCAAACCGGGCATTCTTCGACCTCCTCGGGCTCTCGCGGGATGAAACACAAGGCATTTCGATCCGTAAGCTGGGAAACCACGAATGGGAAATGTCCGAAGTATGGAAATCCTTGGAATCAAGTTTTTCCGACCGTACTCAATTTCCAGCCGTGGAGATCGACTGCGAGTTCCGAGCGACAGGTCGCAAGACGGTTCGGCTCGACGCACGTCGGTTAGAGCGAGAAGGGGGTGCTCTGGTTCTTCTGACGTTCCAGGACATCACCGGTCAAAAACGTACCAACCGAGCATTGTCGGAACAAGCTCGCCTGCTGGATCTAAGCAGTGACGCTATCTTCGTTCGCGACGCGACCGACCGGATCACGTATTGGAACAAAGGCGCATCGGAGCTGTATGGCTATACGCGCGAAGAGGCATTGGGGCACGTGCCTCATGAGCTCTTATGTACTGAATTTCCCGCGCCTCTGGAAAGAATCGTAGAGCAACTGCACCGCGACGACCGTTGGACCGGTGAACTCGTTCACAAACGAAAAGGTGGCACTCAGCTCATCGTTGGTAGCCGTTGGGTCCTAGAACGAGATGCCTATGGAAATCCACGCTGCGTTCTCGAAACGAACACTGACAGCACAGAACGCAAACTGGCCGAACAGGCACGCCTGGAGAGCTTGCTCTCCGCGCGCCTCTTGCAAGTTCAGGACGAGGAGCGACGACGTATCGCACGTGAAATGCACGACGGCGTGGGACAACTCCTGGCTGCGATCAGCATGAATGTTTCGCCGTTTGTGAGGGAAAGAAGCAAATTGAGCGAGGCCATGGCGCGAGCTGCGGAGGAAATTTCAATCTTGGTCGCGCGGGCGTCCTCAGAGATTCGCACGGTGTCCTATCTTTTGCATCCGCCTATGTTGGATGAAATTGGATTGCACACCGCCCTGAAGTGGTACATCGATGGGTTTGCCGAACGCAGCAAAATTAACGTCGCCGTGGACTTGGCCTCAGAACTGCCACGACTTTCACATGACTATGAGCTGTCGCTTTTCAGGATTGCGCAGGAATGTTTGACGAATATTCATCGTCATTCTGGGAGTTTCACCGCGTCAGTACGGTTGTCCCAGATGCCAGGAAAAATTGAGCTGGAAGTAAGGGATGAAGGTAAGGGAATAAGGCAGGAGATTGTAGCTAAACTCAACTCTGGATCGGGTATCGGCGTGGGTTTTCGAGGGATGCAGGAACGGGTCAGATTAATTGGGGGTAAGTTAGTCATTCATTCCGATGGGGACGGCACGTCTGTTCTCGTATCGTTGCCGATCAATGAAGCAGCCTTGCTGCTTGACGAGGCCTTGGGATATAGAAGACGCTAACCAAGCTAAGCAGCCGACTGTTGATAGTTTCCCGCTCCAAATTCCGAAAGCGCTAAATGAGACTGTCAAACTGAAGAAGTATCAAGAAGACGGAATTCTCTGGTTGCAGACCTGCCACCGACTTCGTCCTCATCGCCGCGGCAGCCTGCTCGCAGACGATATGGGGCTTGGTAAGACCTTACAAGTCTTGACCTACTTGGCTTGGTGCATCGAACACGATAAGGAACTCCAGTTGTCCACTCCGGCCGCACCATGGCGGCCTATTTTGATTATCGTGCCTCTCATACTGCTTGAGAATCACACATGGGAGAAGGAGATAAACGACAGGTTTAGAGGGGGTGTCTTCGATCCGCTTTTGGTTTTTCATGGAGCCTCAATCAAGAGCCTAAGAAGGTCAGATGTGACGGGACCAGAAGTTGCCATAGGGAGACCTGCAATTCCTCACGAGGTATTCACGAAGCATCGGGTCGTGATTACTAACTATCAGACGATCGTGAATTACCAGCACAGTTTTGCGCAACTCCTGCCTGAGAACCAAAGGTCGATCTGGTCGGTGATAATTACCGACGAAGCGCAGGAGTACAAAGCTCCTCCAACTAAGATTTCTCACGCGATCAAAGCTCTCCATCCGGATATACACATCGCGTGTACAGGAACTCCGGTCGAAAATCGCTTTCTTGACCTTTGGAACTTAGTGGATGTGATACAGCCCGCACTCTTAGGTACTTCCGAGCAATTTCGAGAGAGATACGAGCGCAGCGAATCTCCTCTTTCAGAACGAGTCACCAACTTGAAGCAAAATTTGCTATTTGGTTATAGAAATACCTTTGTTATGCGGCGGGACAAGATTGATGTGCTGCACGATTTGCCTTCTAAAACGATCGCGCCGCTCTATGCGGACATGAACGATTGGGAAGTCAGCACTCACCAGGAACTGGTTGGCAGTATCTGTTCAAGCTCCCACCTGGCGGTGCTTCATAGACTTGTTGCTTTATATCAACATCCGACGCTTTTGGAAGACAAGGGGGGCCCGCTAGAACCTCAAAAGCTCCTTCAGCAGTCGTCTAAGCTGAGGGCTGTTATAGCAAAGCTGCGTGAAATTAGAATACGGCAGGATAAAGTTGTCATATTTGCCTACCGCGTCGAGATGCAGCAGATTCTCGCCGCTGTTATTGGCTCCGAGTTTGGAATAAATGTAGAGATTATCAATGGTGTTAGGGCGAAGTCCGGCTCCCAGGGGAGTTCTGGCACGCAAGCGTCCAAACAGAATCGCGAGACCAAACTGACGCGTTTTCGTGAGAGTCGAGGATTCAATGTCATTATCCTTTCGCCGTTTGTCGCGAGTATCGGCCTCACGATCACCGAAGCGAACCACGTAATTCACTATGGCCGCTGGTGGAACCCAGCAGTCGAAGCGCAGGCTACCGACCGTGTGTACCGAATCGGTCAGGAAAAGCCCGTTTTTGTCCATCTGCCGATTCTTCGGGATTGCAAGAGTCGGCTCCGAAAGAGTTTCGATGAAAGCCTTCACGAGATGATTCTTGAGAAGCAGAATCAAGCCCGTGAATTTCTTACCCCACTGCCGGAGGAAGATCGGCTAGGTGAGGAACTGTTGGGACATCTGAAAGGCGTAGGCCAGTCAGTAAATGCCGCTGACCCCGTAACGTCTGAACGCGTCGATAGTTTGCCGCCCCATTTATTCGAAGCTCTGATAGCGTGTTTGTTGGAAGATCAAGGACATCGGACCATTTTGACAGCCAGATCAAATGATCACGGAGCAGACGTGCTGTCTTTCCATGAAGGGGAAGTATGGATTGTGCAAGTCAAGCACACGGCGAAAGAGATTCTCGTCGGAAGTATCGCAATGTCGGATCTGATGGCGGCCCGAATGAGCTACTCGACGCCGCTCTCATATTCCGTCCGCCTGATGGCAATCACCAACGGCAATTTTTCAAACGAGACGCAGAAGGAGGCATCGCAGCACGGTATTAGGTTACTGGATCGGCGCGAGCTAATGTCGCAGCTTCGGAGGTCGTCGCTGACGATGGGGCGTGTTTACACACGCGAGTCCGATAGATGCAAATCGTTCGACGAGGGGATTCGGTCCGCCAAGAAATGGTTCCAAGGGTAAAACTCGGAAGATCGGGTTCACTTCTTCAGGGGTTCTGTGCCTTCGCTTAGGATGTGTAAGTAGCGAGGATAAGCGAACAGGCGGTCTCTGCGTTTGCCAGTGGATTCCTTGACGATTTTTAGCTTGATCAAGGTTTCGAAAGCACTCGTTATTGTCGGTATGGATAGTTTGAGACTTTTTGCCGCCGGACCAATCTTGGTCAATGGATGAGCTTGCAGATATTCGTGGACGGCTAAGCTGGATGCGGCCCTGCGGCCCGTGGCTCGAATCTTCTTCCTGTCCGCTTCGAAGAGGTGAAGGATTTGGACAGCCGTGTCAGCTGCCTGGCGGGCCGTAGTCTCTGTGCCTTCGATAAAAAACTCTATCCACTCTTCCCATACTCCCTCGGTCCGAACGCGCTGCAGGAGGTCGTAGTAGCGTTGGCGGTGAGTTTTGAGGTAAAGGCTCAAGTATAGAAGCGGCTCCCGCAGGACACCCTTGGCGCACAGCAACAACGTAATCAGCAGACGACCAAGCCGGCCATTTCCGTCAAGAAATGGGTGAATCGTTTCGAACTGTAAGTGGATGAGTCCTGCCTCGACGAGCACAGGTAAATTGTGTTTTTCGTCATGAAGGAAATGTTCAAAGCAGTCGAGGCATTCCATCATTCGTTCTGGGGGCGGGGGAACAAACGCAGCATTGCCCGGTCGGCTGCCGCCGATCCAATTCTGCGAGCGGCGAAATTCGCCGGGAGTTTTGTTGGCTCCACGTCCGCCGCGCAGGAGGATTGCGTGAATCTCTCGAATCAGGCCTAACGAAAGCGGAAAGCCTCCTTTAATTCGACGGAGGCCATGTTGCATCGCGGCAACATAATTGGAGACCTCTTCAACATCGTCGATGGGCACGCCAGGGACTGCTTCATTTTCAAAAAGGAGCAAGTCAGAAAAGGAAGACTTCGTACCTTCGATCTGCGACGAAAGAAGCGCCTCTTTCCTGACATATAAATAGAGAAAAAGTCGAGTGTCCGGTAGCAGAGTGGTCAAGCCGTCCAACCGTCCTAGAGCTTGATTCCCTCGGTCGAGCTGCTGGTAAAGTCCGGTAAGATCAAGAGAAGGGTTTGGTGGCAAGGGGGGCGGAACAAAGGCCCGCACGGTTTCATTCGCCGTTGTTGTCGAGACGTAGGTGCCCAGCCGGAGTTGTCTCGCTTCAGCCATAAGTGCTATGCAAGCTCGCTTTAATAAGCCCTTGCGTTATTAAAGCATAGGCCTGTTCGTTTTAATAGTGGAATTAGCCCATCTAATGCTTCAGGGCACAGTGGATCTGCTTGGGAGCCCTCCAAGCTACGGAAGACTCCGTGTACCTGGCGTGTACCTCGCTTTGGCAAATCGAGGGGTTTTGGCCGTTTTCGCGTTATGTGGAATGAACAACTTACGCGCTTTCAATCGGGCTTTTAGTTCGAAAACATCCCCGTTTTCAGGACTTGGCGATTATCTTTATTTCCGCAACTCACCTCACGGATAGAGACCGGCTAAAAGGCTACGAGCACGGAGCAGTGGACTACATCACTGTGCCCATCATTCCAGAGTTGCTTCGAGCGAAAGTCCAAGTTTTCGCGTCCTTGTATCGCAAGACGCGCCAGCTGGAAGCCGTAAACCTCGAGATGCAGCGGCTTTCGGTTCAAATGATGGCTCTCCAAGACGACGAACGACGGCGCATTGCACGCGAGATGCATGACGGACTTGGCCAAGAACTCAGTGCGGCCAAGATGACGATCAAAAGCATTCGCACGGTCGACGCCAAAGAAAAAGTGGATGCGGCCTGCGATTTCATCGACAACGCGATTACACAGGTGCGCAGCATCACGTTCCTTTTGCATCCGCCCTTGCTCGATCTTTCCGGGTTAGGGTCTGCGATAAGATCCCTGGTCGAGGGCTTGGCGGAACGTAGCGGCTTCAAAATATCGCTCGACATTCGGCCGACCGAATTCCCTCGCTTTTCGATTGAATTGGAGACTGCCATCTACCGGATTGTTCAGGAGGCACTCACGAATGTCTTCCGGCACTCCGGCGGACGAAATGCCTCAGTCAGCCTGTTCGTTGAACACGGGCGCTTAGTGGGCCGGGTGCGAGATGATGGTAAGGGCGTCCCGGAGCACATTGTCAAGTTCAGGCCTGGGGGTGCGGGCGTCGGTCTTGCGGGAATGACGCAACGTTGTAAAGAATTAGCTGGAGAGTTCCGAATTCAGAACGTCAATCCTGGCACCTTAGTCGAGATCGTGATTCCGGTATCCGCCGTTTTGGACAAAGCGGTCGCCGCAGCGGATAGTGACGGACGTAGCATGGTGAAATGAGAAGTGGCCCAGCCTATTATTTCTCTGTCGTGTCGTTCTTATCGGCTTCGATGACGACATTCACCTCAGCCCCTTCCTTCAACTTAACTGTCTTGCCGTTCTCGTCTTCCATTGCGTTATCAATGCGAATTTCCCGGTAGAGGTGGTCCGCACCCTCAACGCTTATCTCCGCCTTTTCGGGCTGGCTAGGATAAAGCGGTTTGATGATTTTCTGTACCCTGCCAGCCTTCTTCGTCTTGGCTTTTCGCATGGAGTACTCCGGATATTTTTTCCGAACCGGGATAGAAAGACGAGGCGCCTGTAGTATAACATCTTGCTTGACTCGCGGCTCGGCCATTTGCTCTTCGACAGGAATGAGCTGGACGGCAAATTTCTCGCTGGCACTGTTGATGAACTCCAGGAAAGCATGCATGGCAGCTTTGTTCGCTTCCATGGTCATTGCGATATGCCCTTGATATTGATTTCGGGTGAGAGAACTAGGTTCGTTTTATACGACCCGGTGTAACACGACCAGTCTTGAAGAAGTCCCAACGTCCTGGTAAACACCGTTACCGTCCATGTGAAATTTCAAGTTTCCGGTAAGCCGACTGATCAGGGGCTGACAAGGCGTGCTAGTGTTAGCAGTCGGGAGTTGGCAGTCCGGAAATTCAAAGTTTGGAAATTTGAAGTGCGCTGAGTGAATTCGCCGGAAAAAATAAATGAATTACTTTGAGATGAGGGATTTGTCGAGGGCTTCTACAGAAGATTCGGTATCGCGGAGATGCGGCGGATTGGGGCAAATGAGAGAGTGTGAGCGTGACGACGGCAACGAGTGGGCCAGGCCAGCGGCGGATTCTTCCAGAAGTACCTGTTAAGAGAAAACGGTCGGGTTGGCTGCTTGGGGTGTTGGGACTTGTGCTGGTGGGAGGCATCGGCGCGGGTACGGTGTTGGTGCGGCATTGGCCTTATTCCGAAGCGCAGGTGGTGCGGGGACTCCAAGACACATTCAGAACCACTGTGACCATCGGGCAATATCGACGGTTTTATTTTCCAAACCCTGGATGCGAGTTGGAGATGGTGCGCTTGGAACGTCCGACGAAGGTTGGGCGAGAGAAGCCACTGGCGACTGTGCAGAGAATCCGAATCACGGGACGCTATAGCGACTTGCTGTTCCGGCCATATCATTTGGCAGGGATCGAAGTGAATGGATTACGCGTTCGAATACCGGCGCCAAGGGAGCCAAAGAACTGGAATGAAGGTGCAGACCAGTACGACACGAGTTCGAAGGTTTCGGTGGGTACGGTGGTAACAGATGGGGCGGTACTTGAGATTGAGAAAGAAACAGGCGAAGTGTCGTTAAAATTTGAAATTCACAAGCTGCTACTGGATTCGATAGCGGCACACAAGCCGGTAGACTATGAGGTAAGCATGGGCATTCCTGAGCCGCCGGGAGAGCTGGAATCGAAGGGAAAATTTGGGCCGTGGGAAGACCGTGAAATTGGGAAGATACCATTGAGCGGAAGTGTGAAGCTGAGCGGGGGAAAACTGAATAAATATGGGGGGCTGGGGGGCACGATCCAGTCGGAGGAACGATTCGGTGGGACGCTGGAGCAAGTGGAGGTGACGGGGAAGGCGAGCGCACTGGATTTCGAGCTGGTTTCGGCGGGACACAAGGTTGAGGTGGGAACACAATTTGACGTGACCGTTAATGCAATTAAAGGTGAGGCGCAACTGAAGGGTATTGTTGGCCAAGTAGGGGAAACCACGATTCACGTGCGAGGTGGGGTCGCGGAAAATGCGAAGAGTGACCACCGCGAGGCCTCACTGGATTTCTCGATCACGAATGGCCGGGCGGAGGATCTGCTTTGGGTGTTCAGCAAAGCCAGCAAGCCAGCGATGATTGGGCCTGCAGTATGTTCGGGGCATGTGCGGATGCGGAAATTTGGTGACGGCTTTCTGGACGCGTTAGAGGCGAATGGGAAATTCGAAGTGACGGACGGACATTTTCAGAAACCGGTGCAGGTGAAAACAAACCTGTTGAGCGCGCGAGCGCAGGGCAAGAAGATCAAGGCCGCAGATGATGCGCCGGAAGTGGCATTAGAAAATCTATCGAGCGACATAGTGATTCAGAGTGGAGTGGCTCATCTGACGAGCACCTATTTCCAGGTGCCAGGGGCGCGCGCACGCGTAGAAGGCACGTACAAACTCGAGAACGCGCGGGTGGATTTGCATGGGAATTTGTGGACGGATGCATCGCTTTCGGACAATACCACCGGGGTTAAGGCAATGTTGCTGGAACCGTTGGACCCGCTATTTCGGCGGAAACACGCTGGGGCGATGCTGGGCGTATCAATGACGGGAGACATCCACTCGCCGACAATTGGTACGGTGCTGACGAAGAAAAAGGCACCGTCGGGAAAGCAGCAAAATTCGAATAATTAAGCCTATCTTCGCCAAAGGTCCTGGTAAACTCGGTAATCGGTAAAGTCGAATCGGCCAAAGGAACTTTACCGGTAATCCGACAAATCAAGAGTTTGAGGACTGTCTACGCCCTCTCAATGCGCATGCGAATTCAGATCGCGCGAAAGCATCAACTTAAGCGTCAGCCGATCCGCTCCCCCGCTCCAGCCTACTCCCACTCCGGTCTCCACGTTCAGAAATCCGCCGTTCCAGTCCACGGTCGCCCAAGTTTCATGAAATTGCTGATCGTGCGGCACAAACGCGCGCAGCGGTCCGAATCCGTCATATTGCTCAAGCGCCATCGCCCATTTGTTGTTGAAATTATATGCAACGCGTCCCGCGGGATTGTATTGCAAGCCTTTCAATCCACCCGTGTAATCTGTATCCACGATCGGGTTGTAAATCAAATCCCAACGTCCCAAATGCGCGCCAACAATCGGCCGAATCTCCGAAGTAACCCGCCGGTCTTCCCAGTACAACGCATTGACACTGAACTCAAAATTGAACCCATAGAAGAACTTGTGCTCGTGCGCATGCGGCCGCACGAACAATTCGCGAATCTTGAACCCATCGATCGTCGCGCCCTGGTTCGTCGAATAGAAGCTATACACCGGCATGTACAAACCTTGTTCGAACCACGGCGTCACGCCATAAGCCCACTCGGCGGCCCCATTCACTGAATCGTTCGCGATAATTGCCCCCGGAAAATCAGGCGTTTTCCGCCCAACCGGAGTGAAATTCGTATGGATCATTAGGTTGAAGATACCTTGCGCGGCAATCTCCGCATCGTACACCTGAATCTCGTCGGTCTGCGCTCGGCTCGTCAGCGGCGCTCCCAGGAGCGCCAGCAGCACAAGTCCCGCCCGCAATCCCAGGTCGCTCAGCCCACTCATAGGTCCCCTCGGCGCGCCGTAGTATAGCCGTTCGAAACCTCTCGCCCCGGTCCACAAGGTTTCCGGCAAACATCTCATTACGTACTTGGATGGCTCCCACGGGGCCGGGGTTTCCGTTTAGTTGAGTCAACGCTCGGCTGCGCTTAGCAATCGCGTCGCGCAACAGGGCGGAATCGCCCATAGCATCCTCTACCGCAACTCCAGCAGCTAGATGTTCCTGGTCGTCTCCATACACGAACCGGCAAGGACGTAAATCAGGGAGCTCTGGAGCGTGCCATCCTTTCCGAGTAGACGCATCACGGGTGAAATCAAAGGCGAAAGGAGCACAATGT
The DNA here is from genome assembly GCA_963840515.1 of Terriglobia bacterium. GTDB lineage: Bacteria > Acidobacteriota > Terriglobia > Acidiferrales > UBA7541 > DASTCZ01. The sequence goes on from CAWIZI010000020.1 coordinate 41,820, forward strand.
CCATGGCTCATGCCCGCTTTTAGCGTCACATACAGCGCGAGCCCGTGCTTGCGGACTAAAACTTGGACCAACTCATTGGTTTGGCCGCGATGATAGCTTGGGCGCATAGCTCACGACAGCTGAAAGGTCGAATACCGATCGAAATGCGAATGTGTAGGCGCCTTGATTAACGCCGAAACCAGACATGTGGAATTGCCCCAAATCTCAATGTCCGGTAACGCGAGTGATTATGAGTCCACGCGCAGTCGCGGCACAATCCCTAGACGTAGTCGAACAACGTCATGAAGCCAAAATCCATGTGCAGCTGCTGGTGGCAGTGAAAGAGCGTCAGACCCGGATTGTCGGCGGTGAAATCCACTTCGACTTCCTGATAACCACCGACCATGACCACGTCCTTCATCACACCGTTCGTCGGTGCCCCCGCGATTTTCGCGAGTTCGAAGCTGTGACGGTGCAGATGAATTGGATGAATGTCGTCGCTCGCGTTGCGCATGCGCAGCCGGTAGCGTTTTCCCTCTTTCAGATGAAAGGACGCGGGCGCGATCTTCTGCTCCATGGCGTACGCAATTCCGTTAATCGTCCAACGATTGAAACCCTCTTCGGCGGCATTGTCTTTCGCGAACGTCATATCGAATGTTTCGTCAGGCGTGGAAGCAGACGCACCAACTTTACCGAAACGCGAGTAATTCCAACGAAACGGCTTGGGTGACAACCAAATGGGTTTCCCCCGGTGGCCCGCGTATTCGACGACGATGCCCATGCCATGATTGCGATCGTCGTCGGCCAAATCTCCCATAATCCATACGCCAGGATGATTCATCTCAACGACCGCAGAAATCCGCTCCGCAGTTCCAAGCCAGAGCACCGGCACTTCCACGGGAGTCGGGACTGGGTTCCCATCGAGAGCCACTACCTTGAAGGAATGTCCAGGCAACGCAAGGCTTCGAATCTCGGTCGCGCTTCCGTTCAGAACATGAAAAACAACACGCTCGCCCCGTTTCACCCTGACCGGTTCGCCGTGTCCAAGCATCCGCCCATTGATGGTGAAATATCGATATCCAACCTCGTAGCCGTGGGGCATGCCTTTCGCGAGTGACGCTTTCGTGGAGGACTCGCCCACCACCTCGAGTTCTTCGATTTTTCCCGAAGGCGGCAGGAAATCTTGCGCCATGTCGCCGCCCTGGCTGAACGTCGGTTCGAATTCCTTGAGCACAAGAAAAACTTCCTTGTCGAAATAACCCAACTCCTGCTTTGGCTCGATATACACCGGGCCAACCTGGCCGCTGTACTGCCCCGCGTGAAGATCAGCGCCCGCGCGATTATGCGTGTGGTAGAAGCGGAGACCGGACGGACGGGGAGTGAAGGCAATCCTTCGCATCCCGTGTGCTGGAATATAAGGCGTTCCTTCTTCCGCCGCGCCGTCTACCTCCGCGGAAACTAGTTGGCCATGCCAATGTAGTTCCTCAGGAGTGTCGGTATCGTTGTGAATCTCTATTTGGGTTGGTTGGCCTTCTTTGAATCGCAGCAAGGGGCCTGGGAATTCGCCATTGTACGTAATTGTCGAAACGAGATGCTTTGGGGAAATCTCAATCGCGCTAGCGGCAATCCTCAGGACGTAGTCTGGTGAGACCGCTTGGGAGAAAAGTGATTTCGAGAACAAATGGTGAGGCAGGCGAGGGATCGTCGCACCAGCCGAACTTACAGCCAGCCTTAGAAAATCACGACGAGATGAGGTCTTCTTACTCAAACCAGGCTTTCTTCACAAGAGCGAACCGGTCGTACGCGTTGCATGTCAGGGAGGATAATCCATATCCGCCGAATTCGCACCCTAAGGAATTGCTCGGCGAAGTGTGTAGGGATCCTGCTAGTCCGACTCAGTCAAGAAAGGAGGTATTGTCGGATCAACTGATTAGTAGGTGTTGCACCGACCGGTTTAGCTGGCACGACAAATCGGGAGTTGACCCTTACCAAGCCCTTTAGTTCGCTAGGACGTGCAAGACGACAATTGCCAGGATGACACCGGCTATCAGTGTTGTCGCGGCAATGAAAAGGAAAGACAAGTGCGCACGGACCATGGCTAACGATTTATGTGATGTATGCGGCAGAACAATGTCGCGGTTGTAGCTGCGTAGCAACTCGGCGCAGCCACCGACAAGTACAATTAACGGCAGACCTAACAAGAGAAACCATAACGTCCACATCCGGCCTGCGTACCACATGACTAGCTGCTGAGCGCTGCGAGCTGGTTCGTATTGCAGCGGCAGGAGATTGCGCAACGCGAGCGCAGTCATAAAGAGAACAGCGGGGAAGATGAGCACCAGTTCCATGACGGCGATAACGCGAGTACGCATTCCACTTTATTGCACAAAGTACTCGCAGGCGTCAAGTCCTGGTAAACGCCGTTACCGTCCATCTCTAACAATGCTGGCCCCGTCAAGCCCTTTTTGAGCAGACTTCTTTCTTTTCACCTAAAAGAGTTTTTCTCTTTCGTTTTCTTTCTTGTTCGTTCTTCTCAGCATCGACGACCAGCGGCTCGTTTGTAATCTGTCGGGCGGCTTCAGTCCGACCCAACCATCTCTCCGATCAAAACTTCGACCATGATTACTACTTCAAACTCCCTTTTCAGGGAGCGGGATGCCCAATCAAGTGGACGACGTCCTACTTTACGCCATGGACGGTTCCGAGCTTTCCCGCGTTCGAACCGAATTCAACCAACTGCGAATATTGCCAATTATTTCGCCACATCCAGTACAACCGAACAGCGAGTTTTCTGGCCATGGCCACTTTGGCAATTCTTTTTTCCCGGCGCATCATCAGGTGTGCATACCGACGTCGCCAGTCCGGGTTGCACCGTGCGGCTGCTTGCGATGCTTCCACCAGCAAAAAGCGCAGTAGAGTATTGCCCTGCTTGCTGATGTGTCCCAGTCGCTGCTTGCCGGCACTGGAGCCCTCGCACGGGATGAGCCCCGTGTAGCTGCCGATCTGCTTGCCACAAGGAAACCGTCCCGGCGTCCCGATGACCAGAACGTAAGCCAGTCCCGTGATGGGTCCCACGCCAGGATGTGTCATCAACTGCACCACCTCGGGCCGTTTCTTGGCTTCTTGCTCGACTGCCGCCGTTAACTCCGCAATCTTTGGATCCAGCTGGTCCAGCAGCTCCAATAATTCTTTCCGGCGCCGACTGGCCCAGGCAGCCAACGGGAGTTTTTCTAGCAGTGCTCGTCCTTGTTGGCTGAACAGCTTTTTCTTCCAGCGATAGCCCTCGTTCATAGCCACCGCTTGCAGCTGATTCATGATCCGCGTCCGGATCTGCACCAGCCGATGCCGATGCCAAAGCAGTTGCCGCAGATCACGATTCTCCGGACTGGGTACCCAGATTCGCGGAAAATTATTTTCCCGCATCAAGTCTCAGTAACAGTCGAGCGTCCTCACGGTCGGTCTTCTGCTTGCGGACCCGCTTGGTCTCAATCTCCGCCGGATCTCCAATCCACAACTCGAAACCCAGCTCTGCGAGTAACCGCTCGAACCAGCGTGAATGCCCGGTGGCTTCCATCCCCACGCGTACGCTGACTCCTCGTTGCTTCAGCTCTCGGTAGAACTTCTCTGCTTGTCCATCACTGTGGTTCAGTTCCTGTTCACCACACTCACCAGTCTCTTCAATCAAAAATGCAATCGTCTGAAAGCTCGGGTGGTAATCTACTCCTATAATCATCATGTCTGGCTCCTTCCTCCCGGGCCTTGGTCGT
>CAWIZI010000021.1:0-72330 GCA_963840515.1 Terriglobia bacterium
TATCAGCGGCTCCATCTCTTCCCAGGCCGCCGCGGAAATTTCCGCAATCGCGCGGGATTGCTCGATTTTTTTTGCCTCTTCACTCAGAACTGCACCATCTGTTTCAGAAGAAAGTTCCCGCATATCCTTCCGCAAAATTTCCCGCGCCACCGCGAAATACGCCACTCCAAAAACCCGTTTCAGACGCGCAATCACCGGCTCCACGCGCGCGCCTTCTTCCAACTCGATCACCACGCGATCGCCAGGACACTGCAGCTTGGCCAGCCCCAATCCTTCCAGCGATTGCCGCACAGCCGTAATCAGCCGCCCGACAAAAAAATGCCGGTTGCCGCCCTTCAGCCACAGCTCATGGTAATGCACCACAATGTGCTGCTTCGCCACTGTCAACAAATCCTTTCTGGATTCAGGAGTATAGCACCGGCTTATGTAGCGGCGGCCTTCAGGCCGCCATCCGGATCCTTTGAATTTGCCCTTGAATTTGGTGTCATCCCGAGCTCCGGTTTGGACTTTGCCGACGGGGCGCGATCCGCTGCGGCCCCGCGGCGCTCTAAATCACGCACCTGCTTTTTCTTTTAACGTGACGTCGCTCCCGGCACATTGCGACCTGAATCTCGCCAATTCCCAATCGCAAATAATCACAAACAATCGAATTTCGCCCAGCCGCGCCGCGCCACAGCCCGGCGGAGGCGGGCCTGGCACGCCATAGTCTTGACGGAGGCGGGTACGCATGTCCTCTAAATCCATCCATTTCCGAAATCAACCTCCACTTCCCGTCATACCTCATACGGACACCTCCGCCATTCCTCACTCGACTCCCTGTACTCCTTTGCTATCATCCAACCGTGCCTCTCTCTTGGAATGAAATCCGCCAACGCTCAATCGCCTTCTCAAAGGAATGGACCGCCGCAAGAAGCGAGCAAGCCGAAAAGCAAACCTTCTGGAATGAATTTTTTGACGTCTTCGGAATTCGTCGCCGCACCGTTGCCACTTTTGAAGAGCCGGTAAAAAAACTTTCCGGTCACTACGGATTCATCGATTTGTTTTGGCCGGGGATGGTAATCGTTGAACACAAATCTCGCGGCGAAGACCTCGGCAAAGCGCAATCACAAGCATTCCGCTATCTTCAGGATCTCGCACGTGAAGGCCGCACCGAAGATATTCCCCGCTATGTAATCGTTTCCGATTTTGCCCGCATCGCGCTTCACGACCTCGAGCCCGAAGACCAGCGCGAATTGCCGTTGTTCGATAAACGCCGCGTCGATACCACCGAATTTCCGTTGGCCGATTTTCACAAACACATTCATGACTTCGGATTCATCCCCGGATACAAGCAACACAAATTCGAGGAACAAGACCCGATCAACATCAGGGCCGTCGAAATCATGGGCCGCCTGCATGATACGCTCCAAACCGGCGGTTACTCCGGCCACCAACTCGAACGCTTTCTGGTCCGCATTCTTTTTTGTCTGTTCGGCGAGGATACCGGCATCTTCGAGCGCGAAGCCTTCCGCCTGTACTTGCTCAATCGCACGGCGGAAGACGGCTCCGATCTCGGCATTCATCTCGCGCGTCTCTTCGACGTGCTGAATACGCCGCCCGAAAAACGCCAGAAAAATCTCGACGAAACTCTTGCGTCGTTCGCCTACGTCAATGGCGAACTCTTCGCGGAAAATCTCGGCTTCGCCGATTTCAATCGCGACATGCGCAACGTCTTGCTCGCCTGCACCCGTTTCGATTGGTCCCGCATCTCTCCCGCCATTTTCGGTTCACTCTTTCAAGCCGTAATGGAGCCGAAAGAGCGCCGCCAAATCGGCGGCCATTACACTAACGAACGAGACATTCTTAAAGTCGTCCGTTCACTGTTCTTGGACGACCTGCGCGCAGAATTTGAACGCGTCAAAGATAGCAAAACGGAATTGAAACGCTTCCACGAAAAACTTGCCGAACTTCGATTTCTGGACCCGGCGTGTGGTTGTGGAAATTTTCTGGTTATCACCTACCGCGAACTGCGTCTGATAGAAATTGAAATACTGAGGTTGCTATACCCCGGCTCCCAGAAGGAGCTCGACACCAAACGACTGTCTCTCGTCGACGTTGACGCTTTTTATGGCATCGAGATTAGTGAATGGCCCGCGCGTATCGCAGAGGTGGCGATGTGGCTGATGGATCACCAGATGAACATTCGCCTGTCGGAAGCATTCGGCCAGTACTTCGTTCGCCTACCGCTCAAAAAATCCCCAACCATTGTCTGTGGAAACGCGCTGCGCCTTGACTGGAAGAAAATTCTCGCGCCGAACGCGTGCTCCTATGTTCTCGGCAATCCACCTTTCGTTGGCGCGAAAGAGAAGAACCCAGAACAACGTGCGGATATGGACATCGTCTGGGCGGGTACGAGTGGCCACGGAATTCTGGATTACGTTTGCGGTTGGTATCGGAAGGCTGCTGAATATATTCAAGGCACGAAAATTAGGGTCGGTTTCGTCTCAACGAACTCAATCAGCCAAGGCGAACAGGTTGGCATGCTTTGGCAAACACTTTTTAGGCGGTACGGAATTCACATTTCCTTCGCGCACCGAACATTTCCGTGGGCGAGCGAGGCCCGCGGCAAGGCTCATGTTCACGTTGTGATTATTGGTTTTACAGCCGTAGAGGACCAGACACCCAAGACTCTCTTTGAATACGTTGACCAACAAACACCAACCGCGCGCACGGTTCGGAGCATTAGTCCGTATCTAATTGAAGGCAGCAACACTGTAGTCACAACTCGCGGCACACGAATTTGCGCGGACGCTCCCGAAATGTTGAAGGGAAGCGAGGCAACTGACGATGGGCACCTCGTTCTCGATATTGCCGAGAGAAGTGCACTTCTCGCTCTCCATCCGGATATCAGGCCATACATTCGCCGCTATGTTGGAGGAAGAGAGTTCATCAATCGTATCGACCGTTGGTGTCTCTGGCTGGTAAGTACAACCGCAAAACAACTTCGCTCGTGGCCGGAGGTTATGGAAAGGCTCGATCGAGTTCGCGCCTTCCGAAGCGCGAGTTCCAAAGGCCGTACTGTAGAACTCTCCGCGACCCCGTCCTTATTCGGAGAAATCCGCCAACCTAGTTCCGATTATCTTCTGGTTCCAAAAGTTTCGTCCGAACGTCGAAAGTACCTTCCAATCGGCCCAATGCCCTCCGAAACGATTGCGAGTGGCAGCGCGCTCATAGTTCCTGACGCAACCACATACCATTTCGGAGTTATGCAATCTGCGATGCACATGGCCTGGATGCGACAGGTCTGCGGTCGTATGAAGAGCGACTATCAATATTCGGTGTCAATTGTTTACAATAATTTTCCTTGGCCCGAAGCTCCGAACTCCAAACAGCGCAAGACATTGGAAGCAGCCGCGCAATCGATATTGACCGCCCGCAAGGGAGTTCCCGCGGCGACACTAGCCGAGTTATATGACCCCCTGACGATGCCGCCTGCGCTCGTCAAGGCCCACGCTGAATTGGATCGCGCCGTCGACCTCTGCTATCGTTCGCAACCGTTCCAGAACGACAGCCAGCGCGTCGAACATCTTTTCGCACTCTACGAAAGACTCGTCGCACCTCTAACCGCGCCCGCCAAGAAAACCCGCCGCAAGAAATCCAAATCGTAAGAAGCTCGGTCTACGACTATCATCCTCACAGCTATATATGATTAAGTTCTATTCATTCATAGTATCTTGGTCCGATATTCGCTATAGTCGACAAACCGCATCTTAATGTTCCTCATCAACGCTTGACACGTAGGCGAACAAAAGGCGAATATCGTGCAAATGGATCTCGATCCCAAAATCGACAAGCCTAACATCGGAGAGCTACAGCACCTCAAACGCGTTTCGCGCGTTAAGCACAAAATTCTGGAGAGATATCTTCGGCCGTGGGCAAGAATATTAGGGTCGACGAACAGCCTCTTAGCATACGTGGATTGTTTTGCAGGGCCCGGCCAATATGAAATGGAAGGGAAACCCGTGGAAGGTTCTGCAGTCATCGCCGTCAAGGAGGCGATAGCCCTGCTAGCACGTGGAGATGTGCGTAATCTAAATTTGTTTTTAGTGGACGACGATCCCGAACAAATTGAGAAGCTACAAGCTCACCTTAAGAGCTTGCAGCCATACCCAGCTACGTTGAAGGTAGAGGTCGCTTGCGCGGATTCTCAAGCTTTCGTTACGGGCATGCTCAACAAACTTCCGAGCGGAACACCTGCGTTCTTTCTTATCGATCCTTACTGGCATCCGTTACCGCTGTCCGTCATAAGGGCAATTCTGCGACGTCCGAAAACGGAAGTCCTCATTAATTTAATGTGGTTCATGATCAACCGCGACATCAACAACCCGCAGGCACAGGTTCAGTTAGACTTGTTGTTTAGCAACACATCTTGGCAAACCCAACCGTTCGTAAATATGCACGGTCCCGAACGTGAGAAAGCTTTTCTTTCGTACTTCAAGGCGCAGCTTGGAGCGCGGTATGTTCGTCACTTCAAAATCCGATTCGATATGGAAGACAGCCGAGGCGGGCGCGGAACCAAGTATTACCTTCTTCATGGAAGCAATCACATTAAGGCTGCGCTCCTTATGAAGGAAGTGATGTGGCCGCTCGGAGACGAAGACGGAACTTTCGACTATTCCGGTGAATCCCAAGGCACTCTCATTTCGGAAACGCCGACCGAAACAGAGCTCAGGGATATCCTCTTGCGCACGTATGCTGGCAAAGAAGTCAGTTTCGACAACCTATGCGAACAAACTTGGGATCTTCCTTTCATTGAGAAGCATTATCGAGCGGTCGTAAAACAAATGGAGGGAAAGGAAGTAACAGTACGAAGGATAACGTCGAAGAAAACTGGAATTAAGGGCGAAGACCTAATCCTTTTCAAGTGATCGCCGGAGGGCCACATGAGTTCAAACTCAAATATTGAATGGACTGACGCTACTTGGAACCCGGTTCGAGGCTGCACCAAAATCAGCCCCGGCTGTAAACACTGCTACGCCGAAACATTCGCCGAACGTTTTCGCGGAGTAAAAGGACACCCGTATCAACAGGGCTTCGACCTCCGATTGGTTCCGGAAAAAGTGGCTGAGCCGTTACGCTGGCGCGTGCCGAAAATGATTTTCGTGAATTCCATGAGTGACCTCTTTCACGACGCAGTGCCCGACGACTACATTGAGGCCGTTGCAAAAGTTATGGTCGCCGCGAACTGGCACACCTATCAAGTCCTCACCAAGCGATCTGAGCGTATTCAGAAACTCTTAAACTCGAAACTCAAATTCGCCGCCAAGCAGCAACACATCTGGTGGGGCGTTAGCGTCGAAGACAAAACGTACGGTGTGCCACGAATTAAAGATCTGCGTGACGCCAATGCCGCCGTGCGATTCCTCTCCGTAGAGCCTCTGCTTGAGGATGTCGGCAAGCTGAACCTGAGGGGAATCAACTGGATGATCGTTGGCGGAGAAAGCGGCCCAGGCTCTAGACCGATGAACAAAGAGTGGGTCGTCTCCTTGAAGGAGCAGTGCAGCAATGCCGGCGTCCCATTCTTCTTCAAGCAGTGGGGCGGAGTCCGCAAGAAGCTCGCCGGCAGAAAACTAAATGGACGAACCTATGACGAATTTCCGCCACGCGTTCAGCATTCAGTCTTGGCCGCAGACGAATGCCTTTCACTAGCCGCAAGAATTGAGGCGCCCCTAACAATGGTGCGCCTCGAAGAATGTTATGCCTGAGGGATTGCGGACGGAACCCGGGACAGATGATACGTTTTCCGGACAATCTGCGCGCAAGATCATTTGTCCCGAAACTTCGGGGGACTGAATGATGCACATCTCCTCATGTCCTTTGTTTCCTTACCCTTACCCCTCAACCACCCATCTCTCCGATAACCCATTTTCGCAAAAACCCGCACCCCCACCCCGGGGGGTCGAAAGTCATGTGTGTGCTAATAAAGGACTTACGGCGTTGTGCCGTGCAAGTGTGTGCTAATAAGCGACTTAGAGTTTCGCGCATATAGAATGCGCGGCCGACAGGGTGCGATCCGCTGCAGCCCTGCGGCACCTGAATTATGCCACAACCCATTTTCGCAAAACCCGCCCCCCACCCCACCCTATTTTGCAATGTACATGCAACTAAAGGACTTACAGCGATCTGTGGGTGATCGTTATGCAAATAAAGGACTTAGCTCCGCAGTCTATGCACGATTCCATTAAATTGACCCCACCCAACCCTCAATTCCTCGACCCTAAACTCTCGACCACCGGCTAATCTACCCTACATTTCCACGATATTTTCGCACCCCAAAAAGTGCATTATAATGCACTTTTTGACAAATTCCGTCCCAAACATGCATTATAATGCAGTTTCTAAACTTCTTGGCCGTACCCCGTCTCGACTCTCAACTCTGGACTGTCAACTGTTCTTGCTTCCGCGACTGATCTTCGTCCCCCAGTAACATTTGCGAAATATCCCACGAGGATATTGTGGACGGCAATCCGCTTCTCACGTATATGAGTACTCAGAAAAGAAACGTCCGTAGTCAGCAGTGGCCGTCAAATTTATCCCGGTGAACCTATTTTCGCCGGACAGCATCAGATTGGTGAGGCGGTTCGGAAATTTAGTGGCAGTCCGGTTGAAAGTAGCAGTCCCGGTTAGAGGCCGGAACGCATATGTGGGGCAAGAAAGATTGGCAGCAGTTTTTTGAAATTTCCACCAAGCGTCCGTGGAACCGCCGGCGTCCGCCGCGGCCCGTTTATTCAGCGGAGGCCAACCGGATCACGCCCGCTGTGGGATTCAGTCTTTCGGAGCTGGATGACGCCGGAATTAATATTGACCAGGCCGAAACTTTTGGCCTGCCGGTGGACGCTGCTCGCATCGGCGCGTACGGACCGAACGTTTCCGCGCTGCGCGAATTTGCGCGCTCGGCGCGGCGTCCTGCCTAGGTAGGTTTTCCGCAGGAATCCATTGTTTTGGTAATTGCCGTTGTCTTTACAAAATTTTATTTGGTACCCCAGTACTCTTTGACTGGCGAACGCTTTGGAGTACACTGCTTTTTCTTCGCCCCTGCGGAGAGATAGCCAGAGAGCTATGCAGACATACGAGACAAAACCGAACGGGACTGAACGGAACGTCGAACGGAGTTTCAAATTCCGCGAACCGATGTTACCGGCGCGCAAAATCAAGATCCGTCGCGCGATTTTGAACATCCGCAACGCGAAGCCGCATTTTTCTACGGATTATTTTTGCGCGGTCACGACGCGAATAAACTTCGCATGGATATCGCGATTCCGATGGCGGTTTTGATCAAGTGGCAGAAAGAAGTTGATCGCGAGCCGTTGCTGCGCGATGTTTTAACGCGCGTGGTGGAATATCGCAGACACGTGCTTGCGATTTTCGATACGTTGGTTGACGCTGAAGCCGGGCTTCAGAGAGTGCAGTAAATTCCTGCGCAAGAAAATTCCCACACTTTTAAGAAGACAAAGCCGAGAAAAAGAAAACGCCGATCAGGCGATCGGCGTTCCCAGGATTTACTTTGTGCCCGGATTTATTTTTTAATGACGCCGCAGGCGATGCGATCACCGGAGTTGCCGGAAGGATCGGTTTTCATGTCGTCGGCCTTCGCGTGAATCACCAGAGCGGTTCCGCCATTTGTGAAAATGGAATGCGTATCGGAACCCGTCGTCAACAGGGAAGCGGTGAGAGTTGTTTTCGCTGTGCCGTCAGATGCGACGGTGAAATTCATCAAATCTCCTGCGTGCGGGCCCTGCGGATTCTGCATGCCGTGTTGCTTCCCATCGGGATTAAAATGCGGGCCGGCGGTTTTGAAATCGGGCCCATCGCACAGCGCAACTTGATGGACATGGATGCCGTGTTCGCCGGGAGGAAGATTCATCAGGTTGAGCTGAATTCTTAGGCCATTGGCGCGAGAAGAAATCACGGCGGTGCCGACGTTTCCTCCTTGAGCGTCTTTCATATTTACGATGATGGGTTTCGTTTGCGCGATGCTCACTCCACCAATCAAAATGGCGCCGCCAATTAAAATAGTGAGAGCCAACAAGTAGATAATTTTCTTCATGAGTTCACTCCTAGCATGGCAAAGTTTTCCAAATCCGCAGACGCACTTCCGTGCGCTACAGAAACATTGAAGCTCTTTTCCGGCGTAGATGTCAAATCGGCGAAACCCTCCGCGGCTTGGCGCGTTGACACCCCAGAGTGGCTCCGATAAACTGACCAAGCTTTAATTGGCCGGATGTTTTTCTTCACTCCACTGCTCCCTGGTAGCTCAATGGTAGAGCATTCGGCTGTTAACCGAAGGGTTGGAAGTTCGAATCTTCCCCAGGGAGCCAATTCTATTCTTTCCAATCACTTGTATTTTTTCTAAGAGCAAATTCTCGCGATCAAACATTCGGTGGCGTCTGCTCCCCGATTCCGGGTTTAGTGCAGCGCTCTCTGTGACTTCCCAGGTGTCGTTTGTTGATCATAGATGAGACCATCTCAAGATATGGGACACCCTTCCACATTACGATTTTTTTCTCTTGACTTGTGTTTGGATGGGTGAATAATGCACTTCGCAATTATTGGGGTCTGGCCGCTGCCGGGCTTTGAGACGTTGCGTTTTTAGGGGCGATGTATCGGGTGTGAGGACAGAAGTTTGTCCTTTCATATTCCTCATACCTTCATATCCGGAGGCTTCCATGCCGCGATCTGCCCCTCTCGTCAGGTTCGTATTCTTTCTTTTCGCCATTTTTTCAATCTCCTCACTCACTGCGTCAGCACAACAAACTCCTCTGCCGATGCCGTTCACGATGTCGACGATCGCCGGCACTTCGCCGATGACGCCTGTCGCAGGGACGCCTTGTCCGACACTCAACGCGATCACTGGAGCAGTTTCGACGGACGCGTTCGGAGATGGCTGCCTGGCGGTGAATGGAATTTTTGGCGCAGCCGCGCGCGGCGGAGTGCAAGTGGATGCGTTTGGAAATATATTTGTCGCTGACGACATCAATTCCATTGTTCACATGATCAATCCGATCACAGGGATTATGACGGTGCTGGCCGGCGGCGCGTCAGCGGTATGCACAGCAGCGACGGGGTCTGGGGCGAGCGGCGCGCAGGATGCCGCAGGCGACGGATGTCTCGCGGCGACCCAAACGAAAGCAGCAGGGCAGCGCGGAATCGGAATCGATCCGTACGGAAATATTTTGCTGGCGGGATTCAGCGACAACCTGGTTCACATCGTTTGCAGAACAACTTCGCCGCTGTGTACATCGGGGCAAATTGGAACGATGAGGTTGATTGCGGGATGCGTGAAAAGCGCGACCAGCAACGGCACAGGCGGAGTTGGTTTGGACAATGTACAAGCGGCGCAAACTTTTGTGACCGCTGGCTGCACGACTGCGAATGGAGAAGTAGATGCTCCGCGCGGAGTTTCCGCTGATATGTACGGCAACGTGTACTTCGCGGATACCACGAGTTCGCGGACGCGCGTGGTGGCCGGGCCGCTGACGTCGAGTTTTTTCACGGGGAATAATCCGATTTACGCGGCGCTGGGAACTTTTTATGCGTCGGTGACGCAAGGATTCGCATATACGGTTGTGAATATTTCCGGAACGAGCGTTACGACTGGCGGCACGCCGACAGTAGCGGGCGCATCCTGCGCAAATACTGTGAACAGCGTGACGTATACCGGAATTGCGTTGGACACTTTGGGCGACGGATGCCCGCTGAATTTCAGTTCGGTGGATGCGGCTTCGGGATTGACGAGCGGCGTGGCAATGGACGCCGCGGGCGACATGCTATTTACGGATCCGACGCACGGACTGCGCGTGTTTTATGTCGGCGGGACCAGCGCGGCGGCGTTGAAAATGAAAGCCGCAATCATTACGAATAATCCTGGTGTGACTCCGCAAGTTGGATTTATTTATTTGCTGTGGGGCGGCGGTGGGGCGACGCTCGGGGCCGCGCCAACGCTTGGGACAAGCACGAAGGCGACTGATACCACGCTGACGAAAGTGAACGTCAGCCCGCAGGGAAATGTTTATGTCGGGGACAGCGGCAAGGTCATCTACTTCGACATGAACACTGGATATGTGCGGCTGCTTTTCACTGGAACAGCAAACGTGACGGTAGGGAATTTCTGTACGGGAACATCGGGGCAGAAATCGCTGAGCGCATATAGCGACGGATGCGCGGCGTCGCAATCCATTTTTTCAAATGCGAATGGATTGGGTGTCGCAGCGGATGCGCAGAACAATCTTTATTTGTTTGACGCGTCGAGCAATGCGACCGGAATGTTAGTGCGCAAGGTTTTGGCGCAAGGATTCACTCCGCGGACGCTGGGAACGGCGGTAATCCAGAATTTCCAGGTGCATATTTCGGAGATGGTGGCCGGAGCGATTTCTGGTCCGACAGCAACGCTGACCACGACACCTGATGCGACGGCCGGAACGGTGACGTGCGGAGCGCAAAACAGCGATGACTCATTTGATTGCAACGTTTCGGTGACGTCAACGCCGACGGCGGTGGGATTGCGTTCTGCAACGTTGACGGTGAGCGTTGTATTCACTCCGAGCGGCGGATCCGCGGCGACTTCGACGGCGATTGTTGCGTTAAGCGGAACGGTGACTGGATCGGTGCTGGCGTTTGATAGCGCTACGTCAACAAATGGAACGACGACAAGTATTTCTCCCACGACGAATTCTTTCTTCAGCGGAATTACTCCGGCCGGAACAGCACTGGATGGCGCGGGAAATATCTACACGATGGATACGACCGCCGGTCAAATTCTGGAATTTGTGCAAGGGACTGGAAGCGCGGTGATTGCGGGCGCGTTGCCGGCGAGTGCGAGTCAAATCACCGTGGATCCAACAGGAAATGTTTTCGCGGTTGGAAGTGGATCGCCGACGATTACAGAACTCGCGGCGACGGGAGCGCCGGCATCAACGGGTCAGCCGGCTATTTTCACAAGCACAGCAGTTTCTTACACGCCGATTAGTGGAACAGCGACGCCGCAAGCGATTGTGGCGGACGCAGCGGGAAATCTTTTCGTGGCGGATAAGCAGGGTACGACTGCGAATACTGCGATCTATCGAGTGTCACTGGTTGCGAATTCTCTGGCGCCGCAGATTACCGTGGCGACGGGATTTACGAATCCAGTTTCGCTCGCGGTCGATCCATACGGAAATGTTTATGTGGCTGATCCGGGAGCGGGATTCGTTTACAAGTTGACGCCAGAAATTGTGAGCGGAGTTCCGGGTTACGCGCAATCGACGGTGAATTTGCCGGGCGCTCTGCCGGTTGCAGTGGCTGTGGATGCGGCCGGCGATCTGTATGTTCAGGATTCGATCAGCCATTCGGTGATTGAAGTACCGGTCAGCGGCCCGAATACCACAGTGCTCGGCGGACTGGTGACGCCGACGGGACTCGCAGTTGATGGCAGTGGAGATGTTTATAGCGCGGATTCAAATGCGGGAAATATTACGCAGGTCGTGCGCAATCAAGTTGCGTTCAGTTTCGGATCGAGCATCTCAACAACTTTTGCGGGAACGCTGACGAACGTTGGAAATCAAAATGTTTCCGGCTCGAATACCGCGACGGACACGTCGGATTTCGCGGTAGTGGGTGGCGCCAGTTCCCCGTGCAATTTCACGACGAGCGTTCTCGGGCCGCAGGCTGTTGGGAATGCGTGCAAACTTTCGGCGACATTCACGCCGCAGATCGGCACGGGAACTGTGAATGAAGTGCTCAGCTATTTGCCCGCTGCATCAACAATCGGAAGTTTGACGATGACGGCGATCAAGACTGGCTCCGTTGTGACGACGATCACAACGATTGGCGGCGAGACGCCGGCGAGTCCCGTCTATGTGGCGATTGGGACGACGGTTACGTTTACCGTGAATGTTGCGGCGAGCAGCGGAACTGCCTCTGGCACTGTAAACGTGACGGTCGATTCCGGCGCTGCAAACGGATTTGTGCTGGATCCGAACGGAAACGCGACGGTGCCGCTCGCTAGTCTGACCGCGGGCAATCACACCATCGCAGCTTCGTTCGCAACGCAGAATGGTTTTTCCGGATCAAATTCGACGACGACAAATTTCAGCGTCGCACAGGCTGCGACAGCCGTAAGCTGGTCACCAAGCACTGCGACGCAACAATTCAGCCAGGCGATTGGTGCCGGAGTCTTGAATGCAACGGTCGCGCCAATTGTTCCCGGGAACTTTACCTACACTGCGACGCCTTCCGGCGGATCGGCTTCATCGATTGATGCTTCGACATATTTGCCAGTCGGAACTTATTCACTGGCGGTGACGTTCACGCCGGTGGATGCCGTGGACTACGTCGGCTCGACAGCATCGGTTCCGAGTTATTCGGTGACGAAGGCAAACACGACGGCGGGAGTGGGAGCTTCCAATAATGTTGTGGCGGCGGATGGCACAGGAAATTTCACTTCGCTAACGTCGGCGTTGATTGCTCTGCCAGTGACCGGCGGAACAATTTATCTGAAGCCGGGAACTTACACGGGACAGAACGCCATCAGCTATCCGAATGTTTCGTTGCGCGGTTTGGGCGGTGATCCCACAAAAGTAATTATTTCTGGTGAGGATGGAGCGTTCTCGGCGCCATTCGTTTATCCGGGCAGCGGACCCGGCAACGCAAACGCGAGCGGCGATCAGGGATCTTCCACGTTGGATATATCGAAGAGCGCGTTTATTGGAAATCAGGCGACGTCAGGCAACACTGTATTCACGCCGGTCGGATTCTACGCGGAATATTTGACGATTCAGAACACCTACAACACGGACACCACGACCACCAGCACATTTTCCACGGCTGGAAGCGGCTCGTGCGCAAACACCGGCACAGCTCTTACTTTACAGGCGCTGTATAACGCCGGGACGCAATGCAATTCGCAGGCGCTGGCGCTGTGGATCACTGCGGATCAAGCGGTACTGAATCATGTGAATTTGACGAGCCAACAAGACACTCTCTATGCCGGAAGCCAGGGATGCGGCGCGACGTGTACACCGGCGCGGCAATATATGTGGCAGGGAACAATCACCGGTGATGTTGATTATGTGTTCGGCGACGCCGCGATGGTATATGACCACACCACATTCTTTACGACCTGGCACGGAAACACCGCGACCGGAACAGAAACAATTGAAGCGCAAAATAAAAAATTCCAGACCGGAAGCGCCAGCGATTATTTGAGTGGCTACATATGCAACGGATGCACATTCTTTTCGCAAAGCACCGGAATGACAAATTTGTATTATGGCCGGCCGTATGGACAGTACTCGACGTGGATCATGCTGAACTCGAATGTGGATCAGGTGAATGCGACGGGATGGATTGAATTCCAGGGCGATACAAATTTGCCCACGTCAACTTATGCGGAGTTCAATAGTTTGCCGCTTACTGATCCTCCAGTTGGAACTGGCGGATATCCAGCGACGCTTCCGGGCAATGTAACGCCAACAGGAGGAAATACCGGCACGGGAGCGACGGGAGTCCGTGAAACAGAATCGCAGGATCCGGGGACGATCGAAGCGGCTAACGCGGTGAAGACGAGTCTGACGGCGGCGGAAGCGGCGCAATATTATCCGCTGACGTTTCTTTCGGCCACCGTTCCGACACAAACTTACGTTGGATTCCAGGCGAATTGGAATCCCCTGACGGCGCTTGCAAACAATGTGAATTCTTTCGCGCCCGCCGGCAGCCTAACGGCAAATCAGGGAAGCAGCGTCACGATTGTTGGCCGGCCTGTAACGCCCGGCGCCGGAATAATTCCAACGGGCACATACCAATTTCTTGATGGCGGCAGCACCGTGCTTGCTTCGGGAACGCTGGACGCGAGCGGTGAAGCTTTCCTGACGACCACAACTCTTTCGGTCGGCACGCATACCATCACGATGACGTATAGCGGCGACGCGAATTTCAATGCGAGCGCTTCATCGGCCACTTTCACAATTCACATTACGACTCCGCTGATTACTACGACGACTGTAGTTTCCGTCGCGAATCCCAGCGGAACTTATGGCACGGCGATTACCGGAATGGTTTCCGTTACTCCGGGAAGCGGCAGCATCAGCCCGACGGGAACAGTGACGTTGCTGGTGGACTCGACTTCCGCTGGATCATGCGTGCTGAATAATGGCGCGTGCACTTATTCGCTGACCGGAATTAAGGCCGGGAGCCACACGGTGACAGCGAGCTACGGCGGTGATTCCATAAATGCGACGAGCAATTCAAACAGCGCGGCGATCAATGTGGGCCGAAGCATTCTGCAAGTTACCGCGAACAATATTGTAATTATTTTCGGTCAAGTACTGCCCGCTTACACCGCAACAATAACGGGCTTTCTGAATGGTGATACTCAAACGAGCGCGGTTACGGGTGCGCCGTTTCTGAGCACGAACCCAACTGTTCCGAGCGCGATCGGAATTTATCCAATTTCAGTTTCCACGGGAACTCTTGCCGCGAGCAACTACACTTTCACATTCACGAATGGCGAGTTGACGATTGCCTCCGCGGTGCTTGCCGCGCCTGTGGCCACAGGAGATAGCCGCACGGTAACCGAGCCATCATTCCCCGCAGTATGCGCAACGCTGACCGCGGCGCTCACTTCCGTGAACGACGATATTCCAACTTCCATCGATTCGGTAATTACAAATCCTGACGGCGCGCGAATTCAGGCTGCGTTGAATGCGTGCGGCGGAAGCAATCAAGCTGTGGAACTTTCCATTGATGGCGCGGGCCACAATGCGTTTCTCAGTGGGCCGCTCAATTTGCCTTCAGGCGTCACGCTGCTCGTCGATCCCACGGTATTCGTCTACTTCTCGCGCAACGTGCAGGACTACGACGTGGTTCCGGGCACGCACACATGCGGAACTGTGAACAATAATTCAGCCACGTCATCGTGCTTACCGCTGATCGAAATGAACGGCGTATCGAATGTGGGAATCATGGGATTTGGAAAACTGGACGGACGCGGCGGCGACACGTTGATCAACGCGTTTCCAGCAAGTTTTGCGGGACAGAGTTGGTGGGGACTTTCGGCGATTGCCAATAGCGGAGGAAGCCAGCAGAATCCACGGTTCATTCAGTTGGATAATCCGACAAACGTGACTCTCTACAAGATCACGCTAAAGAATTCACCTCTGTTCCACGTTGCCGGTGGGGCGAACGGATTCACAGCATGGGACGTGAAGATTGTTACGCCGACCAGTTCGCGCAACACGGATGGCATCGATCCGGACCAGGCGCAGAACTTTACGATCACGCGGTCGTGGATTTCCGATGGAGATGACAACGTAGCCGTCGGCGCTTCGGGCAGCGCGAGTTCGGCTTCTATGAATATTTCCGTGACCAACAATCATTTCTTCGCGGGCCACGGCGAATCGATTGGGAGTTTCACTTCGGCGGGTGTAAGCAACATTCTGTTTGATAACAACATGCTTTCCGGGAACAGCAGCGTGGACTCGAATTCGACGGGTATTCGGATTAAGTCAGCGGATGACCGCGGAGGATTGGTACAAAATATTCAGTACTCGAATTCCTGCTTCCAGAACCACAAAGACGAAGTGGAATACACGACGCAGTACAACACCAATCCGGGAACGCTGTCCCCGAATTTCAGGAATATTTTGATGCAGAACTTAACGTTCTTAACGGCCGGCGTGATCGACTTCACGGGATCGCAGATGAACGGCTCGACAAATCCACTGATCGTAACGCTGGACAACGTGAACTTTGCGTCGCTACCGTCGACGGATTTCACTCCTGCGCCAACGCAAACGCAGTTGATTTACGGGCCGGGACAGGTGTCGAGTAATTTCGTGACTGATTTTCAGCCGTTCATCGGTGTGAATGGGAATTCGGTTACAGATAATCGCACGGCGGCATCTCTTGTTCCTCCAAATTGCAATTTCACGAATATCGCGCCGGAACTAACCGGCCCGACTGGCTTGCCACAAACGATCACAGCTGGCCAGACCGCGACGGCAATTGTGATTTTGACTCCCACCGTCGGAGGAATCGCTTATCCAACGGGAACGGTTACGCTCTCCGATGGAGCGAGTAGCACGACGACGGTGACGCTGCCTGGAGCAGGCGATACGATTTCGATTCCGCTGAGCAATCTTTCTGTCGGGACACATACTTTCGTGGCGACGTATTCCGGCGATGCGAATTACGTTCCGACGGCGCCCGCCACAACTTACTCGACGACCAACCCTTACATTATTACCGTGAACGCCGGAAGTTTGAGCGGCAGCACTACGATACTTTCGGGAGTTCCGGTCACGGCGACGTTCGGCACGACTTTCACGGCGACGGCTGCAGTTACGGGAATCAGTCCGAGCGGCATCGTTCAATTCGTTGTGAATGGAGTTGTGTTCGCAACTTCGGCGGTAAGTTCCGGCACAGCGCAGGCCAGCATTAGTTTGCCGGTCGGCGCGTATGCGATTTCCGCGATCTACAGCGGAGACGCGGTGAACGCCGCCTCGACGTCGACCTCTTCGGCTCTCACAATTACTCCGGCGCTTACGACCATCGCGCTTGCGGCGAATATCAGCACCACAACTTTGGGTGTTCCGGTCACGCTCACGGCAACTGTTTCATCCGTCGCCGGCGTTCCCACCGGAACGGTCACCTTTTCCTACACAACAGCGACGAACAACACGCCGACAGTTGCCAGCTCAGCGACGTTGACGAACGGCGTCGCAATCGCATCGGCTGATCTGCCAATCGGAACGGATAGCGTCACAGCTGCGTATGCCGCGAGTGGAAGTTTCGCCGCATCCAGTTCGCCGGCGCCGATTACGATCACTGTGAATCCGCCCGTTCTAATTCCGCTCGCGGGCAGTCCCATCGCGCTGCCTTTCACGATGACGACTCTCGCCGGAGGTTCGACCGTAGCGAACGCGAATACGGTTTGCACCGGCTCCACTGATTCCTTCGGCGATGGCTGCCTCGCAACCGCGATGGTTTTCAACGGCACCGTTGATCTGCGCGCCGTCGTTGCCGATCCATTCGGAAATGTTTATTTAACCGACGCCAATGCAAGTCTGGTGCGGCGCGTTTCGCCCAATGGCGTCATCAGTAATTTCGCAGGATTTGTTGCGGGTACATCCTGTTTGCCAACCGCAACTTCCGGATGCGCGCCGACGCAGGTGAAACTCAACAAGCCTCGCGGCATTTCCGCCGATCCGTTCGGCAATATTTATATCGCGGGCTACAGCGACAACAAGGTTTACGAAGTTAGTGCTTCCACTGGAATGCTTACGCTCGTCGCAGGCAACGGCACCAGGCCGTCGGTTCCAACCGCGTCGAATGGCGATGGCGGCTCGGCCACCGCTGCGGAACTCAATCAGCCGCGCGCTGTTTGGGCGGATAACGTCGGAAATATTTATATTGCCGATACAGCCGACAACAAAATTCGTGTTGTGAATTCGACGGGAACAATTCAAACGGTTGCGGGCACGGGAACGACTGCGTCCACTGGAGACGGCGGTCCGGCGACGGCTGCGGCGGTCAATAATCCTCAGGGCGTTTTGACCGACGCAAACGACAACGTGTACATCGCCGAAGCGTCGAAAATTCGCGTGGTGTGCGTTACCTGCACGCCCAGTTCGCCGCTGTACTTGCTGTTGAACAAAGTCGGAATTGCATCGCCGCAGAATGGATTCATCTACACGCTGGCCGGCGGCGGAGCCGCAGCATACGCCGGACCCGCGCTCGCGAATAGCATCACAATGAGTCCGCAGAAACTTGCGATTGACGCGGACGGCAATCTTTATATTTCCGATGCCACCGGCGTTGTGTGGTTCATCGATAGCCGAACCGCATTCATCCGCGCCATCGCGGGCAACACCACCACGAATTGCGCCACCGCCACGGACGCCTTCGGTGATGGCTGCCCCGCAACGCAAGCCGTGATCGGAGATGGCGGCAACGGCATCGGCGTGGGCACGGATACGCTCGGAAATATTTATATTTCTGACACGATGAATTCCCGCATCCGCAAAGTCACCACGAATCTAAATTCTCCGGCCACCGCAACCGCAGCCACCACAACTCAACCAATTCAGATTCATTTCATCGCTAGCGACGCCCCAGCAACCACAAATGCATTCGCATTGAACGGCACCGAATGGCAACTCGGCGCGCCGACCTGCACCACGAATGCTGATACCACCGTGGATTGCACAGTCAATTCCAGTTTCACGCCCGCTGTTCCCGGCGCGCGTTCAACGCCACTCGCAATCAATAGCTCGCTCGCGAATAAAGCGTTCCTCGCTCTCACTGGCGTTGGACTCGGCGGCGGCGCCACGGTCGATCCCGCAAGCCAATCCAACTTCGGCGCAAATTTGCAGGTCACAAGTCTCACGACAGATAATTCAGGAAATGTTTACGTTGCTGACGCAAAGACGAAGTCGTTGTTAAAGTTTGCCGCGGCGTCTCTCACGCAAGGCACAAGCGATACTTCCACTACTCTGGCAACTGTAACCGCGCCGGGCCCCGTTGCAGTCGACGCAAGAGGTTTTGCATACGTCGCGGATACTTCCACAGGACTGATCACCCAGGTTTCTCCGGCTGGAGCCGTTACAACATTGCCGTTCAAATTTACCAACCCCGCCGGAATGGCCGTCGACTCGCTAAACAATCTTTACGTGTCGGACGCTTCCACAAAATCCGTCTATCAACTCAGTCCCATCACCGGAGCGCAAGTCACTCTTGCCGTCGGTACACTCGTTTCGCCTGCCGGTCTCGCGATTGATCCGAACGATAATTTGATCGTCACTGATTCTGGCGCTCCGGCAATTTACCGCTTCAATTTGCAGAGTGGAATCTCGACGCCCATAACTTCTACAGCCGTGAAACCTTCCGCCGTCGCGATAGATGCCGCAGGCAATTTGTTGATCGCCGATACCGCGCAGATTCTCGCGATTCCAGCCAGCGCAAATAGCGGATCCTTCACGGTTGCAGACATCGCTCCATCCGCTCTCGCGATTGATTCCGCCGGCAATCTCTACACCGGCTCCGGCAGCGGCGTGCTCGAACTGATTCGCACGCAAGGACGCGTGTCGTTCCTCGCTCCCGTCTCCGCTCCACAAAATGTAACCCTGCTCGAATCCGGGAATCTACCGGCGCAACTCACTTCAGTCAGCCAAACCGACTCCACAGATTTCAATCTCGCAGCCACTGCTTCCACTGACTGCACTCTCACCGGAACTGTGCCATCAAGCGTTGCAGTCGGGGGAGTCTGCGCGCTAACCGCATCATTCACTCCAACAACCTTTGCCAATCCAACTGACACAGCAACTTTGAACGGCAATATCGCAAACGCAGCGCTTTCCACTCCGCCCTCCGTACAACTATTAATGACCGGCCCAACCACCGCGCCCGCTTCCACGATTGTGCTCGGGCCGTTCTCTCCGGCCTTGCCGATCGTCGGGCAATCCGTAACGGTTAGCGCCACAGTTTCTGGCGCGGACGTCACTCCGGCCGGGTCCGTGGTCTTCACGATCGATACGACCACCATGTCCGTCAATCTCCTCGGCGGCGTAGCGACGGCCACACTCACCGGACTCACCGCCGGAACGCACACAATTTCCGCTGCTTATACCAGCACTAACGGATTCGCTCCGTCATCCACATCGTCCGTCACGCTCACCGTCGACCAGCCCGTCCCCACCGTCGCCACAATTTCGCCAACCTCTGCGATCACCGGCGGTGCGGCATTCACCTTGACGGTCAACGGAACTAATTTCGTGAGCACTTCGGTTGTGAAATGGAATACAACTTCACTCACAACGATGTTCGTCAACGCCACGCAATTGACGGCCGCGGTTCCTGCGTCGCTCATCGCCATCGGTGGCGTCACAACCGTCACAGTTTTCAATCCCACACCGGGCGGCGGCACATCGAACAGCGCGTCGTTCAATGTCACGGACTTCAGCTTCACCAGCACGTCCGGCCCGCAAACTGTAAGCGCCGGCGGCACCGCAACGTACACAATCACCACGTCCGCGGTTGCCGGAGCTTTGCCGACGCCCGTCACATTCGCCGCGTCCGGATTACCAACCGGCACCGCGGCAACATTTACTCCGCCTTCGGTAACGCCCGGCGCGAGCACAACACTTACGATCACAACCACGGCGCGAACCTCTGCCACGAATGTGCCGAATCAGCCGTTCGGCCCCAGCGCTCCCAAATCATTCTCATCATGGATGATGGCTTCCGCGCTGGCGCTTCTGCTCGCAGGAATCGCTTTCGCAAATTTCAATCGCAAACTCGCGCGTCGACTGATTCCAGCAGCAGCGCTAGTCTTGCTGATCATCTCGGCGGGTTATATTTCCGGTTGCGCAAGCGCTCCGGTCGTTAATCCGAATGGGACCCCGGCCGGTACTTACACCATCACGGTGACCGCAACTTCCGGAACCGACGTGCACACGACGACAGTAACGTTGACGGTAATGTAGTCGTGGAATTCCTTGCACGGCCCGAAGGTTGATGTAAGGCGCGTCGCCGGCCAGCATCGGGCTTTGATGAATCCGGACGCATACGGAAAGAGCTGGAGCTACGCAGCTGAGCATGCCTTGTTGTATCAACTAATTAAATTTTATGGAGTTGGAATTGTGACCGACGCTTCGTTGGAAGGCGCGCTGGTTTGGCCGGTGACATCGACGGCGACGACGACGTAAAAATATGTGTGGCCCGCAACGACCGTCGAATCGGTGAAAGTGGTTGCGACAAGCGGTGTTGGCGTTAAAGAAGTGTATGGGCCGCCGGACTGATCCGCCCTTTCGACGAGGTAGCCTACGACATCGGAAGTGGTGCTGGCGTTCCAACTTAGAGTGGCGGAATGCGCGGGCGTCGCAACGCCAGTGCCTGAAACTGGAATTGAAATCGGTGAGTTTGACGCGTTGCTGGCGATTGTAATTGTTCCTGAGAAAGTTGTGGCGCTTGCTGGAGCGAAAACGATGCCGAGCGCGACGGATTGTGCGGGAGAAACAACCGCGCCGGCAAGTGCGGAGGAAGTACTGAAACTTTGCGCTGAAATGTTGACGCCGCTGATCGTCGTCGGCGCGTTGCCGGAATTCGTGAGCGTAATGATTGCAGAGCTGCTGGAGCCGACGACGATATTTCCAAAACTTAAGTTGGAAGAATCGGCGCTAAGTTGCGGCGCGCCGGATGGCTGTATGACGGAGAGCATCGCAGGGGCGCTCATCAGGCTGCCGGCTGCGTTGCTGACCACGACAGTGAAGATCGAGCCGTCGTCGGTGAGATGACTGGGCGGGGTGACGTAGGGAACTACGGTTGCACCCGCGATGACCACGCCATTTTTTTGCCACTGATAGGAAAGCGGCGCCGTACCCGCGGCCGTTACGAAAAATACGCCACTGTTTCCGACTGTGACAGTTTCGCTGGCTGGGTTGCTGGTGATCGACGGCGGCGAATTTGCCGGCGGGGGATTGGGTGAAGGCGGCGGTGTGGGATCTGTCGGAGGCGAAGAAATCGGTGAAGCTGAATCCGTTTTCGCGCCGGGGAAAATTCCTGAACATCCGGACGTGAATAAAACTGAAATTGTGAGAAGCGTTTGAAGCAGCAAAATCAGCGCCCAGCGAGGACGCGGACTCGGCAGCCGGGGACGCGGCTGTCTAATCGACCTCATTGTGAAATTTGCACGCCGGAATTGTATACGAGAAAAAAATG
Organism: Terriglobia bacterium; assembly: GCA_963840515.1. Classification (GTDB taxonomy): domain Bacteria; phylum Acidobacteriota; class Terriglobia; order Acidiferrales; family UBA7541; genus DASTCZ01. The sequence continues at coordinate 21,730 of CAWIZI010000021.1, forward strand.
TCCTACAACCCGTTCCAATATTAAATTTTAGAAATATATGTTTGGCGAATCATCCGAAATACTGAAAAGTTCTCCAGAAATCTGGCCAGCTTTGTCTTAGTCCGCTGCAGACAAAAATATCGGGATGATCCCGCGTTTCTTCGTTTTCCACTCCGAATTCGTTCCAGATTTTCGCTACTAATTGGCAGGACGCGAAATTTTTTTCCACGAACGGACGAGAAAATCCTACGACAATTACTGCTTCGGGCGGCGGATCGCCATATCCGTGCGCCCAGAATGAATTTCCTCCGCTGATCACGGGCGGCAATCCATATTGCGGGCCAAGAAGATTTATGGCGCCGGCTTCGCCGTAGTTTGCGGCGAGCACGGCGGTTCGCGCGCGTTCGGCTTCGGGCAACGAGTTGCGAATTTGCGCGAGTGTTTGCACCAATTCCGGCCAGCCAATGGCGTCACGGAAATTGCCGTTTATTCTGATGGCGATGCGTCCCCACTTGGAATTGATGGGCGCGATTGGCAATGCGATGACGGAGACAACCGCGATATCAATTGCAAGGGCAGTCCAGACAGCCGCACGAACGATTCGCGCTGATTGCGTGCGTAATGACACGATCCATTCCTGGGCCCAAACACTGGCTGCTGCGTAAAGCATGGGGTATGCGGGTGCGAAATAATATCCACGGGCCTTTACGATGATGAAAATTACCAGCGGCACGAGAAACATCCAGCCGAGGGCGCGATATTTGCGGCCGGATGGCGAGAACATGCAGAAATAAAATCCGGCGAGCCACAGTGGAAACGCCAGGAGCGTCATAACAAGCTGGCGCGGGAAAAAATAATCCGTGAAGCCGATGCGGATATCGCGCGCGTGGATTGTTCGCAGGAAATCGAGCGAAACGAAATTGTGGTGCGCTTGCCAGATTAAGTTGGGCAGAAAAATTACAAGCGAGACGGCCACACCGCACCAGAGCCATTTGTTTTTCAGAAAACGGCGCGCGTCTGTGAGGATTACCGCCGCCACAATTCCGGACGCGAAGAATATCATCGTGTATTTCGACATCATGCCCAGGCCGATCGCGCCGCCGATGCCCAGCCACCAGCGCGCGTCGCCGCTTTTCAGCAGGCGCACTACGAAATACGCCGCGAGGACCCAGAAAAAATAATCGAATGAAATGTATTGCATCAACACGCCGCCGCCGATGCAAGCCGGAACGGCCGCAAGCGCGGCGACAAGCTGTGCGCTTCGGCGTGCGCCCATTTCGCGCGCCATCAATCCGGTAAGCACCACCGCGCCTGCTTCGGCTACCGCTGCGAAGAAACGGAATCCGGCAAGTGAAGTCCCGAAAAGTGTGAGCGAAACGCGCCCAAAAAATGGAGTGACTGGCGGATAGGCGATGAAGCCCCAGGCGAGATGACGCGCGTCATCGAGTGTGGCAAGTTCATCGCGGTGAAAGCCGTAGCGTCCGCCGGTGAGAATGTGCACAACGACGGTTGCGAGCGCGATGTAGCAGAGGATTGCGGTGTCGCTGGACCAGACGGAGCGAGGCGCGCCGTCAGCGTCATGCCAGTTGGTTTGTGGATGATTGCCTGACAATTCTGGAGCCTCGATGTTCCGCGAAAATTTCCGGATAGCGCTTATAGTGCGAGCCGCGCGCAAATATCTTCAACAATTTCTTCGGGCGTGGCCGCAATATCTTCGACGATTACTCCGGCCGGCTCTTCTAGCGTAGCGAGTTGGCTTGGCACCAATGTTTCGCCGGCAAAATGATTCGTACGCGTTGCCAGATTGCGGTGAAGCTGGTCGACTGTTCCACGAAGGAAAATAATTTTTAGATTTAGTCCGGCGGAAAGCGTGTTGCGGTATTCCTGCTTCAGCGCGGAGCACGCGAGGACGACACTCTGTCCGGCATCATTCGCGCGAATTAATTCATCGTGAAGCGCGGCGAGCCAGGGCGCGCGATCTGCGTCAGTGAGCGGGATGCCTTGATGCATTTTTTCGCGGTTGGCCGCCGAATGAAAGTCGTCGGCGTCTAGAAAATTATATTTCAGCCGTTGGGCAAGTGATTTCCCGATGGTAGTTTTCCCCGAGCCGGTTACGCCCATGACGAGGATTAGCATACGGGATTATTGCATTGAATCTGTGCGATGAGAAAAGCCGTGATAGAAATGAACCACGTGAAATTCAATTCGCCGGTGCGGGATGTTTTTCGACTGCCGCGCTTAATACCTCGAGCGCATGTTTTTGGTACGGCTCGGCATCTGGCCGCGTGAAAACGGGCGTGGCTGACTGAACATATTTCCGGGCCGCCGCGAAGTCTCCACGGCGAAATGCGATTTCGCCCAGCGCCAAATCTAAATTGGCGCTCCAGTTCGGATCGCCGGAAAGTTGCGTCACGGCTTTCGCGTCCACTTTCTGAAGCAGCGCTGAGGCTTCGTCTAATTTTCCGAGTCTGATCAGACAATCCGCAAGTCCAAAGCGCGCGCCATCGGTGAGTCCGGCGCGTTCGCCGAATGCTTTCTGAGAATCGTCCGTCGCTTTGCGCGCGTTTGCCGCGCCTTCGTCAAGACGTCCGGCACGGCACTGAGCCATCGAAGCGTCGGAAAGCGTGGCAATCGGAAAAAATGAAAGTGGGCCCTGTTTTTGCGAGGCAATCCGGTAAATCGTCAGGTCATCCCGAATCGTGCCGTCCCAATCTCCTAAGCTGCCTTCCGATTGCGCGCGGGTGGCCAGCAATTGCATGGTCAATTCGTGATCTTCGCCAAGCATCGACACAAATGACGGATAAATTTTATTTGCTTCCTGAACTGCTTCGGAAAATTTACTCTCGTTCATCAATGCTTGCGCCAGATTTAGCCGCACGCGCAGAACATTCGGGCTATCCGCGCCGGCAACGCTGGAATATTCGGCAATCAATTCGCGCGCGAGCTGTTCCGCCTTGGCTGGATCACCGAAGCGGATGTAGGCGAACACCAGGCGCTGCTTCAAATCCAATCGCGTGCGCTGATCGAACGACGGCAATTTTTGTGCGGCGTCCTGAGCCGCTTGAAAATTCTGGACCGCGGATTTTGCGTCATTCCCAATCAACGCGATCATGCCGCGCGCGGAAAGCAGCCACACATTTAGATCGACGCGCGGCTTAGGGATTTTCGCGAGCAAAACTTCCTGGTCCGCAAGAATTTTTTTCGCCACGGGCAGCGAGCCGGCCTCGTATGTTCGGGCTTCCATGCTGGCGCGCTGCAATTGCGTGATGATGGCGTCTTGCGAAAGCGGCCCGTCAATCTGATTAAACAAAGCGGCTGCGCGATCGTATTCCGTACGCGCAACTGGATAATCTGTGCGGCTATCCAAAGATCGCGCGATGGTTTGATGAAGCCGCGCGGCAACCTGTGGCTCGCGCTGAAACTGGCGATCGATATTCGCGGAGGCCTGCACGACAGCGTCAAGCAGGGTTTCGGAGGCCTTGCCGCTCTGCAGAGGATTGCTTCGCGCCAACAAATCATTCGATAAGAAACGATTAATCGAATCCGCGATGGCGGTTTGGCGGTCAGCGTTATCGCGTTCTCTGGTTAAGCGCACCAGGAAAAAAATCACCAGCGCGACGACTGCCGCAAATGCAAGCGTGGCAGCGGTGACCGCGCGGCGATTCCGCTTCACAAATTTTCCCATGCGATAGCGAAATGTGTCCGGCCGCGCTTCCAGCGGCTCGCCGCTTAAATAATGATCTACGTCACGAATCAGCGCTTCCACGGAACGATATCTGCGCTGCGGATCTTTGTGCATCGCGGTCAGGCAAATCACGTCGAGATCAGCCCACGCGGTTCCGGTGGTTTGTTGATCGATTTTTCCTTTGAACGGCGCGGAAGGTTTTTGCGGTTCGGCTTGAGCAATCAGAGTTTCGGCTTCGGCCGGAGTTTTGCTGGATAAATCGAACGGAAGCCGCTCGGCAAGCAACTCATAAAGAATCACGCCGAGTGAATAGACATCGGTTTGAATTCCGACGCGCTCGCCGCGAATTTGTTCCGGCGAAGCGTAAGCGGGCGTCATCAGGCGAAGCGCTGTGCGCGTTTGATCCGCGGACGCATCGGCGCCATCAATTTGTTTTGCGATGCCGAAATCGAGCAGCCGCACGGAGCCGTCATTTTTTACGAGAATATTGGAAGGCTTCAGGTCGCGGTGAATTACGGCATTCTGGTGCGCATAAAGTACCGCTTCGCACACCGCATGGAACAGCCGCAAACGCTGGTCAATGGAACAATTTCGCTGGCGGCAATATTCCGTTAGCGGAAGTCCGTCCACATATTCCATTACGAACCACGGAGTTCCGTCGGCGAGAATTCCGGCGTCATAGAGCCGCGCGATGCAGGGATGATTCAGTTGCGCGAGCGTGCGCTGCTCAACGGCGAATCGTTCGCGGCGCGCGGGCGAAAGCCATGCGTCGCGCAAAAGTTTAATTGCCACAAGACTGTGCGAGATCCTCGCGCTCGGCAAGATACACAACGCCCATTCCGCCTTCGCCGAGCACGTGTTTAATTTTGTAGTGGCCGAATTCCTGGAATGAAGCGGGCTGCGGAGATTTGTCGTTCAGGATTTGATTCGCCACGTGCGCGACGTCGCGATCGAGAAGCGAAGAACTTCGCGCGTCTTCATCGAGCAGCGCCAGAACATCGGCCAGCAAAATATCGTCGCTGCCGCAAGCGGATTCGAGAAAAGCGCGCTGCTCGGATTTCGGCAGATCCGCCGCGTCATGAAATAGCGATTGGATTTGCGTCCAGCGATTGCTGTCCATCGTCATCTCGCGTGATCCTCAATGGCCTCGGTGTAATTCCCGCGCCAGCCACGCTTTCGCTGCGCGCCAATCGCGTAAAATTGTGGCCTCAGAAACGTCCAGCATCGCCGCCGTTTCCGCGATGTCCAGCCCGCCGAAAAAGCGCGCCTCAACCATTTGCGCCTGACGAGGCTGCATTTTCGCCAGCTCGTCCAGTGCTGAATCCAAAGCAATCAATTCTTTTCCGGATGACGGCTTCTCGTCGAAAGAATCGTCGAAGGAAATTGTTAATTCTCCGGCACCGCGTTTTTGTGAATTTCGCCTGCGCGCAGCTTCCACAAGAAGTTGACGCATGGCGCGCGCCGCGATGCGTTTGAAATGCAGCCGCGAAGTTGCCGCCAGATTCGGCGATTTCGATAATTTCAGCCAGGCCTCATTCACAAGCGCGGTGGGATTCATGGTGGCGCTGGGATCGCCGCGGCTGACGACGGATGCAAGCCGGCGCAATTCTTCATACGTCACGCTAAAAAGTTCGTCGAGTGCCTTTCGCTGCTGCGGCGTGACGGCAGTGCCGCCCGATTTGCCGCCCTGCGCGTCTTGAAAATCTCGAATTGCCATGACGTTTTTCCCCGCACCTTTGCGCATTGCGTATTGAGTAGCCCGGCTTTCAGGGACTGAAGGACAACGCGCCAGCCGAGAGCGGAATGCTAGCACCTGGGCGCGCGTGCAAGCAACGGATGCACAGCATCCATAGAAGGAGCGAGAAAATGCCGACCGAAAATAGCGGTAAGTCCAGAGGAACAATTATTAAGGTACCGGATGCCAGTCCGGGATTGCTTTTTGTAAATGGCGAACAGAAATCTTTCACGCTCGGAGGCGTGTGGCAATGCCCAACTGCTCCCGCGCCAAATATGATTGTTGACGTGCAACTGGATGCTTCAAATTCCGTGGCCGCGATTACGCCCGCAGATAATGCGCAAGCGCGGAAGGAACAATTGAGCCATGCCAGCGCCGTCGCGCAGGAACAGGGCAAACATGCGGCGGAATTGGCGAAGAAAGGTTTGGGAGCATTAGTGGCGCGAATGGGAATTGTCGCGCTTGGCGCGACAGTGTTGCTTTGGATTGCGTGGTTTTTTCTTCCAGCGATCAGCATGGCTCCGATTATGTCCCTCACGTTCTGGGATCTTCTGGGATTTGATTTCAGCAACGTGATGTCCATGATGGGCGGTACCTCCCACGGATTTTTCGCGTTCATCGGACTGCTGTGCATCGCCGCTCCCTTTGCCTCGCCATTCTGGAAGCATCCCTATTCGCGCTATTTGAATGTGCTGCCGCTGGCGTTCATCGTGATCGAAATGATCCGGTTCATGTGGTCAATGCACGATGCGATGGGCGGAATGGCGGGCGCGGAAAGTCCGTACTCATTCGGCGCTGGAATTTACGTGCTGGGACTTTGCGGCCTTGTGCTGGCCGGGCTGGCGTTGAAGAAACCGGCGAACGCCTAGTTTACATTTCTTGCAGGTCTGCGGCTTTGCTCTATCATTAATGATTACGGCAGAGCCGCAGATTTCAGTTAACCCTTCCGATTCTTTCCGCCCAAGAGTACCCCCTGTTTATAGTTTTATAACTCCCCCCCCCCACCCACCCCCTATTTTGCGATGTGTATGCTAATAAAGGGCTTACAGCGATCTGATGTGATCGTTATGCTAATAAAGGACTTACGGGCGTTTCGCCCGAAAATCTTTCGCACTCAAAAATATGACGGCTATAAGAATCAATGACTTACCTCCCTGTCCATGGCAAATTGGAATTGCGACATACACACTGTGTTGCGACGTACGGGTCAGGAGGGCGTATGGATTTACGCACTTGTTACAACACCAGCGAAGATAAATTTCCCCTGCCGCCACGCTTGAAAGAACGCTATGGTCCATTTGGATTTCCTGAAAATACAAAAACAGACCGCCCCTACATCACTTCCAATTTAGTGATGGCGCTGGATGGCAAAGCATCTTTCAGAGAATTGAAAGGCCGCGCCGGTGGCAACGTGGTTTCGCAAAGCGCGGACGATCGCTGGCTGATGGATTTTTATCGCGCGCACCACGATGCGCAATTAATTGGCGCAAGCACGCTGCGCGAAGAATTGGGCGCGGACGGAAAAAGTTTGGACTATGGAATAGACGATGAAGAATTGCGCGCATATCGGTTGGATATTTTGAAATTGGGGTTGCAGAAAGTAATTGTGCTGACAGGTTCCGGAAATTTGGATCTTAGCGCGTCACTTTTTAATTCGGCGCGAGTGGAGCCGTGGATCATCACGTCCGCCGAAGGTGAAAAAAATATTCGCGCGCAGATTAAAACGCCCACACAAAATAATGCCGTGAAAATTATTTCGGTTGGAGGCGGTGGACGCATTGATGTTGCCGCTGCGGTGCAACTGCTGCGTCAGGAACATGGAATCCGCACGTTGCTTTGCGAAGGCGGACCGAATCTTTACAGTGAACTTCTGAAAAAACAATTTATTGACGAAGATTTCCGGACGATTGCATTTCAAGTGCTTGGCGCGTCCACAATTCCGGGAATTGAACGTCCCACAACTTACGGCAACGTGAGTTATCTACCCGAAACAGCGCCATGGTTTAAATTAATCAGCATGCACGTTGCGCTGCCATATCATGCGTTTCTGCGTTTGCGCTATGAAGGGCCACGAAAATTCTCCGCGTGATAGTGAGTGCGAGCCTTCACCGCTGCGATTTATTTCCCGCTGCTATATCAGCATTGAATTGATTGGACTTGTTGCGTGGAACGGTCAGCGAAGTCCAGTTGCGTGTGGATTTTGCTGTGAAGTGTTTTGCGAGAAAAACAATTTGCCCGACGTGATAAGCATAATGAGCGATCTGACGGTTGATCGCCTGCATCACGGAATGCGGTTCGGTGCGAATTGTGATGGTGCGCGCCAGGTCTGCTTCGGTGAGCGGTTCGAGCGCGTCGAATAATATTTTCCAGCCTCGTTCCCACATCGCGATTAATTCTGCGCGATTTTTTGGCGGCTCCTCAAATTCGCTGTCGCGATTGCGGTCCGGTTTTTCTCCGTCTGTGGTTAAAAAATCCGTCCAGCGCGAACGCATATTTCCCGTCATGTGTTTCACGATGATGGCGATGGAATTTGATTCATCGTCAAGCGCGGAGAAAAGCGATTCTTCCGGACATTGCTCGATGGCGCGTTCGGCGAGTTGTTTGTAATGACGGAAAAGATCGATCGAGTCTTGCGTGTAAGAAGTGGTTAGACGATGTGCCATTGGGGAATTTTGCCGCGAGAGTATGGCGAATGCAAGTGACTCCAAATCAGTGAAGTTGACAAGCGTGAGAGGTTGGTGGAGAATTTGCCATAGGCGAACAAAAAGCGAAGATTGTCGGCTTCTTTTTTGTCCCCCGGAAAATTTATGGCTGCAAACTTTGCGCATTTGCGCTTTCAGGTCGAACTCGCCCTTGCCGGGCGGGTTGCCGCTCCCTTTACCTATCGCGACAGGAATTTTGCGGAGCATGTGTCCACCGGAATTTCTGAAATTGATTTGCTGGCGGGAGGACTGCCGCGCGGCGCGTTGACGGAAATTTTTGGGCCGGATTGTTCGGGACGTACGAGTTTACTTTTTTCCGCGCTGAGCATGAGAACCGCACATTTGGAAGCGTGCGCGTTGATTGATGGATGCGACGCTTTCGATCCGCACTCGGCGGAAGCGGCGGGCGTGGATCTGAAACAACTGCTGTGGGTGCGCTGCAAAAATATTCAGCAGACACTGCGCGCCACAGATTTGCTTTTGCAAAGCGGCGGTTTCGGATTTATCGCACTGGATCTGAGCGATGTTTCGCGCGAAGTAGTGCGGCATGTCCCGCTGGATGCGTGGTTCCGTTTCCGTCGAGCAGTGGAAGATACACAAACGATTTTGGTGGTGCTGGAGCAGGAGTCAAACGCGAAGACGTGCGCTTCGCTGGTGCTGCATTTAGAAGGCGAGGCTGGGCGGTGGGCAACGGGTTTGCAGACACCAGAAATTTCACGTAATTCACTTTCACAATTACTGAGCGGATTCGATGTACGCGCGGAAGTTTTGCGTTCACGAGTGCAGCCTGTGGTGCGGACAACTTTTCGTGACGGATTGGCTGCGGCGAATACTTCGGGTAGATCCGGGAGTTTTGAAACACATGCGCCGTGGAATTATTCGATTGGCGCGCGGAGTGAACTGAAACCTAAATGACGAACTGCGTTGCAGTGAAAATTTTCTCGAAGGCGACAAAATTTAATTTATATGGCATTCGCTTCTATTCACGTTCCGAATTTCATGGTGCAAGCGGTGGTTTCCGCGGAACCGGAGTTGCGCGGCCGCGCGGTGACGCTTGTGGATGGAGTTCCGGCCCTGTGTGTTGTTGTGGCACTGAACGAGGCGGCACGGATGACGGGAATTCAACTGGGAATGTCCGAATCGCAGGCCGAGGAATTTTCCGGAGTGGAAATACGGCGGCGGTCCGCGGCGCGAGAACGCGCGTTGCATGCGGCTTTGCTGGATGTTGGCTGGTCGGTTTCTCCTCGAATTGAAGACACTTCTCCCGACACAATTATTTTGGATATTGCTGGGCTGCATTTGCTATTTGGCGCCGAAGAAAATATTGCTACCGAATTAATGAAGCGCGCCACCGCGTTGGGGCTTTCCGCACATGTTGCCGTGGCTGCAAATTTGGAAGCGGCTCTTCATGCGGCGCGTGGATTTTCTGCGATCACTTTAATTCCCGTAGGCGAAGAAGCGAAATGCCTGGGATGCTTGTCCGTTCACGCGCTTAATCCATCCATTGAAATTCAAGAAACGCTGGCGCGATGGGGGATTCGTACGTGCGCTGAATTGGCGGCGCTGCCAGTGATGCAACTTTCCGAACGGCTGGGGCAGGAAGGAGTCCTGCTGCACGAATTGGCGCGCGGCGCGCGGGTACGTTCGCTGCTGCTGGCTGAGCCGGAAATTTGTTTTGTGGAAGAAATGGAACTTGAGGAGGCGGTGGAGGATTTGGAGCCGCTTTCATTTTTATTAGGGCGGCTGCTGGATCAATTGTGTGCGCGATTGCAGGCGCGTTCACTGGCTGCAGCAGCGATTCACTTGCGATTTGATTTGGGGGATTTTTTTGGAAAAGAAGTGCAGGTCCAGAGCGAAAAATCCGCGGAGGAAATTCCATCGAAGATTTACGAAAAAGCTTTGAGTTTGCCCGTGGCCATGCGGGATTCCAAAACACTTTTGAAATTGATGCGATTGCAATTGCAGGCTAACCCGCCGCACGCGTCCATATTGAAAATTACGCTGATGGCCGAGCCGGCTCGGGCGCGCGCGGCGCAGGGCGGGTTATTCCGTCCGACCATTCCTGATCCGGAAAAATTGGAATTGACGGTGGCGCGGTTGGCGAGTTTGGTGGGCGACGCAAATATCGGCTCGCCGGAATTGGTGGATTCGCACCGGCCGGGAAATTTTCGGATGGGGCGGTTTGTTCCTGCGCGAGAAGAGACGCGGGCGCGCCGAAAAAAGCGCGGCGTGGCAGCGGATCGTGGTGAGCGAAATAATTCCAAAGAAAATGTCGAGCCGCAATTTCGTCAGACGGCGATTGCGTTCCGAATTTTCCGGCCGGAATGGCTGGCAAAGGTGGAGCTGCGTGAATCTTGCCCTACATACATTATTTTTCGCGGCATGCGAGGAAATATTACGACCGCTTCTGGGCCGTGGCGAACTTCCGGAGATTGGTGGCGCGAAGATGCGTGGCAGCAGGACGAATGGGATGTGAATGTGCGGCTAGATTTTTCTGGCGCACGAAATAAACAAAGTTTATATGCGAGCGCGCGCGATGGGCTGTATCGAATTTATTACGATGCGCTGCGGCAGAGCTGGTTTGTGCGCGGAAGGTACGACTGATGAGCGCCGAACAAATGTACACAGAACTTCACGCGCGATCTGCTTTCAGTTTTCTGGAAGGCGCTTCGTCGCCGGAAGAATTGGCGGCAGCGTGTAAGGAACATGGAATGACGTCCATGGCGCTGCTGGACCGTGACGGAGTTTACGGCGCGCCGCGCTTTTATAATGCGGCAAGTAAAATTTCGATTCGCGCGCACATCGGAGCGGAAGTTACGTCGGCGGCGAAGTGGCGATATCCGTTGTTGGTGCAGTCGCGCACGGGATACCAGAACCTGTGCCGGCTGATCACGATGATGAAATTGCGCGCGGCAAAAGGGGAAGGTGAAGTAGCGCGGCACGAAGTTGCGGAACGCGCGAGCGGACTGATTTGTTTGACAGGCGGTGACGAAGGGCCGCTGCAACATGCGCTGGTACACGGAGGAATTGAGCGCGGAACTGCCTGCGTGCGGCAACTTTGCGACATTTTTGGGAATGCGAATGTGTATGTGGAATTGCAAAGGCATTTCAACCGTGTGGAAGAAGCGCGAAATCAGGCGGCGGTGATCATTGCGCGAAAATTGAATTTGCCTTTGCTGGCAACGAATGGAGTTTGTCACGCGCCGCCGCATCGACGGGAAGTGCTGGACGTTTTTACCTGCATTCGCAATCACCGCACGCTGACAAATGCCGGGCGGCTACTGAATTTAAATTCCGAGCGCCATTTAAAAACTCCCGCGGAAATGATTCGTCTATTCGCTGATCTTCCTGAAGCGATTTTGAACACCGGGATACTGGCTTCGCGTTTGGAATTCAGTTTGAAAGATCTGGGCTACCAATTTCCGAACTATCCGGTGCCGGATGGCGGAACGCAAAATCAATTTCTGCGGCAACTTGCGCAGGCCGGATTAATTTTCCGCTACGGAGCGGATAACGAGAAGGCGCGTCTGCAAATTGAACGCGAACTGAAGTTAATCGAGAAATTGGATTTAGCGGGCTACTTTTTAATTGTGTGGGACATTGTGCGCTTCTGCCGCGAAAACAATATTTTGGTGCAGGGTCGCGGATCGGCGGCGAACAGCGCGGTTTGTTATGCGTTGCGGATTACTGCGGTGGATCCGGTGGGAATGGATTTGCTGTTTGAAAGATTTCTTTCGGAGGAGCGCGGCGAATGGCCGGATATTGATTTGGATTTGCCGAGCGGAGAGCAGCGCGAACGCGCGATTCAATATGTTTACGAGCGTTACGGAAAATTAGGCGCGGCGATGACGGCGAACGTGATTACGTATCGCGGGAAATCGGCGGCGCGCGAAATTGGAAAAGCATTGTCATTCCATCCGGAAATGCTGGAACGCTTAACGGGGCTGGTGGGCACGTGGGAATATCACGACCCGAAAGACACGCTGGACCGTCAATTTCACGACGCGGGATTTGATCTGAAGCATCCGCAAATCAAAAAGTTTTTCGAGTTGTGTTTGGAGGTGCAGGATTTGCCGCGCCATTTGGGCCAGCATTCGGGCGGGCTGGTGGTGTGTCAGGGACAACTGGATTCTGTGGTGCCGCTGGAGCCCGCTTCGATGCCGGGGCGCGTGGTGGTGCAGTGGGACAAAGACGATTGCGCGGACATGGGCATTGTGAAAGTGGATTTGCTGGGGCTGGGCATGATGGCGGTGCTGGAAGATTCTTTGGAAATTATCCGGAGACATCAGGGCGAAGAAATTGATTTGGGGCGGCTGCCGGCAAACGATCCGGCGGTGTATGACGCGCTGCAAAAAGCGGACACGGTGGGAATGTTTCAAGTGGAAAGCCGCGCGCAGATGTCCTGCTTGCCGAGACTTTATCCGAAATGTTTTTACGACATTGTCGTGCAGGTGGCAATTATCCGGCCGGGGCCGATCGTGGGGCAGATGGTGAATCCATATTTGAAGCGACGCAGAGAGCGGGAGGAAGTGGATTATTTGCATCCTTCATTGGAGCCGGTTTTGAAACGCACGCTGGGTGTGCCGCTTTTTCAGGAACAGTTGCTGCGCATGGCCATGATTGCCGCGGGATTTTCCGGGGGCGAAGCCGAGGAACTGCGCCGCGCGATGGGATTCAAGCGATCTGAAAAACGCATGAAAGAAATTGAATTGAAATTGCGCGCAGGAATGCAGCGAAACGGAATTACGCAGGAATCGCAGGAAAAAATAATCCGGTCGATTACTTCATTTGCGTTATATGGATTTCCCGAATCGCACGCGGCAAGTTTTGCGTTGCTTGCTTACGCCAGCGCTTATTTGAAATGCCATTACCTGGCGGCTTTTACGGCGGCGATGCTGAATAATCAGCCGATGGGATTTTATAGTCCGGCGACGCTGGTGAAAGATGCGCACCGGCACGGGTTGAAAATACGGCCGATTGATGTGACGTGTTCCGATTGGCTTTGCACGCTGGAATTTTACGAGGGGAATTTCAGCGTGCGACTGGGGATGCGTTATGTGAAAAGTTTACGCGTGGAAATTGCGGAGAAAATTGTTCGGGAGCGCGCGGTGCGTACATTCATGTCAATTGAAGATATTAAATTGCGCGTGCCGGAAATTCAGAAGGCGGAACTGACCACGCTGGCGGAAATTGGCGCGCTGAATTTTATTGGCGGCGCGCGCGGTGTGCATCGTAGAGATGCTTTGTGGCAAGTGGAGCGGGCTTCGCGGAATGCCGGGCCTTTATTTATGGAGGAAGCGCGCACGGAGGCGACAGATGAATTGGGCGCTGGGATTTCGCCGCTGCGAGCAATGAGTCCTGAAGAAAGATTGGTTGCGGATTTTTCCGGCACGGGAATGACGGTGGGATCGCATCCGATGGGACATCACCGCGCCGAAATGAAAAAACTTGGCGTGCGATCGGCGATTGAACTGGCCACACTTCCGGACGGAACATTTGTGCGCGTGGCCGGAGGAGTGATTGTGCGGCAACGTCCGGGAACGGCGAAAGGATTTTGTTTTCTCAGCATAGAAGACGAAACGGGAATTGCCAACGCGATTCTTACTCCGCAGGTTTACGAGAAAAATCATCTGGTGATTGTGCATCAGCAATTTTTGCTGGTGGAAGGGCCGCTGCAAAATCTGGATGGAGTGGTTTCGGTGAAGGTAGCTGCGGTGCGGGGGATATCGATTAGCCGCGCGGAGAGCGTTTCGCATGATTTTCATTGAGAGGCAAACATTGACAAGTGACAATTGTCATTTTACAATAGGATCTGATGATTAAGGGCTTCAAGCATCGGGGCTTGAAACGGCTCTACGAACGCGGTGACAGAGGCGGTATACGGCCAGATTTATTAGGGACGGTTGAACGAATCCTCACCGCTCTTGACGCTGCCACTACGCCACAAGCTATGAATCTTCCGCGGTATCGCTTGCATCCGCTAAAAGGCGAATGGAAGGGAACATGGTCTGTGACAGTGAAGGCGAACTGGCGAATTATTTTTCGATTTGAAAACGCAGATGCGTTTGATGTTGAGCTGATTGACTATCATTAGGAAGGAACATTCTATGCCCATGAAAAATCCAGTTCACCCTGGCCGCATCGTCCGGCACGATTGCCTTGAACCGCTGGGCCTTTCCGTGACCGCGGGAGCGAAAATTCTCGGTGTCAGCCGGCAAGCGCTTAATAATATTGTTAACGGAAAATCCGGTATCAGCCCGGAGATGGCGATTCGGCTGATGAAAGCGTTTGGCAGCACGGCGGAAACCTGGTTGCGAATGCAGCTCGCATACGATCTGGCACTTGCACGCAAAAATGAAAGCAGCATCAAGGTGCGGCGGCAATACGTGGAAGAATTGCGCGCTCAATGAAGTGAATAACTCCTGTGCGACAATCTCAAATCATGGAAGAGCGCTTTTGGGTGGTTGTAGCATCCAACTTTCAGGCTGTGAAACTTCAGCCGAAAAGAGGCGCTATGTCATTTGGACTTTACGCAGCGGGATACGTGATCATGCTGGGCGGGTTAATTTACGGCGCGCACCTGATGCACATTCCGGGGCAATGGATCGGCGTTGGGGCAATTGTGATGCTCGGCATTGGCATACTTTCGGCGGTAAAAGCCACACGTCAAAAAGATCCTTCCTGATTGCTGGATCCCACATCGCGATCACCCGCGCATGGTGTTGAAACCTTTCAACTTCTGTACAATCTAATGGAGTCGAGGAGACTCCCATGATCCGATCCCTTTCCATTGGCGCGGCAGCTTTGCTGGCAGCGTTTTTGTTGTTCACGGTTGCGTCTCGAAATTCCGCTGAGGCAGCCGTTGCGATTCCCAATCCAGTTGTGGATGACGCACTTGCGCCGGCGAAAAGCGAGCGCACGATTGTGGTGGCCGGCGGATGCTTCTGGGGAATCCAAGCGGTGTTTCAGCATGTGAAGGGCGTAGTGCGCGCGACAGCGGGATATTCCGGCGGCAGCGCGAAAACCGCGGAATACGAAACGGTGAGCAGCGGGACGACGGGACATGCGGAGTCCGTGGAAGTGGTTTACGATCCTTCGCAAATTACGCTGGGCCAACTTTTGAAAGTGTTTTTTTCCGTGGCGCACGATCCGACGGAGCTAAATCGCCAGGGGCCGGATAGTGGCACGCAGTATCGTTCCGTGATTTTCTTCGGCGATGAGAGCCAGCAGAAAATTGCGAAGGCTTATATCGATCAGTTGGATCAAGCGAAAGTTTATCGGCGGCCGATTGTGACGCAGGTTGTGCCGCTGACGAAATTTTACAAGGCGGAAGGCTATCATCAGGATTACGCCACGAAGCATCCGGATGAGCCTTATATTGCGATTAATGATTTGCCGAAGGTGGAGCATTTGAAGCAGCAATGCCCGGATTTGTATCGGAATAAATAAGTTGAAATTAAACGTCCAGGCCGATTAGGCGCATCAACGCTAGCGCGTTGCTTTTTGCCACGATCCCATCTTGCAGTTTGTAATCGAAGCGCATTTTGCCGTCTTCGACGTGATCCTGAAAATGTTTGTTGCGCACTTCGCCGCCGAGCGGGTCGGCAACTTCGGTAAGCGCGAGATCGTGCGTCGTTACGATTCCGATTGCGCCGTGTTTTAGCAAAGCGCGGAGCAAACCTTCCGAGCCGATTCTGCGATCATTTGAATTCGTGCCTTCCAATAATTCATCGAACAAAAAAAGCAGAGGCATCGGCGCGTGAGTTAACTCAAAAACCTGGCGTATCTGCAAAATTTCCGTGAAAAAACTGGAGCGGCCTTCTTGTAGCGAGTCCGTGCTGCGAATGCGTGTGCCTATGGCGAGCGGCGTGAGGCGAAGTGATGTCGCGCGGACGGGAGCGCCTGCCATCGCCAGAACCGTATTGATTCCTACCGTGCGCAGGAATGTGCTTTTTCCGGACATATTGGAGCCGCTGATTAGTAGCCAGGCGTTGCGATTGATCGAGACGGATGGAATTTCGCACACACTTTGCGGACGGAATTAGTGGATGGCCCAGTTCTGCGCCGTCGAAGAAGCGCTTGTGATTTTTCTTGCTGAACAAATTCCGGGAATGGATCTGCGGGATGCTCGTAGGAATATGATGCGAGCGAAAGCAGCGCTTCCATTTCGGAAACGACTTCAATCCAGTTGCGCATTTGCCGCCCCAACGGCGGCGCCACGCTTCGGCTGCAAGTCCGGCTGAATTGTGTAAAGAAAAGGCAGCTCCGCCAATTTTACCAAGAAGACTTTCGACGGCCGTTCGTCCAGTTGACGATGTCGCGCGAGACGGAGAATCGCGCGCGATGCGAGTCACCGTTCGTTTTAGTTTTGCGATATAGCTTTGTAGGCGCGGCGATGAGTATCGCTCGTCTTCCAGCGCTGAAGAATTTTCGCGAAAAGAATGAGGCCTTCGGCGTTGCCGGTGAGAGATGCAGACGACTTCGTTTGCGCGCGTCGATAGCCAGCGCGTGACTCCTGCTTCCACCAGCAGCACAATTAAAATCGGCAAATAATCGGATTTCGCCAGACTGTACACGAGCGCGGCGGTTGCGCAGATCGCGAGCAGAACAGCCAACGTTCGCATTGCGCCGGAAGGAAGGGTGGATGCGGTTTCGGACCAGACCGTAAGAGATTCAGGATTTAAACTGCACGCGCAAGTCTTCGCCAGTGACGGCGAGGTCTTCGCGCAGATCCAATTTCTCGCGAAGAGCGCCGACGAGTTCGTGGCGCTCGATAATTGTCAGGCGGCGGCGAAGGAACGCATAGCCATTGCGCGAGGCGATTTTCGCCCATGGGCAATCGCGCGGTGGAGAGGAGTTGAAATAAGCCGCCGCGCACGAAGAGGTCCAGATCTTCCGCGTAAATATGTTTCGGATCGCGGAAGCGTTCGCCGGTTTCGCCGGTACCGGGCCAGCGGTCATCGATGCGCGCGATGCCACGTTCGTAAAACGCTGCGGCAGTTTCCGCGTGAGTTCGATCGCGAATTATTTTTTCGTGGAAGAGTGCCAAGGTCCGTAAATTGCGGCGGGAAGAATAGCAGATACGGAGTGAATAGATGATGCGCTACGGCAGCCCACAAGTCACGAGTCCGACAGCGATGCGGCCAGTTTCCAATATCCAACTCGAAGGTGAATCGCGCTTTTTCGCCGCGATTAACTTCAGGCGGCTTCGAGCCGCTTTGAATATTCGACAGATGGATCAGGCACAAACCTCTCGCGGGCTAGCTGCGTGCATCACGCGCATTTGAATTCAGTCAACTGCTGGCGAGCTGTGCGGCTTCACTTGAATTGCAAGCGATGCGCCCTCCAGACCGTGTGACGCTTGCGGCGACGCGATTTCTCCGGCTTGCTTAGCGCTTGCACAAACGCCATGCACAGTCCGTTGAACGCGCTGCGCTTGTTGCCTTTGTCTGATTCGTGGCAACTTGGATCGCCATTGCCGACGCCAATTAGTTTGCCAGCTCCGGTAGATTTCAAATGTTACTTCGATTCGACGCGATGGGCATCATGCGTCCCTTCGCGTCCTGCACTTCGACAGCGATGACGGAAAATCTTCGCCGTCGGCGGAAATTTTCTGGCGGTCGGGACGAAGCGACTAAGTTTTGCGGGCGCGCCGGTGGTTTCGTGCTTTTCGGTCAGGACAATCTTACCGTCTTTCGTGCCACGCGCTTCGATTGCTCCCGGCGCGTATTTCACTTTCCAGGCGAGGTGCGTGTTGCGTGCCACTTTTTGCGAGCCGAGGCTAGCGCCGTTTAAAAATAATTCCACGCTATCTAAATTTGAGTGGCACCAAACGTCAATTTCCTGGCCCTCTTTGCCCGGCCAATTCCAGTGCGGGAAAAGGTGGAGCACGGGTTTATCGCCCCACCACGCTTGATAATAAAAATAATTGTCTTTCGGAAATCCGCAAATATCCATGATGCCGAAATGTGAACTGATGCACGGCCAATTGTAGGGAGTCGGCTCGCCGCGATAATCGAAACCTGTCCAGGCAAATCCGCCGGCTAGAAATGGACGAGAGTCATAATCCGTTCCACCAGGTTTCCGCTCTCGCGGCCCACGGCGGAAAATTTAAATCGTAAGCGCTAACGTAGCCACGCGCCGGATCGTTTTCATAAATTCCGCGCGTGGAAACTGTGCTGGCGGTTTCTGTGCCGACCATGGGTTGCGTGGGAAATTGTTTGTGGAAGGCGTCAATATTTCCATCGTTGTAGTTGCAGCCCTGCACGTCAAGAACTGCGGAGGCACCTTTGCCCCAGCTGTTATTCATGGCGATCGTTACCAAGCGGCTAGGATCCAATTCCTTCGCGACGCGTTTCATGCTGGCAACAATTTTTGCGCCGCGCGGCGTGCCTTGTTCGCGTTCTTCATTTCCGAGCGACCAAATAATAATGCTCGGATGATTTCGGTATTTGCGAATCATGCGTTCGAGTTGGCTGAGGCCTTCCGGGTTGGACGACATCATGCGCGTTTCGCACATCACCATCATGCCGAGGCGGTCGCAGGCGTCGAGCAATTCCGGAGTTGGCGGATTGTGCGAAGTGCGATAGGCGTTGCAGCCCATACTTTTCAGGCGCTCGACGCGATAGGACTGCAAACGGTCGGGAAGCGCGGAGCCGACGCCAGCGTGATCTTGATGATTGCAGGTGCCTTTTAATTGTACGTGCTTGTCGTTGAGGAAGAAGCCTTTGTCGGCGTCGAAGCGGGTGGAACGGATGCCGAATTTGGATGAATCGATGTCGGTAATGGAAGAGTCGCTATCAACGAAGGTAGCCGCGTTGTAAAGATGCGGCTCATCGACAGACCAGAGCTGTGGACCGCTGACCGTCACCTGGGATTCAAACGTATGACTCCCCCAAGCTGGAATTGCCACAGGTTTCTCCTGCGTCCTGGCAATCGGCTTGTCACTCGGGCTGTAAATGTCTGAGTTTACTTTGCAAATTCGCGCCGTTTTACTTTGATTCAGGACGTCCGTCTGAATAAAAACTGTCGCGGAATTCCCACGAACCTCGGAACGAATAAATACTCCTGCTGGCGCAATGTGAACGGGATCTTTCTTTATCAGCCAAACGTGCCGATACATTCCCGCGCCCTCGTAAAACCATCCTTCGGCGAGCGTCGCGTCCACGCGGACGGTGAGGATGTTCTTGTCGCCGTAGTTCACGAAATCGGTGAGATCAAAACGGAAGGGGGCGTAGCCGCTGAATTCCTCACCTATATAATGTCCATTAAACATCACCATTGCATGGCGGAATACACCGTCGAATTCTACCGAGATGCGTTTTCCCTCATCCGTTGCGGGAATGTCGAATACTCGACGATACCAACCGATGCTTGTTTCCGGAAAATCGCGGCCGATTGGCTTGGCGCCATGATCTGGTAGCTCGTAGCGGCCGGTCGGCTTGCCATCTCTGTCGAGCACAGCAGGCCCTTTTTCAAACGGAAGTTCGACGGCCCAATCATGAGGTAGATCAACGCTTCGCCACTGGCTATCATCGAAATTAACGCGCGTTACCGGAGGAAATGAGCCGGATTTTGCAAATGTGGCTTCGCGATTTTGCGCACCATAACCGAAATCTTTTGCGGGATCGTCCGCATGACCGAATTGGAAGCGCCAGCCAAAATCCAATAGGAATGGTGGTGGCGGGGGCGACGGTATCATTCCGGCGACCGCATTAATCTGTTGCGAGGGTAAATCTATGGCTCCGCAACCGTGTCGGACTTTGTCGAGGCGGCCAATGGCAGCGCAGCTCTTCCAGCCGCCGCAGCTCCGGCGGTTGCGGCCAGTCCCGTTTTCAAAAATTTGCGGCGCGTCCAACGTGACATGCATGCCCTCCAATTCGCGCGTCGAGTATATCGCGGCCAGAGCAAATTGGAATTAAGATGGCTGGGCGAAAGTGGGGGAAGTGATGCGAATCGGGAATATGGTGACGGCGGTGGATCTGCACGCTTGCGGCGAGCCGGGGCGCGTGATTATCGGCGGGGTAATGGACGTGCCGGGCAAAACGATGTTCGAGAAAAAAGTTTATTTGGAAACAAAAGGCGACAGCCTTCGCAGACGAATGTTGCGCGAGCCGCGCGGATATCCCGCGGCGAATTGCAATTTGATTTTGCCGCCCACGCGGCCGGAAGCCGACGCCGGAATGATCATTATGGAGCAGGTGGAATATCCGCCGATGTCCGGCACGAATACAATTTGCGTGGTGACGGCGTTGCTGGGAACGGGAATGATTCCGGCGCGCGAGCCGATTACGAAATTGACGCTCGACACTCCGGCGGGACTTGTGCACGTGGAAGCGGAAGTGCGCGATTCGCAAGTTGTGCGAGTGACATTTGAGAATGTGGCGTCCTTTGCGGTGCACCTGAATGCGCCGGTGGAAGTTCCGCAACTTGGCACCGTGCATGTGGATGTTGCTTACGGCGGAATGTTTTATGTGATTGCGGATGCGGCGGCGCTTGGATTGAAGTTGACGCCCGACGAAGGACGCGACATCACGCGCATCGGAGAAATGATTAAAGCCGCGACGCAAGAGCAACTGCGGGTCGTGCATCCGGAAAATTCTGGAATTTCGGGCGTGACGATTGCGCAGCTATCCGGCGCGGCCTCAAGACACGGTGCGCATGCAAAAAATGCAGTGGTGGTGAGCACGGGCAAGTTGGATTGGGCGCGTCCTACTACGTGGACCGGTGCGATTGACCGCTCGCCGTGTGGCACAGGTACTTCCGCGAAAATGGCGACGCTTTACGCGAAAGGAAAACTCGCGCTGAATGAAGATTTCGTTCATGAGGGAATATTGGGAACCACATTTACCGGGCGGCTGATTCGCGAAACAAAAGTTGGGCCGTATCGAGCGGTTGTGCCGACGATCAGCGGACGCGCGTGGATTACCGGATTCGCGCAATATGTGCTGGATGCCGACGATCCATTTCCTGAAGGATTTACGGTTGGGGATATTTGGTGAGAAATGAGCCAATCACGCTATTTGACGGTCAAATTGTTCCACGTGGAACAATTTCAGTTAGGGCGTGCAGAATCAGTGAGTTAGAAAGTTCGAATGCAATTTTCGATGAAATCCTTTTACTGACTCACGTTCCGCGCAAGTCCCCGTTATAATGATCAGCGGAGGAAGTACATGTCCGTGACGAAACCGCAGCAACCGATGCGCACCGAATCCGACAGCATGGGGAGAATCGAGGTGGCCGACCAACGTCTACTGGGGCGCGCAGACGGAGCGCTCGCTGCTGCATTTCAATATTGGGCGCGACACGATGTCACCGGAGACTGATTCGCGCGTTCGGCATTTTGAAAAAAGCCGCGGCGCTGGTGAATCAGGACCTCGGCAAACTTTCCGCGGAGAAAGCGAAATTGATTTGCGCGGCGGCGGATGAAGTGATCTCGGGCAAACTGAACGATCATTTTCCACTGCGCATCTGGCAGACGGGCAGCGGCACGCAGACGAACATGAACGTGAACGAGGTGATTTCCAATCGCGCGATTGAAATGGCCGGCGGCGTGATGGGATCGAAGAAACCGATCCATCCGAACGACGACGTGAATATGTCGCAGTCATCGAACGACACTTTTCCCACGGCCATGCACATTGCCGCAGCCGAGCGCGTGCACAGCGCATCTGATTCCCGCGGTGCAGGAAGTTCACGACGCGATTGCCGCAAAAGCGAAACAGTTTGCGGACGTTGTGAAAATCGGCCGCACGCATCTGCAGGACGCGGTGCCGCTCACCGTCGGGCAGGAAATGGGCGGCTGGGCCAGTCTGCTGGCGCGGGACGTTGTACGGCTGACGCCAATCGCTCGACGGCCTCTACGATCTTGGCGATTGGCGGCTCAGCCGTCGGCACGGGCCTGAACACGCATCCGGAATTTGCCGCGCGCGCCGCCAAGAAAATCGCGGAACTGACGGGCCTGCCGTTCCGGTCGCATCCGGATAAATTCGCCGCGCTTTCGGCGCATGATGAGTTGGTTTACGCGCACGGCGCGATTCACACGCTGGCGTGCTCGCTGATGAAAATATCGAATGACATTCGTTGGCTGGCCTCCGGCCCGCGCTGCGGACTGGGCGAATTGCGCATTCCGGAAAATGAGCCCGGCTCAAGCATCATGCCGGGCAAGGTGAATCCCACGCAGTGCGAAGCGATGACGATGGTTGCCGTGCAAGTGCACGGTAATAATGCGGCGATGGCGTTTGCGAGATTCGCAGGGAAATTTTGAGTTGAACGTTTTCAAGCCGGTGATCATTCACAACTTCCTGCATTCCGTGACGCTGATTCACGACGCCTGCCACGGCTTTGTCGATTACATGGTCAACGGTATCGAACTCGACCGCGCCAAAATCGACTTTTACGTGAAGAATTCGCTGATGCTTGTGACCGCGCTGAATCCAAGAATCGGCTATGACAAAGCCGCGAAGCTCGCGCACACGGCGCTGGAAGAGGGCATTAGCTTACGCGAAGCGTGCATTAAGCTCGGTTATCTTGAGCGGCGAAGAATTTGACGCGATTGTGCGGCCGGAAAATATGACGCATCCTTAGGCGAATTTGCGAGCCGGTAGCACATCCTCAAAATCAAAAATAGTTGGCCTGCGCCTCAGATGCCGCAAGCAAAAAAGCCTCGGCATGTATTACACTCTCCTCGTCTCCGAAATCGACGTCTTGAACTTTACCGGGGGTGCATCTGTGTGGAATCGTCGCCATTTTATCGCGGTCTGCTCCAGCGTCGGGCTCTCGGGAACACTCTTGCCGGGCGTGCTTCTGACTCTGGCGCAGGGAAAGCCCGCGATCACCAAGGAAATGATTGACGCCGCCGCAAAGATTGCCGACGTCACGATTCCGGACGAATACAAGCAGGCGATGCTCGCACGGACTGAACAGTGCGCGCAGGGATACGAAGCTATCTACAAGCTGCACATGCCGAACAGCGTGCAGCCGGCTCTGGTGTTTGATCCGCTGCCGATGGGTGAGAAGTTTCATACCGTGCAACAGTGCCGATGCGCGATTCGGTGGCTCCGTCCGTGGCGAAGCGCGCTCCAAGAATATTGAAGATGTGGCGTTTTCAGACGGTGCGCGCAACTTGCCGAGCTCGTGCGCACAAAAAAAGTTTCCTCCATGGCGCTCACGGAAATGTATCTCGAGCGACTGAAGCGTTACGACCCCAAGCTGCATTTTCTAATTACTCTCACGGACGATCGCGCCAAGGCGCAGGCGCGAAGCGCGACAAGGCCATTGCGAGCCGGAAAATACCGCGGACCGCTGCACGGCATTCCCTGGGGCGGAAAGGATCTGCTGGCGGTGAAGGGATATCCGACCACCTGGGGCGCGGGCGGATTTGAAAAGCAGATGATTGACGAAGACGCGGAAGTCGTGCAGCGGCTCGATAAAGCTGGCGCGGTGCTGGTGGCGAAGCTGACTCTCGGCGCGCTGGCGCAGGGCGATCACTGGTACGGCGGCATCACGCGCAATCCGTGGAATCCCGCGCAAGGCTCGAGCGGCTCTTCGGCCGGCCCTGCTTCCGCTACAGCGGCGGGCTGTGTGGGATTCAGCATCGGCACGGAAACGCTCGGCTCGATTTCTTCGCCTTCCACGCGCTGCGGAACGACGGGCCTGCGTCCGACATTTGGATTTGTGCCGCGCACCGGCGCGATGGCGCTTTCCTGGAGCATGGATAAGATCGGCCCCATCTGCCGCGCCGTGGAAGATTGCGCGATTGTGATGTCCACAATTCATGGGCAGGACGGCAAAGATCGCTGCGTGCAAGCCGCGGCGTTCAATTGGGATGCGCAGCTCAACTGGCGCACGCTGCGGGTCGGTGTGCTTGCAAAAAGATTTCGAGCTGACGCCACTCGACCGAGCAGACGCCGCCGAAGCCGGTCGCGGAAATGACGCGCTGAAGAAAAGACACGTGGGATGCGCAGCAGCAACGCCGCGCGGCCGGCTTCGCCTCGCGCGAGTACGACCACAAATTCGATAGTGCCGCGCTTTGGATAAATTGAAATCCATGGGCGTGAAGATGACGCCGGTCGAGCTTCCGGACTTTCCGTACGGAGCGATGCGCCAAATCCTTGAGGCGGAAGCCGCCGCGGCATTTGACGAGTTGACGCGCTCGGGCCGCGACAAATTGCTCACCGAGCAGGGTCCGAGTGACTGGCCCAACCTTTTTCGCGACCTCGCGCTTTATACCCGCTGTGGAATACATTCAGGCCAATCGCGCGCGCATGCTGGCGATTGAAGCCATGGCGGAAATCTTCAAGAATTTCGACGTAATCGTCGCTCCCACAAACGGCACGCAGCTCACCGTTACGAATCTCACCGGCCACCCGTCCGTGATTCTGCCCAACGGCATTCCGTGGCGATGACGCGCCTGGAAATGCGAACACAAACAGCACCAACGGCAACGGCGGACCCGAACACGCCGGTTAGCCTGACGTTTCTCGGCAATCTTTACGGCGACGCGAAAGTTCTGACCTTGGCCCGCGCCTACCAGGATGCCACGACGTTCCACCTGCGCCATCCAAACCTGGACGCGTAACTGAAAAAAGGAGCGTCACTTGGTCAAACGGTTCTTCGCCTACGGTGTCGCCGTAACGCTGGCAATTCTGCTCACGTTCGTCGCGTCCACGCCAGCCCGGCAAACTTCACAAACCACCAAACCGCCCGCCCAGCAGCCAGTGCGGAAGCCCGCGGCGCAAGCCGTCAAGCCGGAAAATCCACGGCCTCGACCTGGCCGATTTCGACCGCACTTGCAAGCCCTGCGATGATTTCTATCACTTTGTGAACGGTGGCTGGATTGCGCACAACCCCATTCCCGCCGCATATCCAAGCTGGGGCCGCATCAATGAGCTTGCCGAGCATAATCGCGATGTGTTGCACGATATTCTGGAAAGCCGCGCGGCGAATAAGTCCGCTACGCTGCGGCTCGATCGAACAGAAGATCGGGGACTTCTACGCGAGCTGCATGGATACGACGAAAATTGACGCCGCGGGACTTCATCCTCTGGACGATGAACTTGCGCGCATCGCGAAGGTCTCGGATCCGCGTCACTGGAAGCCGAAGTGGCGCACCTGCAAAGATGGGCGTTGGCGCCTGTTCAATTTCGGATCGGTGCAGGACTTTCAAGGACAGCACCGAGCAGACCGGCGGTGCGTTTCAAGGCGGCCTCGGACTGCCGGACCGCGATTACTACACGAAGACCGATGACACTTCGGTGAAATTGCGCGACGCGTATCAAGCGCATCTGGTCGAAAATGTTTGGATTGATGGGCGATTCCGCCAACCGCTCAAAAGAGGAAGCCGCAACGGTGATGACGATTGAAACGAAGCTGGCCAATGCTTCCATGACGAGAGTCGAGCAGCGTGATCCCGAGAAAATTTACCACCGCATGGGCATTGGCCGAGCTGGCTGCGATGACGCCGCATTTCGATTGGCCCGCATATTTTCGCGAGCATCGGCTTCCCGGGAATTAATGTCGTGAATGCCGCGCAGCCGGATTTTTTCAAGCAGCTCGACGCGCAACTGGTTTCGGTTTCCCTGGACGATTGGAAGATTTATCTGCGCTGGCACTTGGTGCATTCGGACGCGCCGTATCTAACAACCGCAATCGTCGATGAGAATTTCGATTTCTTTGGCCGCACACTGACGGGCACACCCGAACAGCTTCCGCGCTGGAAGCGCTGTGTATCCGTTACCGATCGGGATCTGGGCGAAGCGCTCGGACAGAAGTATGTGGCGAAGGCGTTTCCACCGGCCGCAAAAGCGCGCGCGCTGGAAATGGTGCACAACCTGATTGATGCATTGCGCGACGATTTGAAAACATTGTCGTGGATGAGCCCTGAAACGCGGCTGCAGGCAATGACAAAGCTGAATGCCATAACGCTGAAAATTGGCTACCCCGATAAATGGCGCGATTATTCCGGAGTGAAAGTGGATCGCGTTTCCTACTTACAGAATGTGATGCGCGCGCGCCAGGAAGATTTTCACTTCGACGCGGCGAAGATCGGCAAGCCGGTGGATCACGGCGAGTGGGGAATGACTCCGCCGACCGTGAACGCTTACTACAATCCGCAGATGAACGAGATTGTTTTTCCCGCTGGCATTTTGCAATTTCCATTATTCGACGCGAAAGCTGATGACGCATTGAATTACGGAGCGATGGGCTCTGTAATCGGCCATGAGATGACGCATGGATTCGACGATCAGGGCCGCCAGTTTGACGCGAAGGGAAATCTGCGCGATTGGTGGACGGAGGAGGACGCGAAAAATTTCCTGGAGCGCGCCACTTGCGTGCAAAAACAATTCGACGCTTACGTCGTCTCCGGCGATACGCATGAAAACGGCAAGCTGGTGCTGGGCGAAAGCATCGCCGATCTTGGCGGACTGGTGATCGCACACGCCGCATTCCAAAAAGCTCACGCGGGGAAACCCGATACGCTGGTGGATGGCTTCACGCCGGAACAGCGATTCTTTATCGCGTTCGGCCGGAACTGGGGACAGATTCTGCGTCCCGCGTATGAAATGATGCTGACGAATACCGATCCGCATCCGCTGCCGCGTTTCCGCGCGGTCGCATCACCACAGAACATGCCGGCATTTGCGGCGGCGTTCGGCTGCAAGGCCGGCGATCCGATGGTACGCAGTGAAGAGCAGCGCTGCCGAATCTGGTAGCTGATTGCAACGCGGAAAATTAATTTTCAGAAGAAACGCTTGTCCAAAATTTGGGAGGATTTACAAATGAAACGCACCTTGTGGCTCGTTGTAATTTGTGCTGTGTCGATTTTATTGCCACTGATGTTCATTGTTCCCGCAGGCCACGCTGTTGCGGCTGCGCAAAATGCCGGAACACAGATTCACGGATTGAATCTCGCGGATATGGATACCACCTGTAAGCCTTGCGAGGATTTCTACAATTTTGTGAACGGCGGATGGGCGAAAACGCATCCGATTCCGCCCGCTTTCGCGAGCTATGGACACTTCACGGAGCTGCAGGATCACAATCAGGAAGTTCTGCACTCGATTCTTGACGAAGCCGCTGCGAATAAATCCGCGAAGCCGGGTTCCATCGAACAAAAAATCGGCGATTTCTACGCAAGCTGCATGGATTCCGCGCAGAGCGACGCGGCGGGAATACATCCTCTGGATGCGGAACTTGCGCGCATCGAAAAAATTTCTGACTTGACCGCGCTGCAGGCCGAAGTGGCCCATTTGCACACGGAGGGCGTCGGCGTGATGTTCCGCTTCGGCTCGACGACCGACCGGAAGAATAGCTCCGAACAAACTGGGTCGGCTTCGCAGGGCGGAATTGGATTGCCGAATCGCGATTACTACACGAAGACGGACGAGCACTCCGTGCAACTTCGCGATGCGTATCGCAAGAGCATTGAAAAGATATTTGTCCTGGCAGGCGACTCACAAGATCGCGCCGCAGCCGAAGCCCGCACGGTGTTGGAAATTGAGACGAAGCTCGCGAACGCTTCGATGTCGCCTGTCGAGATGCGCGATCCAGAAGCCACATATCACCGCAAAAGCGTCGCGGAACTCGTTGCCCTTACTCCGCACTTTGACTGGCACGCTTATTTCCGCAATATCGGCTATCCGAATATCGCTGTGATTGATGTGACTACGCCGAATTTTTTCACCGCGCTCGACACAAACATTGGCGCAATTCCACTGAACGACTGGAAAACTTATCTGCGCTGGCATCTGATTCACGCCAACGCGCCGAATCTTTCGTCCGCGTTCGTTGCAGAAAATTTCGATTTCTCCGGACGCATTCTCACCGGTGCAAAGGAAGATCAGCCGCGCTGGAAAAAGTGTGTGCAAGCCACCGACCGCGCGCTGGGCGAAGCGCTGGGACAAAAGTATGTGGAGAAGAATTTCCCGCCCGAAGCGAAGGCGCGCGCACTCGAAATGGTGCACAACCTGATTGCTGCGCTGCGCGACGATCTGCAAACGTTGCCGTGGATGAGTCCTGCCACACGCCAGCAAGCTGTGGCGAAACTGAACGCGATGACCATTAAGATCGGCTATCCGGATAAATGGCGCGATTATTCAGCATTCCGCGTGGATCGTGGGCCGTTCGTCGCCAATATGATGCGCAACGCTGAATATAATTATCACCGGAATCTGGATCGCATCGGCAAGCCGGTGGATCCCGCGGAATGGGGAATGACTCCGCCGACGGTGAACGCTTCCTATAATCCATCGAGAAATGACATCACTTTCCCAGCCGGAATTTTGCAGGCGCCATTCTTTGACGCCAAAGCCGATGACGCGCTGAATTACGGTGGAATGGGAACTGTGATTGGCCACGAAATGACGCACGGCTTCGACGACGAAGGACGCAGGTTCGATGGCCAGGGAAACTTGCGCGATTGGTGGACGCCGGAAGACGCGAAAAATTTTCAGGAGCGCGCCGACTGTGTTTCCAAACAATTCGACGGTTACGTGGTCTCCGGCGATTTGCATGAGAACGGAAAATTAATTCTCGGCGAAAGCATCGCGGATCTTGGCGGAATGGCCATCGCATTCCGTGCGCTGGAAAAGGCAATCGCGGGCAAGCCGCATCCAGCGATTGACGGGTTCACTCCCGAACAGCGATTCTTTATTTCTTCGGCGCGCATCTGGGGCGGAAATTCCACGCCGGAATTCGATCGCTTGCAGGTGAATACGAATCCGCATCCGCTGGGACGTTTCCGTGCTATCGCGGCGCCTTCAAATCTTGAAGCGTTCGCAAAAGCATTTGACTGCAAAGCCGGAACGCCGATGGTGCGTGAGCAACCTTGCCGAATCTGGTAAGGCTTGTACGTTAGAAAATTTCCCGCGACGCGGAAGTATACGCGTCGCCGGAAAATACTTTTGTTGAAGCGAGGAAAATACGATGAGCCAGCGTTTCGCTCGGAAACTCAAGTTCGTGACGGCCGCGGCAACCGCGATTTTCGCCTTTGCGGCCGCCGCACCTGCGTTCGGTCAGGCCACTCAGGATCCAGCTGCCCAAGCGGAGGAAGCGGCGCGTTTGGCGGCGCAGGCCTGCAAGCCGGGGCCGGTAACATTGCCGGCACGATTGCAGAGCGCGCCGTGGACCGAAACTCTAAAGCAGGGCGATTACACAATTAAAGATTTCCATTTCAAGGACGGCGAAACTTTGCCGGAATTGAAGCTGCACTATTACACGCTGGGCGCGCCGGAACGCGACGCCGGCGGCAAAGTGACCAATGCCGTAATCATCGGCCATGGCACCGGAGGCACCGGGCGAACTTTTCTTAGTGCGACATTCGCGGGAGTGCTTTTTGGCCCCGGCCAATTGCTGGACGCGAAACACTACTTCATCATCTTGCCGGATGGCCTCGGCCACGGATGCAGCAGCAAACCGAGCAACGGCTTGCACGCGAAATTTCCTCACTACGACTATGATGATATGGTTGCCGCGCAGCACGCCGTGGTCGTTGACGCGCTGAAAGTGAATCATCTTCTGTTGGTGATGGGCACTTCGATGGGCTGCATGCAGGCCTGGGTGTGGGGCGAAACGTACCCGGATTTTATGGACGCGCTGGTGCCGCTGGCGTGCCAAACGGTGCCGATTGCCGGACGCAATCGCGTGATGCGCAAAGCGGTTATGGACGCGATCACCTCGGATCCTCAATATAGCAATGGTGAGTACGGCACTACCA
The DNA here is from genome assembly GCA_963840515.1 of Terriglobia bacterium. GTDB lineage: Bacteria > Acidobacteriota > Terriglobia > Acidiferrales > UBA7541 > DASTCZ01. The sequence continues at coordinate 51,546 of CAWIZI010000021.1, forward strand.
CGCTGCACGGCATGATCGAGGCCGAGGATATTCTGCTGCTGATGGGCAGCACGGCGCTGCAATGGCAGAAGAGCTATCCAATGCGGGATCAGGCCGACACGTTCCTGGAGCAGCGGGAAAAAGCTGGAGTCGCCTCAACCGACCCGAACGACATGCTTTATTATTTCAACGCTTCGCGAAATTACAATCCGGATCCCGACCTGGAAAAAATCAAAGCGAAAGTGTTGTACATCAATTCCGCGGACGACATGATCAATCCGCCGGAACTGGGAATCGCCGAACGTGAGATTAAGCGCGTGAAAGACGGCAGATTTATCTTGCTACCGATCACGGATCAAACGCGCGGGCACGGCACACATTCACTTCCCGCGATCTGGCAGCCGTATTTGTGGGAATTGATGCACTCGCTGGGGCGATAGCTCAGCCGTTCGCCAAATAAAAAAGTGGGCGGAAGAATCTCCGCCCACTCAATACCGACCTAGGAAAACTCCGTAATCAAACTGCGATTCGTTTAGTGCCCCAGCCCTTTCGGGCTGTTGGTAATCGGCAAGCCAGGCAGGTATCGCTTGCGCATTTCAGCCGTGGTCATCATCCCCTTGCGAACGCTTTGAGCCGTCAGATTGCCCGCCTGCGTTGAGTAGGTAACAAATATCGTGTCGCCGGTGTGAAAATCCGAGAGTTTCAGCGGCTTACCGTTTTCATCGGTGTACTTGGTCTTGTCGGTGACACCAATGGTCGCGGTGATTTCGGTGGGAAGCAGCAGGATCAACGCGTTGTGCGTTTTGTCCACGGATGAAATTACGAAAAACTCGTCGTTCCCGGATTTGGCTTGTACCTGAGCGCGGACTGCAAATGCTGAAACCAGAAGCAGTGCCGCAAGAGTTGTAAATAAAACTGACTTCCGAAAATTATTCATATCGTAGGGCCTCGATGGGATCAAGCGACGCGGCTTTGCGCGCCGGATAGTAACCGAAAATAACTCCAACTGCCGCGGAAAAAACGACAGAAATAAGAATCGCCGACGGGGGGATCTGCGTGGGCCACTTCAACATCGCTGATACCGCGTTGGAACCGAAGAATCCGAACACCACTCCGATTGCTCCGCCGAACATGCTGAGCACAACCGCTTCGCTCAAGAACTGGCGGCGAACGTCGTTTTCCGTGGCACCAACGGCCATACGCACGCCAATCTCGCGCGTGCGTTCAGTGACGGACACCAACATGATGTTCATGATTCCGATGCCGCCGACGATGAGCGAAACGGACGCGATACAAGCAAGCAAGAGCTCCATTACGCCAAGTGTTTGCGCGCGCGCTTGCGCAATATCAGTGGGGCTGCGGATAATAAAGTCATCCGGTTCCGAGGGACGCAAGTGATGGCGTTGCCGAAGCAGGCCGGAAATTTGCGCCTGCGCGGCGTCCATATCCGCCGATGATGTGGCAGAGACGTTGATGCTCTGCAGCCAGGAAATGCCCGCAAGCTTTTTCATTACTGTCGTATACGGCAAAATCATCGTATCGTCCTGATCTTGCCCGTACGGTGACTGCCCTTTCGCTGTCAGTTCGCCGATTACACGGAACGGCAAGCTGGATACGCGAATAGTTTGTCCAACAGGATTCGCATCGCCAAACAAGTTCAGCGCCACTGTGTGGCCGATAATGCAAACGTCAGCGGCATTCTGAACGTCCTGATCGCTAAACGCAGCGCCGCGCTCGACAGGCCAGTGGCGAATCTGCAGAAAATCCGGAGATGCGCCATTTACGCGGGTGAACCAGTTTTGATTGCCGAAAACAACTTGAACGCCGGCGCCAACACCGGGCGAAACCCGGCTGACGGTCGAGATTTGTTCTTGAATCGCGGTAGCGTCGGCCACAACGAGCGATTTCGTCGCAGCACTCCCAAGATGCACGCCGCCAAGATTGACGCTGCCCGCGTTTACGGTAATCAGATTTTCGCCGAGGCTTTGAATTTGTTCCTGTACTTGCTGTGATGCGCCTTCGCCAATCGCAACAGTGCAAATCACAGCGCCGACACCGATGATGATGCCGAGCATGGTCAGCAGCGTACGCATCTTGTTGCGCGCAAGAGCGCGGAACGCGACGCGTAACACCTCGCTATATCTCAACGGCCACCTCCACGTCCTCCGCCACCGCCGCCCGGACCGCCTCTGCCGTTATTCTGGCTGAGCGGATTCGTACCCCCGGATGCGGCCTTAGCCCCGCCTTCCTGGAATGTAATGAGCTGGTCGCCTTCCTTAAGCGGGCCATCAGTCATTTGTGTGTTCACGTAGTCGGTGATCCCGGTCTTGATTGCGATCGGCTTCAGTTTGCCTTCTGCGTCTTTCGTCCAGACAACTTGCGCGCCGCCCAGATGCGTGGTGTACGCCTTCCGGTCAATTTTGTTCGCCACGTAAAGCGCACGAAGGTCGGCGAAAGGCATATCGGGCACGTAGGAAAGTGCGGCATTCGGAATCATAATCACGTTGTCGGCTTGCCCGGTGGGAATCGTGACGTACGCCGTTTCGCCCGGAAGCAATTTCTCGTCTGGATTCTCAAAGTCAATGATCGTGGAGTAGGTCACAACGTTCTGCACGGTAGTCGCATTCAAGCGGACTGTGCTGACCCGGCCATGGAACAGCTCTCCCGGAAATGCATCTACCTGAAACGTACAATCGGTGCCCACATTAATGTGTCCAGTATCCGATTCGTCGGTAGCAGCATAAAGTTGCATGCGCTTCAAGTCCTGTGCGATCGTGAATACGTTTGGCGCCGTCAATTGCGCCGCGACGGACTGTCCGACCGTAATGCTGCGCTGCACGACAATGCCGTCAATCGGGGATGTGATTGTCGAGTAATTGAGGTTGGTGATGGCCTGATCCAAGGAGCCTTGCGCGGCTTCGGTCTGCGCATGAGCCTGCACCAATTGTGCTTTCACCTGCTCGAGTTGCGCCCGAGCCTGGGCCACCGATGCCTGAGCTGACACTACTGCTGCCTCCGCCTGAGCGAGCGTCGATGTGGCTAAATCGTTCGTATCCTTTGTGTCGATGCCTGCGGTCGTAAGATCTTGCACGCGCTTTCCATTCGCGCGCGCATAATCGGCGTCGGCCTGCAGTTTCTTTACGTTCGCAACAGCAGAGTCAATATTCGCCTGCGCGGAATGAACGCTGGCTTCCACGTTTTTCTCGTTGCCAAGCGAGTTATCCACGTTTCCCTTCGCCGTAACGTACTGCGCTTCATAGAACGCGGGGTCAAGCTGCGCGAGTACTTGTCCGGCGTGAACGCGCGTGTTGAAATCGGCGAACACGAATTGAACGGTACCGGAGATGAAGGATCCTACCGGCACGGTTGTGAGCGGATTGATCGTTCCCGTCGCCTGAACCACAGCCGTGATGCTGCCTTTCCGCACGCCTGCCGTCGTGTACTTGATCTCGGCCGGACGGCTCCGAATGACAAGCCAGCTTCCGCCGCCGACTACGACGACCAATCCGAGAGTAGTAGCAATCAGATGCTGACCGATAAATCTGGGTAATTTCATGTGGGTTCTACCTTTTCCTGTGTAATCCGCTTTATACCGACGTATCTGCGCGTCGCCCGGTTTCCAAATTGGAAGGCATGCTCCGACACGGGCGGGGGATCGCCGGTTCCGCAACTTCCCGCTTCCATTATGACGTATGAGCTCCCAAGCCGGTTACCTACGATGCAGGCCGACGGCGGAGCACAGATTCTAGCGCAATTCTTTCGGATTGCGTCTTATTTTTGCAATAAGATGAGCAGGCCCAAGGGGGAACCATGAATACGCATCGTACAGTCGTAGCATTTTGCATTGCCGCCACGATTTCACTATTCGCATCAACTGGCGCCGTAGCACAAACAAAGCCCGCCGCCGCGCCAAGCGCGTCATCCGTCTATCCGATACAAGAAGGATTTGTGGATGCGCACGGAGTGCTCATTTATTACACGACGATTGGCCGCGGCGCGCCGCTGGTAATTGTTCACGGCGGCCCAGGCGCTTCGCATGACTATTTCCTGCCCTATCTGCTGCCGCTCGCACGCCACAACAAGCTCATCTTCATTGACGAGCGCGGCTCAGGACGCTCCGAGAAGCTTGAAGATCCGAAGGGCTACACCGTTGAAAATATGGTTGAAGACGTGGAAGCCGTGCGCGCCCAGTTGGGCCTCGGCAAAATTGCACTGCTCGGACATTCTTACGGCGGAGTTCTGGCACAAGCCTATGCACTGAAGTACCAGCGGAATCTGACGCAGTTGATTCTGTGCAGCACATTTTCGAGCACTCGCGCGATCAACGAAGTGTTCGTCCGCATGGAACAAAATATGCCCGCCGAATTGCGCGACCGAATTAAGAAAATGGAAGCCGATGGATTATTCGGCCATGGAAAAGACTACGAGAAGAATCGCTACACCACTGACTACATGATCGCCGCGTGGGGCGAAGGGTATTTTCCGTACCTTTATCAGAATCATCCGGATCCAAATTTCGATCCCATTGGACAGGGCAACACTTCCTGGGATTTGTATCGCGAAATGTGGGGCTCGCACGGCGAGTTCGTGATTGATGGCAATCTCGCTTCCGTAGAATATACGGATCGCCTCTCCACAATTCACGTGCCCACGCTGATTACCGCGGGTGATCACGACGAATCTGACCCCTCAATGTCACAAGTGATGCACGAAAAAATCGCGGGATCGAAAATTGTGATTCTGCCCAAGAGCGGGCACATGACGTTTGTGGATCAGCCGGGAATGTTTTTGAATGCCGTGGAAACGTTTCTTCATCCCGCAGCTGCGAAATAGAACTAGTGGCCCACGCACAGTAAATTAGAGGCTGTGCTAAAATCTGTTCGCACAGTAGGCTCGTAGCTCAGTTGGTTAGAGCGCCACCTTGACACGGTGGAGGTCTGGGGTTCGAGTCCCCACGAGCCTACCATTCGATTCTTGCTACTTCCGAATCCGAAATAATTCCTTCAAATCTCCCGATTATTGTGGATACTGGCGTTGGCATTTCGCCTGGATTGACTGCGAAGTCGAATCGCTCGCCGCAATTCACGAAGACGGAGACTCACCTATGAACGCATCTAAGAAGAGCACTACCGTATTTTCGTGGATCATGTTATCGCTGGCCGTCACGTTGGCGCTTTTTCCCTCCGCCTGCGGGAAAGCCTCTCCATCCGAATCCACTCCGCCCGACAAAACTCAGCTTCTTTTAAAAGCACGGCAGATCTACTACGTGCTGCAAAACGAGGGCGTGAAATCTTTTCAATGCACCATTCAGCCGGACTGGGCGAAATTTGCAAAATTCATGACGCAGAATGGAACGTCGGTTGACCAGGCAAAAATCGCGCTCATCACTCCCGTCGCGTTCACAGCGGTGGTTGACGAGCAGGGAAACGCTACGGCCACTCCATTTCTGGCCAGCGGCGGAAGCGTCGATCCTAGCGTGGATCAAATGGTTGGGGGCGCGAAGCAAGTAATCGAAGGATTTTTCAAATCGTGGGGCTCGGTGGTATTTACAGGAATTTTTGCGCCCTCCGACGATCAGAACCTCACCATGGTTGCCCAACCGGATGGAATTCATTTTTCGCAAAAAACCGGAGAGGCAAATGTTGATATCGTTCTGAATCGAGACTCGCTGCTCACTTCCATGAAGGTGACCACCACTTCGTCAATCATCGTGATGAATCCCAAATATTCAAAGACGGACAAAGGTCTGCTGATGTCCAGCCTGAACAGCGACATTAATAACGGAACTCAGAAAGTGAATTTTGAGGTGCAGTATCAAATCGTCGAAGGATTTCAATTGCCCGGCAAGGTAAGCTATCAGGTCACTTTTCCAACGCAGGCCGTTTCCATTGAAATGAGCTTCAGCAATTATCAGATCACAAAGAAGTGAGCGCCCGCACGCCTTTCCATCGGCAAGCTGGATCGCTCACCGATGAAATAAGCCAATCGTATACGCGAGGTAAGCAAAACCAATATTTATGACCACCGAAATTCCAAACGCCTGCATGCGTTCGATTCCTTCGATTTCTTCAAACGTCAGCATGACCACTGCTATTGTGCCGATGCCCGCCGCAATCAGTCCGACCACTGGAATCCAGGAAATCCAAATGAGGATGGAACCGAGCGAAATCGGACGCAGAATCGTGATGAATTTTCCGGTGCCTCCGAATAAGTATTTCGCTATGAGGTGGCACAGCGCATATCGGGTCGCGTCGTAAGTGGCGGAAATAAGAAGCAGTACCGCCATACCAACAATCGTGGCAGCCGGATTTAGGGACACGCCGGCGCTGACAGCGGCTACCATGCTCACCGCGAAGGTAATCAACATGCCGATCACCCAGAAAATAATTCCGTATTGCAGAGAATTGCGGTCGCGGGCGGCGCGGCGAATTGCAGCGTCGTCCCAGAAAACAATTTTCAAAGCCTGCTGGAAATAATGCAGAGGCGCAAATCCCGCAGGTGGAGCGGTTTCGCCTTCAGGCACATAGCCGACGCCGGGACAACTGTGCTCGTCGTCAAAAGTCAATCCGCAGGCGTCGCAGTACATTTAGTCTCCCTCGCGAAAGATGTGGTCGGTAATCTAGCAGACCGTTACCCACATGCAATCTTTATCTTTTCCACAACGAAAGCTTGTGGAATCCACAACTTCGCGCCATTCGCGCCAGTAGTCATTTCGGAACTTCCGCAAGCACTTGCGCTGCCGGGGCATCCCAGACTATTCTCGCGGCGATCCAAACTCTCGCGACGAATTCGGAGCACAATGCCATGCGAAAAATTTTCGGCACCATTTCGATTTTGATTCTGGCGGCATCCGCGATTGCCCTTCCCGCAACAGCGCAACGCGGTGCCGCAGCGGCAACACCTCAGCAGGGCGGGGGCCGTGGAAATCCACTGCGCCAGTTCATCAAAACGGATGCGCCTGTAATCGCACTGACTCACGTGAAAGTAATTGACGGCACAGGCACCGCGCCAAGCGACGATCAAACCATCGTGATCAGCGGCGGTAAAATTTCCTGGATGGGTTCGGCTGCGTCTGCACAGATTCCCTCGGGCGCGCAAGTAATGGACCTGACCGGCTATACCGTGATGCCGGGAATGGTCGGAATGCACGAGCACATGTTTTATCCCGCCGGCGGTCAGTACAACGAAATTGCGGCAACCGCGCCGCGCCTTTATCTGGCGTGCGGTGTAACCACTGCGCGAACTGCGGGAAGTCTTGAGCCGTACACCGATTTAAATTTGAAGTTGATGATTGACGACGGCCGCATAGCGGGCCCCAAGTTGAACGTCACCGGCCCGTATCTCGAAGGCCCTCCGGGAACCGGCGTGCAAATGCATCAGCTTTCCGGCCCGGAAGAAGCGCGCGATCTGGTCAATTATTGGGCGGCGCTTGGCGCAGGCTCTTTCAAAGCCTATATGCACATCACACGGGCGGAACTTTCCGCCGCGATTGCCGCAGCCCATCAGCACAACACAAAACTTACCGGACACTTGTGCTCAATTGGATTTAAAGAAGCGGCCGCGCTCGGAATTGATAATTTAGAACACGGACTCGTCGTGGATACGGAATTTAATCCGGGAAAATCTCCCGACATTTGCCCCGCGCAAAATGACACCTTCGCAACCATCGCCAAGATGGACGTGGAAGGCCCGGAAATTCAAAATACAATTCGCGATCTCGTCGCGCATCACGTCGCAATCACGTCCACGCTTCCAGTGTTCGAGGGATTCGTGCCGAATCGTCCGCCAATGCAGTGGATGGCGCGTCCGCTAGAAGCGCTGCTGCCCGAAGAACGCATCGCATATCTAGAAGGCCGCGCTCGCACGGCCGCAAATGCCGCCAACACTCCGTGGAACACTCTGCTGCAAACCGAAATGAAATTTGAACGCGACTTCGTGAAAGCTGGCGGCGTGCTAATGGCCGGAGTAGATCCCACGGGCGCGGGCGGCGATCTTGCCCGGATTCGGCGATCAGCGCGAAGTGGAACTTCTCGTTGAAGCCGGATTCACGCCCGCCGAAGCAATTCACATCGCCACAGCAAACGGCGCGGAATTTTTGGGACTATCCGCAAAGGTCGGCACGCTCGCGCAGGGAAAGTCCGCGGATATCATGGTGATTCACGGCGATCCGATCGCTCGCATTGCCGATATTGAAAAAGTTGAAATTGTTTTTAAGGATGGTGTCGGCTATGACTCGCAAAAGCTTATCGATTCGGTCAGAGGAATTGTCGGCCTGCGCTGACCGTTCAACGTTTAAAATCAAAATTGCACGTCGGTTTCAACAGGCGCGTCGTAGTCCACGCCTTCCAATTCAAATCCAAACAGCGAACGAAATTCGCGCTGGAAATCTGCGTATGCCGTTAACTCGCGCAAATTTTCCGTCGTCACTTGCGACCACACTCGCGTGATATCCGACTGCACGTCCGCGCGCATTTCGCGATCGTCCAGGCGAATCCGCCCGGCTTCGTCCGTGGAAATTTTCGCGCCATTGCTCAGATAATCGAAAAACAATCGCCGCATCTGTTCGATGGTTCCTTCGTCCAGCCCGCGCGATTTCAACGCCATCGGCAGCAAACTGAGATAAAGCGGCACTACCGGAATCGCCGCCGACGCCTGCGTCACCACCGCCTTATTCACCGAGACGTACGCGCTTCCATCCAAGTTTCGTTGTCAGTTTCGCGTTTAGCCGATGCGCCGCCGCGTCCACATCTTTTTTCGCCTGACCAATTGTCCCGTCGCGATAAATCGGCCACGTCACTTCCGGTCCGATGTACGAATACGCAATCGTTCGCGCGCCCTGCGCCAGCAATCCTTCGCCAAGCAGCGCGTCAATCCACATTTCCCAATCTTCGCCGCCCATCACGGCAATCGTTTCTGCGATTTCTTGTTCGCTCGCGGGCTCCAGCGTCACCGGCATAACTTTGCCCGACGTCGAGATCAATCGTTTTGTTCGTGAACGGTTGGCCGACCGGCTTCAGCGCGGAATTAAAAATTTGTCCCGTCCGTGGATGTACGCGCCGCGGCGATGCTAGGCTGTAAATCACGAGATCGATCGGCGCCATTTCCTTGCGAATAATTTCTATTGCCTGCGCTTTCGCCGCATCCGAAAACGCGTCCACATTCATGCTCGCGGCAAATAATCCATCGCGCCGCGCGAATTCGTGGAATGCCACCGTGTTGTAATAGCCCGCCGAGGCCGTCTTCACGCCGTCCGGCGGACGCTCAAAGAAAACTCCCAGCGTCCGCGCGCCAAATCCCCATGCCGCGGCAATCCGCGAGGCCAGCCCGTATCCGGTGGACGCGCCAATCACCAGCACGTTGCGCATTCCCGCGCGCCGGCCGCGGCGCTGAAGTAATCGCCGCGATTTGCCGCTCAACGTTTCGCCGGCATCCTTCCGGATGCGCGTTGATGCAAATAAATCCGCGCGATTTTCGTTTGATAATTTGCTCAGGCATAGCGTTCGCCAATCTCCATTCAAGTTCTTTCTGGCCGGCGTGATATTGCGCCAGCAATTGCTCGCGATTCTCGCTCAGATCAATCGCCCGTCGTCCGCGACGGGAAAGCGCATTCCCGGCCCCACGAGCCCGAGCCACAGCGCGCGATTAAAGCGCCCCGTGTCGAGATCATCTTCCACGCTGAAATCCTGCCCGCGCATGTTTCTTTTCCCACCACGCGGCATCGTTGCGCGGATGCGCATATCGCCCATCGAATTCCGACAGCATCGTGGTGGTTGCCGGCGCCGACAGCAGCGGCAACTTGCGTCGTGCGCAGCACAGCCGGCACGCGCCGTGTAATTCCACGTCGCGTAATTCCGCGCTGAATGCATCCGCCATCGGCGCGGCGGCTGCATCGTTCAATCCCATCGGCTTCATGCCCAGCAATTCTTCAATCGTCCGCAGCATGTTCACGGTAGTGTATCGGCGCGATACCAGCGCGCCTTGCTTCACGTATGCGCCCGCAATCAATCCAACCGTACGGTGCGCGTCCATGTGATCCGGCCCATTCTGCGCGTCGTCTTCGATCGTAAAAATAACGGTGTCTTTTGCAAATGGGCTGGCCGCGACTTTCGCGACGATCAATCCGATCGCGTAGTCGTTGTCCGCCATTTCCGTTTCGACGGTGTTCACGCCGTCGATCGCCGTGCCAAAATCGCCGAAGTGATCGTGCGGCATACGGACAAATTCCAGCGTAGGCAAATTTCCGCTCGCCGCGTATCCATCAAATTCGCGCTCCCATTCTTTGAAGCGCCAGTAATCCGGCAGTTTCAAATCAAAGCCGGGAAAATATGGATCGGTCACAGTCGCCAGCGCGGGCTTATCCGGAAAAGCCACCACAATTCCTTTCGCGAACGCATCGCGCACCGCGGAAATCTGCGTCGGCGAATCAGCTCCACGTCGTATCGCGCCAGATCCAGAAACAATCCGTAGTTTCGCAAACTCACGTCCGCGCGAAACGCCGAATCCCACAAATATCCCGCGCCCGCATTTTCTCCCGGCCCGCCCGGCCCATCCGGCGCAATTACGTCCGCCGTGCCCGGCAGCAGATCCGGATCGTCCGGCGTATCCGGATTCGCCTTCTTCCGTGCATCAAGTCCAGCGATGCCCACATTCATGTCGCGGTTCGGGCCCTCAAAGTCGTAGCTCAGTTGACGCGACCCGTTATATTCAACCGGGAGTTCTTTTTCCGTCGAGTCCGTGGCGCGCGCCGACGTGCTCCAGTTCCAGCCGTCACCACTCACTTCGCCGCTGGCCATCAAATTATCGAGCGTCACGAATTGCCGCGCGAGCTGATGATGATTCGGCGAAATCGGCTCCGGCAGAATCGCCAGCTTCGGATCGCCATTTCCTTTTTCCAAATCGCCGAGCACCTGATCGTAGGAACGATTTTCCTTGACGATGTAAATCACGTGATGGACTTTTCCGCGCAGCGAGCGCATCGCGTCAGATGCTGCCGTGCTCGCCGCGATTTCCGGCCAGCGATTATTTTCCGAAACGCGCTTCGTCAAATCCGCAAGAGCTGCGCCGGAAGGAATCGGCGTAGTCAGTAATCCTCCGCGAATCAGTTGCAGAATGTATGAATTGTTGCTCTTGCAGTCGTCATCGTCGCCTCTTTTGTTGACGTGCTCGCGCGACAATTTTTCGGATTCGGCCCCGTCACGCTTTTGCCGTTCACAATGTAAAGCATCGTCCCCGCGCGATTCACGCTCACCGCGTTCGGATACCATCCCGTCGGAATCAGCCCCGCAACTTCCGAAGGCGAGGCCGTCGCCGTCAATCGCACGACCGCTACCGCGTTCGCGCCGCCCAGCGTGACGTACGCGGTGCGTTCGTCCGGCGCCAGCGAGACGCTATTCGGATTGCTGCCCTTAAATCCGCCGAGCTTCGCGACAATCGAATGCGGCGCCGTAACAATTAATTCGCCAAGCACCTGATTGCTGCTCGTATCGATCACCGCCAGCGTGTCGCTATTGTCTTCTGCCACATAAAGCCGCGTTTGCGCGCGATTGAGCGTCATTTTGTTCGGCTGGCCGTGCAGCGCGATTCGCGCCACCACGTTTGGCGCGCCCGCCAGATTTACCACCACAATTTCGCGATCGCGCACGCTCGAAACGTAGGCCCGGTCGTTTCCGCGCACCGCCACGCTATACGGAAATTCTCCACCGGCCATGCCCACTTTCGCCGCATCCGATTTCCCCGGACGCAGATCGAATTCCGCCGAAACTTTTCGCGCCGCCAGATCCACAACGGTCACCGAATCATTTTCATAATTCGCAACGATCAGCCACTTGCCGTCCGCGGTGATTCCCACTCCCGCCGCCATCGGCTTCACTTCCATTCCAAGGCCCACTTTATGTCCCAACGGAATTGCTTCGCCCATTTCGGCCCAGGCATTTTCTTTTTTTCCAAACGTGTGTACAACGTCATCCACACCGCCGCCAACATAAAATTCATCCCCATTCGGATTCCAAACAATTCCACCAAACGCGTGCACTATGGGAAGCGCTTGAATCTGCTTCGGCCATCCGCTCGAATTATCAAAAACAAAAATAAATTCCATCGATGCGTTTTTATCTTTCGCGCCCTTCGCGTCATTCACCTGCGTGTATCCGCTCGTCAGCACCAGCAACGTCTTGCCGTTCGGACTAATCGCCGTCGAAACCGCGTATCCCACTTCGTGATTCGGAAACCCCGCGATCCCCGGCTTCAAAGTCTGGAAACGGGAATTCGGCGACGCCGTCGGAGTGATCGCCTGTCCAGTAGGAAGTAACTCCGGCGTCGACGCAATCTTTTGAGCGCGCACAATTGTAGGAAAAAGTGCAAGCGCACAAGTGCAAATCAAAACCACAAATCGATTTTTGTAGACCGGTCCACTAAATATGTTCATGATTTTTCCACCGAAGGAACGCGCGCAGTTTAACATACGAATTCAAAGACAAAGATGAATGCAGCGTTAGAGAGTCAAAGTCGAAATAATCAAAGCATGCAGCGTCAGTCAGCGCTCGCGCTCAACCTTTTCCCGTCGTAAACGCCAGCGTGATTAACGTTTTCTGTTCCATCTCGTGCGCCTTCGCCGATCCCGTCGCCGGACTCGCGCTCGGCGAACGCCGCACCGCCCGCACCGGACGCCCCCCGGCAAGTCTTCGCAGCCTCGGCACAACGTAGAAAAGCGCGCCCATATTTCCCGGCTCTTCCTGCACCCAAACAATCTCTCCAGTGTGCCGCGCCAACTCCGCCGCCAATTCTTCCTCCGGAAACGGATAAAGTTGATCGAGGAAAATAATCGCTGTGGATGTATCTTTGCGCCGCGCGCGTTCTTCGCGCAATTCGTGCCCAATCTTTCCGGTGCACACTAGCACGCGTTGCCCGTTCCCAATTTCATTTTCAGGCACCACCGGCAAAAATCGCGGATACGCCGGAGTAAAATCCGCGATCGGCGAACTCGCCAGCGGATTCCGCAACATGCTCTTCGGCGTGAAAACAATCAGCGGCTTTCTCCATGGACGCATCGCCTGCCTGCGCAGCATATGAAAATATTGCGCGGCCGAACTTGGCTGACAAATTTGAATATTGTCCTCCGCCGCAAGCTGCAGAAATCTTTCTATCCGCGCGCTCGAATGCTCCGGCCCTTGTCCTTCAAATCCATGCGGCAAAAGCAGCACAACGCCCGAAGGCAAATCCCATTTGTCTTCACCCGCGCTAATAAATTGATCGATGATCACCTGCGCGCCATTCACAAAATCGCCGAACTGCGCTTCCCACAACACTAGCGCTTCTGGATAATCCCGGCTGAATCCGTACTCAAATCCCAGCACGCCTGCTTCGCTCAATGTCGAGTTGTAGACTTCAAACTGCGCCTGATTCGGCGTTAGATTTTGCAGCGCGATATGCACGGCCTCATTTTCATTATCAATCAGCGCCGCATGCCGCTGATTAAATGTTCCGCGTCTCGTATCCTGCCCGGAAAGTCGCACCGGCGTTCCATCTCTCAATAAACTTCCGTACGCAAGCAACTCCGCAAATCCATAATCTACGACACGTTTCCCCGCGCCCATTTCGGCGCGCTGTTCGAAAAGTTTCTTTATTTTCGGGTGGACGTGAAATCCTTCTGGCGCGCTCGTCAACACTTTTGAAATTTCGCCGAGCGTTTCCTGTGCCACGCCCGTATCCACTTCATAGGAGCGATCATATTTCCCGCGCTTGTAAGGCGACCAATAGGCCGGGAGTTCCCGCAGTGCCGGAATTTTTTTCAGCTTTCCCGCACTCTGCTGCGCTTCTTCATATTCCGCGCGTATTCGCGCAACAACCGGCGCAGGATCAACGCCGATATTTTTCGCGTAAATCTGCCAAAGCTGCGGATGATCCTTAATTTTCCGGTACATCAGCGGCTGCGTAATCGTTGGGTCGTCCACTTCGCTGTGCCCGTGACGCCGGAAACCAATAATGTCCGCCACCACATCCGTGCCAAATCGATAGCGATATTCTAGCGCGATCTTTCCAACACGCACGACCGCGTCCGGATCTTCCGCATTCACATGAAAAATCGGAATCGGCAGCCGCTTCGCAATATCCGAAGCGTATCGTGTAGACTGCAGCTCCGCCGGCACAGTTGTAAATCCAATCAAATTATTCACGACAATTTGAATTGTGCCGCCGACCGTGTAGCCCTCAACCTCCGCCATATTCAGAACTTCTGCCAGCACACCCTGTCCCGCAAAAGCGCCGTCACCATGCATCGCAATCGGCAGAATTCTTTCGTGCGCATCTTCCTTCACTCGAGTTTGTTTCGCGCGCGTTCGGCCCATCACAACAGGATCAACCGCTTCTAAATGGCTTGGATTCGATACCAAGTGAATTCTAAGTTTCCCGCCGGCCGCAATCGAATAATCTCCCGTTGCGCCGACGTGATATTTCACGTCGCCGCCGCCCAGCACACTGCGCGGATCCACATCCTCAAATCCGGCAAAAACATCCCGCGCGGATTTGCCCGCAATATGCGTCATCACATTCAACCGGCCGCGATGGCTCATTCCGATCACTGCTTCTTCGGCGCCGAGCGGAGCCGCCGCGGAAAGAATTGAATCCAGCAGCGGAATCAATCCGGAAATTCCTTCCAACGAAAATCGCTTCGATCCTAAATAGCGCGTTTGCAAAACCTGCTCAAATAAATCCGCGCGCACCAATCGTTCCAAAATATGCGCGCGATCCGGTTCCATCGCCGCCGATTCCATCCGGTCAATCACCCATTGGCGCTGTTCCGGATTCGGAATGTGCATGAATTCCACACCGATTGTGCCGCAATAAATTCGCCGAGCGCGCTCCGCTTCTTCGCCATCCAAACGCAATTCCGGATGATCCAGCGGGCGCATAAATCCCAGCGGATCCAGATTCGCCTCAAAATATCCCCATCGCCGGAACGCGTCGAAAACCGCGCTCGACGTGGAATCTTTCGTTTGGCCGGATTCGCCTTCCGTTTTCGCAGATGTATTTTTTATTTTCGCCATGAGTTTCGTTCGTCGATCTGGCTCCAACGCGCATTCATTTTACCAGACGCGCGCTTCTCGCGTCGCCGCCTAGCTCATCCGTCCATTTTGGAGTTACACAGCGCCCGTGCGCATCCCGCCTATCTCTTCTCGCAGACCTTCGCTCGTGGAACAATATCTAGCAACAAAATGCTGCACATCGAACAAGCGCCATCCGAAGATCAAATCGCCCTAGCACGCGAACTATTCCTCGAGTACGCCAAAGCTCTAAGTGTCGATCTTTGCTTTCAGGATTTCACCTGCGAACTTCAAGACCTTCCCGGTAAATACGCTCTGCCAGCCGGGCGCCTGCTACTCGCCTACTATAATGATGCCGGTACAGCTGAGCGTCTCGCAGGCTGCGGCGCCCTGCGCCCACTTTCCTCGGAAATCTGCGAAATGAAGCGCCTGTACGTCCGCCCGGAATTTCGCGGCCACGGAATCGGACGCGCGATCACTCTAGCCCTCATATCCACCGCGCGCGAAATTGGCTACCGCGCCATGCGATTGGATACACTCCCCGAGATGCGCGAGGCCCACAAGCTATATGAAGAATTGGGATTCCAAGAAATCGCGCCGTATTGCGCAAATCCGGTCGAAGGTGTCCGCTATCTCGAACTCGATTTATCTGTATCCTCATTAACAAACGGGTTCGGCAGCCATTAATTTCACGCAAGCAAAAAAAGGAGCTTCACCAATGCCAAAGCGCACAAAAAAACGCACCACGAAAACCAAATCCGCCAAGCCATCCAGCAAGCGTCAGTACGTTATCCGCCCCGGCCGCACCACCGACTTTCCATTTAGCGACGGCGTCTGGGCCGGCTCAACCCTCTATCTCTCCGGTCACCTCGGCATAGACCGCACTCTGAATCTTCCGCCCGAAAACGTGGAAGATGAAGCTCGCCTAATGCTTAACACTTTTCAAGCCACGCTAGCCGCCGCGAAATTAAAAATGACGGATCTCGTTTACGTACAAATATTTTGTTCCGACGTTTCGCTCTTCGCCAGGTTCAACGCCGTCTATCGCACCTACTTCGGCAAAGATTTTCCAACGCGCGCCTTCATCGGCTCCGGCCCGCTTCTTTTCGGCGCGCACTTTGAAATTCAGGGCATCGCCACGCGGAGTTAGTTAGCGGCACGCGCGAAAATTTCTACAGCAATTTCTGCATCTTCGCAGCGAATAGAAAATCCAGATTGCTCAACCCCCCAATACTGTGCGTGGAAAGTTTCACGTCCACTTTATTCCACACGTTACTCCAATCCGGATGATGTCCCATCGATTCCGCAATCAGCGCCGCGCGCGTCATAAATCCAAACGCCTCACTAAAATCCGCAAATTCAAAACTACGGTGCAGATTCCCGCTCTTAATCGTCCATCCCGGCAATTTTTCCAATTCCTCAGCAATCTGTTTCTCGCTCAGTTTTTCAGCTTTCATTTCTCCTCCTATTTCGCTTTTCCAAATCGCGGTGCAAACAGTACAAAGATTATCGAGCTTGTGATGCACCCGCAAGCCTCGCCGGCGCGCCTGCATATCGCTAAGCACATCCGCATCGAACAAGTATTGAACACCGCGTCCGAATCCTTTATGTTATCGCCGCAATCATATGAGTTGCCCGCGAGTGCAGGTTTCAGAATCGTACCGCGCACCGTGAAATTTTCTCCGAATAAAGGACGGAACTACTTTGAAGAAAAAGAAAATTCGCGCAATTCAATACGGAATCGGTCCCATCGGAGCCGCAATCGTCCGCCTGCTTCGCGAAAAAAGCGCCATCGAAGTAATCGGCGCAATTGATAACGACCCCGCAAAAGCCGGCCGCGATCTCGGCGAAGTCCTCGGCGCGCCGGACGCCCCCTGGGGCGTTCCCGTCGTCGCTGACGCCGCCACTTTGCTCAGTAAATCCGCTGACATTGTCGTCCACTCAACATCCTCATCACTGCCATCCGTGATGGACCAGTTGATGGAATGCCTCGCCGCGGAATCTTGCATCGTTTCGACGTGCGAAGAACTCTCGTATCCTTTCCGCAAATATCCCGAACTCGCAAAAAAGCTCGACGAAGAAGCAAAAACTTGGGGCGTCGCGCTAGTAGGCACCGGCGTCAATCCCGGCTTCGTGATGGATAAACTCGCCATCACGCTTTCCTCCGTTTCCCAAACCGTCGAGCACGCAAAATGCATTCGGGTCGTGGACGCCAGCAAGCGCCGCATGCCTCTCCAGAAAAAAATCGGCGCGGGCATGTCCGTCGAAGAATTTCGCGAGCAAGTTAACGCCGGCGTCATCAAGCATCACGGACTTCCCGAATCCATCGCCATGGTTGCAGACGCGCTCGGTTTCGCCCTCGACGAAATCACCGAAACAATTAATCCCGTCGTCGCAAAGGAATTAGTTAAAACCGAATTTCTGGAAGTTGCAGCAGGTCAGGCCGCCGGCGTTCATCAAATCGGCCGGGGACTAATCGCTGGCGTCGAAAAAATTTACATGGAATTACAAATGTACGTCGGCGCGCGCGACCCGCATGACACCATCGAACTCACCGGTACACCCGGCTTGAAACTCACCATCCCCGGCGGTACCCACGGAGATCTCGCCACCGCCGCCGTCGCCGTCAACACCATTCCCAGCATCCTCGCCGCGCCCGCAGGCCTTCGCACTTCGCGCGATCTCCCGATGAGCTTCTTTCCAGCGACCGCGCAACCGTAAGCGCGCGATCGTTCCGCGCTTCGGCACATCAGGATTTCTAAAGTTTGCTTTGAATTTTTGCGCTTACGGAAGCTTCAGAAGAACAATCTGATCGCTGACCTTGTCAAAATCCGCGTCCGCCGTCGCCAGAGACGCGTCTCTTAATTTGCTCAACGCTGCCGCAAATGAGTCCGCGTAAGGAAGTCTAGTCTCAGCCTTAATACTCGCCGCCATCTTGGTAATTTCAAAATTCGCGTCGACAATCTCAATGGGCAGTTCCTTAATTTGCGCCGCCACTTCGTCTGCTGAAGAGCGGCTATATTCGTGCCAAATGGAATAATAGACTTCACCCCAGTTAACTATGCTCATGCTCAGTTCGATCTCTTTTGCGACAGCAAGTTCGATCCATTCTTCCACTTTCTCGATGCCGGGGCGCTCATCGAAAAGAGTCATCAGAGCGCTAGCGTCCAGGACAATGCGTTTCACAGTTCCCGATCTCGCTTACGCTCCGCAAGCAGGAATCTCATAGCGGAACCGTCGCCCTTCAGAATTCCCCGTAGGCTATGTATGTATTCCGCCGTAATCGGCTGCAGAATCAGCTGATTACCTTCCTGTCGCACCGACACTTTCGTGCCCTTCTGTATTCCCATCTTCTTTCGCAGCTTGGACGGAATCACCAGTTGCCCCTTCGACGTCACGGTCACCATATCAGCCATCTCGAATCCTTCCGACTCGCGTTCCAAAAAAGTAAGTCAACGCGCATAATGTAAGCTAGCAATATTACAGCTTACTTCGCGTTATGAGTATGTCAGCTCAGACAATGTAAGTCAATTTAAAAATGTAAGGCAATGTGGAAACGCCTTACTTTCCACCTCTCCCCCAAAACTTCGCCACCGCCGCATAATCCAAATCCTCCTTTGCCGCGCCCTTCACCGCGCTATAAACCTCTCGCGCCGCAGCGCAAGCCGGAAGTGGCACTCCAATCTGATTCGCCAAATCCATCGCCAATCCCAAATCCTTGTGCATCAACCGCAAAGGAAAGCTCGGCGTGTAATCCTGTTTCAAAATCATCGGCGCTTTAATATCCAACACCGGAGCGCGCGCCATACTCGCTTGCATCACGCCAATCAAATTTTCCGCAGGGACTCCTGCACCAGCCACCAGCGCCAACGCTTCCGCCAACGCCTGCACCTCCAACGCCAGCAATAAATTCATCGCCAATTTTATTATTTGTCCCGCGCCGTGCGGACCCAGATGAAACCATTTCTTTCCCATCGCACCCAGAACAGGTTCCACGCGCGCAACCGTTGCCGCTTCGCCTCCGACCATAAAAACCAGTTCGCCTTTTTCCGCTCCCCACGTGCCGCCCGTTACCGGCGCATCCAATGACTCCACTCCTCGCTCCGCGCACGCCGTAGCAATTCGCCGCTCCAGTGCTGGCGAAACCGTGCTTGAATCCACCAGCACTGTTCCGCGACGCATCGCTTCCAGCGCGCCTTCGCCCCACAACACGGATTCCAGCGCCGCGGGATCGCTCACAATTGTGATCAATACATCCGCCGCAGCCGCCGCTTCCCGCGCAGTTCCCGCAACTTTCGCTCCCGCCGCGGCCAGCGCATCACTTTTTCCCAGCGTGCGATTCCATACCACTACGGAAAATCCATTTTTCAAAAGATTCGCCGCCATCGGCCGTCCCATCAATCCCAATCCAATAAATCCAATAACAGGTTTCACAATTTCCCCTTACGCTGCACTCGAAATTTTTCAGAATTTCGCCAAAGGGAATATAACGCGGCTTGCAACAGGACGCGAGGATGTAAATAGATAACGACGGAATTTAATGTCAGGCAGGTCTTACAGATTTACAACGCGTGCAACGTCAAGCTTCGCGAATCTGTCCGCGTAAAGCCGACAATCCGGCGCTCCTCGCAGACCGTGCCTTCTCCGCATTCTCGCTGGGCACAATCGGCACCGGCGCGAAATTCTCATCCAGACTTAGAATGCATGTATAGGGAATTTCCCAGCGGAAAGTTTTCACCTGCCCGCGCTGCACCAGCTTTTCCTCAAGGAAAATTGACTTGCCGGAATCTGCCGCCAGCCAGCCGGTTGCGGGCAAAATCACATCGCCGGCTCGATACTGAACCTCCACGCGCCTTCCCAGTAGTTCGTGATAGCGACACATTAAAAAGCAGTGTGCGCGGTGCCCTGATTTAGGGCAATGGTACACAAGTACAATTTGCGGATAGTACGAAAGTCCCGGAACTCGACCAAACTCACAAATCCCGCGCCGTCACTAGCCTTTAGTGATGTCCCCCGCCACCGCCATGTGGCGCATGTCCCGTCAGAACCGGTACCGCTTCTTCCACTTCCGGCGGCCGCATCACTAAATCCGAAGTCGTCATCATGTAGAGCGCATAAACAAAGCTGTACGCCAGAAACGCATACACCGCCGGCAGCACCCACACCTCTTCACCCGTTAACGATCCCGCCGCCCATCCATAAACCAGCCATCCCACTCCCAATCCAATGAACGCGCCAATCACACGGCTCGGCAGCGCCACCGTCAGCAGCGAATCGCAGTGCGGACACTCAATCGTGTTCGTGAACGCCACCACATCCACCGCCGGAACTTTATTCCCGCAGTGCGGACAAACTCGCATCGCCATAATTCACCTCCGCGCAAACGAAAATCGAACTCACTAAATCAGCCACGCTCGCTACAACGAACATACCCCAGCCGCGCCTCTATACAAAGTGTCGTCCCAAAGCGCGCTCAAGCTTCACGGGATCGCAATCAGCAATCCACCGCTTATGCCGATGCCTTGCTCATGCCCACGCGCAAAGTTGTACTCGTAACTCGGTTCCAGATACCAACCGAATCTATGTTTCTTGGCGGGCCAAAACATAAAATCCAGCACGCCTTCACCGCTAAGGGAATTCGACGTAATTCCATTTTTCGTCACATGAACCCATTCGGGGCCGACGCCAACCATGAATTCCACCTTCTTCGAGAGCGTCCACGGCTTCTTAAATAGAAGGTCGGTGTCCCATTCTCTCGAGTGACTTGC
>CAWIZI010000022.1:0-3990 GCA_963840515.1 Terriglobia bacterium
CGGACGTGCCCAGAGCAGTCAGTCAGGGGTGTTGTCTCTTGCTGTTCCTGTGCGCTAGTAACCGAGCAACGAGTGAAAGAGTCTCAGATGTCGCAACGCGAATGAGGGAAATAACCCTCGGCATTTATTTCAATAGTTCTCTGAGATCTCGTATCTGTTTATCTATCTTAGCTGCTCGCTTCCGTACTTTCTCTTTTGCTTTCTCGCTCAAATCAACATCACCGTCAATCTTTTTAACAAGTTGATGGCTAGCAGTCAGTAAATTCTCAATTGCGGGTCCCAAATTTGTACCACCAATTATGATTTTGGGGTCATGCGAATAAAGTTGAAAGTTATACCCCTGGTCGTCGTAAGCAGCGACGCAATACTCGTACGTTGTTCCGATGTCGTGTGGATCGCTCACTACATTTGCCAAGCTCAACGCGCCTGGACGAAACCATATATCTGAACCGTGGGGTTGGAATCCTTGATTTTGATGTATCGTCAGTGTCTTTTGTGACCCGTGCGCTCGGATGTCCCACTCGATTTTGTCCCCTGGACAAATATGTAGGTTTTCTGCCTTCTGCGCCGACATCTGGGGTAGTCCCGGGCAGTTCGGGGCAGGATTCTTCGGAGAGTACGTGAAGCTGTAGATTGGGGGGTCGACACCTTGACTTACATCTATAAGTATCGTCCAAGTGGTGTACGCTTTGGCGCTGGATGCAGAGAGAATGGTAAAGGTCGCAACCGTCAGCGAGAAAACCAACAATTTATTGATCGTGGAGCTGAGACTTGGCTGGGCGGACATGGGGACCTCCTGTAATTGAACTGAAATTTGCGAGAGTTGATGATTCGTTTCCCGAAATTCTTAAGTTTGCGCAAAGGAATTGCGGCCCTAGGCGAACTTTCCAAATTGTCTATTGGTAGGACTTGGCTTCCTTTGCGAGACGTTCGAACTGTGGGTCAGAGTGTAAACTGTTTAACTCGGGATTAGCAAGAAGTTGCTCCCGCGCGTAGCCTACAGAGACGGCTTTTTGGAGCCAGCGCAAGGACTCTTGGCGATTGCCCGCTTCGAGATATACGAGGCACGCGATACGTAGAACATCAACATCTTCAGGTTTCTGTTTCAACGCACTAGCGAGGTAGGTGTGGGCGCGGACTGGATCATTTGTTCGCGCGTAGTACGTCGCCAAAGAACTGAGTACATCGGAATCATTCGGATTAATCTTCAACTGCATTTCGGCGAGCTGGATGGCTTGTTTGTAGGCTGCGGCAGCATTGGCCGACTGGCCAGGAATCATTCGGTAGCCGTCGGCAAGGTTGCCCCAGTAGTCGTACTTCTGCGGCATGATCTCCAACGCTTTCTTGCAATAGGCAATATCTTCATCAAAGTGGCCGAGATAAAAACTCGCGGTCCCAGCATTGGAATATAGATCAGCATTGCCTGGGGCGAGTTGCAGACCGCGACGGAGGTATTGGTCTGCCTTTCCAAATTGCCCTATGGTTATGTACAAGGCTCCGACATTCATGTAGCCCCAGACGTTGTCCGGGGTCAGCTCCGTGATCTTTACCCACGCTTGCGCAGCTTCGCTATAGCGCGCGTGCCTAATCAAGAAAATGCCGAGCTGGTTGTAACAAGCCCAACACTGCGGACTAATATCGATGGCGTGGCGAAGCGCTTGTTCGGCCTCTGCTGTCTGGCCCGACGAGTCGTAGGCGTTTCCGAGCCCGAGGTAGGCATTTACGTTTCCCTGGTCCAGATCGATGGCGTGCTGAAACCCGGAAACAGCGTCCGAATAAGCGCCTGTACGAAGATTAAAGTCGGCAATGGCCAGCTGTACTTCCGGCAACTGACTATTCAGAGCACGGGCGGCCTTGACTGCCGTCTTTGCCGCTTCCGCCCATTGCGTATCTTTTGTGGCGCTGTATTTGTACCAATAGGCTTGAGCGAGGGCGGCTTGCGCCTGAGTATAGGAGGGATCTTCCTTGATCGCGCGCTGAAGCAACCCAATCGAGGTTTCGACATTTTCAGGCCGCTCGTATCGCTGGAGATAGCCAATTCCCTGTACGTAAAAGTCGTAAGCCGTCAGGACATTTGTGCCATGAGCGGTGAGCGAAGACGCGTTGCTCGCGGATAGCTGAAGCTCGAGCATGCGCGAAGCCATGAGCACGACTTGGTCTTGCAGACGGAATAAATCGTTCATAGGCGCCGTAATCGTCTCTGTGCGAAGCTGCTTTTCGGATTTCGCGTCGGCGAGGATTAGATTAATGCGGGCGAAATCCTGCGAGCGCTGCCAACTGGCAGCCAGCACGAGGTTTGCGCCAAACTGATTTCTCGCTTCCTGGATGGTACTTACATGATGGCTGCGTACTTCTCGTGCCAGAGGAACCTGCAACGATTCCAGGTGGGCTAGTTTCGCGGTGACAGTCTCGGTGAATCCGTCGCAATAGGCTTGTTCGCCGGGCTGGCTATCGAGTGCGGTGAAAGGAAGCACGACAAGATTCTTCTGCTGAGGAATGCTCGGCCCAAAGAGTCTTTGCCAGGTCTCGCCGCCTTTCAAGGACATGACTACGAGCGCGGCGAGCAAAAACAGAACACAGCTTGCCACGACGAGAATGTAATTGCGCGTTCCCGATTTCGCCGAGCGCTCGCGTGGGGGCGTCGTTGCAACGTCTCGGCGCCGCGGTTCTTGTAAAGCCGCCGCGTAGGTATCGCGGCGGCCTGATTCGACGTCGCGCTTAAGACGCTTTAGGTCGCTGCACAGGTCCGAAGCGTGCTGATAGCGGAGGTCGCGATTTTTCTCGAGGGCCTTGTTAATGATGTCTTCAAGCCGTGCAGGCACCTGAGGATTCAGACGTGAGAGGGACATTGGAGTTTGGTGGAGGATGGCGTCGAAGAGATTTGCCCAAGTGTTGCCGTGAAAGGGACGCATGCCTGTAGCCATTTCGTAAAAGGTGATACCAGACGAAAACAGGTCCGTACGCGCGTCGAGTTCCTTACCGCGCGCTTGCTCAGGAGACATATAGGCGGCGGTGCCGACGGTTGTCTCGGGTCTTGTTAAGAATTGTTCCTCGATCGTGATGGCATCGTCGCCGGCTGTGCCTCCGGGCGAGGCGGCTGGTAGCAGTTTGGCGAGTCCGAAATCCAGGATCTTGGCGCAGCCGCGGCGGGTAATAAAAATATTGGCTGGCTTAATGTCACGATGAATGATGCCTTTGGAGTGCGCGGCATCTAAAGCGTCCGCAATTTCAATGGAGAAATTCAAGAGTTCATCGAGCGGCAAAGGCTTTCCGGCGATGCGATATTTGAGAGTGGCTCCTTCCATTAATTCCATGGCGATGAAGGAGAGTCCGCCCTCTTTGGCGATTTCGTGCACGGTGCAGATGTTGGGATGATTTAGCGCAGAGGCTGCACGCGCCTCAAGCCGAAAACGTTCGAGGGCTCTGGGGTCTTTTGCCAGGTCCGGAGGCAGGAATTTTAAAGCGACGTGACGCCCGAGGGTAAGGTCTTCTGCCTCATAGACAACACCCATTCCGCCGCCACCGAGTTTTTCGAGGATACGGTAGTGGGATATCGTTCTCCCCAATTCGGAAGCGGAGTCTGACATTTGGCGCTCATCTTAGGGTGCAGTCTAAGGCAAGTCAACGAATACAGACTGTTTAGATGGCAGCGTCTGCACCGAAAGGGTCCTAGGGATCAGAGTCGTTGAGGCCGTAAAGGACGAAAGCACACTCGTGATTGATTTTCTTGTCTAGCTTTCGACGGATAGGATCGGATTATTAGGGCTTCACATAGAATGTAAATTGCTGGGTGTGTGTTGGTGCGTTGGCCACCCATGAAATACCAATCGAATCCTGCGTTGCTGGAATCGACTTCCCAGTTGTAACGAGTTGTTGCGTCGCCGCCCCACCGAACGTTGGGAACCTGAATTTCTTTCGCGAAACCTGCGTCCAAGCTGTAACTCGCGATGCCATAGACGTCGGGATTGATTGGATGCGGATTTCCGGCTG
>CAWIZI010000023.1:0-306182 GCA_963840515.1 Terriglobia bacterium
GTAATAAGTTTCACGGTGATCTGCGCTTCCTTGCAGGCTTGCGGCGTCGTCTTCCCATTCGCGATTTCCACTTCCACTTGCCGCAGCAACGTCACGATCTGCTCCGGCTTATATCTCCTTATCGGCATGACCGGTTCTCCTCCTCAGGTGAATTCTCTCTCACTTCACCTGGTACAGAAAACCCCGGTCAGGTCAGGACGACCATTGATCGCGGGGCAAATATGCCTGGTTGGGAATGCCAGCGTTGCAGACTGTTCTCCCTAAATCTGTTGCACAACGCAACTTAACGCAACTTGGTCCAATAGGATTAATAAGGTATTGGAGTTGTGCCGTCCATCACAACGAATTTAAATATAAATTCCTTTCCTGTTGGGTCGCCTAGCCGAGTGATATACGCGCGCGTGTCTTCGCCACTCCGAATTGCATAGGCGTGGATGGTATCACCTCGCTTCTGTTCACAAGTCCAAAGATCTACTGGAAAGGAGATCTTTGAGTTTTCCTTAAGAAAAACTTCTCCTCCCAGCAGCGGTACCGAATCTCGTTGCAACAGTTTGATCGCCGTGAAGGCGTCTTCCCGTCGCAAAGCGCTCCCAGCAATACTTAGATCGCTGAGATCGATGCCCTTCTCCGCTAGCAATGCCTCATA
Source organism: Terriglobia bacterium (assembly GCA_963840515.1). Lineage (GTDB taxonomy): Bacteria > Acidobacteriota > Terriglobia > Acidiferrales > UBA7541 > DASTCZ01. The sequence goes on from CAWIZI010000023.1 coordinate 647, forward strand.
GTCTTCAGAGATATGCATAAATTATCGTGGTCGAAAAAATCGGTGAACAATCTCCCCATTCGAATTTTTGTAAAACTCGAAGACGCCATCTATCCAAGTGCCATTGGGATTTTGATATGAACCTTGGATTAGGAGCGTTGGGCGGGTGGCGGTGGTTCGGAACTCCTTTTGTGTCTTCTGAGCACGCGACGGAGTATAATACTACTGGAAGTGTCCGCGGAGTACCACGAATTGGGGTGCCCCATGTTCGACCCGAAGGGCGAACGTGGGGTTCTTTGTTTTTCTTCAAAATGCCAAAAAACCTTGTACGGCGTTACGGTGACGGTGATCTGCATTTTATTACGTTCAGCTGCTATCGCCGACTGGAGTTGCTGGGGACGGCTCGGGCCCGCAATGTTTTTGTCCGTGCACTGGGCGAAGTGAGGAAGAAATATAGGATTCAGTTGGTTGGATATGTGGTGATGCCAGAGCATGTACATTTCTTGATCGGAGAATCGAAGTTAGGGATGCCGTCGACGGTGGTGCACAGCTTGAAGTTGCGGGTTTCAAAAAGAATGCGGCGGAGAGTTCGGGAGAAATCATCGGGTCAGCAGATGCTTCCGTTCCGGCGGGAGGAAATGGAACTGCCGCAATTCTGGCAGAAACGGTTTTACGATTTCAATGTCTATAGTGCGGCGAAACAGCGGGAGAAGTTGGAATACATGCATCGGAATCCTGTAACGCGGGGCCTGGTGAAAGATCCGAAGGATTGGGAGTGGAGTAGCTATTCGTCATATAGGGGGAGAGGGAGTGCGTTGGTGGAGATTGATTTTGTGGTGTGAGGAAATAGAAAAGTCAAAAGCAAATTCAAAATCAACTTCGGAGCTGAGTAAAGCGGCGAAGAAATCTTCAGGACGGGTACGAAGGTCCCCACGTTCGCCCTCCCGAGAATCCGGGAGGGACGAACATGGGGCACCCCTCGCTTGAAGTCAAAGTCAAAAACAAATTCAAGATCCGATTCAAGATCAAATTCAGAGCGAAGCCAAACCGCGGCCACCCGCCATTGGTGGAAGCCGAACGTGGTACGAAAGAACCTACGTTCGCCCTCCGAAAATGCGGGAGGGACGAACATGGGGCACCCGCACTTAGAGTCAAAATCGAATTCAAAATCCAATTCAAAAGCGAATTCGATGCGGGGGTGGAACTGAGAGCGTCGGACCAAACGGGAACGAAAGTCCCCACGTTCGCCCTCCCGAAAATGGGGCACCCGCGCTCAAAGTCAAAAGCGAATTCAAAATCAAAAACGATGATCGTTGAATTTGTGACTATGCCGCCGCGCGATGGAATCAGCGTTTTTTAGGCGGTGCGGCGAAAGCGACGCAGGATTCGGATGTCAGATATAGGAAAGTGAAAGTTTCCTGCAAGTAGAGATGGACTTGCTTATCGGTGTGGCCTAGATAGCCGATGGACGCGTCCTGGCCGATGTGAAGATCGAGATCGCCGCCGCGAGTTGTGACTACGAATGCTCCTTCGATGGCGGGCGCCCAAATAATTTTGCCGTCAACGAGGCGCTTGACGTGTTCGAGAACGGGATAGCCACTATCGCTGGTCTCGGCAAGCTCGGTGTACGCGTCGGCGCTGAGGAGAATGGAATAGGGGCCATTGACGCCGACCAAACGCAACTGACTTAGCGCCTGAGCAAAAGCTTCGGGATATTTTCGGACGTCGGCGGGAAGGGATTTTTTGGGATTGCTGGTGCCCTGGCGAACGCCGACGATTCCCGCGGCGGTGTAGCCTTCAAAAATTGCGCGGTCTTCGGCGAATGCGAGTTTACGCGCGGCGTCTTTGGCGGGCTGCCAATCGGAATCTTCTGCGCCGCGTTCGACGTCGTCAATCATTTGGCGATCGAGATCGAAAGGGACGCGCAGCTCGACGAGGGCTTTTACTTCGCGCTGACGCGAGAGCACACTTTTTTCGGGAGATGCGATTTCGTGCAGGTGGCCGGTGCCGACGGCGGAAAGCGCGGAACCCTCGGGGCCGTTGACGTCAACAACGCGGCGGCCGGCGAGATAGCGCTTGATGGTGCGCGAAGATTCTTCCTCGATTTGAGCCCACGCGGCATCGGAAATCGGAGCCAGTTCGCGGTGCAGATTATTCATGGGAATTTTCTCCTTTTAAGGAACCGATGCCGAGCGAACCATCTTTATTTGCAGTAGAAGATTTTGACGACGGGATTGCCGCCGCGGACGTTTCTGCGCTGGAAGATTCGGCGGGTGCGGGCTGATCTGGATTGACGTTGTCTAGGAACGAAGCGGTCGGGACGAAAAAAAGATTTCCGGTGACGGCGGTGCTGAAGTCCAGAATGCGGTCGTAATTTCCGGGCGGCTTTCCGATGAACATATTTTCGAGCATCTGTTCGGTGGTGCGAGGCGAACGGCTGTAGCCGATAAAATATGTGCCGAATTCACCGTGACCGGGGCGGCCGAAGGGCATGTTGTCGCGAAGGATTTTTATTTCTTTGCCATTTTCTTCGATGGTGGTGAGCGCGTTGTGCGCGTAAGTTGGCTTAACGGAATCGTCGAGTTCGATATCGGAGACTTTTTTGCGGCCGATAATTTTTTCCTGGAACTCGGTGGGCAGCGTGTTCCAGGCGTCCAGATTGTGAAGATATTTTTGGACGATGACGTAACTGGAGCCTGCGAAGGTGGAGTCTTCTTCGCCGATGAAGACGGCGTTCGATACTGCGCTGCCGGTGGGATTTTCCGTGCCGTCCACAAAGCCGAGAAGATCGCGGTTATCGACGTAGCGGAAAGCCTGGACTTCGTCGGCGGTGGTGACGGCGCTTCCGAGACGCGTCATGATTTGCATGGCGAGTTCAAAACAGAGATCCATGCGCTTGGCGCGAATGTGGAAGAGCAAGTCGCCGGGCGTGGAATCGGCGTGGCGCGCGGCGGAATGAATTTCATGAAATGGATGCAGTTCAGCGGGACGCGGCGAGCCGAAGAGGCGGTCCCACGCGCTGGAACCGACGCCCATGATGCAGGAAAGAGCGGCGTCGGTATCGCGAAAACCGACGGAGCGCAAAAGGGCGGAGAGATCGGCGCAGAGAGAAAGAACTGTGGCGCGATTTTCGTCGGAAGGATTGATGGTGACGACGAGAAAAATTGTGGCTTTGGTGAGAGGCAGGCAGACGGGCTGAGATACGAGCGCGTCGGTGGCCGCGGGCCGAGCGTTGATTGGATCGGGCGCCATATTTGCTGGAGCGCGAGATGGCTCGCGGGGCGTTAGATTAACATTCTCGCGGGAGAAACGTCCAGATGGCGTGGGATCCGTTTTGAATTATTGCGACGGAGAGATTTGCCACGCGTCGAAAGCACAGATTACGATGTGGTAGAATCTCGGCGATATAACGGGCCGTTCGCTGGGCCGCGGTACGCGCATGAAGCGATAGGAGCTTAGTTTGCCAAACACTTTTGAAGCGCAGTCGTCACCTATTTCCCCGATCACTGTGGCGCATGACCGCCATCTGGAAGACATCGGGTACCTGACCTGCATGACGCTCGTCTTGCTGGGAAATTATTCGCAAACAGGCCATTTCGGAGGGCCTCTGGCCTACACTCCGTATAACGTTGCCGTGCACCTTGCCGGGCCGGAGCTAGGCGGGCTGCGCTACGATTATCGCCGTCCGAAGCATCCTTATGGGGATAAATTCATGTTGGCCGGAGGGCACACCATTCCGACGTGCTACGCGCTGTGGATGATTATGGGTCAGGCGCTGGCGCGGAAATTTGAGATGACTGGCGACAAGCGCTACAAAGTGGATCCCGATGTCGCCATGTTGCCGGTCGACGCGCTTGGGTTTCGTAGAGGTGCCGGAGCGCTGAAGACGTTGTTGCAAAGTGTTGGGTTGGACGATAATCCGCTATTTTCCCAAGCCAAAGGGCGCGGCATTCGCGCTTTGGCCGGTCACGCTGAATCGACAGATGTTACCAATGATGTGAATGGAGGGCCTTCGGGAGTTGGCGTCGCCGCGGCGGCCGGGAAAGCAGCGTTCTGGGATTTCGCCGGCGCGCCGGGATCTCCGAAGATCATCGCCTTCGAGGGCGAATTTGCGATGACTGAGGGCCATGCGCAGGAATTGAAGACACAGGCGCTGGCGCTGCAGGTCGGCAAACGCTTGCGGATCATGTTATCGAATAACAACAGCGGTATTGATGATTCACTGATGGGCGGCGTTATTCGCGAAAAATATGACGCCTACCGGATTGTAGATCAGTGGACATCGTATGGCTGGAACGTGTTCACCATAGATGATGGCAACGATTACGGACAAGTGGTGGCCACGCTGAAAGCGATGGAGGATTGGGATCCGGACGATCGGCGTCCGATGATCGCCATTGGCAGGACTGTGAAGGGTTACTGGCCCACAGCGGTTCAAGGGAAGATCCCGGAATACGGCCCTCAGGTGGTTGGGTACGCCAGTCATCCTTATGCGTTCAAGATGAACTCGGAATATTTTGTCGCGCTGGCAGAGACTTTCGAGCGCAGCTACGGAGTTGAATTCAAAGGAATCCGGCAGGGGCCGGTGACAGATACCAAAGAGCAGCTAATTCAGTTCAAAACGAATATCGACGTTGTCATGTCGGTGCTGGATCGCAATGGTCTGGGAGACTGGCTGGCGGACCGGCTGGTAGAGATTGGCGATAGCGTGAAGGACGATGTTCCGCTGCGCATTGATACTCGGAAGGATCCGTTTCTCGACGAGCGCTTGAAAGTTGCAAATTTGCCGCACGAACCGCAGAAGCTTTCGGTAACGAATGCAATTTCTGGAAAACAGAAGGAAGTAGGAATCACGCTGTTTCGTAAACCCGGAGAAGTTGCGGGAGCGAGGCGGGCCATTTCGGAAGTAATCAAATGGGTAAACTATGTTACAAGTAATCGATTCTTCACGATAGCGGCCGATTTGTCCGAGTCGATCAACGTTGAGCACGGCAGTTTGTGGGGACATTACGATCCCGAGACGAATCCGATGGGCACGCGCCTGAAGGCCGGCATTCAGGAAGCTGGGAACGTCTCGACCGCGATTGGGCTGGTGAGCCAGAGCGCGTCGGTGGATCCCACCAAATTTGCGGGAGTGTGGGCGCTGAGCGGCACCTACGGCGCGTTCACTCCGCTGATGTATACGCCAGCCCGAGTGTGGAGCCAGCAGAATCAGGACAGCAAGTTCCGCATGGGAGTGCTGCACATTTTGGCGGCGCATTCCGGGCCGGAAACGGCGGCAGATGCGCGGACGCACTTCGGTATTTTTGCGCCGCAAGTATGGAAGCTGTTTCCGCGCGGACAAACCATCCGCTTGAATTTCTGGGACTACAATGACGTAGCGCCCGGATACTTTGCCGCGGCGGAGATCGCTGCGCGCGATCCGAAGGTTGGCATCATCATTATTGAAGTGGCGCGGCCCGATTTTGCCGTGGCCGACCGCAGCCATTTTGCCGACACCGATCCAAACGCTGCCGCCAAGGGGCTTTACGTGATTCGCGATTTTGCTCCGGACCGGCCTCGTCAGGGCTACGTGATTCTGCAGGGCGCCAGCGCGACAATGAATGTCGTGAAAGAGCTGCCGCACCTGGAAGAGCGCGGAATCAACGTGAAGATCATTTCAGTTGTGAGCGAAGATTTATTTGAGAGACAGCCCGAGAGCTATCGCCGAAAGGTGCTGCCTCCGGAAGCGCTGTTTGATCTGATGGTGATTAGCACCGGTACGCGGCGTGAGTGGCCCATAAGAGACGTCGGGCCGCTGACTGACAAATATTCCCTGACCGCCGACTGGGACAATCAATGGTTGTCCGGCGGGCGAGAGTCGGACGTGATTGCAGAAGCGCATCTGGATCAGGCGTCGGTTCTTTCCGGCATTCAGCGCTTTGCAGAAGATCGGGAGAAGCGGTTGGCGTTGCAGCGCGAATCGCTGGGCGGTAATAAGTAGAAGCGAATTATTTTGACCGATCGACGACGCTGACCTGTGTTTATGCGTCCAGCTTCGGATGCTTCAGGTGGAACGTGGTTGCGTCCTGATACGCGCGTGCGAAGGCGAGCAGCTTCGCGTCACTATAAAGATTGCCGAGGAAAGTCAGACTTACTGGAGTGCCCGGGCCGCCGCCTGCATTCGGATTATTGGTATTCGGCATCGGTGTTTCGGCGGAGCGGAATCCGTTCGGCAAAATCACGGCCGGATGTCCGCTGAGATTCGTGACTGTCACGTGTGCGCCGTTGGTTGGCGCGACGATCAGGTCGAGGTTCTCGAAGAGTTTTGCCATCGCTTCAATCAGCAGCATACGGACGCGATTGGCCTGCACATATTCCACCGCAGGTATGAATCGCGATGTGCGGAAACGATTGGGCCAGTCCTGCGGCGTCTGCCGGGTGAGAAGTTTGTCGCGGCCGGAGCGCGTAAGTTCGTCGGACCCCGCCGCCGCTTCCGTTTCCAAAATTTGCTCCATGGCGCCAACCAGCACGGGAGTGAACTCGGCAGGAAGCTCGACCGGCGTCATCTTCACGCCCATGGATTTCAATTTGTCGAGCGCGGCTAAGTCGAAGGCGCGATCGGCGGCGCGTGAGTTATAAGCGGCCTGGCCGCGGCCGACTCGATCCTCGTACTGCTGCTTTTCCTCGGCGGTCATTTGGTCAACCGGTTTCGGCGGGGCAGGCGGTGTGTATGGCGCGAGATCGAAATCTTTCTGCAATACGCCCACGCGAAGCGATTTCCAATTGAACTGCGAGTTCCAGTTAAATGCCGCGGGTTGCACGCTGCGGTCTTTGCCGTCCTGACCATGGATGTAGTTCATTACGATCGCGCAATCTTCGACGGAGCGGCAGATGGGTCCGACCTTGTCGATTGTCCAGGAAAGCGCCATCACGCCGGTGCGCGGAACAAGTCCGAACGTGGGCCGGAAACCTGTGACGCCGCAGCGCGTGGAGGGCGAAGAAATTGAGCCGCGCGTTTCCGTGCCGATGCTGAATCCGACGCAGCCGGCTGAGGTGGCCGAAGCCGGCCCGGCGCTGGAACCGCTGGAGCCTTGCGCCGGGAGCCAAGGATTGCGCGTCTGGCCGCCGAACCAGAAATCGCCCGACGCCAATGCGCCGGCGGTCAGCTTCGCTACCAGCACAGCTCCGGCCTGATCCAAACGCTGGACCACCGTCGCGTCTTCATCAATCATTTGATGTTCAAAGCCGCCCGCGCCCCAGGTGGTGGGATATCCTTTCACCGCGAGCAAATCTTTTGCGCCCCACGGAATTCCGTGCAACGTGCCGCGATATTTTCCGGCGGCGATTTCTTTATCGGCGGCGGCGGCTTGAGTTTTCGCACGATCTTCGGTGAGGTTCACGTAGAAGAGCAGCTTGGAGTTGTAGCGCTTCAGCCGCTCCAAATACATTTCAGTCAGCGCCATGGACGAAACCTGTTTTGATTTCACGAGCGTGGCCAGTTGGCGCACCGTCATGAACGCGCAGTCTTCAATATTTTTCGGCGCTTTGGTGGCGACGGCAGGCGCGGCGGACATCACCATTTCGGCTTTCGCGGTGGAAACCTTAGCGCCCATGGGAAGCGGATCGAAGATGATCGCGGGTTGCACCGCGTTTGCCATGTGCAGATTGTAAACGGCTTCGTAGCCCTGCTCGGCGTCATTCAGTCTTTGGAGCATCGCGTCCCTGTATTCGTCGGCGATGGTGACGTCGGCAATTTTGGCCGCGGTGTCGATCATGTCCTTGGTGACGCGCGGCTGATCTTGCGCGAGAGTCAGCAGCGCGCCCGGCAGCACCGTGCCGCCCAGCCCGAGACCCGCGCAGACGGCCACAAAATGACGGCGATTCCACATAGAGATGCCTCCGTGCGATTCAACTTGATTGTTTGAACGCGGGGGAGAGTTTAATACAGGCGGGGTGGTTTTCGCGCGAGGGAAATCGGGTTTCGCACGGTTTGTCAGGCACGCGAGACAGGTTGGAAGTAAACAGAAAGGTTCGGAAATTGGTTGCGGGGGTTGGATTTGAACCAACGACCTTCGGGTTATGAGCCCGACGAGCTACCAGACTGCTCCACCCCGCGAATGAATGATAGCGGAATGGTTAGATGGGCGTCAAATTTCGGCGTTCGGACGAGTAAATTCACCAGGAGCTGTAGGCGGTGTTTTCAAACGGCGAAATTTCGTTTGACGCGGAATGCACGTCGGAAATTCCTGTGGTTGATTGCTCGGGACTTAGGAGAATGTCCTCGGTTACTGTGACCCAATCGGGTCTTTGCGTGATGGGATCGGTGGGAACGTTGCGCAGGTAGCCGGCGCTGACGAGATCGTCGAGAGATTGCGGCGCGGCTTCTTTGTCCAGCGTGTATTGTTGGATGGCGTCGCGCATCACGCGCAAATCCTGCTTCAATACGGCTTCATGCGAACGCATGATCGAGCGCTGATATTTTCCGGCGGCCAATCCGAGAAGAATCATGATGATGGCGATGACCACCATCAGCTCGAGCATGGTGAATCCGAGGATGCGCAGGAAGCGGCGGCGGTTAGAATTCGTTGCGCGGACGCGCTGGGGCGTCTGATCCGAACTGCGATCAGCGCGCGGCGTAATTGCGGACTTCACGAGCGATGCGAATTTTCTACCAGTCAGCATATTTTGTGTCATTCATTGCGACGCCTTGCGAAAGGGAATAGACGTCGAAAACATTTTTGCCGCCCCATGAAGTAGAGGTCGGGTCGTCGGAAACGGAACGCAGACCCCATTCGGCGCGGCCGGTCATCGGATCCACGGGAACTTTGCGCAAATAGCGAACGAGTTGTTGCGCTTGAGTTTGCGTGCCTCCCGGTGCGCCGGTTCCAGTTGTGTGCGCGCCAACTTGAACGCCCTTCACGAGAGTATCGAGGTCAGGCGGATAATTTTCAGAGCCTTGCTCGGTGACAATTAAATGATTGTCGGCGTCGTCCTTGTAGCGGTCGATGGCGTCGCGCATTTCGCGGAGATCGCGGTGCAACTCGGCTTCTTTTTCGCGCTTAACGGTCATGCGCGTTAGAGGCAACGCAGCGGACGCAAGCACTACGAGAATCGCAGTGGCGATAATCAATTCCAGCAGAGTCATGCCGGCGCTGGAAGATAAGTGTTTGCGAGGTCGCTGCATGAATTGCCTTCTCAACAAAACTCTCTGCTAATTTCTCTTACTGCACCTTCACGGCGCCTTCGACAGTGACGAGTTGAATCGGGCGCTGCTGCGAATCTTTGGCGTTAACCTGAACAATTGAGAGTTGCGAGTTTCCCGGCGCGAGAGCTTTGATCACGACGGCCACGACGGTGCCAGTGCCGCTGATACCGGGAGAGTTCGGAGTTCGCGTGACCGAAATAATTTCCTGACCGTGCGCTTGATTTGGTTGCTGCACGATGGCGGCTTGCGAATCAGCGGAAAGAAATCCGCCGTGGCGCACTTCTTCCACTGAAATTACCGCGGGGTTGTACTGGAGCAGGAGCGGAATCGAAGAAAGATCTTTCACGTTTTCGACGACGATGCCGACGGTGGTGGTGTCACCGGGTTTCAAGTTAATGGTGCCCGGTTCAAAACGCAGTGTTGCCGGGCCGCCGGGGGTGAGTGGCGCGACAGTTGCCGCAGGCGGCTGGATTGCGCCAAGCACAGGAACGCCTGGCGTTTGCGTTACCGGTGATGATTGGGTTAGTTGATTCGCCGCAGATGTTGGCGTCGGCACAACTGGCGGCGGAACAGGAGCGGTCACGCCGTCATCAACAAAATGAATTTGCGGATTCTGGTCGGTGCCCGTTGCGATGCTGCGCAGATTTTCTGGTGTGATGTCGGGCATGCGCACGACGTGCGGAGTGAGAACGATCAGGATCTCATCGGTCGCATGGTCCACGTTGTCCTGGGAAAATAGATACCGCATGACCGGGATTTTCGCCAATCCCGGATAACCGCTAATGCTCTTGGTATCCTGCCGCTGAATTAATCCGCCCAGCACGTTGACTTCGCCGTCTCGCAAGCGCACATCGTGTTCCACAACGCGCTGGCTGATTTCGGGTTGTTGAATGCCGCCAATATTGATCTCGCTGGTGACCGCTGAAACTTCAATCTTGATGTGCATGGCCACGTCGCGGTCGGGCAGAATGCGCGGAGTGATGTCGATGTTCACACCGACGTCCTGATATTGGAATTGTGTGTTCACGAGCGGGCTGACCACGGAACTGCCTGCGGTCCCTAATCCAGCGCCGACTCCGGCCTGGAAACTGCCGGTGGCGACGGGAACGCGGTCGCCAATCTTCAGGCTGGCCTTTTGTCCATCAACCGCGCGAATTTCAGGATTTTGCAAAATTCGAGTGTCGTTTGTGCTGAGCAGCGCAGTGACTGTGGCGCTTGGCAAGTTGATATTGTAGTCGGCGGTGGAAAGGTGCTTGAGCATATTCAAGGCAATCACCGCGGCCGATGCGGCGGTTGTGCTTGAGCTGGTGGAGGTGGTTGCTGGCGGCGCGAATGTGGCGGAAATGCTGGTGCTCGGTGAAACGCCGAGCTGGTGCATGTTATCAAGATTTACTTCGGCGATGGAAACGTCTACGACCACTTCGGCTTTCGCTTTGTCGAGCGCATTAATCAGCTTGCCGACGAGCAATACTTTGTCAGGAGTATCGCGCACCACGATGGCATTCTGCGCGGTGATGACATTCATTTTGGAAAGCGCAGGAGTAAACATGTTGCGGATGGCGGTGACGATTTCCGTTAAATCCTTATCCGCGGTGATATTTGTGAGGTAAAAAACCTTGACGATTTCTTCCTCATATTCCTTGCGCTTGGCGGGATCGCCGCTGGCCACGAAAATAATGTTGCCTGTCAGCGGCTTCCAGAACGCTTTTGACTGCAGCGCGGCGATGTCCAGCGCTTCTTGCAGAGTAAGATTGCGCGCCTCGAAGGGAATTCGCTTGCCTTGAAACTCAGGATCGAACACTACCGTCAGATTGGCGAGGTTCCCAATCGTCTGGAAGACAATTTTTGAATCGTTGGTCATTTTCAAATCTGGAATGCGGTCCTTCGAGAGCGGCTTCAGGACCGGGGGGCCTTCCATCATAACCGGCCCGCTTGGAACGGGAGGAGCAGCCGGATTTTCGATCGCGGCGCGCGCCGCGAGAGCTTCCAGAACGCGCTGGACTTCCAACTCAGCTTGAGAGTTGGCGGGATCGATGGAGGCGGCCTTTTGGAATTCGGCTAGCGCCAGGGGAAGATTGCCCTTGTCGCGGAATTTTTCGCCTTGAGAAAGGTGATAGTTCGCAGCCTCAAAACGGAGACGCGCCGCCTTCAGCTTGTACTCGGTGTTGGTCGGATCCCCACGCAGCGCCCGCTGGTAGTACAGGAGCGCGGTGTCGTAATCCTTAATCTCTTCGGCCTTGAGCCCTAGCTTCGCTTCCTGGCTGCTCTTCGGGCAGCCTGAAAGGAATATGGCCACGCATCCGAGCGCTAGTACTACTAGACGGCGATTGTTCATAGTGGATAGACGCCAAACTACCGAGATTAGTTTAGCATCCGTTGGTAGGATGCACCAACAAGCCGTGTAGATGTCGGCTTGCTTATAGTTAACATCGGCGGATATGATGGTTGGGCGTGCCGCAGAAACCTCAAAAAAAGAAAGAAGCCAAGGCCTCGGGTAAAGCCAAAGAGCGCATTGCCGAGCAGATGGTGGCGCAGAACCGCTCTGCGAACTATCACTACGAGCTTTTGGAGCGATTTGAAGCTGGAATGGTGCTGCGCGGCACGGAAGTGAAGGCTTTGCGGGAGGGGAAGGCCAACATCCGCGAGGCCTATGCGCAGGTTCGCAAGGGCGAACTGTGGCTGGAGAACTGCCATATATCGGAGTACAACGCCGGAGGGCCGTGGAATCATTCTCCTCTGGGTTCGCGCAAGCTTTTGATGCACAAGGAAGAAATCCGAAAGATATTCGGTAAGACGCAGCAGAAAGGTTTGACGCTTATCGCCACACGGATATTTTTTCGCAATGGAATTGCGAAGTGCGATTTGGCGTTGGCGCGCGGGAAGAAAGATTGGGATCGCCGCGCCACTGAGCGGAAGAAGGAAGCAGATCGAGAAGTGAAGAATGCAATTTACCAATCCCGGAGGCGTTGATAAAAGGCCATGAAAATAATTACAGAGTCCAGACCGACTGGTGCAATTGAAGCGCAGGCGCTGGTTACGTATGCGTTTGAAGAGGAGCCGATTGGCGGAAAGATTTCGGACATTGATCAGATTGCGGGAGGATTGCTGAAGAAGCTCGCGTCCGGTGGAGAGTTGACTGGCAAGATGTTGGAGATGACTTTGATTCACGCGCCGGCGGGATTGAAGGCAGAACGTCTATTGGTGGTTGGCGCGGGAAAGAAAGACAAATTTAATTCCGGCGAGTTGCGGAAGCTGGCCGGGGCGGCGCTGCGCTATTTGAAGACCCGCGGAGTGAAGCGGATTGCGTTTTTGGCGCGGGAGACCGATGCCAATGTTGCGTCTGCCGAAGCGGTGACGGAAGGATTGTTGTTGGCGGATTTTGAGGCAGACAAATATAAGACCGGCAAGAAGAAGAGTGAGCCGATTGAATGGGCGGCGGTGGCGGGATGGGATGCCGCGTCTGGCGCGGACAAGGCGATTGAGCGCGGAAGGATTATCGCGGAGTCACAGAATTTTACGCGCGAACTGGCGAACGAGCCGTCAAATATTATGACGCCGAAAGTTTTGGCGGAGCGTGCGGCGGAAATGGCGCGCGAACAGGGATTGGCTTGCGAAATCCTGGATGAGAACCGCATTAAAGAACTGAAAATGGGGGCGCTGCTTTCGGTGGCGCAGGGAAGCGTTGAGCCGCCGCGAGTGATTGCGCTTACTTATACGCCCGCGAATGCGGCTCCGAATTCGCCGGTGCTGGGATTGGTCGGAAAAGCGGTGACGTTCGACACCGGCGGAATTTCGATTAAGCCTGCGGCGGACATGGACAAGATGAAGTTCGATATGTGCGGCGGTGCGGCGATGATTGGTGTGATGCGCGCGCTGGCAATGCTGAAACCTTCCGTGAAAGTCATTGCGATTATTCCGGCGACGGAAAATATGCCGGGCGGAAAAGCGCAGAAGCCGGGAGATATTCAGATTGCGATGTCCGGCAAGAGCATTGAAGTACTGAACACGGATGCGGAAGGGCGGCTGATTCTGGCGGACGGAATTACTTACGCGCGAAGTTTGGGCGTCACGCACTTGGTGGATGCGGCGACGCTAACCGGCGCGATTGTCGTAGCGCTGGCGGGAGTCAATACCGGAGTGTTTGGCACCAATCAAGCATTCACGGATAAATTGTTGGCCAGCGCGAAGTCTGCTGGCGAAAAAATGTGGCCGATGCCGATGGACGATGAATATCGCGACATGGTGAAGGGAACTTACGCGGATATTCAGAACATCAGCAACAGCAAGGGCGGCGGGTCGATCACGGGCGCGATGTTTATTCGCGAATTTGTGGACGACGTGCCGTGGGTGCATTTGGACATCGCGGGAACGGCGTGGTACGACGACACGAAGCCCTGGATGCCGAAGGGCGCGACGGGCGTTGCGGTGCGCACGTTGATTGATTTGGCGATGAATTTTACTGGCGCGAAATAGGCTTTACGTTGCGTTGAAGCGAGTCTCGCGCGGCGACGATTGTATTTATGTGGATTTTCACGGTGTCTGCGACGTGTCGGGCGTATCCGCCGGCTTGCGTGATTGCAACCGGGGCATTTTTCTGGCGAGCGTGACGGAATACGAGCTGGTCACGCTCCCGTAGTCCTTCAATCGATAATGAAAGCCCGCCTAGTTGGTCTTCACGGTACGGATCTGCGCCGGCGACATAGAAAATTATGTCCGGCTGAAATTCCGTGAATGCACGAGACATCCCTTCATCAAGAATACTCAAGTAGTCTTCGTCGCCAATTCTGTCCGGCAAATTCAGGTCGATATTCGACGGCGGCTTTCGCGCCGGATAATTATTTAACTGATGGATCGAGAGCGTGAACACGGATTCATCTTTCGCGAAGATGGCTGCGGTTCCGTTGCCGTGATGAACATCGGTATCGACGACCATCGCTTTTGTGATCGCGCCGTCGGCTTGCAGGCGGCGAATGGCGATGGCGACGTCGTGAATCATGCAGAAGCCTTCGCCGTGATCGGGATAGGCGTGATGAAATCCGCCGCCGATGTTCGCGGCAAAGCCATCCTTCATTGCATGTTGACCCGCCAAGATACTTCCGCCCGCAGAGAGCCAGAATGCGCGAACGGTTTCGGGGCCGGCTCGGAATTTCCAAGAGCATTTGTTCCGACGCGCTGAGCGTGTGCGATTTTATGCGATGGATGTAATCGGTGGTGTGGACGCGGAGGACGTCGGCGTCCGCGGCAAGTTCCGGCTTCAGGAAGTCTTCAGGTGCCGCGATATTTCCCGCGAGCAGAGCTTCTTTTATGAGCCGATATTTTTGCGAAGGGAAAACGTGCGAGCCGAGATGAAGGTCGTATTCTTCGTGGTAGACGAGCTTAAAAGGCAGCATCGGAGCTTGCGCTTGGCGCGCGCGTTACAAAATTTACGAATCGCGCGCGAGGATAAAATCTGGAACGCTCATCAGCGCGCGGCCGTATTCCGTGTTGGCGCCACCATTCAGCGATGTTTTTGCGCGTTCTGCGAATTCGTGAGCTAGGCGCACGCGCGCGATCCAGCGCGCCGGTTTCGTGAACGAGTTCGGTGATTTGTTCTGGGCGCACGGTGCGGAAATCCTTTTCTTCAAGGACGTTCGCAACTAATTTGCGGCCTGCCGCGCCATCGCTTCCAGCGCGTAAATCAGAGGCAGAGTAACTTTGCCTTCTTTCAAATCGCTCAGCACCGGCTTGCCAAGTTGCTCGGGCGATGCGGTGAAGTCGAGTAGGTCATCAACAATTGGAATGCTAGACCGGAGTAGTGGCCGTATTCGGCGAGCGATTGCTCCGTCAAGTCGTCCTGTTGACCGAGAACTGCGCCGAGGCGCGCGCATCCCGAAAAAAGACACGCAGTTTTTCGCGTAGAAAGTTCCAGCGCTTCCTGCTCCGTCAAATCCATGCGGCCAATGTGGGTAAGTTGCAGCAACTCACCTTCGACCATGTTTTGCGTCAGTTCGATCAGCAGATCCAGTACGCGGAAATTTCTTTCGGTCAGCGCCATTTGGAAGGCCTGCATGTAGAGCCAATCGCCGGCCAGCACGCTCATGTGATTTCCCCAGCGCGCGTTTGAAGAGGGGCGTCCGCGGCGAAGTTGTGCGCCGTCGATTACATCGTCGTGGATCAGAGTTGCGCTGTGAATTAATTCGACGACCGCGCCGAGCCGAATTGCAGCGGTGCCTTGATAATTTGAATATCCTGCGGCAAGCAGCAGCAGCGCGGGACGCAGGCGCTTGCCTCCGCCACCCAGCAAATAGCTGCCGATTTCCGCAACGGGCTCAAACGCGGAGGCGCTTTGAAGCGCAAGCTCCTGCTCGACCTTCGCAAGGTCGTCGCGGACAAGATCGAAAATCTCTTTTGCCATCAGCAGCGGAATGGCCTGTCTCCCTGTGGTGCGGGCTTGCCCGGTGGCGCTCATTATTTGCTCGGCGCGCTCAGCTCAAAAAATCTGCGAAAATTTGCGGTGGTAATTGACGCCACATCTTCGGCGGCTAAGTTTCTCACACTCGCGAGCGTCTGCGCCACCTCTGCGACATATGCCGGCTCGTTTCTCCGGCCGCGATGAGTTTGCGGCGCAAGGTAGGGCGAATCGGTTTCGATGAGCAAAGATTCCATTGGGACATCACGCGCAACGTCGCGCAGATTTTGAGCTTTCGGATATGTCGCTATTTCCGGCGAAGGAGATCATGAAGCCCATGTCCATACCTTCGCGCGCTTCTTCCAGCGTGCCGGTGAAGCAATGAAAAATTCCGCCCAGGCCGGAACTCTGCCAGTCGGTTTGCAGAATCGCCAGGCAATCCGTCCAGGCTTCGCGGCAATGAATCACGACGGGAAGTTCAGCTTCGCGCGCGAGCGCAAGTTGTCGGCGAAACACTACGTGCTGAATTTCGCGCGGAGAAAAATCGTAGTGGTAGTCGAGTCCGATTTCGCCCCACGCGATTACGCGCGGGTGCTTCGCCAAAGTTTCGAGCGTAGCCATGTGCGCGTCGGTAACTTGCGCGGCTTCGTGCGGATGAATGCCAATGGTCGCCCAAATCCAATCGTGCTGTTCGGCGAAGGGCAAGCGCGGCATCCAACTTTTCCGGACCCGGGTCCCGTGCCGATGGCCAGCAGCGCGACGATTCCGGCTTCGCGCGCGCGTTCGATCACCGCCGCGCGATCTTCGTCAAACTGCGGGAAGTCCAGATGGGCGTGGGAGTCGGTGAGTTCCATTTATTTTTATTTGCGCGGCCGATTGCGCGTTACTTCAGTCGCGTTCCGACGGGAACGTCTTCCGCGAATCCTGCCAGGATCGGCCGATTTTCCGGCCCAATGGACGCCGCCACAATCATTCCGTTCGATTCCACGCCACGCAGTTTCCGCGGAGCGAGATTCACGACCACCACGACTTTGCGTCCGATCAATTTTTCGGGTTCGTAGGCCGTCGCAATTCCAGCGACGATCTGGCGAACTTCTGTGCCGATATCGACGGTCAGCTTCAGAAGTTTGTCTGCGCCGGCGACGCGCTCCGCCGTTTGAATTTGCCCGACGCGCATTTCGACTTTCGTGAAATCATCAATCCCAATTTTCACCGGCCCCGCTGGTGCTGCCACGGCGGCGGGCGGCGCGCTGGCTGCTGCAGGAGTTGCCGCTGGTTGTGCGGGTGATACCGGTGCCGCGGGCTTGCTGGATTCTTGTTCCATTTTTTCCATCCTTTCGATTGCGTCGGCTTTATCAATGCGCGGAAAAACTCCCGCGGGTTTTGCCAATGCGCATTCCGGGTTTTAGCTGGCCCCATGCTAATGCGTCAATTTTTTGTTGGCGCAGTGGAACGGCCTGTCCGAGCAATTTCCAAATTGCTTCGGTGGCAGTCGGAATTACCGGATGCGCCAGAATCGTTACGATGCGCAGAGCTTCGGCGGCTGCGTACAAAACTGCCTCGAGTCGTGATTGTTGTTCGCCGGCAAGCGTCCACGGTTTTTCTGTGGTGATGAGTTGATCGACTCGAGCAATCAGACTCCAGATCGCTTCAAGAGTCACCGAGAATTGATATTGATTGTAGCCTTCGTTCGCGGCAGCGATCACACGTTCGGCATCGGCGGCAACGCCCGCGCCAACTGATGCGTCACCGGGCTTCGGAATTTGCGAATCACAATATTTTTCGATCATGGTCAGCGTGCGGCTGGCCAAATTGCCCAGACCGTTCGCGAGATCGGCGTTGTAGCGCGTGACCAGCGCGTCGTAGCTGAAATTTCCGTCCTGTCCGAACACAGTTTCGCGCAGCAGGTAGTAGCGCAGCGCGTCCATGCCCATCACGTTGACGATCGGCCGCGGCCGCACAACATTTCCGGTGGACTTGCTCATCTTCGCGCTATCCATCAGCAGCCAGCCGTGCGCCCAGATTTGTTTGGGCAAGGGAAGTCCGGCGGCCATCAGAAACGCGGGCCAGTAAACGGCGTGAAAGCGAATAATTTCCTTGCCGACGAGATGCAAATTTGCCGGCCAGTATCCACGACGCGCATATTCGGGGCCGCCGACGGCGCTCAAGTAACTTGTCAGCGCGTCAAACCAAACGTAGAAAACGTGCGGCGATTCGTCGGGCACAGGAATGCCCCACCGGATTGAAGTGCGCGTAATGCTCAAATCGCGAAGGCCGCCTTCGACGAAGCTGAGAACTTCATTCTTGCGCGCTTCCGGCTGAATGAAATTCGGATTCTGTTCGTAAAATTCGAGCAGCCGCTTCTGAAATTCGGAAAGTTTGAAGAAATAATTCTCTTCGGTAACGGTTTCCGTCGGCCGGCCGCAATCCGGACAAGGATCGCCGGGCTTTGCGTCATTTACGTACGCGTTGTCGAAGATGCAGTACTGGCCGGTGTAATGGCCCTTATAAACGTATCCATTTTCGCGGCACAGTTTGAAGAGCCATTGCACGGTGCGCGCGTGCAGAGGATCGGTGGTGCGAATAAATTCGTCGCCCTGAATTCCGAATTCGTCCCAAATTTTGCGCCACTCGGCGGCCATGTTGATCGACGTAGTCAGCTTCTTGCATTCCGGCGGCCTTCGCGCCGAACGCTCGACGTTCACGCCGTGCTCGTCCGTGCCGGTGGTCATCACCACGTCGAATCCGCACATGCGCTTGTAGCGGCGAATGGTGTCGCACACGATCGTCGAATATGTGTGGCCGATGTGCGGCAGGCCGTTCGTGTAGTAGATCGGCGTGGTTAGATAAAATTTCGGCTTGGTGCTCGGAATAGGCATTTTCTAGTGCGTGCCTCCACGCTGATTTTCCCATGCAAGCGCCGCTTCAGAAAGAATTTGCTTCAGCGGGACGCGATGTTCTTCGGCCACCCGGCGGCAATCATCAAATTCCGGCGCGACATTTAAAATATGTCCATTCAGGCGAGCAACTTTCATGCGCACGTCGCCGTGCGGAGTTTTCACCGTGACTGCTTCGCGCGCGAGAACGCGGCGGCGGGCTTCGTAACTTCGCAGGCCGATGGTTGTCGTCTCGGAAAAAAGCAGGTCGGATAGTTTGTCGGCATCGGTCGGCGCGCATAGAAGCGTCACCAACATTCCCGGACGATTCTTTTTCATTTGCACTGGAGCAGCGAAAACATCCAGCGCGCCCGCCGCCAGAGCTTTTTCCGCGAAGTATCCGTAAATTTGCGGATTCATGTCGTCGAAATTCGCTTCGATGACCGTGATTTGCTCGTCCCATTGCGCGAATTCTTTTTCGGCCGATTCGCCAACCAGAACGCGTAGCACGTTTGGCTGTTCTTTTATTTCCGCCGTGCCCGCGCCGTATCCTATTTGCGAAACACTCATGCGCGGCTGTTTGCCAAAGTCATCGCAGAGTGTTGAGACGATTGCCGCGCCAGTTGGTGTAACGAGTTCACGCATAATTGAGCTGGCGTATGTCGGTTTTCCACTCAGCAAATCCGCCGTTGCTGGCGCGGGGACAGGAAGAATTCCGTGCGCGGTTTTTACCGTGCCGCCTCCAACATTCAGCGCCGAACATGCGAAGCGATCGATGCCGAGAATCTCGAATCCGATTGCCGCGCCTACAATATCTACGATCGAATCTACTGCGCCAACTTCGTGGAAGTGCACGGCTTCGAGTGACACTCCGTGAACCTTTGCTTCGGCTTCACCGAGACGCTTGAATATTTGCGTTGCGCGGTCAGCAGCGCGCAGAGCCAGTCCCGCAGCTGCAATTTTATCCGCAATCATGGAATATCCGCGATGGTGATGGGTTTCCGCGGCAGTAACTTTCACGTGAGTGGCAACCAACGCGCCACGCTTCACTTTTTCCGCCGAGATTTCCCAGCCGGGCAGTACAATTTTCCGCAGTTCAGATTGGATTTGTGCCAGCGGACATCCGGCGTCAACCAGAGCGCCGAGAACCATATCGCCGCTGATGCCGGAAAATCCGTCGAAATATGCAATTCGCATTTCGGTTGAATGCCTGCGCGAAATCGCGGGCGCGTGTAAACAATCGATAGTATTCGGAGCGCCGCGGAGTGTCAATTCGCCGGCGGCGCGCGAAATATCGCGTTTTGACCTCGGCTAACCCATTGCCTATAATGATTTTCCCATCTTCGGAACAGCACCGCAAAAAGGAGCAGCGTGTATCACGAGTTAGAAGCCCGCGTTCGCGAGCAATTGGCCGGATTTATCAGCCGGCGATATGGAATCGAGACGATTGTTTCCACCGAGCGTCCGCCGCGACTGGCGATGGGCGAGTTGGCGTCGCCGATTTCGTTTGAATTGGCGAAGCGGCTGAAGCGCGCGCCGCGCCAGATTGCGCAGGAAATTGCTTCGGAGATTGGTGCGATTCCGGGCGTGGCGAAAATTGAAGTGGCCGGCGCGGGATATTTGAATGTGTTTCTGGATCGTGGAGCATTCTTTGCAGGAATGCAGAATGCTTTGCACGACGATGTTTCTGCTCCTGTCGTTGCCGGCGCTACCAAGCCAAAAATAGTTGTCGAACACACCAACATCAATCCAAACAAAGCGGCGCACATCGGACATTTGCGTAACGCGATTCTGGGCGACACGTTTGTGAAGTTGCTGCGATATTCCGGCGAGTGCGTGGAAGTCCAAAATTTTATTGATAACACTGGCGTGCAAGTTGCCGACGTCGTCCTGGGATTTCTGCACATTGAAAAAAAATCACCGGCGGAAATCAGCGCGTTGGCAGCCGCCCCGAAATTTGATTACTACTGCTGGGATCTTTACGCGCGCGTGACGAATTTCCTCGAGGAAGATAAATCGCGCGTCGCGTTGCGCGGCGAAACGATGAAAGTTATTGAGCACGGACACGGGCTGGAAGCGGAAGTCGGCCAAATTATTTCCAACGCGATTGTTCACTGCCACATGAACACGATGGACCGGCTCGGCATTACCTATGACGTGCTGCCGCGCGAAAGTGAAATTCTGGAACTGAAATTCTGGGAAATGGCGTTTGGTCTGCTGAAACAGCGCGGCGCGATTCATCTCTCAACAGCAGGGAAGACGGCCGGCTGCTGGGTGATGCATCTGGACGAAGGTAAGGGCGCCGATGAAAACGCCGAATCTGCGTCGGACGATGACGCGAAAATTATTGTGCGCTCGAACGGAACGGTAACTTACGTCGGAAAAGATATTGCCTACCAACTTTGGAAATTCGGATTATTGGGCAAGGATTTTAATTACGCGCCATTTCACACGGCTTCTTCTGGTCATGTAGTTTGGACGACCCGAGTACAGCCGAGCGAGCCGGGCGCGCCGGCCTTCGGACATGCGGACCGCGTATACAACGTGATCGATGCGCGGCAAAGTTATTTGCAGAAAATAGTTTTCGCTGGATTGCGCGCGCTGGGCTTCAACGCGCAGGCGGCGCGGTCAAATCATTTCAGTTACGAAATTGTCGCGCTTACCCCGCGATGCGCGACGGACATGGGTTATCAACTTTCGCCGGAAGATGCGCAGCGGAGTTACGTGGAAGTCAGCGGCCGGCGCGGGCTTGGCGTGAAAGCCGACGACCTGATGGACAAGCTGGAAGCGGCGGCGCGCGCCGAAGTGGATCAGCGCCATCCAGATCGCCCGGAACAGGAGCGCGCGGAAATTACAAAAGCTGTTTCCGTGGGCGCGCTGCGATATTTCATGGTGAAATTCGCGCGCAACACGATTATCGCATTCGATTTTAATGACGCGCTGAGTTTTGAAGGTGAGACTGGGCCGTACTGCCAATACGCCGTTGTGCGCATCCGCGGAATTTGGCGTAAGGGTGCGGATCGCCCGGCCACGGAAAATTCTGCGCTGACGGCTGCGGCGCTTGCAGCAATCCTTGACGGCACGCAGGGCGATGATTTGTGGGAGCTGGCGCTGCTGGCCGGATCGCTGGGCGCGCGAGTGGAAGCGGCGCTGAAATCACAGGAGCCTGCGTTCGTTGCGAAATATTGTTTCGAGCTATCGCAGGCGTTCAATAATTTCTATCATAAGCATCACATTCTTTCGGAAGCGGATGCCGTGCGGAAAGAATTTCTGCTCGCGCTTTGTGCCATCGTTGAAAAACAACTCGTTAGCGCGCTGGGTCTGCTTGGAATTGAAGCGCCGGAAAGAATGTAATCCGCTGAACTGATTTACAAAGTCCCGCTACTTCGCTTTTTCCGCGTTTAGAATCGCCATCATTATACTTGTCACGAATGTGTTCGGATCCACGCCGTCCGAGCGATATGCAATTTTTCCCGTGCGGTCGAGCACCAGCACCGTGGGCAATGCGTGGACATTCAACAAAGCATCCAGACCGTCCGCAAATACCGGAGTGCCTGCGATTTTTTGTTTCGCGAGATAAGGCGCGACGCGCGTGCGGTCGTCATCACTATTCAGCGCCAGAAAAACAATATCGCTCGAGCCTTTAAACATTTGGCCGACCTGCTCGATAAGCGGCTCGACTTCGCGGCATGGGCCGCACCACGTAGCCCAGAAATCCAGCACGACAACTTTTCCGCGTTCGTCGGACATTTTCAGTGGAGCAGATCCGCTCGGCCGGCCCAACACAAACGCGTAAGGCTCTTTCGCGCTGGCATTTGGATTTGCATCATCGGACTTCGTTGGAGGATAAAGCCGGTCATACGTCTCCAGAATTCGCTCGCCAAGTCCTGCCTGACTTCCGTGCGCGAGCTGCCACATATTTCCAAGTTTCTTGCGGACCTCGGCGCGATCCACTTCAGCGCCTTCCATCGAAGGAATTACGAACGCGAGTAAATATTGCTCGATGGCCGCGTCAGTCTTCTTTTGCATCTCCGCGATTTCGCCAAGTTGTAAAGCGGCGTCGGGATTTGGTTTCAACTTGTAACTCGCTTGAAGATCCGAGATAGCGGCATCGTACGCAAGCCGATCGTGTTCCAATTTTCCGCGAACCAGCAGCAATGTCATTTCCGCGCTGCGCTGTTGCGAAAGAAAATCCGCTTCGGAATCCCGCGCTGGCTTCTCTTCGATCGAAGTTTTTTCGACGCGCTCGTAGACGCGCGTGACGTATCCAATCGCGCGGGCGAGATTAGCGTCCCCGCCTTGTTGCTCCAGCAGATTTGCGGCAAGCATCAACGTTGAAGTGTCTTCCGGATCGATTGCGAGATCGCGCTCGGCGGCGTCCAGCGCTTTTGCCGGCTCGCGGAGTTGCATGTTCGCGTCAATTAGAGCGCGAAGAATTTCCGCTTTCCGGGGAGTTTGGGGATACCGATTCAAATATTCTTCTAAATTGCGGACAAAAGCGGCGCGATCATTTCCAGCGGCTTCGATCGTGGCTTTTAGTTCTACTTCCGGATCGACCGCCGGAGTTGTATTTTGCGCCGCGCCCGCAGCCGGCGGAACTTTTGCGGGTGGCGCTTGCTGTTGAGCGCCGAACGTCGGCATGGAAATAAAAATTGCCGCAGCGAAGATCGCCGCGATAAAATCTCTGCCGAAGTGATGGTTCGATCCCACTAACGCCATTGTATCCTGAATTTCGCTAGCGGAAAGTTATCTGCGGACGTGGACTCTATCAATCCCAATTCCCGCCAGCACATTCAGCGATCCCTGGCGGTAGCCCTGCGGATCGATTTCCACTTCCGCGTAGCCAATTTGTTTGATCCGCAAAATAATTTCGGCCGCGATTGCCGAATCCAGCGCGCGCGCCAATTCGTCCCGAGCAATTTCGATTCGCGCCAGCGCATCGTGATGCCTTAAGCGGAATTGTTTGAAGCCCATTTCGCGCAGCGCCGCTTCTCCGCGTTCAATTTGCGCCAAATTTTCAATAGTAACTTTTGTTCCATAAGGAATTCGCGACGAAAGGCAAGCCGACGCAGGCCGGTTCCACGTCGGCAGGCCGGCCGTGCGCGAGAGTTCTCGAATCTCAGATTTATTCATTTTGGCACTTAGCAGCGGCGCGAGTACGTGATGCTCGCCCGCCGCGCGATGACCGGGGCGGAAATCGCGCGTGTCATCCGCATTAATTCCGTAGGCGACCGCCGCGATGTTGCGCTCCGCGGCAAGGGAATCTAGCGAGGCGAAAAGTTCATCCTTGCAAAAATAGCAGCGCTCGGAATTATTCGCGGTGTAGCGCGGATCGGCCAGCTCGTTTGTTTCGATGAAAATATGCGGCACAGGAGTATTGCGCAGAAAAAGTTCAACTTGTTCGCGATCGTGCGCGGAATAACTTGCAGATATTGCTGTGACGCTCAGCGCATTCGCCCCCAGCGCTTGCCACGCCGCCCACGCAAGATACGCCGAATCCGCGCCACCGGACAGCGCGACAATCACCGACGGAAGCGCGCGCACATCCGCAAGCAGGCGTTCCTGCTTTTGAAACGCTTCATCGGGATCATTTCTTTCCATCGGCCACGTTCTTACTGAAAATCAATCAGCACGTCAACAGTATGTTTATCCTCGTCGCGCCGCAGCAATTGCCCGATCTTTTCATAATGGACGGGAATATTACCGTAAATTGCCGGAGTGGGCTTGGCAATTTTCGTTATGAAATCATCAAAATAAGTTTGATCGAAGACCGTCCCGGCCGCAAGCGTCCACGCCGCGCGCAATTTCCTTTCGCCGTCCAGCGAAAGTCCGCTAATAATTAATTGTCCCATTTTGTATTGCGCGCCTTCCTTTACTTCCACGCGATAGCTGACTTTTTCCGCCGCGTCGTCCAGCGTTGCCGTCGGATCAAGCAGCGCTTCCATGTAGCCGATGTGCCCGTACGATCGCGCGATCGCATTCCACGTGCCTTGAATTTTATTTCCGTCAACCACAACGCCCGCCGAAAACGGAACCATGCTGTTCAGCGAAGTCGTGCTGTACGCGCTATTTCCCGTCCAGGTGATTCCGCCGAAGTGATAAAGCGGACCGAGTGTAATCGGCTGCGTGATGCGCACAGAATCGGCGTGGCCCCCGCTGGTGGAGGCGACGAGAGCTGCTGTCGGCGCGGGAAAAGAAACTTTCAAATATCCTGCGCCCAGATACGCCGCGCGAACTTCTTCATACGCATACAGTGCCATCGTCAGCCGCGAATACGGATGGCCAACCACTTCGGAAAGTTGCGCGGTAACTTGCAGAGATTTCGCGGCGAGCGGATCGGAGAAGTCCACGGCCTGCACAATCACCGGATTTTCTGCCACGCTGAATTGCATCACCTGCCCGCCATCCGGCCATTCGACCAGCGTGTGCGAAACACGGCCGTGAATTCCGTGAGTGGGAAGAATATTCACCAGCGCATCCGCGATGGCGTCGAGTTGCGCTCCCTGTTGCGGCGCGGTGCCGTCGAACGAACCAAGTTTCTGCCGCAACCCCGCCGCAAGTTCTTCATCCTTAAACCACGGAAAATTATCGAAGATGACCGGCACGCCCGCGGATTCTTGAACTTCAAAGGTCAGGTGAATTCCAGCGGTGTCCGTGGTGAAACGATAACTTACTCCGCCAAAATTCCCCGTCGCAGCCAGTCGATTCGCCGCCGCTTGCAATTCTTCTTTGCCGACAACGTCGCCGACTTTCAGCCCGCTGGCCAGCGCCACCTGAGCGTTTGTAAATTTCTTCGAGCCGCTCACTTCGATGGACGCGATTTTTGCAGTTGCCGGAGGAGCTTGCGTCTGCGCGTTCACTGTAATCGCGCACACCGCCGCCGCGATAACGAGAATCGTTCGGAAGGTCATACCTGTATGAAACCGAATGATGCGCAATCGGTTGCCTTTCATAATTTCCATTGTACGAGATTTTCGGCCCATGTTTCAGGCGAGTTTAGCATCGGAAGGCGGCCGCGCAGCTCACTTGATTTCCAATTCGACGTCAACCACATGCGTTTCCGGATTTATTTTGCGATTCACGTAGACCGTGAATCGCGAAGTCGCGCTTGGCCGCATTACTGAGCCCATGTCCTGCTGAACGTAAGTACTTTCGTAAGAGGCGTCATATATCTGACCGGTTCGCAATCGCCATGCATCTTTCAATTTATTCGCCAGGATTTCTGTCACGCCCGTGGCCGTGAAAATCCCCATGTGATATTGAGCGCCTTCTGAAATTTTCGCTTGATAGTGGACCTGGGCTTTCGCAGCGTCGAATTCGGGCGTGATTTCAACGTGCGCCGTCAGATAACCATCCTTGCCGTATCGGTCGTGTACCGCTACCCATGACCAATTTAATTTGTCTCGGCTGGCGATGTCGCCCGGCTTCACTTCCATTAATTTCGACAAATCAGATTCGGTTAGCGCCTGATTGCCGCTCCACGTAACGCCGGTCGAGTGAAAATGCGGGCCGGGAATGACGTCGTAGTTCAGACTGACGCCAAGCGTTGCGTCGCGGCCCTGCGGATCTTTCATCACAACTTGCGGATCCGAAAAGTTTGCCTGCAAATATCCTTCGTCCTGGTAGGCCTCCGTCAATCCAGATTGGCCAACTCCGCGCGCAACGGAGCGCGAATAGTCCGAAAGCGAAATCAGGTGAATTGCTTTAGCCAATGCGTCCTGCGTCAGCGGGCCGCCCTTCACGCTGACCGACTTCACCGGAATGGAAATATCGAAGACGCGCAGATCGTAACTGCCGACGGAGCCTCCCATCGAACCACTAATCGTGGCGCTGACGCTGCCCTTGATTGAATGTTGCTGCAGAAAATGTTCAAGCGATTCGGAAACTTGGGTCGGAAGCTCGCCGCCTATCGGCAGCGAGCCATCGAAAAGAGGAACTTCTTTGCGCGCGGCGGCGATCAGTTCTTGATCGGTGAACCACACAAAATTATCGTAAGTGCAGGGCACGAACTTCGCCGCTTCCGCGAGTTTGAACTGCACTTCGATCGAAGCGCCCGCCATTCGATATGTATAACTTATACTTGCGAGCGCGCCGGTTTTGAAAAGACGATCAGCGGCCGCATCAATGCCGGGCAAATCAATTTGCTGGCCTTTTTTCAATCCGCTGGCGGAGACGAGCTGCTCCTGCGTGAATCGTTTTGCGCCGGAGATAGTTACGCCGGACAAAGTGAATGTTTTTCCGGATTGGCCCGGCTGTGCGATTAGCAATGCGCTGCCAATCAGCATCGCGCTAATCACGAACAAACTTCCGCGCCAAATAGGGAAGGGAGTCTTCATGCGGCCAGTATTCTTATAGTGAGTTACGAGAAAAAGCAATGGCCAGATTTATTGGCGCGCTATTCGACGGTAACCGACTTCGCCAGATTGCGCGGTTGATCCACATCGCATCCGCGGCGCACCGCAATGTGATATGCCAACAGTTGCAGTGGAATAATTTCCAGAATGGGCGCAAACAGTTCCGGCGCCATCGGAATTTCAATCACGTGATCCGATGCTTCCCGCGCCAGTTGATCGCCGGTGCTTACAATCGCAATCACAATACCGTCGCGCGCCTTAACTTCTTTAATGTTGGAAACGCTCTTCTCGTAGCGTGTCATGGACTCCGGATCATTTTCATCGCGCGTGGCCAGCACCACGACAGGCAAATTCTCGTCAATCAACGCGTTGGGGCCGTGCTTCATTTCGCCGGCCGGGTATCCTTCCGCGTGGATATAAGAAATTTCCTTCAATTTCAAAGCGCCTTCCAGCGCCATCGGATAATGAATTCCGCGTCCGAGGTACAGAAAATCTGAATAGCGGAATAATTCGCGCGCGAGATTTTCGTAAATTCCAGCCTCATCGCCCTGAAGAATTGTTTCCATTTTGTGCGGCAGGCGGGTGAGCTCCTGCATCAGATTTTTCGCGCAATCCACCGTGACGGTCTTTCGCACTTGCGCCAGATAAAGGCTTACCAGTGTGAGCGCGGCAAGCTGTCCGGTGAATGCTTTCGTTGAGGCCACGCCAATTTCCGGGCCCGCGTGAGTCAGAATCGTGCCGCTCGCTTCGCGCGTAATCATCGAGCCTTGCACGTTGCAGATCGCAAGCGTTTTCGCGCCTTTTTGTTTGGCCTCGCGTTGTGCCGCCAGAGTGTCCGCGGTTTCGCCGGACTGGCTGATGCAAATCGCAAGAGTCTTCGGTTTCACGATGGGATCGCGATAGCGGAATTCGCTGCCGTAGTCCACTTCAACGGGCAGGCGTGCCAGGCGCTCAATCATAAATTTGCCGGCCAGGCCCGCATGCCAGCTTGTGCCGCAGGCAATAATTTTGACGCTCTCAAGATCTTTGAATTCCTGCTCGGTAATGTCCATCTCATCCAGAAACACCTTTCCTGAATCCAGAGAAATGCGCCCGGTCAAATGTGTCTCGCACGGCGCGCGGCTGCTCAAAAATTTCCTTCTGCATGAAATGTTTGAAGCCGCCCTTTTCCGCCATGATGGGATCCCAGGTAATGTGCTGCACGGCGCGCTGCACGGGGCGTCCTTCAAAATCCATAGTGCGCACTCCTTGAGGAGTCAGCACAACCATATCGCCATCGGCCATGAAGAAAATATCGCGCGTGTGATAGAGCACCGCCGGAATATCGCTGGCCACAAAGTATTCGCCTTGGCCAAGCCCAATCACAGCCGGAGGTCCCCAGCGCGCGGCGACAATTTTATTTTTGTCATGAGTGGAAAGAACGGCGAGCGCGTAAACACCGTGCAAATGCTTCACCGTCTTGCGAACCGCATCTTCCAGCGGGCCGCCATCCTTCATGTATTTTTCCACCAGGTGCGCGATCACTTCCGTATCTGTTTCCGTTACAAATTTATGGCCTTCGGCGATGAGCTGCTTCTTCAGCTCCATGTAATTTTCAATAATTCCGTTGTGCACCACCACGATATTGCCGGTGCAATCGCGATGCGGATGCGCGTTTTCTTCAGTCGGACGGCCATGCGTTGCCCAGCGAGTGTGGCCCAGGCCGTATGTGCCATCAATCGGAGAAAGCCGAATCACTTCTTCAAGGTTGCGGAGTTTTCCCGAAGCACGGCGAATATCCATTTTGCCATCGGCGTCCACAACGGCGATTCCGGCGGAATCGTAGCCGCGATATTCAAGGCGGCGAAGCCCGTCAAGAATAAGAGGCACAACTTTTTTAGGGCCGATGTATCCAACTATTCCGCACACGAGAGAATC
Source organism: Terriglobia bacterium (assembly GCA_963840515.1). GTDB lineage: Bacteria > Acidobacteriota > Terriglobia > Acidiferrales > UBA7541 > DASTCZ01. The sequence continues at coordinate 29,348 of CAWIZI010000023.1, forward strand.
TCCAGTTTGGGCGTTATCATGCCGAAGCGCGCAGGGCCGCGCAATTCGTTCGACAAATAGCGTAGCACACACGCTCGGCGAAACTGAGACCGCAAAGTTACGCTAACGTTTCTTAATTAAAACGGGGGCTAGCCGATAATCTCAAAGCGGCATTCTTCGATTACGGGATTGGTCAAAACTTCTTTGGCGATGCGTTCGACTTCGGCGTGAGCTTCCTCGCGCGTCACTCCATCCAGGTCCAGCACAAAAAATTTGCCCTGCCGAACTTCGCGCACCTTCGCGTGGCCGAGCGACGCGAGCGCGTGCTGAATCGTTTTACCCTGCGGATCGAGGACGGTTGTTTTCGGCATCACCCAGACATGTGCTTTCATGCGATTAGTATATCAAGAGCGGCGGCCAACTTCCGAATTCCGATTTCACTTCGAGAATGCACAATTCATCTTGCACGCAACGCGGATTATGTTAGTCTCCGCCCACCGGGGCATGGTCAACTTCTTTCAGGGAGGTCACAAGTCATGATTTTGGGCATGTCGTTATCAACCTACACGACCCTGCACGTAGTCCTGAGCTTGATCGCGATTTTCACTGGCTTCATCGTGGTGTTTGGACTTTTCGCCTCGAAGAAAATGGGCGGTATGACCGCGATATTTTTGCTAACTTCAATTCTGACGAGCGCGGGCGGATTCCTTTTTCCCAACGATCACGTCACGCCGGGCATCATCATCGGAATTGTTTCTCTGATTGTGTTGCTCATCGCGATCATCGCGCGCTACGCACTTCATCTCACCGGAGCATCGCGTGGAATTTACGCCGTAACCGCCGTGTTCGCTTTGTATCTGAATTTCTTCGTATTAGTTGCGCAGGGCTTCATGAAAGTTTCGTTCCTGCATTCCCTCGCGCCAACCCAAAAAGAACCGCCGTTTTTTATCGCGCAGGGAATCGCCCTCGTGCTCTTCATCGTGTTCGGCGTTACCGCCGCGAAGAAGTTCCATCCCGGCCATCAACCGCCATCTCGCCCATAGCATGAACTCGTAGGGGCGGGTCTGTGACCCGCCCGCCGCGCAATCAGAGCCGCACGCCTCACGCCGATTATTCCTACGCAGAAAAACCAAACTTCGTCGCAATCGAGCGCACGGATTTCATGTAATCCGCCTTCGCTTCATCCGCCGCGAACGCATTCTCAAATCCCATCTCCACAACGCGTAACAGAGAACTCGCAGACATTCCGATTTTGCTCGCGGCGTGCTGATATTCTTCAATCAACGCCGTCTCGAACATCGCTGGGTCATCCGTTGAAAGCGTGATTCGCATTCCTCGCTCGAAAAATATTTTCAGCGGATGCTCTTCAACGCGCGCGGATGGCTTCCCAATTTGACGCGCCAATGCGCCGGTGCGAATATTGCTCGTTGGGCACAGCTCCAAAGTAACGTCGCGCTCCACCAGAAAATCCATCACGCTCGCGTCATTCATCGCGGCGATTCCGTGCCCGACCCGCGTGACGCCGAGCAGTTCCACTGCTTCGCGCACTGATGCGGCGCTTCCAATTTCGCCGACATGAATTAATTTCCCAAGTCCGGCTGCCGCGGTCTGTTCATAGACGCCGACGAAATCTTTTGCGGGCACTGCCAATTCATCGCCGCCGATTCCAAATGCGACGACATTTTCTTTTGCGCACTGCGACGCCAGCGCAACAACTTCTTCCGCTGCGGCCACGCCAAATTGTCGGACAGCGTCGAATATCCATTGCATTCGCAGCCCGCGCACTTCGTAAGGCGCAGCGGCTTGACGAATCGCGGCGAAATTCGCCAGCGCGTCTTGTTTGCGAAGAAGCATCACGCCGATCGAGAGCGTCACTTCAGCGTAAACAACGTTTTGCGCGAGTAAATGATCCGCTAGACGTTCTGTGATGAGTGCGTAGTCCGCGGGAGTTCGCAGAAAAGATGTCACCCACTTGAACGCTTCCAGAAATTTGGTGAAATCGCCAGCAGCGTAACGCTCGCGCACCTCTTCTTCAGTGATTACAATTCCGTCGCGTGCGGCAAGCCTGACCGCTGTGGGCGGCGCGATGGATCCTTCCAAATGCAAATGCAGTTCAGCTTTCGGGATGTCCGCGATGAGTATGCGCAAATTTTCGGGTGAAATTGAATTCTCAGATGAGCTGGAAGGAATTGCCACGATGCGCGTCTAGTGTTGAGGCAATGCCGGCTTGCCTGCGTTTGTCCACGCCGTGAGCCAGTAGGAGCCAACTTCGGTAGCTGCGTCGGAAAGCTGACGGATAACAACAGCGCCGGCTTGATTGTAAAAGCGGTCATAATATTCGTCGGTGAAATCGGGCAGCCCGGTGCGCGAACGGCGGTCGGCCAATAAAATAATTTGCAGCCAGCTATGCGAGCTGAAGCAATCTTCAAATGCATTGTCGGTGGGATCGCCGATGTAGTGCGCGTCATTCGGCCGCATGGGGAAAAAAAGCGAGTAGCGATCCACTAGATTTGTATCAAAGCGTTCGTCAGCACCGGCAAGGGCGGCGCGAGTTTCGGTGAAATCCGCCGTATTAAAAGGATCCTGTGCTTCTCCAACATAATGGGCGAGCAACGTGGAGTACTGGCGCACGTCATCCCAATTTTGTTTACGGAAAGCGTCCGTTAATTTTTCGTTGTAGACGCCGATTTGCCACGGCAGCACGCCGTTCGCTTCCACTTTCGAGAGGCCGAACTTCGCAACGGCCTTTTTATAATTTCGCGGAAGGGAATCGAACGGAAACGGCGAGTATCGATTCAAATAGAGAACATGAAATTTCTTTTCCGCTGGATTTTTCGCGAGCGATTCCAATGGATCCGTGACCATCGCCAAAATTCGGACGCGATTATTTTCAAAGAATCCGCGCATTTCCGCGGGCAGCGTATCAATCGCCTTATTCGTGATTAGTCGATGCGCGTTCGCGCCCCAAGCACCTGCGAGTGACGGCAGCATGAGCACAGCGATGGTTGTGAACGCCAGAGCCGTTACGAATGTTATTCGGCGTTGCATCATTGAGCTGCGCCCTCATTTCCCGGCGCGAATTCGCTGTGCCTGCGGCTGTACACGAAATAAACGATCAGTCCGAGCACCAGCCACACGATGAAACGAATCCAGGTAATCACGGTAAGCCCCGTCATTAGTCCGCCACACAGAATGATCGAAATCAGTGGGAACCACGGCACAAGCGGCACACGGAATCCGCGCTTCCGATCTGGTTGATTGCGACGCAGCAAAATCACGCCCAGCGAAACCAGTACGAATGCGAACAGGGTTCCGATATTGGAAAGATCCGCCACGTCGCTGACCGCAAATATACCCGAAGGAAGCCCGACTGCAAATCCGGCAATCCATGTGGAATAGTGCGGAGTCTTGAATTTGATGTGCACTCGCGAAAATATTTTGGGGAAGAGTCCATCGCGCGACATCGCATACCAAATGCGCGCCTGTCCGTATTGAAAAACCAACAGGGATGAGATCATTCCCATCAGCGCGCCGATAATAATCGTGGATGTTGCGAAACGATTTGCGCCCAGATGTTTCAGCGCATAAGCGACAGGCGAATCCGCCGCTTCGCCAGAACCGAACGTCGTGTACTTCATCATGCCCAACAAAACAATCGAAACGCCGACGTAAAGAATGGTGCAAACGATCAGCGATCCAATAATTCCAATGGGTAAATCACGTTGAGGGTTTTTCGCCTCCTCGGCCGCCGTGGAGACTGAATCAAATCCGATGTAAGTGAAAAATACGATCGCGCCGCCGGTCACAATTCCGCTGAATCCAGAGGGCGCAAACGGAACCCAGTTCGAGTGGTGAACCAGCATTCCGCCCACAACCAAAAATACCAAAATTGCGGCGATCTTAATCGCCACCATAATATTGTTGGTCTCCGCCGCTTCTCGAATTCCGCGGACAAGAATTACCGTCAAAATAAAAATGATTAGAAATGCGGGAAAATTAAAATAGGAGCCGGTCCAATGTCCGGATTCCCAAACAGGAGTTGACCATCTGTCCGGAAGATTTAATCCAAATGATGCCAACTGCGATTTCGCGTACGCACCAAAACTAATGGCCACGGCGACGTTGCTCACCACATATTCCAAAATTAAATCCCAGCCGATAATCCACGCAAATATTTCGCCGAGCGTTGCGTAGGAATATGTATACGCGCTTCCCGCGATTGGAATCATGGAGGCCAGTTCGGCGTAGCACAATCCCGCGAAGCTACAGGCAACCGCTACGAGCAAAAATGAAACTGCGATGCTCGGTCCCGCCGCTGGACGTCCGTGCATTAAAACGCCCGCCATGCCGCCGTGGCGAATCAAATTCACAATCACATCGAGAACTTGCGCGTGCCAAATGGAAGGCACCGTGAAATTTTCGCCAGCCGCAGCGGTGCCAGTCAGCACAAAAATTCCGCTGCCGATAATCGCGCCAATTCCGAGCGCCATCAAAGACCACGGGCCAAGCGTCTGCTTCAGCTTATGTTCCGGCTTGTGCGCGTCAGAAATTAATTTGTCTATGCTTTTAACGCGGAACAGTTGAGACGTCACTCGCACCGCCCCTCAACGCGAGGAAACTTTACCCTGCCAGCCGCCAGCACGCAACTTTCTTGCGCAAGGGAAGTGCGCAATTCAATCTGCGTCTAGCTGCTGCTATGCGCGGACCAAATTTGCGTAACGCTCGATCAATTTCTTTGTGCCGTGATCGGAAAAACTGACCGTCAATTTGCGTTCTTCGTCTTCGCCTTCGACGCCGATGATCGTTCCATTTCCGTACGTTGCGTGACGAACGCGCACTCCAATCAGCGGATGTCCTGCGCCGGGTTGTTTTGCTCGAGAGCTGGAACCGCTCGACGAACGTGGAGCTCGAGCGGCGGGCGTGCTTCGTTCTGTCGCCGGCGGATAGCGTTTTACGCGGCGCTCAAATTCTCCGGAGGAATATGAATATTCCGGATCGGGTTCGTATCGGCGAGTTTCGCCGGCATCTGCGAGAGATCCTCGTTCGGTCTCGATCATATCGCCGGGAATTTCCGCGAGAAATCTGGAAGGCTGCGAACCTTCGACGCGTTCATTTCCATAAATTCTTCGATACACAGCACGAGTCAGCGTCAAAGTTTCTTTTGCGCGCGTCATTCCTACGTAACAGAGTCGACGCTCTTCTTCCATTTCGTCTTCGGTGTTCATCGAGCGCGAATGCGGGAAAACTCCCTCTTCCATGCCGGTCAGAAAAACGTGATCGAACTCAAGCCCCTTTGCCGCGTGCAGCGTCATCATTGTTACGGAGGCTTTTTCGTCGAATGTATCGGAATCTGCTACGAGCGCGGTGCGATCGAGCAGGTCAATTAAAGTTTGGCCGTCGTCGGCGCCATCTGCGACGGCGTTCACTAACTCGCGCAAATTGTCAGCTCGGGAAGCGTCTTCCGCGGTGCCGCGCTGCTCCAACATTTCTAGATATCCGGTTTTTTCGAGAATCTGGGCGACGAATTCCGCGGGACCTAAAGTCTGCGCGTCTTTTCGCAGCTGTTCGATCAGTTCAACGAATCCTCGCAGTGGCGCAAGACCTGCTGGATTTCGTTCAACGGCTGCGCTGATTGCCGACCACAAAGAAATTTTCCGCTCGTTCGCCAGATCACGCAGAGACTCGATTGTTCGCGCGCCGATTCCGCGCGCAGGAGTGTTCAACACGCGCATTAGAGCGACATCATCATCTGGATTCAAAGCGAGGCGCGCGTAGGCGAGGGCGTCTTTAATTTCGGCGCGCTGATAAAAACTGAATCCGCCTACCATTTTGTAATGAATTCCGAATTGGCGCATGGCGTCTTCCATTGCGCGCGATTGAAAATTCGCGCGATACAGAATCGCCGAGTGCTGCGAAGGATCTACGCGCTGAATTCGATTTACTTCGCCGGCAATGTATTCGGCTTCTCCTTTTGCGTCGCGCGCTTCCAGATACTTCGGCAGAGTTCCTTCGCCGCGCGTCGCCGTCAATTGTTTGCCGAGCCGTTTGGGGTTGTGTCTGACGACTGCTGCCGCCGCATTCAGAATGCTCTGGCGGGAACGATAATTCTCCTCCAGACGAATTACTTTGCCGCCGGGAAATTCGTCCAGAAATTTCAGCATGATGTTGATGTCCGAGCCGCGCCAACTGTAAATGGATTGGTCTTCGTCGCCGACGGCGCAGATATTTCGCTCCGGATTCAGCAGCAGACGGACCAATTCATATTGAGGGCGATTGGTGTCCTGAAATTCGTCGACGTGAACATATTTAAAACGGGCTTGCCAGTTTGCGCGCGCGTCTGGAAAATCTCGGAGCACTTGCGCGGCGCGCAAAAGCAAATCGTCGAAATCGACAGCGCCCGCTTGCTTCAAGACTTCTTCATAGGCCGCAAAAACTTTGGCGGTTTTGCGCCAAGTGTCATCGCCTTTTTTCTCCGCGTCGGTTGCCATCATTTCGGGAGTGATGGCGTGATTTTTTGCGAAGCTAATTCGATTTTGGAACGGACGAAGTTCCGCGCCCTTCTCCGTCATTTTCAAGCGCTGAATTGCAATTTTGATTGCGGCGGATTGATCGTCTTCATCGTAGATGGCAAAACTGTGCGAGAGGCCGAGACGCGAAGCTTCTCTACGGAGCAGGCGCGCGCAAAAAGAATGGAAGGTGGAAATCCAGGGATCTGCGGCGGCCATTCCGGCGCGGATCAACAAATTGCGGATACGCTCCTTCATTTGATCGGCGGCTTTATTTGTGAAGGTGACGCCGAGAATTTGTTCCGCAGCGATGCCTTGCTGAATTAAATGCGCGACGCGATAGGTGATGACGCGAGTTTTTCCGGTGCCCGCGCCGGCAAGAACTAAAACGGGACCATCGGTTGCGAGCACAGCTTCGCGCTGGCGTAAATTTAAATCGTCCAGAAGATTCATTCGGTAGGTGACCTGAAATTCAAAAACGATTGTAGACGAGAGAAGCGATTCGAGCAAAACGGCGGCGCGATTCAATTTGTGCAGGTGATTCAAAACTGTTGAGGGGATAGCGGCGTCTAGTAGGAGTAAAAAGTTACCAATATGCATTATGGTGCATGTTGGAGGCGATTTTTGGCGGAAAGTGCATTATAGTGCAGTTTTTGGCGGCGGAAAAAGACAGAAAAGTGATAAACGCGGAGACGCAGAGGCGCAGAGAAAAGATTTGAGGAAGATGCAGAACGGATGGATACCCGGCGAGGATTATGACTGTTACAAATTTTGGATCTACGGATGCTACCCTCAAGGGTAGCTCGGTCAAAAGATTTCGCTAAGTCGCTTATTAGCACGCACTTCGCACGAGATCGCCGTAAGTCCTTTATTAGCCACACTTAGCTCACGACCCCGGGGGTGGGGGGTACAGTTTTTTTCAAAATCGGGTTATGGCAGGACTGAGCGGACGATTGCTAAGAGTCGGAAAACAAAGGACATGTTTGGGAGGGCAGGAGTATGCCATCGAGTGGCGGATTTTTCGTTGTTGCAAGTTTGCGTTTCAAAGTCGTATCGAAGACCCTGACGGCGATTTTTGTGGGAGGGCTTTTCTTTGCGGCGGCGATTCCGGTTTGCGCGCAGTCAGAGTCGCAGGCTGCGGCGGCACCGTCGCCGGTTTTCGAGTACGAGGTTGCGTCGATAAAGTTGAACATTTCTGGCGGCGCGAGCGTGGGTATGCACACCACGCCGGACAGCTTCTCTGTGATGAACGTGCAGGTGGAGGCGCTGATGCAAATGGCCTTCGGGGTTCAGAGTTATGAAATGATTGCGGCACCGGAATGGTTTAAGTCCGAGCGATACGACATCGAAGCGAAAATGGATCCTGCGGTGGCCGACGCACTGCGGAAACTTAATTTGGATGATCGCAGAATCGCGCGCCAACACATGTTGCAAGCGCTGGTGCTGGATCGGTTGAAGATGACGATTCATCGCGAAACGAGGCAACTGCCGATTTATTCGCTGGTCATCGGGAAAGGTGGTTCCAAACTTCAAGAGACGAAACCCTCTGCGCCGGGCGTGCCGGTTCCACGAGGAGGGCCGAGCGTGCGGACTTCGCGGTACGGCAGCGGCCCGATTACGCTTACGGTTTTGCATTGCGCGAATACGGATATTGCAGGCGTTTTCGTGCCGCACGTTGGCCGGACAATTATTGATAAGACGGGCCTGACGTCTGTGTACGATTTCACGCTTCAATTTATGCCGGACGACGCGGCGGTTGCGCCGGGATCCGCTTCGTCAGCGCAGGACGCGACGGTACCTTCGATCTTTACGGCGATACAGGAACAGCTTGGATTGAAATTGGAAGCGGGGAAGGGGCCGGTGGAAGTGATTGTGATTGATCATGTTGAGAGGCCCTCGGGGAATTGACTTGGTAACGTTCGACTACTCCGCCGCTGTTTTTTTGGGAACGGCATTCTTCCGGCTATTATCCCCGCGTCTCGATCCATTTTCTATTGCCATCACTCATCGCAATATGCAATAAGACTCTAACGATGAAACGGCAATACTTTCTAAAATTGATCGTCGCTTGCTTCTGCTGCGTAGTCCTTACCGGATGTCCGAAGGAAAAAGCTGCCGTCGCTGAACTGCCCCAACGTGCCGTTCGACAGTCGCAAATAACACTGCCGGGAAGTCAACCATTCCATTTGAAGGCGAAAGTTTTTGAAGCGACGAACGCGGATAATCACGGCTACGACGCGGTAATCGAGGAGTGGTGGGCTGCTCCGAATAAATGGCGACGCATAATTACGTCGTCGAACTTTTCGCAAGCACTCGTTGCGAATGGAAGCGAGGTCAGTGAACAACTCAGCGGCGATTACTATCCGAATTGGCTGCGAACGATGGTGAGCGGAATATTCGATCCGGGCGCACCTTTGAGCGGCTTGGATATGTCCAAGTTGAACAGATAATCCGTGGCCCGGTGGGCCGCATTTCTGCCGCAGATTTGACTCTCATGTCGGCATTGCGCCTGTTCAGAACAGTATTGCCTGGTCATACTGTTTCGATGATGACACGATCGAATCGATCGGAATACCGGGCTACGAAATTGCTTATCGCGATTACCGGAAATTCGGCGACAAGCTAGTTGCTCGATACCTGCAAGAGTACATCGAGCCCGGCACCGAACTTGGAGCCAAGATCGAAGAGTTAACAGAGATAAAAGCACTGGAAAATTCACTTTTCAAAATAGGGCAGCGAACCGGACAGTTGCGCACAGTCACGCTAAGCGAGGAAACGCTCAGAGCAAATGCGCTCGCCTCCAATGCAATGGCCTCCTGTACAAGACGGACGGCCATCTGGAGATTTAAGCGTGTACGTTTGTATCGACCGAGAAGGGCAAATTCGTGAGACCTACCAGTTAAATTCCCATAACCCCGAAATGAGCGATGCTGCGGTCAAACAACTGAAGCAATGGCGATTCAAGCCGGTGTCCATCGATGGAAGCGCCGTGCAAGTGGAATCAATACTGACATTCGCTTACGAAACAAAAATCATTCCGAAGGCGCCTAGCGGAGATTCGCACTGAACACCTTTCTACTGCTCTACCGCCAAACCCAAATCCACATCAAAAAACAAAAGCGTTTTATCGGTGCCCATTGTTCTTAAATCCGGAACGTAGAGCCGCGCGGTTGTAGTCCACTCGAAATGTCCGTCCATATCGAAGTAGAGGAGACCGCGGACGGTGGAGTGTGGGGGGACGAGATCTGTTGAGAGTTGCACGGCGTGGAGGACGTCGGCTAGTTCTTGAATTTTCTTGGCGTTTTTGTCGCCGGGATGAATTGGAAGCGGGAGCTTGGAACCCTTGGTGGGATTTTTTCCGTTGCCTTTGCCGCCGAGCATGAAGTTTGCGACGTCGTTTGAGGAGAGCGATGGCAATTCTTCATTGGCTGAGCGCGTGTGCGTGATCGTTAACTGAATTGTGGCGAGATTAACGCGCACTGGGAGCGCGCCGTCATTCTTGAAATAAACGTCGATGGCGATGATTCCGTAATCGTAGGGACTTTCTTTCGGGAAGCGCGCTTTATATTCTTCGGGAGTGACCCACGGGTCGGCGGCTACCAACATATCTTGGTGCGCATCGCGCGCCGGCAATTTTGTGGGGTCTTTTTGTGATGGAGCTTGCGAAGGCGTTGCTTGAAACGCGACGGCAGAAGCCAGCGCGGGCGCGGCCATCAACAAAATAAGCATGAAAACTCGCGGTTTCATGTTATGCGGCATTGGATGCAAGCACCCCAACGAAGTGTCGCCTGCGAATCACGTTCTAACACTATAATATGACGCTGCAATAGTTGCGCGCCAGGGGAGACGGAATGGCGGAACAAACACGCTGATTGTGCGTTTGGAGGCGGGCGGGTCGCAGACCCGCCCCTAGGTCGCGGTTGCGCCTGCGTTGGAAGTGTAACGCGATTTGCGCGGTGCGAATCTTAAAGAGTTGTGATAGCAACAGTGGCGGCTGCGCGGGGTTGAGGGTTGCAGCGGCGAAGCGCAGTAGCTTAGGAGACAGAGCCTTACCGAATGTTTTTTCTCTACAGCTTGCTCATCGCCATCGGCGTTTTTCTCGCGTCGCCCTATTTCCTTTTCCGCGGACTGCAAACTGGGAAATATTTTGGCACGCTTGGCGAGCGATTCGGCGGGCTGCCTCCGGAAGTGAAAGCGATTCCGGCGGGATGCATATGGATCCACGCCGTGTCGGTTGGCGAAGCTGTGGCGGCGCTGCCGCTGGCGCGTCAATTGAAGCAAAAATTTCCCGCGCGGCCGCTGGTGATTTCAACTACCACCGAGACCGGACAGAAATTAGTGGAAGAGCGATTCGATTTCGCTGACGCGATTATTTATTTTCCGTTTGACTGGGCATGGATTGTGCGGCGAGTTCTACGCGTGGTGCGGCCGGCATGCGTTCTGATTGTGGAAACCGAGATTTGGCCGAATTTTATGCGGCAGGCGAAACGCGCGGGAGTGCCGGTGATTTTTGTGAATGGACGCATTTCGCAGAAATCTTTTCGGAGGCACGAACGTGCGCTGCGCTGGTTTCCTTTTTTCGTTGGGCGATTCTACAAGCGCGTGCTAAATAGCGCGGCGCTTTTTCTGATGCAGAGCGAATCGGACGCCGAGCGAATTCGGAAGATGGGCGCGACGCCCGGAAAAGTGATCGTTACTGGGAATTTGAAATACGATTCGCCGCTGCCGGAAGGAAGTCCATTTGTGAAGTGGCTAGGAAAAACAGTGGACGCGGAAAAGCGGCGGCCGTTGATTGTGGCGGGCAGCGTGACTTCGGGCGAGGAGTCGCTGGTGCTGATTGCGTTTGGAGTTTTGCAGGGGCAGATGCGAAACGCGCTGCTGGTTCTTGCGCCGAGGAAACCTGATCGTTTCAATCCGGCTGCGCAGGATATTGTGGAATCTTTACGCAAGTATGTGCGACGCACGGAAATTGATTTGAATTCGCCAACGATTTCAAGCGGCATGCCAGTTTTTCCCAGCGATGTCAGCGTTTTACTTTTGGATACCATCGGCGAACTGGCCGCGATTTATGGATTGGCTGACGCTGTGTACGTCGGCGGCTCGATGGTTGAAGCCGGAGGGCACAATATTCTGGAACCTGCGGGATTTGGAAAGCCTCCACTGTTCGGCGTGCACATGGAAAATTTTCAGGAGTTGGCGAATGCATTTTTGGCGCACGGCGCGGCGCGTCAGGTGACGAATCCTGAAGATTTAGGTGTTGCGTGGATTGAACTTCTGGAAGATTCCGCGCGACGCAAAAAAATGGGTGATGCGGCGCGCGCGCTGGTGGAAGAAAATCGCGGCGCAACTGCGCGGACGATTGAACACATTACCGAAGTGCTGGGTTTTGGATCCAGCGCAACAAGGTTGAAGGCGACATCGTCAGATGCAACCAAGGCGGCGGATGCTGCGCCGGTGACCGGCGGGAGTAGCGCGTGAAAATTCCGCGCGCATTGCAGATCGCACTTTGGCCGGCGTCACTTGTTTGGCAGGCGATTGTGCGTACGCGCGCGGCGGCATATCGCACAGGATTTTTTCGATCGAAACGATTGCCGGGGACCGTGATCAGCGTTGGAAATTTAACGGCGGGTGGCACGGGAAAAACTCCGATGGTGCTGTGGGTGGCGGCACGACTTCACGCGGAAGGGAAGCGCGCCGCGGTGCTCACTCGCGGATATCGCGGAATTCCCGCAGGGCCCGGAGGCGTTCCACAAAGCGACGAAGTGGCAATTTATCGCACGCGTTTACAAGGAATGGCGGAATTGGGAGTTGGCGCGAATCGTTTTGCCAGCGGAAAAATTCTTTCGCGTCATGGAATTGAATGGTTCGTGCTGGACGATGGTTTCCAGCACATGCAACTTGCGCGCGACGTGGATATTGTTTTGCTGGACGCGACGGACCCATTCGCGGAAGGCTGGATGATTCCAGCGGGGCTGCTGCGCGAGCCGAGGTCGGCGTTGGCGCGCGCGGATATTATTATTGTTACGCGGAGTCCGAAAACTCCGGCGATCGAAACGATCGTTCAGCGAATTACTCACGTGCCGATATTCCACGCGATTACGGAATTGCTGGATGTTGTGAAGATTTCGAGTAAGCCCGCGGAGGCTGCGGAAGTTTTTGCCGACTGGCGAGGGAAAAAGGCGTTTGCGTTTTGTGGGATTGGAAACCCGCAGGCGTTTTTTGACGATCTGAGCAGGTGGGGAGGAAGCGTCGCCGGGCATTCCAGCTTTCCGGACCATCACAGCTACACTCAGCGCGACATTGAAAAACTTGAAGCACGTGCCCGAGATTCCGGAGCAGAGATTATGCTGTGCACGGAAAAAGATATTTTCAACCTGAGGAATGTTCAGCTGCCGGCATTGCCCGTTTATTGCGCGCGAATTTCTATGGAGATCAGCGAGCCGGATAAACTTTGGCGGGCGATTTCGGAGGCGGCTGAGCGTCACCGCAAGGCGACGAATGACTGAAGTGCTTGCGGTATGATAGTTTTCGATTCGCTCGCAGAAGCTAAAATAGTTAGAGGGACAAATTGACGGCAGATCTGACGCGACTGGAAGAACTCGTCGAAAGTTTCACGAAACAAACGGTGGTGGTGCTCGCCGACTTTGTGGCGGATCGTTTTGTGTCCGGCGAAATTTCGCGAGTTTCGCGCGAGGCTCCGGTTTTAATTTTGCGGCACCGCGAAACGGAATTGTTGCCGGGCGGCGGAGCGAACGCGACGAATAATCTTGTCGACCTAGGCGCGCGCGTTTTTCCGGTGGCGGCGATTGGGGATGACGCTGCGGGCAGCGCGCTGGTGGATTATTTTCGGAAGAAAAATGTGGACGGTGGCGGACTGGTACGCGCGAAGGGCTGGAATACTCCTGTGAAAACGCGCTATCTGGCGGGTTGGACGCATACTACGCGGCAACAAGTTTTGCGCGTGGATCGCGAGCCGCAGAACCCGCTGAGCGCGGCGGTGCAGCAGACTTTGCTGAAGAAGGCGGCGGAGAAAATAAAGCGAGCTGGAGTGTTATTGGCTTCGGACTACGGATTTGGTTCGGTGACGCCGGCGTCAGTGAAATTTCTTCGCCGCAGCGGCGGAGCGAAATTAAAAATCACGCTCGATTCGCGTTACTGCCTTGGCGATTATCGCAACGCGGGAGTTACGGCTGCTACGCCGAATGAATCGGAAGTTGAATCGATGCACCACGCGCGAATTAGCAGCGACTCGACCAGCGTTGAAAAGCTTGGCCAGCTGACTTTGAAATCATTGCGCCTGGAAGCGCTGATTGTGACGCGCGGAAAAGATGGGATGGTAGTTTTCGAGCGAAACGAGAAGCCAAAACAAATTCCTGTTTACGGAAGTGACGAAGCGGCGGACGTGACCGGCGCCGGCGATACGGTGATTGCCGTTTTTAGTTTGGCGCTGGCTGCGGGCGCGACATATTCCGAAGCTGCGGAGTTGGCAAATTATGCGGCTGGAATTGTGGTGATGAAACGCGGGACGGCAACTGTTCGCCGCGAAGAGTTGTTGGCGGCGCTGCGGAATGAAGCGACCGGCGCCAATCGCGCGATTTGAAACCCAGATGAAAATACGAAAAAAGATTTTTGCGCGGAATGAGCTGGTAGATAAGCTGGCGGAGCATCGCGCGAAGGGCGAGAAGATTGTTCTGGCGAATGGATGCTTTGATATTTTGCATGTGGGGCACACGCGATATTTGAATGGCGCTCGCGGCGAAGGCGATGTGCTGGTCGTTGCGATAAATTCGGATGAGGGAGTTCGGAAATTAAAAGGCGCGGGACGTCCGGTGCTTCCGGAACTTGAGCGCGCCGAAATTGTGGCGGGGCTTGAATCCGCCGACTACGTAATTATTTTCGACGAGCTAAATGTTGAGCCGCTTTTGGAGGCGCTGCGGCCGAACGTTCACGCGAAGGGAACTGACTATACGGCGGAAACGGTTCCGGAGCGCGCGGTGGCCGAGCGATTGGGAATTCGCGTGGCGATTGTGGGCGACGCGAAGAATCATTCGACGCGCGATTTGCTGGCGCAACTTGCGGGAAATAAATCCGCTGGAAATAAAAATGGCTGACGAACGATTTCTGATTGTGCGGCTCAGTTCGCTCGGCGATATCATTTTTACTTTGCCGATGCTGGCCGCGCTGCGCGACACGTTTTGCCGTTCGCACATTGCGTGGGTGGTGAACGCGCGATGGAAGCCGCTGTTGGAAGGAAATCCCGATTTAAATGACGTGATTACTTTGCCGAACAGTTCCATTCGGGCATTTTTCGCGTGCGGAGAACATTTGCGCGAAAACAACTACACGTGCGTGCTGGATGTGCAGGGACTTTACAAGTCCGCGCTGCTGGCGAAGTTAACGCATGTGAAGCAGCGCATCGGATATTCGTTTTCGTTTGCGCGCGAAGGTGCGGCGTCGTTATTTTATTCGCAGCGCGTGAAGCCCACGACGAAGCACATGGTGGATATGAATTTGGAATTGGCGGCGGCGGCTGGAGCGAGAATCGGCGCGGCCCGATTTCCGCTGATGATTTCGAGCGACGCGCAGAGCACCGTGAGCGAATTTCTAACAACCATGAAAATTTCGCGATATGCGGTGCTCAGTCCGGGCGGCGGATGGCTTTCAAAATTGTGGCCAGCCGATCGCTTCGGCGAGCTTGCGTTGAGATTGTGGGAAACGTACGGACTGCGCATTATTGTGAATTGCGGGCCGGGCGAAGCGCAAATGGCGGAAGTCGTTGTTGCAAATTCTACCGCGGCGCTGCCGATTATTGTGCAGTACGGAATTCCGGAAACGATGGCACTGTTGCGCGGCGCGGAAATAGTCGTCGCGGGCGATTCGGGGCCGCTGCATCTGGCGAACGCACTGGGTGCGCCGGTCGTCGGACTTTACGGGCCAACAAGTCCGGATCGCAACGGGCCGTATGGCGGACGCGATATTGTGGTGAGAAATTTGGATGATGCTGACACCACTTACAAGCGTGGAAATTCGTACTCCGAAGAAATGCTTTCGATTACTGTTGAACAGGTGATGGAAGCGGTGGGAGAAAGATTGGCGCGGCGCGCGAGCGAGCGCGGTAGCCAGCGACCGAAAGAACAAATTGCGAATTCTTCAGAGGCTACAGTTCAACAAACAGATTCTTTTCTGAGCGACGCATTTGGAAAACCGGCGGGCTCTGGTAGATGACGGAGCGGCGAAGTTTCTGGGTGCGTTGGCGAGTTGCCGCGGGATATTTGCTGGCGGTGCTGGGATTTTATTTCGCACGGCCCACTTACAAATCATTAGTTGAAGGCGCGTGCATCGCGATTGTTGGATTGATGATTCGCGCGGCGGCCGCCGGAATCGTGCGCAAAGGGCAGCAACTTGCGACGTCCGGAATTTATGCGTGGACGCGGAATCCACTTTATTTTGGGAGCACAATACTTGCGGCGGGATTTGTGGTGGGCGCAAATTCCTGGATCGTTGCGGCAATTGTGGCCGGATATATTCTGATGTTTTATCCGGCTGTGGTGCGTCGAGAGGATCGCGATTTACGGGAAAGATTTGGCGCGGAATTTGCGGCGTATGCGGCGCGAGTTTCGGGATTTTTTCCTTGGCCTACCACACAGCCGCGCGGTGCGCCGGAATTTTTGTGGGCGCAGTATGTTTGCAATCACGAATACCGCGCGGCGGTCGGGACGGTCGTGGCGATGGGCCTGTTGGCGCTACGCATGTGGTTGTTGATTCGATTTGGGCGCTAACCGCTTACCAGGTTGACCAATATACGTATATATGTATAATGGTATAAGCGCCGGAAGATTGAAGCCGGTCCGGTGGGTCGGATCGTCGCTCTCGGACTTGCGATCCTTTCCCGCCGAAGTGCAGAGGGACGCGGGATACGCCATTTATGCCGCGCAGAAGGGCCAACTCGATCCCTCCGCCAAGCCGATGAAGGGATTTGGTGGCGCGAGTGTTCACGAAATCGTCGCGCCATTTGACGGCGATACGTTTAGAGCAATTTACACGGTACGTCTGAAAGATGTGGTTTACGTGCTTCACGCTTTTCAGAAGAAATCTAAGACCGGCAGAGCGACGCCAAAGAGAGAAATCGAAATGATTCAACGGCGACTGGCGATTGCCGAGCGCGATTACGAAGAAAGGCGCAATACAGATGACCGCGAAGAGAAAGACAGCTAGAAACGGCGTCACTGAGAGTAGCGGCAATGTGTTTGCTGATCTTGGTTTACCGAACGCGGATCAGGAGCTTTTGAAGGCGCGTCTTACTTTGCAAATCTATAGGATTATTGAGGGTCGAGGCTTGACTCAGGCCGAAGCAGGAAAAATTCTTGGAATTCCACAACCGCATGTTTCGGCATTAGTGCGCAACCGCTCTGGAAATTTTTCGGTTGGCCGTTTGATTGATTTCCTTACCGCTCTTGGGCAAGACGTCGAAATAACTGTGACGCCCACGCGCAGGGATCGCGGGCAGATGTCGGTTGTCGTCGCTGAAATGTGATGTGGCATTTCGAGCGGTGCATACGCAAACGGCGCGGCTTTCTCGTTACGAACGGCTTCGAGTGTATGCTGCATAGGGGATGAATATGACTGAGACAAAGAAACCCGGGGACGGCGAACCATTTGTCGCGATTTTTCAAACGGAGACGCCGGAAGAAGCTACCGTGCTGCGCGGATTGTTGCAGAGCGGCGGAATTGACTCGCCATCGCCCACGTTTTCGGATCCATTTCCTCTTCCCACGCATTCGGAAATTACACATGGCACGGAAATTCTTGTGCGGATTTCTCAGGTAGAAGCCGCGCGGGAAATTCTTGCGAGTTACGGCGAGAAAGATCCATCCGATTAACGAAGTAACGAGCTGTATAGCCGATCGATCAATCGCGGAGTCGTTTGCGCGAATGTGGCCACATGTTCTGAATTCCCGTCCGTTGTTAATGTGATTGCGCCGTCTTGGTCTGTGCGGAATATTTGCGCGCCTGAGGCGCGAAGCCTTTCGAGCGTTGCTGCGGTTGGATGATTGAACGGATTATTTTCTCCGACGGAAATTGCCGCATAGACTGGGCGCACTTCCGCAAGGAATGGTTGCGTGGACGACGTGGAACTTCCGTGATGCGGAACTTTTAGGAAACCGGACTCGATGGGAAGTTGTTCGTCCACTAGCGCGCGTTCGACAGGCTTTTCGATATCACCGGCCAGGAAAACTGATTGCGTTCCGTATTCAACGCGAAGGACAAGTGAGTCGTCGTTGGTCGCGCTGCGCACTTCAGCGTCAGTGTTCGGCCAGAGCACTGTGCCGTGCACCGCGCCCCAGGTAAATGTGTTGCCCGCTTCCAGGTGAACAATCTTTGTGCCGCGTTCACGCGCTATTTGCAGAAGGCCTTGATAGTTGGATGAAGCGACGTCATGTCCAACCCACAATTCTGCGACGCGGAAATTTTGCAGCACTGCAAATAATCCTTCCAGATGATCTTCGTGCGCATGCGTGAGGGCGACGGCGTCAAGACGTTTCAGTCCGCGTGACCATAAATAACGCGAGACAACTTCTTCGCCAACGTCGAAGCGCGTGCGGACGCCGCGAATTTTAATTGGGCCGGTGCCGCCGCCTCCGTCAATTAGCATGGCGTGGCCGTCGGGCGTCCCGAGGAAAAGGGAATCGCCCTGGCCGACGTCGAGAACGGCGAGTTCGAGTTGGTCGCGTAGAGTTTGAGGTGGAAACGGATGAATCGCGATGAGCAAGACGCAAAGCGCGAGTGTTCCTGAGGTCGCCCACTGCAGGCTTCGGTTTCGCGTGAGCGCGCCGACGGCGAGAAGGAACAGGGCTGCCGAAAAAAGCAATTCCAGCCACAGCGGAAAGCTTGGGACGCGAAAGTCTGCGAGGTGAGTGCCGGCAAACCAATGAACAATCTTGATAAGCAAAAACACCGCGCCACTTGCGAAGCGGGCGAGCAGCCGTCCAGCGGATTGTGAAACAAAACTCACGCCGACTGCGGCGAATCCGAGCGGAACAATTACTGCCGTCAACAGCACGGCTGGAATATTTGCGAACAGCCCGACGATTGGCACACGATGAAATCCTTCGACGAGCAGCGGCGTGAGCCCCAGTTGAATCGAAGTAGAAATAACGCACGATTCAAAAATTATGATGCCCAGAAGAAGAGGCGCAGTTGTGACTTTCGGCGCTATCCGGCGCAGCCACGCTGGCAAGCGATTTGCGAACGCGGCGGAAAATGCGCGGAGATCGAGGCGAAGTTGTACAAGCCGCGGCATAAAATTACGATCTCGCGTCTCGTCATTAATTCCGTAGAGAGCGTGGCGCAGCGGCTCGACGGAGTAGTCGAGTAGTGGCAACGCGATTCCGCCGATTGCGCCCATCGCTAAAAATGTGAATTGGAAGCTGGGATCGACAATTTCGCTTGGACGAAAAAATAGAATGAGCAGCGCGACGACTGCCGCGGTCTGAAGCGTATCTAATCGCCGGAAAAATGCGCGCGCTAATAAATACAGCGCTGCCATCAGAGTAGCGCGAAGAATTGGCGGCCGATCCTGCACGATTGCCAAGTATGCAAGTAGAGCGCAGAGAGAAGCGGCGGACGATGCGAATCGGCTCATTCGGAGACGCGTGCAAATCCAGACGACGAATGCGGCAAGTGCGGCAACGTGAAGTCCGGCTATAACGAGAACGTGATACGACGAAGTTTTGGTGAACGCGTCGGAGACTTCGTTATCGATAAAATTGCGATCGCCGAGAAGCATGGCGCGAAGGACTGCGGCTTGTTGCGGAGCTCCTGCAAATAAAGTGTCCACCCGCGTTAGCAGTATGGCGCGCAATCGCGCGAGATGATGGCGCATGGTGGGCGGCGGGCCGGGAATTTCATTCACGAGTTCCAGGCTGCGCAATGAAGCCGTCAGCTGAATATTTTGACGCGCAAGTTCCGCGCGAGTGTCGAAGGCGCCGGGATCTTTGAAATTGCGCGGTAGGTGCGCTTGCGCGATTAGTTCGACGCTATCTCCGGCGCGCATTGTTGTGGCGCGCGATATGTCTTCGCCGAAGTACGTGGCGCGAAGGCCGCCGGAGACGTTTTTCTGTTCGCCGGAAACCTGCACCGATTCCAAATCTACGTCGAAGCGCGTGCCCCACGGAAGTATTTCGGGATTTTCGCGCAGTATGCCGCGCCAGCGCATTGGGAAATTGGAATCAATCGTTTTTGATTCAATGAATTGCGAAGCGAGGTTTGTTGGACGGCTATGTTGCTGGACGATGAGGGCGAGAAATCCGAGAGCGGCCCATCCGATGAGGGCAATGACGAATGACGGTATATATAAATGATAACGCCAGAGTGCAAACGCAATTAGAAATATCGCCGTAGCGCAAAGAATAGCGGAGCGCCCCGAAGCGGGGTGCAGAGCGGCGATTAAAATTCCTGTGCAGAAAGCGGGCAGGAGACAAAGCCCGGGGATTTTCATCCAATGCGCTGGAGCTTTACGAGCGCTTCGATATGATACGTCTGCGGGAAGATATCGTACAGAGTTATATTACTGATTTCATAGCGAGAGCCGGGCGCGGCCGATCCGGTGAGCGCAGCGAGATCGCGCGCGAGAGTTGCGGGATCGCATGAAAGATAAGTGATTTCCGTGGGGCCGATATCTCGCAAGCGCTGAATTGCCGGCGGCGTGAGTCCGGCGCGCGGAGGATCGAGCACGACGAGATCAGCCGGTTCTTTGTGGCGCGCAAGAAATGATTCGGCGTCAACGTGACGTCCGCGAGCGGTGGCGTGATTTTTCAGATTTGCTTCCAAATCGCGCTCCGTGGCGACGTTTCCTTCGACGGCGATGACGCGGTCGTATCGTGCGGCCAGTGGAATGGAAAATAATCCGACGCCCGCGAATAAATCCAGCGCGAGGGCGCGTTTATTTTCACCAGCGACTGCGTCGCCGACGACAGCGCGCACCAAGTCATCCACGACAAAACGATTCACCTGAAAAAATGAAAGATGGCCGACGCGGAAGCTGTGTCCGGCGGCTTCGTAATGCAGATAGCCGGGGCCGAGAAGCTGATAGTCGTCGGTTTTTTCGTCGTGGAAAAGAATTGATTCGACGTTCGTTACAATTTCGCGGAAACGAGCTGCAAGCGTGGAGACGGTTTGCCCGGTTTGCGCGAGGCTTACGTTCAGCAGAACTTTTTCGCCGACTGCATCAGAGAAACACTCGATGCCGGTGATATTCCCGGGAAGCCGGCCGTCCGCGAACGCCGCGGAAAGCGCGACGAGAGTTGATTCAAGTTTAGGCGCGAGAATCGGGCAGACGTCAGTCGGTACAAGAACGGAGGACGACTGCTGAAAATATCCGATGGCCGGCTTCGGCGGAGTTCCGACAGGACGCACGGCCCACTGCGCGCGATTGCGATATCCGAATGGGCGAGACGCGTGCGTGTGAATTTCGCCAGTCCATTCGACGCGACCAATGCGAGCAAGAGTTTCGCGCAGAATTCCGGATTTGTAGCGAAGTTGCGCGTCATACGGAATGTGCTGGTAGTGGCATCCGCCGCAAACGGTGAATCGTGGACACTGCGCGGTGATGCGCTCGGATGATGCGTCAATTATTTCCGCAGTTCCGCGAATGAATTTCTTTTTTGCTTCGACGGGAGTGACGCGCACGACTTCGCCGGGAATTACGAACGGCACGAAGACGGTACTCTGCTCGTGATGGGCGAGGCCGTCGCCGCCGTAGACTAATTTTTCGATTTTCGTTTCAAATGGTGAAGTCATCCGCTTGGGTTCCCGTCAGTTCAAAATAGCTTTATTTCAAAACAAAGCCGCGCGCAGCTAGCTCAGATAAAAAAGACTCAGGCGCGGCACGTTCGCCGATTCAAACAAGCGCTTTTGCGTGTAGCGACGTTCCAAATCGCCCAACTGCGTCGCCGTCATTTTGCGGCGATAGGGCGCGAGTTGACGATCGAGATCGCGGCGAATATCGAGCAGCAATTCATCTGATGCGGACGCCGAGAGCGCCGAAGAAAGCCGCTCATCACAAATTGTCAGACGACGCTCGAGATCCTCCAGATCGGGCTTAGCCGGCGTATCTAGCAGCGGCAGCATTTCGGTTAGCTTCGCGCTGGAATCCAGCAATTTCGCAGACAATTCCGATTGTTGCGTTGCTAATTTTCCGGCGGCGCGATTTAGCTGGTCGATATTTCGAGCGAAATATTTTTTGAGCTCGGCGGCGGAAAATGATTCCGTTTCAGCGGCGCGCGAACTTTCCGCCGAAGGGCCTGCGCCCGCCAGCGATTCTTTTTCTTCTTCGGCGGCGTCGAGGACTGCTTCGACGCAGTACGCCAAACTTTTCAGTTGGCGGCCGGACTGTCCGCGTTTGGAGCGTCCGTAGCTTTCAAACGCGCGATCGATTCCTTTGAGCACCGCGGAAATTGGAATTTCGGCTTGCTGCCAGGTTTCTAAAATGGCCCAATCCAGCGGCGAAACGAGCAGATGCGCGCCGCGCTTGCGCCAGAAATATTCCTCAATTTCAGTGAAATAATTGAAATAGTTAAACGTGCTCATGGCAGCCGTGCGCCAATTCTATCAAGCTGCGGCGGGCAGAATTGCAGAACCAGTATCGCATACTACGAGCGAGATTTCTTTGCGGGCGGCTTCGCACCAGCGGCGGCAGGCGATTGCGGTGCGGCCGTGCGGTCCGCGTGATTGCGTTCCCAAATTATTCGCAGACCTTCGAGAGTAAGAAATTCGTCGACGTGCTGAATGTGGCGCGAGCCTTTTGCGAGAAGCGAAGCTTGTCCGCCGGTGGCGACGACAGTTGTGATTGCGCCGAGCGTGGATTTCATGCGGGCGAGAATTCCGTCGACGAGATCGATGTATCCGTAATACAAGCCGGATTGCAGCGACGCGACGGTATTCGTACCGATTACTTTTCCGGGATCGCGAATTTCCACGCGAAACAATCGCGCAGCGCGAGAAAATAATGCCTCCGCAGAAATTCCGATTCCCGGCGCGAGCACGCCGCCGAGATATTCTCCGCGCGCGGAAATCGCGTCAAAATTAATTGCGGTGCCGAAATCCACAGCGATGCACGGGCCGCCGTATTTATCGAACGCGGCGACGCTATTGACGATGCGGTCGGCGCCGACTTCCTGCGGATTATCGTAATGGACGGGCATTCCGGTTTTCACGCCGGGCTCGACGAAAAGCGCTTCGCGTTCAAAATACCGGCGAGAAGTTTCGGCGAGTGTTCCATTCAGTGGAGGAACGACGGAGCTGACGATAACGGCGTGAATTTCGCGCTGCTCGATTTTCGCGAGCGTCAGTAAATTGCGCGTGAGGATGCCGTACTCGTCCACGGTTTGATCGCGCGCGGTGGTAAGACGCCAGTGCGCGACGAGTTCTTTCTCGCGAAAAACGCCGAGGACTGTGTTGGTGTTGCCGACGTCAATTGTGAGCAGCATCGGATGCCTCAGAAATATCAGCCGCGAGCAAAGTTTCCACGCGGCCGTCATCCCGCTTCACGCGAAGCAGGCCGCTTGGATCGAGTCCGGCCGTAGTGCAAAGAAAAGTTTCCTGCGCGGCGGCGACGCGAACGCGCTTGCCCGCGGCGAAACTGGAAACTTCCAGAAAGCGCGCGACGATTGGCGCGGGCCCGTTTCCGCAGAGTTGATTGTAGTAGGACTCGAAGTGGCGCAGCAACCTTACGAAAAGTTCTACGCGTTCGTGGACGCGTCCGGTTTCGATGCGCAACGAAGTTGCGATGTTCGCGATGGCGGTGGGCATTTTTGTGTGATTCACATTTATGCCGACGCCAACGACGACATATTTGATGCGGTCGGGTTCGGCAAACATTTCGGTGAGGATGCCGCAAAGTTTTTTTCCATTGAGCAGAACGTCATTTGGCCAGCGAATATCGGCGGCAATTCCGCTTTGCTCGGCGATGGCGTCGCGCGCGGCAAGTCCGGCGGCAAGGGTGAGCGCGGGCGCTTGCACCGGAGTCAATTGTGGGCGCAGAAGAATGCTGGTGTAAATGCCGGTGGATTTTTCGGAGAGCCAAACGCGCCCGGTGCGTCCGCGCCCGGCAGATTGTTCTTCGGCAATAACGAGCGCGCCGTGCGGCTCACCCAGTTGACCCAGTTCGAGCGCGACGCGATTGGTGGAATCCACTTTGAAAAAATGATGAATGCGTTTCGCGAAAGGCGTGCTGGCAAGCCGGCGCCGCAAAATATTCGGAACCAAAATATCGGGAACGCGTTCGATGTGATATCCGCTATTCGGATGACCTTTCACTTGGACGCCGAGATCGCGCAACTGAGTGATCCATCGCCAAACTGTTGAGCGCGTGACGCCAATTTCCTTGGCGATTTTCTGGCCGCTGATCACGAGCATGGGGCTATCGGAAAGAAGCGCGAGGAGCGCGTCGAGCTGACGGTCGGTGGTGCCGGGTGGAGCGAGCGATTTGGTTCGCGGAGGCATGTTTGAGAATATATTTATGCTAGCTGCGAAATTCGCTGAGTAATTTTGGCGTGCTCGGCTTTGCGTTCCGAGAGCGATTCTTGCAACTTCGCTATTACCGCTGGTGGCGCTTTACTGCTGAACGCCGGATTGCCCAATTGTTTTTCCTGGCTGGCGATAATTCCTTCGAGACGTTCTTTTTCTTTGGCGAGTGCCGCGAGTTCGCCGGGAATATCGGCAACGGTTTCGTAGGGGATGCGAATATCGAAATCAGATGTGGAGCGGAGCGGGCCGTCCGCGGGATTCATTCGCGCGCCTACGAAGTTCAACGCCGAAAGCGCGGCGAATTGCTTTACGGCACCGATGTTTGTTTCGACCAGCGTGCGGAGTTGGGGAGTAGCGCCGAAGAAATTTGCTTCCATTGGTTTGCGCGGATCGAGTTTTAATTCGGCGCGAAGGTTTCGCGCCGTCGCAATAATTTCTTGAAGCTGCGTCATGTCGTGCTCGGCGTGCTCGTCAATCCATGCGGCTGGCGGAGCGGGGAATTGCGCCAGCGCAACGCTGCGTGCGCCGGGCGCTTGCGGAAATTGATGCCACAATTCTTCCGTCAAGAACGGCATCAGTGGATGTAGCAGACGAAGCGCTGATTCAAAAATGGAAAGAATGTTGCGCCACGCGGCGCGAGCAGCTTCGTGGTCGTCGGAGTTCAGGCGCGGCTTGCACCATTCGATGTACCAATCGCAGAAATCTCCCCAGAAGAAATGATAAATTTCGTGCGCGGCTTCGTGGAAGCGAAATTCGTGGAGAGCGTCATTCACTCGCGGGACGATCCGCGCGAAACGCGAGAACATCCAGCGATCTATGAGCGGCAATTCGCTAGCGGATTTGTGCGGCGCAGCGGCGCGAGATGCGGGGGACGCGAGATCGTCGAGCGTATCTCCGCCCGCTTCAAACTTTTCTAAATTTACAAATAGGAATCGCGCGGCATTCCAAATTTTATTTGCGAAGGCGCGATAGCCGAGAACGCTTTCTTCGCCCAGAGAAATGTCGGTGCCGGGCGCGGCCTTGATCATTAATGTAAAGCGCAGGGCATCAGTTCCAAATTTTTCGAGCCAATCGAGCGGGTCAACCACGTTCCCGCGCATCTTGGACATTTTCTGACCGTGCTCGTCGCGCACCAGCGAGTGCAAATAAAGTTCGCTGAACGGCGCGCGGCCTGTCAGATGCAGGCCGAGCATCACCATGCGGGCATCCCAGAAAAATAGAATGTCGTAGCCGCTGATGAGAAGCTGCGTCGGATAAAAGTTGCGAAGATCGTCGGTATCATCCGGCCAGCCAAGCGTGGAAAATGGCCACAGGCCGGAGCTGAACCAGGTGTCGAGCACGTCGTGATCCTGTTCAAGTTCAGCGCCGCCGCATTTTTCGCATTTTTGCGGAGGACTAGCGGCGCGCGCATGGCCTTCCACCATTTCGACGTTGGAATTCAGCGCGGGCATCATGGCGGCGCAGCCTTTGCAATGCCAGATAGGAATTCTGTGGCCCCACCAAAGCTGGCGAGAGATGCACCAATCGCGAATGTTGGCCATCCAGTCGAGGAAAATCTTGCGTTGATTTTCCGGCGCGATGGAAATTTTGCCGCTCTCCACAGCTTCCATTGCTTTCGCGGCCATGGAATTCATTTTGCAAAACCATTGCGTGGAAATGCGGGGCTCGATGACCGTTTTGCAGCGATCACAAATGCTTACGGCGTGCGAATGATTTTCGACGCGCCCCAGAAATCCCTGCGCCTTCAAATCTTCCACGAGACGTTTGCGCGCCTCGAAGCGATCCATTCCGGCATACGCGCCGGCGTTGGCGTTCATATGCGCGTCTTCCGTCATCACGTCAATTTCAGGAAGTTTGTGGCGGCGGCCCAGCTCGAAGTCATTCGGATCGTGCGCCGGAGTAATTTTCACGGCGCCGGTTCCGAATTCGCGATCGACGGCTTCGTCGGCAACGATTGGAATTTCGCGATTCATTAGCGGCAGCAAAACTTTTTTGCCGATTAAATGTTTGTAGCGCTCGTCTTCGGGATGCACAGCCACGCCGGTATCGCCGAGCATCGTTTCCGGGCGGGTGGTGGCGACGATGATGCTTTCCGTAGTGCCGACAACCGGATATCGCAAGTACCACAAATTTCCGTGACGTTCTTCGTGAACTACCTCCAGGTCGCTTAGCGCCGTCATGCAACGCGGACACCAATTCACGATGTATCGTCCGCGATAAATTAATCCTTCGCGATACAACCGCAGAAACGCTTCGAGCACGGCGCGATAGAGCGGTGGATCCAAAGTAAATTTCTCGCGAGACCAGTCAACGGAATCGCCGAGGCGGATCATTTGCTTCTTGATGGCGCCGCCGCTTTTCGCCTTCCATTCCCAGGCGCGTTTTTCAAATTCCACGCGGCCGATTTGTTGGCGCGTTTTATTTTCTTTGGCAAGTTCGCGTTCGACGACGACCTGCGTGGAAATTCCGGCGTGATCCATCCCGGGCAGCCACAGCGTGCGTTCGCCACGCATGCGATGCCAACGAGTGAGCACGTCAATCTGCGTGTGCTCGAGCATGTGGCCGATGTGAATGTATCCGGTGACGTTCGGCGGAGGAATTACGATGCAGAACACCGGGCCATTGGCGCTTTCTTCGGCGCGGAACAAGCCGGTATCCACCCAATGCTGCGCCCAGCGCTGTTCGATGAGCTGCGGTTCGTAACCTTTTGGAATTTCACGGGCCATGTTTGCACACAGCGGCCACAAGCGGCCGCAATGGAACATTCACTATACGGGCGGCGCGCGCGGCGCGTCAAATTTAGTGCGCTAAATTTATCTGGATGAAAATTAGTCTGCTAAATGAGAAAGGGAATTACTCTGGCAATTTCTGTTCAAGCTGGCGGCGAACGAGCGCTTCAACTACTGGACGCAGCACCTCGCGCGTAATGATTTCCAGAATTTGCGGTTGCATTCGTTCAACGACGCGGGCGACGATGTCTTCCACGACGCGCGGATCTGTTTGCGTGCCCATCGGAACCGGGAATGACGTGGCGATAGACTCGACGGCGCTTGGCGCCAATTGTTCTACGACGGAACGCGCGAGCGTGGTTGTGTCTTCGGGGCTTAGATGCGCGGGTAGCGCGGCAATCCAATCGCTGGTTTCGACGTTTTCCGAAGCTGGATGCGAAGGCGATTCTTCAACTGCAGATGCATGGTGCTCGACCGCAGAATGATGCTCGTCTTCCGAATACTCATGCTCTTGAGCGCTAAAAGATTCAGGTTGGTCTTCGAGGTGCGCTGCTGCCGGTTCTGCAATTTCCGTTGGATGCGCGTCGAAGGATTCAGCGTGAGCAATCGCCGGCTCAACTACATCCGAATCCTGTGAAGATCTTTCCTCGGCGGACGTAAAGTCTTCAGCTTCAGTTGTTGCGCCTGAAGCAGTTTCAATTTGGCCGATCGTTTCCGGTTGTTCAGCGGCAACGAATTCGGTCACGGTTTCCGCAGCCGGCTCAATTTCAGGCGCGCTCGAAATTTCCGCAGTGCTCGAATTGTCAGCAATACTTTCAATTTCCGCAACGCTCGAAACTTCCGCGAAGCTGGCGGCGTCTGCCAAGCGGTCGCTCTGGAAATTTTCCGCCGGAGGAGTGGACATTTTCCACGGTGCCATTGAAAGCGCGGGCGCTTCCACGATCTGTGCAGCCTCTTCTGGAACTTGAGCAAACGCCGAACGCCAATCGGTAGCTTTGGTGTTTGTATCCGATTCTGGTTCTACAGGTTCGTTCGATTCTTCAACCGCCGGAGTTTCCGCGGCGGCTTCCGCTTCCTCGCGCACCGAAGTTACGTGCTGCATGGAATGAGTGAGCGGCGAAATTTCATCGCGCTTCTCGACAACCGTTTCTTCGGGAGACTTGTCATCCAGTGAGGGATCAATTTCCCAAACGCGGCCCATTAAATCCTTGGGCGAAGGCATGAACTGATTTTCTTCTTCCGTTGCGGGCTGTTGTGCTGGCTGTGTAGTTGTTTCTTCGTCTTCCACAACTCCGGCGCTTGAAGCGCTTGCTCGCCACGGAGAAAAACCTTCAAACGCGGTGTGAGCAGAAGCTGGTTCGATGTCGCGATCCTCTCCGATTGCTTCTTCGGTTTCAGGTTTGCCGAGTTTGTGAAGCATCGGATTCATCGTGCCCAGCGGACTTGTGTCCAGCATGGAACCAAATGCGTCGGCGCCTCCCTGATGTGCGGATTCAGGCAGGCCAGTGGGAATAGAAAAATCGCGCATCGGCGGCGCGGTCGTGCCCAATTCAACGTCGTCTTCCGGATATTCATCTGCTTGAACACTCCGATCCGGACTCGACGGAACTGGCGTCGGCACGAAAGGCGGTGGAACGAATACCGGAGCGGAAATTACAGACGCCTCAGGCGTTGTTGCCGAACTTTGCGCGGAAACCGATTGAACGGGAACGGCGACGGCTACCAGCTTCTCGGCATTTTTCGCGAGCAAACTTTTTACAAGAGTGACCAGCGGATCGGGCGGAACGAAAGGTTTCTTCAGCACGCCATCTGCGCCAACACGCTGCGCTTCGCGTTCATCAAATGGATCGAACGCGCCTGCAAGCAGCACCACGGGAATATGGGAGAAGCGCGGATCCTGTTTCAGGAATTCACAAACTTCGTAACCGCTGCGAACCGGCATGAAAATATCGGCGAGAACCAAATCGGGAACGATCTCGATGGTCTTCTTGACGGCGGCTTCGCCGTTGCCCACGGCAACGACGTCAATGCCCTCTCCTTTAAATGCGAGAGTCACCATCTTCTGAATATTGCTGTTGTCGTCCGCTACAAGAATCTTCGGCAAGTGCGTCTCCGGGCGGCATTCGCAGGAATGTGCCAGAGACAATTGGAGCACTGCGGAGAACGCGAGTCAATCAACGGTTAGTGCAGGTGTTTCACAGTCCGTAAGCCCCTGTACGAAGGTACAGGTAGTACCCCGGGAACGCCAATCTCCCGATTGGCGTTTTTTCCGTAAAACACAAACGCCAATCGGGAGATTGGCGTTCCGGGGAGACCCGTTAATTTCCGCCGAAGGGAATAATTTTCTTGATGCCCGTTTTTTTCTTGCTGGAAGATTCTTTTCCGGCCGGAGTGCACGGAACTTCCTTGCCATCTTTGTCTTTCATTGTAGTGGCGCCTTTTTTCGCGTTCGCGGGGCATGATGGCGGTCCCGCAGGCGCTGCGGCTGCCGCCGAGGTACTGCCGGAGCCACCGGTGTTACTCGATGCGGTCGTCTCACCGGACTTGGGCGCACTGGTGGACGCGACTGCTCCGGATGTTGGCGGAGGCTGAGCCGGCGGATTGCTAGACGTGGTAGACGATTCGGTCGCACCAGTTGTGCCAGTCGGCGGAGTTGCTACGATGGCGGTGCTGCCGTCAAGTGAAGTCACCTGACGCGTACCGCTGCCGTCGGACGCGGGCGCTCCATCTGTCGCGGTGCCCGTTACCTTCATGCCAGCACTACTTTTTCTCAAAACGTTCGTGCCATTTTCGTCCGGCGGATCCATGTTGGGATCGCCGAAGCGTGCAGCGGCAGAAAGATTCGGGCCGGAGTGCACTATCCCCTCTGCTTTTGCAATCACGCTCGGACGTTCGCGCGGCGTTTCGCGTTCCTTCTGCATGCGCGCGAGATCCGCCGCATCCGGTTGGGGAATCTTTGCGCCCAACTCAGTGAGCCGTTCTCTTGCCTTCGCCGCCAGCGGTGAAAGCGGATAGTCCGTGACCACTCGTGCATAGAGTTGTGCAGCGAGCGCTCTGCGTGACGCGGCCATGGCTTCATCTTCCTTCGTCGCGTAGGGAGCGCGTTCCCAAATACTGCCGAGCATCATTAAAGCCTGGTCGGAATTGCTGTATAGCGGATAGCGCTCGATTACTTCCGCCAAACGGCTCGCGGCCGCGCGGTAGGATTTGCGGGTGTTATAAAAAGCAGCGATCCGGAAATCGGAATCCGCGAGCACTTCCTGAATTTCGCGTAAGCGTTGCGTTGAAACCGCAACCAACGGGCTATCGGGATATTTCTGCAGGAAAGTTTGGAATTCGGTTTCGGCCATCTGAGCTTCGGCATGATCGCGATCGGAGCGGTCCATGCGGCGGTAGTGAACCATCGCGATTTGCATCTGCGCGTAAGCCGCTTCAGGCATGAACGGGAAAAATGTAATGAAGCTCTTGTATTCGTCCGTGGCTAAATTTAAATTGCCCGCGCCACCTTCCTTAAAATACGAATCGCCGATAGCCAGTTTCGCCTGCGCCAAGTATGCGCTATCCGGGTAAGTGTTCAGCAGAGCCTGAAGCTGCAATCGCGCCACTTCGTATTTTCCATGTTTGATGGCGTCCTGTGCGCGGTCAAATAGCATCTTGTCCGGAGCCAATGAATTCGCATCGGGCGCCGCGGGCACCGCTGGTTTTTTCTTATGAAGTAATTGGCCGGACGCGGGCAGAGCGAGCGCCGCTGCCATCGCCAAAGAAATTGCCGCAAGTCCCAAGTTTCGCGCAAATCTCACAGGGTACACCTCAAACTTTTTCCGCCACTGCGTCCGTGGCAATTTGTTGCAATCGGCGAACGGCTTCCGCTGGGTCTGGGGTGTGAAACACAGATGTTCCGGCCACAAGAATTTCCGCGCCGGCTCGAACCAAATCGGCCACGTTCTCCGGACCTACACCGCCATCCACTTCGATCCGGTAGTTGTAGTGATGACGCGTGCGCAAATCGCGCAGTTGACGAATTTTTTCCAGCGAGTGGCGTATAAACGTCTGCCCGCCGTATCCCGGATTTACAGACATCACCAGAACTTGTCCCACTTGATCCAGCACTTCGCTGAGCGACTCCACCGGAGTTGCAGGATTAATCACGACGCCGGCCTTGCAGCCTTCTTCACGTGCCATTGCCAGCGCACGACCCAGGTGCGGCGTAGATTCCTGATGAATTAGCAGAGTATCCGCCCCCGCCTTCGCGAACGCCTCAATATAGCGTTCCGGGTTGTAAATCATCAGATGCACATCCAGTAGTAGTTGGGTTGCCTTGCGAAGTGACGCCACAACCGGAACGCCAATGGAAATATTCGGCACAAAGTGGCCGTCCATAACGTCCACATGCACCATGGTAGCGCCGCCCGCTTCGGCAGCGGCGATGGCGTCGCCCAAGCAGGCAAAGTTCGCCGCAAGAATGGATGGTGCAATCTCAGTCCGCGGACTCAATTCTCCCCCGCGCGATTTTAGCACAGGGATTGAGGCAAATACCGTCCAAAAATTGAAGTTTTTAGTTCTGCGGAGCTGCGGGAGCGGCCCCTGCTGATGCGACTTTAATTTCTACCTGGCCGTCCGAGGCAAGACGCGCGCCCGGGGCTGGGGATTGCTCGATAACCGTGCCAACGGGCCACTGCGGCGAAGGAACGGGAGTGGACTTCACATTATGGACGCCGGCGGAATTTAACGCGCGCTGCGTTTCCGCGTCACTCGATCCAATAAAATATGGCATCACCAGCGCGGTGGGACGCGGCCCCTGCGGAACCAATACGTCCACGCGGGGACTGGCAGCAGGCGCACCGGATTTCGGCTCCTGAAGAAGTACAGTGTCGGCGACAGTGTCGTCCAAATATGGAGAAGAAACTTCGCCCAACTGCAATTTCGCCTGAAGCAAAGCAATTCGCGCGGTGCGCAGACTGGTCCCTTCAATTGGAGGCACGCTCGCTTTTACCGAGCCGAGGCTGACGACGACATGCGCGTACTGCGAAACTTTCACCTGAGTTCCCGCAGCGGGGCTCTGCCGGACGACGGTGCCAGCGGGAAGCGCGTCGTAAATTCGATCCGCAACCTTCAGCTCGATTCCGCGCTGGGTTAACGCTTCCTGCGCGGCTGCTAAATTTTGTCCGACAAGATTCGGAAGTTGCACCTGACGGCTGCGAATCGCGATGCGAATGGTGGTGATGGCGCTGAGAAATGCCGCAGCCGCCAGAATGAACACGAGCAAGCCCATGTGCATTGTCCATTCCATTTTTTCGCGAAAGGCCATGGATCGAAGTGCTCCCCATTCAAAAATAGCACGCTATTGGGATGGGCGCACGAAATCTGGCGGCTTATCTAAAATAATTCTTAAGCCAAATATAAGGAAAGAACTTGAACGCTTCGTCGGGCGTGATCGTAATTCCCGAAATTGCTGCGGCACGAGCCAGGACGGGATCACGTCCCGCTGCCAAATCGGCGGCAGTCGGAAGCACGACCTCGTCCGGAGTGACGCCAACATTCTCAAGACTCTTGCCATCGGCCATGATCAAGTCGGCCTCGGTAACCGATGTAGCATAACCAAACAGTCTCCCGGCGCCGATAAAGTCAACGTAAGTTCGCGCTTCCATCACTTTTCCCGCGGAAAGTTCGCCGATCACAGTTGCGCGCTTCTCAAGCTGCAGCACACGTGACGTAATCTCAGCGGCGGAACCGGAGTTACTGTCTAAGATTACTGTGATTTTTCCCGTATACGCGTTGTGCCCAAACCCTCTGATGTTTTCCGGTTTGCGTCCCGCGCGTGTAATGCGATCGCCGATATGTACGTCGTGATCCATCACATTCCTTAGCAGATCTTCAACCTCCGAAACGGCGCCGCCGGGATTTCCCCTCATGTCCAACACCACTGCCTTGTGCTTGCGCATTTTTGAAATGACTGTGTCAAAGTCAATCGTCGACATGACGAAATTCGAGACTTGAATGATGATGAGGTCATCGCCGAATTCGTGGAAGCGCGGCCGTTCGTTTTCTTGCGCCTTATCCGCGCGATAGAAAATGTCGTTAGCTGAGTCCAGAGAATTGAAATGTTCGATGTCCGCTTGAATTTGGAGACGCCGTTGCGATCCGTCTGGGGACTGCACGTTCAAAATTAATCCAGGTTGTGGGCTAAGAGTTTCGTACATGTAGTCCAGTTTGAATAGCGTTACCCGATCCAGCGGATACCCGTTCATCGCAAGGATTTGATCGCCGGGCTTTAGTGCCTTTTTCTCGGCGTCCGTGCCGGGGCGTACGTCGGTCACAAAGCATTTGTCACCGATTATCTTGCGGCGAAACCCGTACTCGACACTGTATCCCCGTGCCGGAGGCTCGAAAAATGTATGGGAGTCGTGGAGAGAATCCAGAGTGTCTGCAATAATCGCGAATGTGCGGCTCAGTGAATCTACTGTGCTGATTTTATCTTTCGCCTTCGCGAACTCGGCGTCAATGTTCACTCCATGGAATGTCGGGTCGTAGTAATGCTTTTTCACTTCCTCATGGACGGATTCGAGCATCAAGAGCCCCTGCTCAACTTTAAATTTATCGACCTTCTGCGGCGCTTGCGGACGCGCCGCGCCTGTGGATGAAATCAAGATGGCCAGAATTAGAATTTCGAGAGAAACCGTGCCTGTCCGACTCCGAATCATCGAGGGTCTCCACAATAGGATGTCTGCTTATGACCAGTTGTGATTTGCCGGAATACTACGGGGACTGTCCTATCGAGTCAATCGAAGTTTGCGGAAGTGTTTATGTCTTCGTAATGGCACTCGGTGCGAAAAATTCTCCGGACGTTAGCCTTGTGCCGTTCGCAAATTCTTTCGCGGTGATTCGCTTTTTTCCTTCCAATTGAATTGTCTCGACGCGCAGCCATGTGGCTTCGCCGCACGCGACGTAGAGCTCGCCTGTATCGAATTGAAGCGAGGCGGGAGTTGCGCTTGGCCGCAAAAGTTGCTGCTGCGAATCGCGATTCACGGGGCGTGCCCAAACGCGGCACGTCTGCCCGCGGAAATATGTGTACGCACCGGGCCAGGGGTCGAATCCGCGAATCCGATTGTAAAGTTGTGCGGCCGGCAGAGACCAATCGAGATTGCCGAACTCTTTCTTGAGCATCGGCGCGTGCGAGGCGAGCGCATTATTTTGCGGGTGCGGCGCAATTTCTCCGCGATCGAGTTTCAAGAGGGAATCGATCACCAGCGGCGCGCCAGCTTCCGCCATTCGGCGCGCAAGCTCCGAAGCGGTTTCGTCCGCGCCAATTTCAATTTCGTATTGCTGCAGGATCGGGCCGGTATCCATTGTGGCGTCGACCTGCATTGTAGTCACGCCCGTGCGCGTCTCGCCATTCGCAATCGCCCAATTGATGGGCGCAGCGCCGCGATATTTCGGCAATAGCGAGCCGTGCAAATTAATCCAGCCCAGGCGCGGAATATCCAGCAGGCTCTGCGGAATTTTCTGGCCGTAGGCGATGATAATCACCGCATCGGGTTTCATCCGCTTGAAAAAAGTGACCACAGTCTCATCGCGGATTTTTTCCGGCTGGTACAAATAGATTCCTGCGTCGAGCGCAAAATCTTTTATGGCTGAAGTACTAATTTGCTGGCCGCGTCCGCGAGGACGATCTGGTTGCGTGACGACGGCTTCTAATTGAATTTCAGGATGGGCAATCAGCGCGCGCAACGAAGGCAACGCGAATTCAGGCGTGCCGAAAAATACTACACGCAGAGGTGCGTCACGCGGTGGCATGGCCGGCGGCTACCAATCGCCGGCTTTGCGGAGTTTGCGGATGCGGCGCTTAATCAAATCGCGCTTCAACATGCTGAGGTGCTGGAGAAATAGAATTCCGTTCAAGTGATCAATTTCGTGGCAGAACGCGCGAGCCAGCAGGTTTTCTCCGCGCATCTCAAACTCTTTTCCGTAGGCGTCCTGCGCGCGCACGGTAACGAATAGAGGCCGCATCACATTGCCGCGATGTCCCGGAACGGAAAGGCAGCCTTCTTCTTCGCGCTGCTCGCCTTCTGTGTGAACGATCACCGGATTGGCGATCACTATTTTCGCTTCGGGATTTTTCCCGACGCTGGTATCAATCACAGAAAGGCGAATGCCCATTCCAATTTGCGGCGCGGCAAGTCCTACGCCGTTCGCGGCATACATGGTGATAAACATATCCGCGCAAAGTTGGCGCAAGTCGTCATCGAATTTTGTAATGTCGGCGGAAGGGCGCTCCAGAACTTCCGCGCCATATTTTACGATGGGATAAACCTTCAGCCCCTTGGGGAGAATGGGTCCTTCGGAAACTTCCACAGGCTTCGCTTCTTCTTTTCGGCTCATGCTTTGACGAAAACCTTTCGCTGCTCGCTAAATGTTATTGGCTGGAACATTGTAAATCAATTGCGGAAATTAAAATTGGTCAAGCTGGTTCATGTAGCCTTCAAAATTCCGCTGCGTTTCCGTCAACGAATCGCCGCCGAATTTTTCTAGGAACGCTTCGGCCAGCACCAGCGCCACCATCGCTTCGCCCGCAACTCCTGCAGCGGGAACAACGCACACGTCGGAACGTTCATACGCCGCGCGAATTTCCTGCTTGGTCACAAGATCGGCGGTGCCTAGCGCTTTTCGCAACGTGGAAATCGGCTTCAAATATCCGCGGACGATAATATCTTCTCCGTTGGTGATGCCGCCTTCGATTCCCCCAGCGCGATTCGTAGGCCGCGTGAATCTGTGCTTCGCACTATCGTAGCCGATTTCGTCCTGCACTTCCGAACCATACGCGCTGGCGTTTCCGACTCCGGTGCCAATCTCGAAAGCTTTCACGGCTTGAATGGACATGACCGCGCGCGCCAACTTCCCATCAAACTTTTCGTCCCATTGCGCGTGACTACCAAGGCCGGCAGGCACGCCGCGCGCAATCACTTCAAATGTTCCGCCGACGGTATCTCCCGCGCGCAACACGAGATCCACTTCGGCTTTCATTCGGTCTTGCGTCGCAGCGTCAACGCATCGCAACGGCGATTCCAAATCCGCGCAGACGGCGCGAAGTTCGTCCCATGTGGCCGCGCGTTCCAATTTTATTTTGCCAACAGAAATTGTGTGGCTCAGCAATTCCACGCCGAACTGCATCAAAAACATTTTCGCGATTGCGCCCGCCGCCACGCGTGCCGCGGTTTCGCGCGCCGACGCGCGCTCCAGAATATATCGCGCATCATGCAGATTAAATTTCAGCGCGCCTGCTAAATCAGCGTGACCGGGACGCGGCGCCGTCAATTTCCGCTGGGCGTCTTCGCCGCCGGCGATGTCCTCGACCGGAAGAGCCTTTTCCCAATTTGCCCAATCGCGATTTTCAATTCGCAGCGCGATCGGTGCGCCAATCGTTTGTCCATGCCGTACTCCGGAAAGCGCTTCGGCGCTGTCGCGTTCAATTTTCTGCCGCCCGCCGCGCCCGTAACCAAGCTGACGCCGGTGCAATTCGCGCCGGATATATTCCATGTCAACGGGAACGCCAGCGGGCACGCCGGATATCCAGGCGATGAGCGCCTGTCCGTGTGACTCTCCGGCAGTGACGAATCGAAACATTTTTTGTGAGAGCGGGCCGTCCAGCGCGAACGCGTTCCGGAACAGCTGCCCGAATGGGAACGCTGCATTCTATCGGAGCCGCCCCGCGCGGTAAAGCCGCCCCTGATATTTGCGCGCGCCGAATCACATTTATGTCATAACATTTGAATAGCGATGCGGAAGCCACTTCTATTCTTGGCGGCGATGTGCATGTTGTGCGGGATCGCTGCACTAAACGCGAGTGTTGCGCCCCCGCGCCAATCGGCAAATTCCACGCCGTCGGAATCGCGCGCCTATCTTGGCTTCGACCGCAACACTTATCCCGGCGACGCCGCACTCAACACACTTCGCAAAACATTTTCCTTCACCGGATACTGGCTAAATAATCCGCCCGGCGAAACTTCAAACTCCTGGCGCGGCAAACGCGAAATTCTAAATTCAAACGGCTTTGGATTTCTTCTGCTCTTCAACGGACGCCTTTACAAAGATCTGAAATCCGTCGCACTCGCGAAAACCATTGGCATGCGCGATGCGTCCGCGGCAATTGCCGCAGCGAAACGGGAAGATTTTCCCAGCGGCGCGATAATTTTTCTCGATCAAGAACAAGGCGGCCACATGCTGCCCGAGCAGCGCGCCTATTTGCATTCATGGATCGACGGAATCGTCGCCGCAGGATTTCGCGCTGGAATTTATTGCTCGGGAATCGCAGCAACCGAAAATGGCGAGCATAGTGTAATCACAGCGAACGACATTCGCGAGGGTGCGGAAGGCCGAAGCATCGCATTCTTTATTTATAACGACTCGTGCCCGCCATCGCCGGGATGCGCCGCGCCCGCAAATCCACCGTCACCCGCGCAAAGCGGCGTTGCATTCGCAGCAGTTTGGCAATTCGCGCAATCACCGCGCCGTCCGGAATTCACATCGAAATGCGCTTCTCACTACGACGCCGACGGCAACTGTTACGCGCCGTTATTCTCGCGCGCGGATGCCATCGAAGTGGACATCAGCTCCGCAACATCAGCGGACCCGTCCTCCGCGCGGCGTTAAATTTTATTTGCGTTTGGATTTTGTAGTTCGTGCAGATTTGCCGTCAGCCGCGCGCTTCTTCCGCACTTTCGCCACGCGAATCTTCCGCGTAACAGCATGTCCTGCTTTTTCAAACGCACGCCACATATACCAGCTCGCCACAGTTCGATACGGACGCCATCGCTCGCCGAACGCCAGCAATTCCTTCGGTTTTGGCATGTGTTTCTTGCCGTAGGTCACCGACCATCCCTTTTTCACCGCCAAATCGTGAATCGGTAAAACGTCCGGCCTGCCCAGCCGGAAAATCAAAAACATTTCCACTGTCCACGCGCCAATTCCGCGCACGGCCGTCAGCCGGGCGACCAATTCTTCATCCGAAATTTTCACCGCTTCTTCGTGAGAGGGAACTACGCCATCCAAAGTCTTCCGCGCCAGATCTTTCATCGCCACAATTTTCGCGCCGGAAAGTCCCGCCTTCCGCAGAGCCGATTTCCTAAGACGCAACATCTCGTCAGGAGTCGGCACACGTCCGCCTGACCCCAGCGCTTTCACGCGTCCGAATATAGTTGCCGCCGCTTTTCCGGAAATGGATTGGTACGTGATGGATCGCAGCAAAACTTCGTAAGGACTTTCGCCATCGTCGGACCGAATGCGAAATTCCGGCGCGCCCTCCATCACTCTCGCAAGATGTGGATCGTTGGCGCAAAGATGTTCGACCGCAACGCGCAAATCAAAGGGAAGCAAGCCGATAGTTTCAGTCACAAGAGTTCTCCTGCAGGTATCACGGAGAACTAGCCTATCAAATTTTCGCGATGTGTTTTCAAGACGCGCCGATATTGTCGACGTGCTGCTTCAGCGCGATCATCTCGATACTGGACAGCGGCAAACACAAAAATAAACTGATCCTGCGTTCCAAAATCATAAAAGTTTCCCGGAATGCGTGCTCGATTTCTTCTGTAGTTCCAATTATCGCCGCTGGATCGGGCACGCCCCAGTGCGCCGTCACCGGCTGTCCCGGCCAGATCGGACACTCTTCGCCCTTCGCATTGTCGCAAACGGTGATGATGAAATCCATCACTGGCGCGCCCGGCTTTCCGAACTCATCCCAATTTTTGCTGCGCAATCCTTCCGTCGGCAAGTTGGAAATCTCAAGCTGTCTCAGCGCCATCGGATGAATCGATCCCTTCGGAAATTTCCCGCCGCTAAATGCGGTAAAATTCGCGTGGCCTTTATGGTTTAGAATTGCTGCAGCAAGAATCGAACGCGCTGAATTTCCCGTGCAAAGAAATAGAACGTTATAGTGCGGTTGCTCCAACGGCTTATTAAATTCCACCTGCTGTTGAGTGGCGCTCATAAAGCTTCCTCCGATCCAAAACCTTATGAATCGTTCTCACATCTACCCGTCAATTTGGATGTCGCACTCGGAAAAAAGGAATCGCGCAAAATTTCCACGATAGTTCAATCGAAACACAATATTCGCCAAATCGTACTCGCGATTTCCCATGTTCTCGGCTTGACGTTCCCGCGCCCGCAAGCTAGCCTTGCTGGACACATTGCGGCGCCCGCCGCTGGGCGCTCCAACGGATGGCCACTACCGACTCCAATTTGCCGCCGCCTGAACAAGCACCGTCTCACGGCGTATTGACGCGTTCCGTGATGCAGGGCCTGCTTTCGTTCCAGAACTACTCGGAACTCGCCGTTCGCGCGATGGCCAGTGTTTTCACTCCTCCGCATTACATCGGCGATCTTCTGGAACAGATGGACATCATCGGCGTCGGCTCGTTGCCTGTCGTTCTGATCACCGGATTTTTCATCGGCGCGGTAATGGTGCTGCAAACGGCAACTCAATTTGCGCGCTTCGGACAAACTTCGCTCACCGGCGACGCCGTATCCACCGCGCTTGTACGCGAACTTGGTCCGACGATCACCGGCCTTCTCGTCGCAGGACGAAATTCCTCCGGTATGGCATCCGAACTCGGCTCCATGCTGGTCACTGAGCAAGTCGACGCCATGCGTGCCATGGGTACCGACCCCGTCCGCAAACTTGTCGCGCCGCGCGTGTTCGCCACGATTCTTATGTTGCCGCTCCTCGTCGCCATGTCCGACTTAATCGGCTTGGTCGGCGGATTTTTCGTGTCTCTTCTAACGCTGCATTTGAACTCAGTCGAGTTCTGGCATCGCGCCATCAACACTTTGGATTTTTCGGATCTAATGCAGGGGCTCACCAAGCCATTATTTTTTGGATTTATCATCGCCACGGTCGGCTGCTACAAAGGACTTTCTGTGAAAGGCGGCACTCAGGGCGTTGGACGCGCCACCACGCAGGCCGTCGTAATTTCTTCCGTCGCGATTATCGCCACCGACGTCGTGCTGACCAGAGTGATGTTGTATTACTCCGGACATCCGCTGTGAGGAAAAAATAGATCACCATGAGCGCCACGTCCCACGTCACCGAAAATCCCGCCGCCGAAGTCTTCACCGGACCTGTGATCGAGTTTCAAGACGTGCACCTGGGATTCGAGGAAGGCGAAATTCTGAAAGGTTTTTCCTTCCACGTGCCGCAACACGAAACGAAAGTGCTCATCGGAGAAAGCGGCACCGGAAAAACTCTCACTATGAAACTTGCCGCCGGACTCCTGCAGCCTGATTCCGGCACCGTGCTTTTTTCCGGCCGGGATTTAAGCAAGCTGACCGACGACGAAATGTTTGTTTTTCGCCGGCGTATCGGTTTTGTTTTTCAAGAAGGCGCACTCTTCGACTCTCTTTCCGTCGAAGAAAATGTCGCCTATCGTCTGCATGAAGAAGGACAGGACGAAGACAAAATCGAAGCTCGAGTGAACGAACTCCTGAACTTTGTCGAAATGGGCGATGCGCTCGACCGCATGCCTTCCGATCTTTCCGGCGGAATGCGCCGCCGCGTCTCTATCGCGCGTGCTCTCGCCTCCAGTCCCGATGTGGTGTTTTACGATTCGCCCACCGCTGGCCTTGATCCGGTCACATCGCAAACCATCATCACGCTGCTGCTACGTCTTCGCGATACGCAGGGAGTAACCGCGCTGCTCGCCACGCATCGATTGCAGGACGCGTTCGCCATGGCGAATTATCGTTTCGATCCGAAGACCAGCAGCATCCTACCTTTTACAAAAGATGAAGCGGCGCGCGACGTTGGCGAAATTTCATTTCTACTTCTGCGTGATGGGAAAGTTTATTTTGAAGGGACGCCGCAGGAAGTTCTCGATTCGGCGGATCCGTATCTTAAGAAGTTTCTCGTTTGATGGAAGTTGTCAGGAGGCCGTTCAATGCCGCACCGCAATCAATTGACCTGGGGTGAGCTTCGCGTAGGAATTTTTGTGCTGGCTGGACTCACGCTGCTCATCGTCGCAATTTTTTACGTCACCGGCCTCGGATCGTGGTCGCCAAAATATCGCCTTGTTACATTCTTGCCCGAAGTTTCGGGCATCACCAGCGGCTCGCCGGTTAGCATTGACGGAATTGACGTCGGCAACGTGGATCGCCTGGTAATCAACACTCCCAAGGATTCTTCTAAGCCCGATCCGGGCCGCAACATCGAGCTGGTGATGCGCATTGATTCAAAATACAAAGATAATATTCGCGTCGATTCGCGCGCCAGTCTGGTTACCGAAGGTTTGCTGGGAAGCCGTTACGTGAACATTTCGCGTGGATTTCAAGGCAGTCCGCTGCAGGACAATCAGGAAGTCCCCGGTCAGGGAGAGAACGGCATGACCGAGCTTCTCGCTCAGGGTGCCGCCCTCGCCCAACATTTGAATGCGCTGTCGGATCAAGCTCAGGGTTTAATCACTGACATTCGCGCAGGCAAGGGTACTTTTGGAAAGCTTGTCACAAACGACGAAGCGTACAACAAGATCGTCAGCGTCGGCGACAAGCTCGATACGATGATGGCGAGTATTCAGGCCGGGCAGGGAACTTTCGGCAAGCTCTACACGAGCGACGCGCTGTATACGAAAGCGGATAGTTCCGTCACTCACATCGACAACATTCTCGACGCAGTCGAACAACAGAAAGGCACGTTCGGAAAATTGATTTACAATTCCGACCTTCACGACAATGCGAATCGACTGATCGGGAAGGGCAACGCGATGTTTGACAACATTCAGGCCGGCAAGGGCACCTTCGGCAAACTCTACACCGACGATTCGCTGTTCTCCACATACAAACAGGCCGGAACAAATCTTTCCACTGCTACTGCAAAATTTAATGACACCAATTCAAGCGTCGGCAAAATGTTTAACGATCCGCAGCTTTACGACAATCTGACCGGCGCTACCGCCGACATTCGTCTGCTGCTGAACGATTTCCGTCAGAACCCGAAGAAGTTTCTGCACGTGAAGTTTTCAATTTTCTAGACCGGCCGGCCGTGGAACTTGCTTGCGAGCCGTCGGACTGAATCCGGCTGCGCGATTACAACGCAGACTAGCGCAATCAAAGTTGTGATCGCTGAAACTAGAAATGTTTTCTGCGCGGCCAGATGAAATACTTCCGCGCTCACATAATAAACCGCCGACGCCAATCCAATTCCCACCCACGAAAGTAAATTCGCCGTAGCGATCACCGACCCGCGGCGCTCAATCGGCGGAAGCCGCTGGATTAGAGCGTTGATCGGCACCGCAAAAAATCCCGCGAAAAATCCCAGCGCCGCCAATTCTAAAAACACCGTCCAATATCCAAGATGCGCGAATGAAAGCGCCCCGCACGCCGCCGCCATTCCGCCCGCGCCAAATGGAATAAATCCATATTCAATTTGTTGGTTGGAAAAATATCCGGCGGCCACGCTTCCCGCGCCAATTCCCACCGCCATCGCCGCCTGCAAATAACTCGTTCGCAAAGCCGTTAGCCCAAGCGCGCCCGTTCCGTACACCACGACAACCAGAACAATCAGCGCCGCCAAATACCAAAAATAAATATTCCCGGCAACGGCCAGCGCCAGCAATCGATTGCTGCGGATAATTCCAAGTTGCTCGCGCAAATCCGTAAACGGATTCCATGTATATTTTCGCTGCGGCGCCGCAACCGGCACGCGCGATATGCCATAGCTCGTCCCAAGACCAATCAACGAAATCGCCAGCAGCAGCGCGCCTGACCACGCCTGCCGTCCGCGAAACGTGTCCGCCAGAAACGCGCCGGCCATCGTGCCCGTCAACGCGGCCACAAACGTTCCCAACTCCAAAATTCCGTTGCCCCACGATAGTTCCGTCTCGCGCAACAATTCCGGCAGCAGACCGTACTTCGCCCCGCCAAACAGCGCCGCCTGCGTGCACACTAAAAATATCGCCGCGAATTGCAGCGGAAGGTTTGGCGCCGCAAGCCCGGCCAGCGCCAGCATCATCACCGCAATTTCCAAATATTTCGTGCTGATGGTCACGCTGCGTTTGCTGTAACGATCCGCGAAATATCCTCCGGCCAGTGAAAATAGCAGGAAGGGAATCGCGAAAATAATTCCGACCAGCGAAATCATCCGGTTGGTGCGCTCGTGCGGCAGATTCATTCCCAGAATCAGGAAGATCACCAGATTTTTCAGCGCGTTATCGCTGAACGCGCCCTGAAATTGCGTGGCAATTAAATTCCAGAATCCGCGATGCGAAGCAGGCGGCTCACCGAAAGAATTTTCCGTGGAGTCAGAAGAAGTTTTCACAACTACCAGGCGAGCGCCGCCAATCCAATCGCGGCGTACAAAGTCAGTAAAATCAATCCCTCGCGGCCCGTCCTTTTATCAGCAAATCCCCGCGCATAAAATCCTTTAATCAGATTATTGCTCGAGGCCGCGATCGTAATTCCCGCCGCCGCCAATTCCAACGGAGTATTTGTTTTCGCCGATTGCGTCAGGCTCATAATAAACGGAGTAATGTCCGTCAGCCCGGTAATTCCCGCCAGGGAATAAAATCCCGCGTGTCCCAAATAAAGCAGGACGTAATGTGTGACCGCCAGCATGAGCACAAAAAGCATTCCGAATAAAAGCGCCGCGCTCAATTCAAGTGGATTGCCCGCCGGCTGCGGCGGCGCCACCTCACCAGGTTTTGCATCCGTCCTCAACGCCCACGCCCATCCGCCCACCGCACCGATCAGCGCCAGCGCCGCGTACGGAATATAAAGCCGGCGCAATAATTCAGGACTGAACAGCGCCAGCAGCGCAATGATCCGCACATACATCATTCCCGATCCCAGCACCATCGCTCCGGAAAATAAATGTGGATGCGACTCACAACGCGCCCGCTTCGCCAGCACCACCGTAGAAAGTGTCGACGAATAAAGTCCGCCAAGCATCGCGCTTAGCATGACGTCAGCGTGCCCGCGCGTGGCCTTCTGTAAAAGATAGCTGCCGTAAGAAATCGCGCTCACGGCCACCACCACTACCCAGGCCTTGAACGGATTAAATCCAAATGGGCCGTACAACGCATTCGGCACCACCGGCAGAATCACCGCGCTCAGCCAAAGAAATTTCGCGAACGTCAGAATTTCTTCGCCCGGCACGCGCTTCGTCAAATTCTCAAGGCCGGTTTTCAACTCCAGCAGCACAACCGCAATCACTACGATCGACGTGGCAATCCAAAACTGTTCTTGAAACACCAGCACGCCCATCGCATAAATCAACAGCGCGGAAATTTCAGACGTCATTCCCGCCAGCGGTGAATGTTCGAGTTTGTACGAATACGACTTCCACAAAAGTGAGCCGACCACCACCATCCCAACGGCCGGCAAAATTAAATTTCCGCCCGAGACCAGCGCCAGCACGTAGCCCAGAATTCCAATCAATGGAAATGTGCGCACGCCGCCAAATCCATAATTGTCCGTGGAAACTTTGTGCTCCTCGCGTTCCAGTCCCACTAGGAACGAAAGAAAAAGTACCAGGAGAATCTTTTCCGCTTCCTTCGGCAATGATCCAAGTAGTGTCGTCGTCTGCATCAGAACTCCAAACCGCGCGATTCTGTCTCGAACCGCCCTGTAACACAATAGAAATAGTCGTAGGGGCAGGTCTGTGACCTGCCCGCCTCCAATCGCGCAAATTAGAACCGCCTGGGCGAATCTTTTTCCCCCGCTCATTCATCTACAATTACTTGCAAAGCTTTACCGGCCAATACGAATTTCCAGTTTCGGAATTTCGCATCACGGAGAAA
The DNA here is from genome assembly GCA_963840515.1 of Terriglobia bacterium. Taxonomy (GTDB): domain Bacteria; phylum Acidobacteriota; class Terriglobia; order Acidiferrales; family UBA7541; genus DASTCZ01. The sequence continues at coordinate 73,865 of CAWIZI010000023.1, forward strand.
TCATGGCTTCAATGCTAACCGCCGGAACTCCCGCTCCAAATTTCAGTCTTTTCGTCACTCCCGATCAGCGTCTAGCACTCAGCGAACTTCGCGGCCGTCCCGTCATTCTCGCGTTTTATCCCGCGGATTTCAGCCCCGTCTGCGGCGATCAAATGGCGCTCTACAACGAAGTTCTTCCCGAATTCACAAAGTTCAACGCCGAACTTCTCGGCATCTCTGTTGACGGCGTCTGGTGCCACGAAGCCTTCACAAAAGACCGCCACCTGAAATTTCCGCTTCTCGCTGATTTCGAGCCGAAAGGCGCCATCGCGCAAATTTACGGCGCCTATCGCAAATCCGAAGGCGTTTGCGAACGCGCTCTCTTCGTCATCGATAAAAACGGAATCATTACTTGGAGCTATGTTTCGCCCGTGGCCGTAAATCCCGGCGCGGACGGCATCCTCACCGCCCTGGAAGCCTTGCCAAAATAAACGCAGCATCTGTGTCACAAGGAGAATGTCATGAGCACGCTGAAAATTCCCGTGGGCCCAACCGATCACGTTCAAGGTGATGCATCCGCCGCGGTCACGCTCGTTGAATACGGCGACTACGAATGCCCGTATTGTGGACGCGCCTTTCCCATCGTGAAAAAAGTGCAAAAACATTTTGGCAAACGGTTGCGCTTCGTCTTTCGTAATTTCCCGTTGACCGAAATGCATCCCAACGCGGAATTTGCGGCCGAGCTTGCGGAATTTGCCGGCGCGCATGGAAAATTCTGGGAAATGCATGACCTGCTCTACGAAAATCAAAATCGTCTCGGCGGCGCGCTGTACTCTGATCTCGCCCACAAACTAAATCTCAATCCCGGTGACCTGAGCGACGCGCTCCAGAAACGCGAATACGCCGCGAAAGTTCACACCGATTTTTCCGGCGGAGTCCGCAGCGGCGTGAACGGCACGCCCACCTTCTTCATCAACACCGCGCGCCTCGACGGCCCGTGGGAGTACGACGACCTAGTAACCGCCATCGATGCCGCTATCTCTGCGGCGAAGTAGGTAGCATAGGCTTCAGCCTGTGCCAGATAAGATCCCGTTGATCACCCTCGGTATAAATGTAGGCCTGCGTCTCGCAAGCTTAATCCCACCTTAATAGAAAATAAATTTCCCGAAGTTCTCATTCACATCCAATTAACAAAATTTTCGCCAAATTTTAACGTCCTCCACAACGACCCCGTGTAGTTTTGCAGGGCTCCTGGGAGGGACAAATTGAAAAGGAATCTTATTTCCGCCGTATTGGCGATGGCCGTCGTGTTTTCCGTCGCCACCGCCGGTCTGCTCGCCAAAGGCGACGACTATCGTTTTGAATTCCAGCGCGATTCCATCGTCCTCAGCCGTACCGTATTTACACAGCCAAGCATCACCATCGGCGAAAACTTGCCACCGGGATGCCTCGGCGGCGCAACCCTTAGCTCCAACGTCACCATTCCCACCACCACGTCCGGAGCTAATGATGTGATCGCCGTTCCTTGCGGCGACGCTCTCGACAACGGCGAATATCCGAACCTCAATGACACTCACAACATTTGGAATAACGAGCTGACCACCACCACGAAACTCACCAAGCCATTTCCGGCCGACAATCCCGCAGGCGTTGTCACCACGGGTGACGCCAGCTTCGGCGTCACTTCTCAGATTTTCCTCGACAATCTTTCTCATGATGGCGATTTGCTCGGCACGCTGCCCATCCCCACCGGCACAATCGTCACCAGCTTCAGCTCGAAATCAGAATTGGCGCTCAATCGCTCCTTTGACGGAAAGTCCCTAACCTTCGTCGGTTATCAGGGCGGCGTCGGATGCGGCGGCACAGAAGTTTCTCCAACGAGAGCCGGCCTGCTCGATGCATCGAATGCCAACACGCCGGGCGTTTGCGATCCGACCAATCCGATCATCAGCAGTTTCGTGAGCACTCCCGTTGTTCCCACCGCATATTACCGGGCCGTGGCCGAAGTCGATGCAGATGGCCACGTCACAACCACCCAAAACAACGCATATAGCGGCGATAACGGACGCGCTGCGTTCAAGGGATCGAACGGCCTCTATTACACGGTGGGAAACGATAACAGCGGCAATCTTTCCAAGTCGCAAATCACCACCACTCCTGACGGCATTAATCTGGTCAACGGCACTGGCGTTGAATTGATCACGCCCGGAACGCCGGCGCTCACGCCACCGAATCTCGCCATGGTCGGACGCCTGAATCTGATTAGCGGAGATAAAGCCGGTAAAGAAACCAATTTCCGCGGCCTCACAATTTTTAACAACACCGTGTACGTCAGCAAAGGCAGCGGCAGCAACGGCGTCAACACCGTCTATCAGGTCGGCACCGCTGGCACGCTTCCCACCGGCAACGCGACGACCATCGCAACCGTACCGATAACGATTCTGCCGGGTTTTCCAAACGCCGCATCGCTACCGAATCCGGTTTCCACATTCCCGTTCGGACTCTGGTTCGCGGACGCCAACACTCTCTACGTTTGTGACGAAGGCGACGGCGTGCTCGTCAGTCCAGCGCAAATCGTAAACAGCGTTCCCAACGTAGCGGATGCAGCATCTCTCGCCACTGCCGGTCTTCAGAAGTGGCACTTGAACGGCACCACTTGGACGATGCTTTACGTCATTCAGGATGGTCTCGACATCGGTGTCCAATACAACGTGAAGAACTATCCCACCACGATCAGTCCCGCCACCGGCGGCTGCCGCAACATCGTTGGCCGTCACAATGGCGACGGCACCGTCACTATTTTTGCCGTCACCTCAACCATCAGCGAGAATGGCGATCCGGGCGCGGATCCCAACAAACTCGTCAAAGTTCGTGATCGAGTTTCCGACACCACACTGCCGGTGACGAATGGCGATTACGGCCGTTTTGATCGTCTCGGCTTCTTCACAACCATCCGCTCCGCGAAAGCAGGCGAAGTTTTCCGCGGCGTAGCGCTGGCTCCTCACGACGACGATCGCGACGACCGTGATCGCGATCACGACCATGGCTACGGCGATCACAAGTAGTCATTGACTCCAAATCGCAAATTAAGACAGAGCCGGGTCAACGCCCGGCTCTGTTTTTTGCCTGCTGGCAATGTGGCACAGGCTTCAGCCTGTGGCCTCTGTATTCCTCAGCGCCCTCTGCGTCTCTGCGTTGAAAACTCTTTCACTTGCTCAACCCGGCTGAATACTCTCGGCTCGGCGCGATCCTTTTCCCCATTGACATCCTATGGGAATAGGCTTAGTTTGCTCTGGAATGCCCACTAAACTCCAAAAGGAGCGCGTCAAGATGTTGTGGAGAACGCGCCTGACCTCAATCCGGATCGTCTTCGCCACATTTGCGGCCGCCGTCCCACAGATTGGGCTTTAGCCCCTGCGCTCTCCGAACAAAAAAAACAGCCCACACTCAAAAAATCAAGAGTAGGCTGTTCGCAAAAAATAATTTTCTTCAGCAAATTTCTAATGCGGCTTCGCCGTCATACCCGCCGGAGGCTTCGGCGCAGCAGGCGCAGGCATCGTATATTCTCCCGTCACCGTCACCGACGCGCTTCCATCCGCGTTGGGCGTAACCTTATATGTCCCGTGCCCCTTGATCCCTTTCAATTTTCCAGTCCCCCCGGTTATCGTGAACCCTCCTTCGATGTCCGTCGGCTGTCCATCTTTCACCGGCGATGAGTCATGAACGCTCGCGAAAAATTTGTCGCCATTTTCCATCGTCACCATGCGCGTGCCAGCCGATGTCGATTTTGTTGACGTGTTTTCGCCAGTGGCTGCGCCGGTGTCGTCCGTAATCTTCATTCCGTTGATCAGCGTGTCTGTCCACTTGCACGATTCCTTGACCAGCGTAAACGAATGTCCCGGACGATCTCCAGCATCGACCGTGTAATTCGGATCAGGCTTCGCGCACGTCACCGTGCCCGTAAATTTCGTCTGCGCTCCTACCGCCGACGCCACCATCAACACCAATCCCGCAACCGTCATGATACGTATCTTCATTGACCCTCCTAGATTTTATATGTTCTTGATCCAACAGGGGCCCGCCCAATCAAACGCCGCTTCAAACTGAATTTAGCGGGTCGAACCAAGCAATCATTGCGCGCATCTTCCACCCATTCATTCCCCGAGTCAATTCTCAAAGAACGTAGGGACGGGTCTGCGACCGGCCCGCCTCCAACCCGCCCACACCCGCCGTCCTTCTCTGCGTTCTTCCTCTGTGTACTCTGCGCCTCCGCGCTAAGAGACACCCGCCCTCCGCCCGAAACCGTCCCTCGGCTTGCGTCCTAAAATTCAATTGGAATTGAATTTGAATTACTAGACGTCAGCGTCCAATTTCTCGCGTACTTCGCGATTCAAAACTCTGATCGCCCGAATTCGGAGCGCCAGAAGGTGGCGGATCCGGCGCGTAACCAACTGTTCGCGGCTTCAGCGCAAAGAAAAGTCCGATGATCAGTCCGGAAACAAGTCCGCCAACATGCGCGGACACGTCAACAACAGGAATGGCCGCGCCGATAACCAGATTCAAAAGCGCGAACTGAACCAACATTCTCAGAGTGGACGATTTGCCCACGGAATAAACTGTCAACCGCTTCAACGCAATCGGCGTGATCAGAAATCCGGCGACTCCGAAAATGGCGCCCGAAGCGCCCACTCCGATTGAAGTCGGGTGATACAACGTGCTTGCCAGACTGGCGCAAAGTCCGGTCGTGATGTACGCAGCCAAATAAGGAAGTTTTCCAAACGCGACCTCGGCAAGCGGCCCGAGCATCAGAAGGCACCACATGTTCAGTCCGACGTGCAGCAGTCCACCGTGAACGAACGTGGATGTAAGCAATCGCCACCATTCGCCATTTCTCGTCAAAGGCGCATAGTCTCCGCCCCAGTTGACGAGCGTTTGTACAGAAAAATCGATCGACTTCGTGGAAACGGCCATCAGAACGTAGATCAGCAAATTAATCGCGATTAGCGCGCTGGTCATTGGCGCGATACGGATGAGCCTCGACATCTGCTGAGTCCAAGGCGTTTTGCGTCGAGTAACCACCGCCGCTTTCGGCGTCTTCGCGTAGCACGCAGGACAAAGTATTCCGTTCCCCGCAAAATCGTTACCGCATAAAGAACATTTCGGCATGGTGAAATTGGTTTCCGTCTCTGTCAGTTTATCGTGACCAGCTTATCGTGAATCGCGTTGAACGCACAAAACTCTCGCGCGGTGGCAGCGCGTGCGATACTCTGCGGAATCTGTAGGGGCGCTGCTTGCTGCGCGTGAGATACTCTGCGGAATCCGAACACGTGCGAAAGCCATTCGTCGAATGAAAGGGAATTGAAAATGAAGAAGCTTATCGTCCTGCTGTTCGTGCTGGGAGTCTTTATTTCCGAACCAACATTTGGCCAGAGAGCAGCCGCTCCGCCTTCCGAGCAACACGAATTTGTAATTAAAAATTTCAAAACGGAGTCCGGCGCAATCCTGCCTGAAGCACACATCGTCTACGGAACTTACGGACATTTGAACGCCGCGAAAGATAACGTCGTGCTGCTTCCATCGCATTACATGGCCCCTTATCGTGGATACGAATGGCTTATCGGCCCGGACAAAGCGCTCGACCCATCGAAACTTTTTCTCGTCTGCACCGAATTATTCGGCAATGGCCGATCGTCTTCGCCCAGCAACACGCCCGAACCATTTCACGGGCCGCGTTTTCCAATGATGACCATTCGTGACAACGTCGAAGCGGTCCATAAACTTTTAACCGAAGAACTTCACGTCACTCACCTGCGCGCACTTATCGGATTTTCCATGGGCGGGCAACAGGCATTTCAATGGGCCGTCAGCTATCCCACTTTTGCGGATCGAATTGTCGCCACATCCAGCACCGCAAAAACTTATCCGCATGGAATTGTCCGGTTAGAAGGCCAAATTTCCGCGATCACTGCCGACTCAACATTCGCCAACGGAGATTACACCGCGCAACCTGCGAAAGGTCTGTCAGCGTTCGGAATGGTTTGGGCTGGATGGCTTTATTCCCAGGAATGGTGGCGCCGCGAATTATGGAAAACAAACTCGCCTAACATGACGCTCGATCAGGAGATCGAACATTTCCGCACAAATTTTATTCCGAATGCCGACGCCAATAATTTAATCCTGCAAATGCGAACATGGGAACATCACGACGTCGGCGCAACTCCGGGATTTAATGGAGACGTGGAAAAGGCGCTCGGTTCCATTAAAGTTCCGCTTCTCTACATGCCTTCCGCAACGGACCTTTATTTCCCAGTCGGTGACGCGCGTTACGAAGCTCCGTTTATTCCAACCGCAACGCTCACTCCGATTCCATCTCTCTGGGGACACACCGCCGGCGCAGCCAGCAATCCCGCCGACGCAAAGTTCGTGAACGATACGATCGGAAAATTTCTTTCTGGGACGAAATAAAAATGGGCGCCTGCGGAATTCGCAAACGCCCATTTCATACTGATCGATTTAACCGCTCGATGTGAGCTTTAGTCGTGGTGTTCGTGACGCCAGTTCCAGTAGGCACGCTGTTGCTCGCGCGAGTTCTTCCTGAAATCAATTTGGAAGTCAGGATGATCGTGCCTCCAGCCGTCGTACAACTTGATTTCGTTGTCGTCCCAAACGTGATAGTCCTTGTGATCGCGGTCGTAAATCTTCACGCCCACTGCCACCTGGGCGGCATCTGTGGTCCTCGTCGCCATAGGCGCGACAAGCGCGATACTCAAAAAGAGTGCGATTGCGAGTAATCCTTTGCGAATCATTGATTCTCCTTTTCTCGGGCTATCGTTTGGATCGCCCCGACGGTGGAATCATAAGGCGTCAAACCGCACGTTTCATATCGCAGGAAAACCTGATAATTCTGGGGGAAATGCCTTACGTCGATTTGCGTCGGGATTGCACTGTTCCAAAATGGACGTGAGTAATAGTGAACAGATTTCATTCCGGCGATGTCGCATGATTTCCTCTGGCCGTGCGCTGAAAATGGCGTCTACGCGCTAAAGGAGATTTAATGAAACGACAAGGTCTTTTTCTAGCTGGACTGTTTCTGGCCGCCGCGCTTGTAGCTCCGATGGCAACGAAAACCAGCGCGACGCCGCAAGTTGTAAGCGTCCGCGTCTACGATCGCGATCACAAGGATTATCACAACTGGGACGACAACGAAACGCGCGTGTACGAAGGCTATCGCCACGATCATGCCGGCCTCAGCGTCACCTTCGGCAAGAATAACCGCAAACAACAAAGCGATTACTGGAATTGGCGCCACGAACATCCGGACCACAATTAAATTTCTTCCATCAATTCAACAAATTATTTCGCACCATGAATTTCTCGCGGATGCCGCAAGAAATTCATGGTGCGATTCGTTTAATTTCCGTTCGATTTCTTTGCATCAGCATTGACGGCAGGCGCAGCGGGCCGTTTCACCGCGTAATATTCCGGCATGTGAACGCACAAACCACCGCGCTGAGTTACCTTGGAATATCCCGCCACGAGTTGATCCTTGTATCCGTCCAGTGAAAAATCGAACGATGCCGCGGTGCCAATGTTGAAAAGCTCCATATCGGACTGATCCATTTCCAATTTACCGAAGCGGATTGACCCGCCGCGGAAAGAAAGGAAATTACGTCCGCCGCAAACGTTGGTGGCGCGCGGATGCTGCGCGGGTTGGCCCGGAGTTCCAAACGTAAGAACCATGGCGCCATCAATCACGCGGACGGCGATCACGTGTCCGCGCATTTCCGGAGGCGGCAGAATTTTCTGCGGATCCAAAATCAAATCGTCTTTATCCGTAGCGACGCCGGGAATTTTCTTCGTATTGATTAAATCCGCGGTATCCAGCCCAAGCAAATCCATCAAACCTTTCACAGGAAGATGAAGCGCTTTCACTTTTTCCGTGTGCAGACGGATCGTGCCTTCGGGAGTGAGAGAAACGGAGCTGGTGATTTCAAAAGGAACGTCGCCTTTTTTCTTGAGAACACCTGACAAACCGAGTTTTCCGTTATCTGTTTTTATTTTCAGATCTTTGATCGGCGAACCGGGAACGGCGAACACGAATTCATTCATGTCGCTGGCAAGCGCAGCCATCGTGATTGTAATGTCCGCGGATTCGATGTCGATTCCGAAAGAATTCTTATCGTCGAATACGGGCATGCTTCCGCCGATTGGAGACATAGTTCCATCAAGCGACGTAATGTGGGTCACAATATGATCGGTGAAGTGAAAATCCACGTTTCGCATTTGCATCTTTACAGGCGCCGAAGCTGTGGTGTTTGAAGCTTGCGCGCCGCTCTGTCCTGCTGACTGGCCGGACAAAACTAAAGGACTCGCGAGCATAAGAAGTGAACTGCACATGAGGACGAATGCCTTCATTAGTTATCTCCCTGGGTCATTTTGCGTGCACGATCGATCGTCACGCCGTTTTGATGCAGCACGCGGTGCGACGGCTTCGCGTCCACGGACATCCAATTGCACGAGTCGAGCGTGAGGGCAGAGCGGAGGGCTGATGAGGTTCGGAATATTTTTGCTGTTGGCTATCGTGCTGGTGTTCGTGTGGATAGGCGCTTTTGTGATGTTTCACGTCGCCGGAATGTTGATACATCTACTTCTACTTTTCGCGTTTATTTTCCTGCTGATTCATTTGCTGCGCGGATCGAAGCCGCTCTGATTCAAATTTAGGCGCCAGCCGGCAGCAATTGCCGGCAGTGCCGCGCTATCTGTAGCTCTTCTCGCGCGGGAACAATTTGAATTTTATTCGGAGTTAGTCCGAGGAATTCGAGCCCGCTCGCAGCGGCATTGCGAACGTAATCGCTGTGCTCGCCGATTCCGCCGGTGAAAACGAGCAAATCCACGCCGCCAAGAAGCGCAGTGTAAGCGCCGATAGTTTTGCGAATCGCCGTTGCAAACGCGTCCAGCGCGAATTTGGCGCGAGCATCACTTTGATTGACGCGATCGTCCAGTGCTTTCACATCGCTCTCCCCGTCGGAAAGCGCGAAGAGTCCGCTCTGGTGATTCAGCAAATCTTCAAATTGATCGGCGTTCAATTTTTCAGTGCGCAGAAGATAGAGCAACACGCCGGGATCTAGATCGCCAGAGCGTGTGCCCATCGGAATTCCTCCGGTGGGAGTTAGCCCCATTGTCGTGTCAATTGATTTTCCGCTCAGAACCGCGCAGAGGCTCGCGCCATTTCCAAGATGAGCGAAAATCGCGCGCGCAGGAAGTTTTGCGCCGAAATGATGGACCAGCGATTCGTAAGAAAGTCCATGAAATCCGTAGCGGCGAATTCCAGCGTCGAAATATCGCTGCGGAATTGGGAGATGCGTGGCAACCTCGGGCATCGTCTGATGGAATGCGTCGTCGAAACACGCGAATTGCGCGGCGCGCGGGAAATTTATTTGCGCGGAAGCAATCAACGCGAGCGCTTGCGGAATATGCAACGGCGCAAAATGTGTTGCCGCGCGCAGTTCGTCCAAAAGTTTCGGCGTGATCAGTTGATGTGTAACAAGATTCGGTCCACCGTGCACAACTCGATGGCCTACGGCAATCGGCTCGGCGCGAATGTACTGCTGAATTTCTTTCGCGAGAGTTGCGAGCGCATCGCTCTGCGATTCGGAAGTATTTTCGCGCGTGACGAGTGGCTTTCCGTCGCGCGATAAAATCTTCAGCGTGCCACTGGAACGTCCGATTCCATCCGCGCTTCCTGTGAGTAAAGCTTCTTCGTCGCTCGCGCCTTGCGTGTACACGCCGAATTTCAGGGACGACGATCCGCTATTCAGCACCAAAATTAAATCGTTTTTGTCTTCCAACTTTTCCACGCGCCCTATTCCGGCCATTTCCATTTGCGCATTTCTTCTTTATCAATTCCTTCGGTGTGCGCGTATTGAATGCTTTCGATGATCTGGTCCTTCAGCGCTTCCTTTACATGTGCACCGATTGATTGCAGGCGCGGAACGCGGTCGATCACGTCAATCGCCAGGTTAAATCGGTCGATCTGATTCAGAATCGCTAGTTCGAGCGGTGTGTTGATGCTTCCTTTTTCCTTGTATCCGCGAACGTGAAAGTTGTCGTGATTTTTGCGGCGGTAGGCGAGCTTGTGAATCAGCGCGGGATACGCATGAAAATTAAAAATCACCGGCTTATCCGTGGTGAAAAGAGAATCGAAATCGCGATCGGGAAGCCCGTGCGGATGTTCCGATTGAGGCAGCAGACGGAAAAGATCAACGACGTTCACAAATCGAATTTTCAAATCCGAAAAATTCTTTTTCAGAATTGAAACAGCCGCCACGGCCTCCATCGTCGGAATATCGCCGGCGCAGGCCATCACCACGTCCGGATCTTTGCAGTCATCCGTCGAAGCCCAATCCCAAATGCCGATTCCTTTTGTGCAGTGATTCACAGCCTCTTCCATCGTGAGGTACTGAAGATGTTCCTGCTTATCCGCCACGATAACGTTCACGTAATCCCGCGAGCGCAAACAGTGATCCGTTACGCTGAGCAAACAATTCGCGTCGGGCGGCAAATAAATGCGAACGACGTCCGGGCTTTTGTTGGTGACGACATCCAGAAATCCGGGATCCTGATGCGTGAAGCCATTGTGATCCTGTCGCCACACCAAAGAAGTCACCAGGAGATTCAGAGACGGGACTGGCGCGCGCCAATCAAGTTCATTCTTGGCCTTCTCCAGCCATTTCGCGTGTTGATTGAACATCGAATCGATCACGTGAACGAACGCTTCGTAAGAAGAAAATAATCCGTGGCGGCCGGTCAAAACGTAGCCCTCGAACCACCCTTCCAAATTATGCTCGCTGAGCATTTCCATGACGCGGCCGGAAATATCCAGCTCGCCGCCGTCGGCATCTTCCGGCCTGAACTCGGCGTTCCAGGTTTTTTTCGACGCCTTGTAAATTCCCTCGAGCCGATTCGATGCAGTTTCGTCCGGGCCGAAAACGCGGAACGAATTCATGTTCCTGCGCATAACTTCCGCAAGAAAAACCGCCAGTACTTCCGTCGGACGAGCATATTCACCCGCGGGCTTGGCCGCCTTAAATGCGTAGTCTCGGAAATCGGGCAGCTCGAGGTCTTTGCGAAGCAATCCACCATTCGCGTGAGGATTCGCGGAGATGCGCCGATCACCAGAAGGCGCGAGGGCTTGCAATTCCGGAATGAAAGTTCCGTTCGCGTCGAATAATTCTTCGGGTTTGTAACTATGCAACCAGTCTTCAACAATTTTTAGATGCGCAGGATTTTTCACTGGATCGTCAATAGGCACTTGATGCGCGCGCCATGAATCTCCCAAACGATGTCCGTCGAGTGTCTTCGGGCATGTCCACCCTTTCGGCGAACGCAGAACAATCATCGGCCAACGAGGACGCGTGGCATTTCCTGTTGACCGCGCCTGCTTTTGCAGCGCGCGAATTTCCAAAACGCATTGTTCAAGCGTTGCCGCGATTTTCTGATGCATCACCAGCGGGTCATCGCCTTCAACAAAATATGGTTTGTATCCGTAGCCAATCAGGAGTGATTCCAATTCCTCGTGCGGAATGCGCGCAAGAATTGTGGGGTTCGCGATTTTGTATCCATTCAGATGCAGCACCGGCAGAACCGCGCCATCGTGAATCGGATTCAGAAATTTATTGGAATGCCACGAGGTTGCGAGCGGCCCGGTTTCTGATTCGCCATCGCCAACCACCACGGTGACAATTAAATTAGGATTATCGAATGCCGCGCCGAATCCGTGCGACAGCGAATAACCGAGTTCGCCGCCTTCGTGAATTGAGCCGGGAGTTTCCGGCGTACAGTGCGAACCGATTCCTCCGGGAAAAGAAAATTGTTTGAAAAATTTCAGCAGGCCGGCTTCGTCACGGCTTTTATCCGGATAAATTTCAGAGTAGTGGCCTTCCAGATACGAATTCGCTAGAGTTGCCGGCGCGCCGTGGCCGGGCCCGGCGATATAAATCACTTCCAAATCGTATTTCCGAATCAGCCGGTTCATGTGCACCCATATCAATGATTGGCCGGGGTCGGTTCCCCAATGGCCGAGCAGCCGATTCTTAATGTGCTCGGGCTTCAGCGGTTCGCGCAGTAGCGGGTTCGCGCGCAGATAAATCATTCCGGCGGAAAGATAATTGCAAGCGCGCCAGTAGGCGTTAATTTTATTTAATTCGTCGGATGATAGCGGTGTGACGGATTCAGTTTCGCCTGCCATAAAAACTCTCCTGGGATCAAAATGTGCGCACGGCAGCGCCATCCCGGCGATTCATCTTACTACGCAAGTATTACAGCACCGTGAGAATCGCGATGCCAGCCGGAGCGAGGAATATTTTCAATTATTGCAGGGACAGCGCGTAGACGTCCGTTTGCACGCGGCTGCGGAATAATAGAGGGGAGCCATCGGGAGCGAGGCCGCTCCAGGAACCAAATACTCCGGTCGTTTGAAAGGGAAGGTCGGTGACCTTCTCTACTTTTCCATCGGGCACGTGAATGCGGAAGATCGAAGGTTTGTCGAGCACAAAACTATTGACGTAAAGAAATTGCGAATCGGCGGACCACGCGGGATAGTCCACTTTGGTTGAAGAAATCACGCTTCTGCTGTTGCTGCGGAGATCGATGAGGACAAGGTGGTTATCACCCGAAGTGGACTGCGCGGCGAGGTAGCGCCCATCGGGAGAACAGGCCGGCGCAAAAAGATTCTCGGTAGCGGGAATTTTTTCAGCGCGCCCGGTGTGAACGTCCACCCGATATAAGGATACATCCTGATTTTCTCCAAGCGGATCGCGGCCGTAGAAAATTAAATTTCCATCAGGCGACCATGTAGCGCTTGTCTGGGCGTGAGTTTCAGCGGCGACGGGCTCTGCGTTGCCACCGTCCACAGAGATCGTGTTGAGTTTCGGTAATTCTCCGGCGCGACGCAGCACGAATAAAATTCGCTTGCCGTCCGGCGACCAGTGCGGATTGGTAACGCGCTGCGGAGCGAACGTCAGTTGAAGCTGCTGCGTTCCGTCGGTGCGCGCGCGCCACAGAGTGCCGTCGGGATAGGAAACGTAGGTCATCCACACGCCATCGCGAGTGAAGTCCACGTGATCGGCGGAAAGCCCGCCCGAAAATGGCGCGAAGGTTTTCGTGGTGGGGTCATATCGTAAGAGCTCGCCGCCAACTTGCGTGCCCAATGCAAAAATTCTGGCACCGTCGTTGCTGGGAAGTGGACGCGAATAGTTGATCGGGCCCGCGGTCAATTGGACCGGATCGCGGCGCTGGCGATGCGTCCAGTCCGTCGTTTCTTCAATGGCCCACAAATTGGAAACTCCATCGCGCTTCGACGCGAAAATGTAGAAGCGGCCGTCCTTCGTCCATTCGCCGAAACCTTCCATGGGCGTTCCGCTCCAATGAAAATCCAGCGGATGAGCGTTGCCCACTTCGGCGTTTACTTCCCATATCGTAAGTTCGGATTGCGCGCCGATTACGCTGTAGCGAACGCGCATCCCATCTGGGGACCATCGCGGATACACAACATTTCCCGGCGCCTTGGCGATCACACGGTCACCCGTTCCATCGCGGCTGACGAAATGCAATTCGTGGCCGAGTCCAAACGCGATCGTGTTTCCTTCCGGTGACCAGGCCGCGTCATTCGTCAGAAAATCGCCCACGCGGCGGGGCGCGCCGCCAGTTACGCGTTCGATCGAAACTGGCGAAGCGCGGCCATTCCTGATGTCGGCTGCGGAGACGCTGAGAAACATGGTGCCATCAGGTGAAAGGCTCTTGATCATCGAATCGGCAGGAATTCCGCCGACCAGAGTGTCCTCGTTGCCGTTCAAAAGTATTTGCCTGAGCTGGGCTCCCTTTCCGAAATCGGCCGACGTGTAATACAGGCGCGGGCCATCGGAAAAAAGGCTTTCCTGTGACCAGGCCTGACCTGTGTTGCTGAGCTTGGCGATGTGCGTGACCCGCGGTGCGGGCGTCAACGGGCGAAGAAGATAGCCGCCCACTGCAAGCGCAGCCAGAACAACAATCGCGGTTGAGATTTGCGTCACGCGGGATCCGCGAGGCTGGCGGGCGACCAGTGCGGCCGCGCGTTCTGGAACGTTTTGCAAGTCCGAGGCGCGCCGCTTTTCGATGCCCTCCGGGGGCGGATGACCGTCACGGATATTCTGACTTGCTGGATCCGCTGGCGCGGGGACGGAATGAACCGGCGCCAGGAAACGGTAGCCCTGCTTCGGAACTGTCTCGATAAAAATCGGATTGTCCGAAGAATCGTCCAGCGCCAAACGCAGGCGCTTGATCGCGCCGTTCAGGCCAATTTCAAAGTCCACGTGGACGTCGCTCGGCCAAAGAACGCTGGTTAAGTGCTGGCGGGTAACGAGATCTCCGGGGTGCTCCAGCAGAATTTCGAGGATCCGGAGCGGTTGCTCTTGCAGGCGCACTCGTCGGCCCTGTTTTTGGAGCTGACGACTCCCGGTATTCAGCTCGAAGAGGCCAAATCGGATTAGGCTGGGTGCCATGGACGTCTTGAGCCGATTATATAGTGGGCCACATTTCCCTACAACAGCCGATATTCCAATGAATTAGCTCGCCACATAGAGGCCACAACGCGCCCTTTGACTCGCGCTCCGATTGGGAGCGAAGCTCCGAGCACGAAGTCTTTGCGGAAGTGTTCGGACGGCTTCACCCCCGAGATACCGTCTGTGCTTCCGATATTAAGAATTCTCAATTTTAACCGCCCAGGAGGCCGATCTAAATGAGCAGTCTAAAAAAGCGAGTTGTAGTTCTTGGTATTATGGTTTTATCGGTTTTTGCATGTCAAGGTTCGGTCTTCGCGGCAAATTCGGATAAGTGTACGGCCATCCCGTCAGTTCCCTTCACGATTACCGCAGGGGGCAGTTACTGCTTGACGCAGGATTTCATTATGCCCGGGACGTTCACGTCTGGGACTGCGATCACCGTGACCGTGGACAACGTGACCATCGACTTGGGCGGATACACGCTCAGCAATCTAGCTGCGGGAAATGGGACGACGGCCATCGGCATTCAGGCTTTGGCTCAAAACAACGTCACCGTTCAGAACGGAACTCTGAGGGGTTTCTACATAGGAATCCAGTTGACCGGAGCATCGGGAACGGCGACAGATTCCTCGGGACATTTGGTGCAAAACGTTCGCGCCGATTTGAATCGATTCATCTCTATTCAGGTGCTCGGCTTGGGCAGTGTGGCTCGCCAGAATCAGGTTCTCCACACCGGAGGGTCAACCGCCAGCGGAATTGGTTTCACCGTCGGCATTCAGATTGGCGGTGACGGCTCGGAGGCGCTAGATAACAGTGTGGTCGACACCATACCGGCGAGTTTAACCGGCCAAGCTGTAGCCATTCTAATCAACGCGAAGAGCAACTTCTCCGGGGCGCTGGTTGATGGCAATCGAATCGCGAACGTAGGCACACCTCAAACTGGTACGGAAGGAATCGCGGCAGGAGCCGGGGCGCTACAGACTTTGATCGTAAACAATTGCATCTCGAATTTTGGCCAGGGAATCTTATTCACACTCAGTGGAAAGTACCGGGACAACATCACCATCAACGCGACGTTTTCCTACCAGGGTGGCACCGACGCCGGAAATAACCAGTAGTAGTGCGCGCTGGAATCAAATTTGAGTCATCACTGCGGCGCTTGCGTCCCCATTCGCCGAACTTTCCGTCCAATATTTCTGCGAAGGAGAACATATGCGATCCATCTTAGTATTCGTCTTGGGAATGACGCTGTGCGGACCAATCGCTCTTGCGCAGAATGCTCGCGAGGAAGTGCGGACAAACCCCGCGTTTCTAGACGTGTACGTCTCGGCGAAGTATGGGAACGATAGCTGGAGCGGGCGGTTTGCGAAGCCAAACTGTAATACACCGGGTTGTGCTCCCACCGATGGACCGTTTGCGACTTTCAACCGGGCGCAGGCATTCGTCGAGACAGTGATCGCCGCTGCGCCGCCAGCCGAGATACACATCAAGTTCGCGTCGGGAACTTATTACCTGATTCAGAGCGAGAAAGGGATTACGAGCGCCGCAGCACTTCAACCTGCGCTGCTCACTTCGCTGGATTCTGGATCGCCGACAACCGAAATATTTTACGAAAATTATCCTGGCGAAAGCCCTGTGATCAGCGGCGGCTTACGCCTGCAAGAATGGACGAACCCGAGCGGCGACAACGTTACATGGCAAATGACCTTGCCTTCGGCAACCACGGCCAATTTCGAGAATCTGTTTTATAACGGCGTTCGCCGGCTACGGCCGCGTCTTTCCAGCGCAGCGACATCAGCGAGCAGCGCTTATCTGGGAACATATTTCCGAGTGCTGAGTCCGCTGTATTCAAGCGTGGCCGTGCCGGGCTGCGATCAGCCAAAAGCGTATTTCCCGGACTTGGGCGGCTATGAATGTTTCGATCGATTTCAGTACTCGGCAACCGATCCAATTTCGGGCGCGTGGAAGAATTTGAATCCGCCAGCGCCAGACCCAGCCAATCCAAATACCTGCGATCCACCAAATGGGAGCAAAGCTCTGGTGGGCGATATCGAGCTGGTGGATTTTGAAAAATACTACGCGTCTAAGCTTCGCATCAGTTGTGTGGACACAACCAACCACTATATTTATCTTACCGGCTCAACAGGATTTGAACAGGACCACCCTACTGCCAGCGGTTTCATCGCCGGGCATCGCTACTTAATCGAAAATGTGCAGGACGATCTTACTCAGCCGGGACAATGGTTCCTGGATCGCTCGCCGAATTCGGCACAAACCTGGACGCTGACGCTTCTCACTAATCCTGGGGAAAATCCAAACATCGATGAAGTGATCATTCCTCAGCTTCCGCAGGTATTGGTGGGCACGAATCTTCAGCACATGACGTTTCGCGGCATGACATTTGCTCACGACAATGTTGTGGTGTCGGACAAGGCGGCTCCAAACGGAGGCTACGGCGGGTCGGCTGCGGTTATTGCCGCTGTATCATTCCAGAATTCCTCGCACATTCGATTTGACCGCAGCATCGTAACGCAAACTTCCGGCGCCGGATTGGAATTCATTTCCTGCATTGACAGCACATCTCCAAACTGGTGCGTAACCACGAGTAGCGGCGGCGGGACGGCGGATAACGTGGTAGAAAACAGCGCGTTTTACGATCTGGGCGCAAACGGACTTCGCATCGGTAGTTCGGGACAAGCGAGCGACACGGAAGCGAATGTTCCGCAATTCAATAAAGTGCGGGACACCGTGATCGCTGGTTACGGGCGCGTTTATCCGGGATCAACGGGCATCCAGCAAGGCCAGGGACACGATAACGAGTACACACATAACGAAGTGTATGACGGCTACAAGGGCGCGATTCACGTTTGTTTTTGTAGTGACGACGCACCTACCAGCGGGCTGCTTCCGAGTGACAACACCATCTCCTTCAATCTTGTTCACGACTTGTTTCAAGGAATCATGAACGACAGTGGTTCGCTGTATTTCGGCGTCGGAACTCCGAATACGGACACGGGCGGCATTCCGGCGTCGGGCACTGGAAACGCGATGTTGGATAATGTGGTGCACGATGTGAGCGATGCTTCCGCGCTGGATTCAGACGGCTACGGCGGCGACGGTTTATATCTGGACGACTTTACGGGCGGAGTTGATCTGGAAAGGAATCTGGTCTATCGCGTGTCGGGAAACGCCCTGAGTTTTTCGGGGCCGCGGGCGGGCGCGGGCCAGCAGAGCACCGTTACTAATAATATTTTTGCGTTTGCGCGCACGTCCATGATCAATGCGTATGATCCGTACTCATTTGGCATCGTGCCACCGGCGGCCAATCCGCTTTTCTTTGTGGCGTCTGAGAATTTATTTTATTTTGACCGCAGCGATTCGTCGCCTGCCATTCCGTTTCCTGCTCCGTTTTACGTGCAAGGCGGCTGCACCTATGCGGGCGGAGGCGGAACGCAGCCACAGGTTCCGTACACGAATTATCAGCAGTGGAACAACAATCTTTATTGGCGCACAGACGGCGCGTTCGCCGGCTATTTGCTAGCGTTTCGCGTGCAGCCGAAGACCGGCGCGAATTCACCGTGCGTTTCGTCCACCGATTCCACATTTCTTACTTTGGAGAAATTTTATACCTTCGCGGGCTGGCAGAGCATTGGGGAGGATACGAACAGCCTCGTGCGGCGTCCCGGATTCAAGCATCCGGCGTATCCAGATGACGATTATTCGATGCCCGACGGATCGCCATTACCGGGCTTCGTTATTTTCGATCCGCATCACGCGGGACGAAGGAACCCAGTGATCAACTTGCCGCCCGTTTTCTCAACTTTTCCAACGGCGCCGTTTAATCCGGCGACGGATTTCTAGCAATTGGAAATTTCCCGGATTGACGGGGCGTTAGGTTTTGAAGATGGCGGTGAGATCGCGAAAGCTGATGGCCTGATCCGCAAACGTAAACGTGCCGCGCTCGCGCATTTCATTTGCGGCGCGAATTGCGGCGCCATAGGCTGCGCGCGAAAACAAACTGCCGATGCTGACGCGTTTCACGCCCAGCGCGGAAAGATCGGCGAGAGTGAGCGGAGCGTTGGCCAATCCGGCGAGCACGTTGACCGGGCGATCAACCGAGCTGACCACCGCGGCGATATCTTCTTTGCTGGTTAAACCCGGCGCGTAAAGAATATTTGCGCCCGCTTCTTGATAGGCCTGCAATCGCTTGATCGTGTCCTTCAAATCGGGGCGGCCGTTCAGATAATTTTCCGCGCGGGCCGTCAAAGTGAAAGTGAAGGGGAGCGCGCGGGCAGCTTCGGCCGCGGCGCGGATTCGATCCGCGGCGTGCGCGATTTCGTAAATCGGATGATCCGCTTTTCCCGTGGCGTCTTCGATGGAGCCGCCGGCAGCACCGGCTTCGCCAGCCATACGAATTGTTTCAGCTGCTTCTTTCGGAGTATCTCCGTATCCATTTTCCAGATCGGCGTTGACGGGTAAATTAGTTGCGGCGGCGATGCTGGCCACGTGCGCGATCATTTCATCGCGGCCAATCGTGTTGTCCGTTTTACCAACGGAAAAAGCGAATCCGGCGCTGGTGGTGGCGAGCGCTTCAAATCCGGCATGAGCAAGAAGACGCGCGGAGCCAACGTCCCACGGATTCGGAATGATGAACGCACGGTCGCGCTCGTGAAGCGCGCGAAAGGCGCGGCCTTTTTCGGCCTGCGTTACTTTGGTTTGCGGCGTAGCGCTCACGATTGTCCTTTGAATGTAGAAGGAATACCGAATGTTCCGTCGACGACTTGGACGAAATTTCTTTCTTCGCGGAGAATAATCTTTTTGGTGAAGGCCATGTTGAAATTATCAACCGCTTCCTGATCCGATTTCAAGCGCGTCTTATATTTTTCGTAAGAGGCGAGGCTATCGAAGGCGATCAGCGCCCAGGCGACGTCATTGGTGCCTTCGTGCGGCAAGAAATATCCGACCAGATGGCCGCCGTTGCGGGGAATGATGCGTCCCCAATTTTCGGCATATTGTTTGAAGGTGTCCCGCTGGAATGGATCGATCTGGTAGCGAATTATGCAGGTAATCGTCATGGATTTTCTCCCGCAGTAAGAATACTGATTGCCGCGCAGATACACTTCGTTTATAATCGAACTATGAATGTAAAACGGCGAGATGCGCTCCCGAAGAATACGGATGCCGCGGTTTCCAGAATTGCGGCGGCGATCGGCGAGCCGGCGCGAGCGCGCATACTTTATTGTCTGATGGACGGGCACGCTCGAACGGCCACGGAACTTTCAGCGGTGGCGGAAGTGGGTGCATCAACAGCGAGCGTTCACTTGAATCGGCTTGTCGACGAACATTTGATCAAAGTGCTCACACAAGGAAAGCATCGCTTCTACAGTTTGGACGGAGCAAATGTTGCGAGCGTGTTGGAAAGTTTAAGCGTGCTGGCTGGCGGTCCTCGCAATAAATTTGTGCCAACGACTCCGAATAATTTGCGCGCCGCGCGTACTTGCTACGATCATCTTGCGGGCACGCTTGCGGTAATGTTGCACGACCGATTTACAACGCACGGATGGCTCGCGGCGCGTTCCAATGACGGCGAATATGCGTACGACGTTACGCCGAAGGGAACGCGAGCATTCGCGCAGATTGGAATTGATGTGGACGCAACACGCGCGCTGCGGCGGCGATTCGCGTGCGGATGCTTGGATTGGAGCGAGCGGCGATTTCATTTGGGCGGCGCGCTGGGCGCTGCGTTATTAAAGATTGCGCTCAAAAGAAAATGGGTGGCGCGAGAAGTTGGCAGCAGAGCGCTGAGCGTTACGAATTCCGGCCGGAACGAAATGCTGGCGCGATTTGGCGTGCGAGTTTGAAGGCAAAGAGGTGTCGATTTATTCGCCGCTAGATCCAAAAATCGACGTAAATTCTCCGCAACATATTTCCCTCGAGAGTGTTTGAAAAACCAGTGAGCAAAACGTCGTCTACTCGAAGTGGTCGGCCGTTAACACTGAGCTATTTTGCGGGACTCGTTCGTCAGCCGAGCTTCGCGGAGGTTCCCATGCGAAAAGCGCTGTTAGGACTCTTCTTCTGCTTGCTCGTTTTGCTTGGAATCGGGTTGCTCGGTTTCAGCCTTGCGCGCTAGGGCAGTAAACTGGACGGACTGGCGCGAAATAAGTTCTGCAAGTAGAATGTGTTTGGGCCGGAATGGCGGAACTGGCAGACGCACGAGACTCAAAATCTCGCGGTGCATAGCATCGTGTGGGTTCGACCCCCTCTTCCGGCACCAGGTTTTTTTGCGGTAATCGCGAGCTCCCTCTAATTTCCCGAAGGTTTCTCAACGTGATCGATCACGATCATTTCGACCGGGCCCTTTCCCGCTTCTAATTTCAGTCCAAGCTGTTCTTGAACGGCATTCAATAAATACGGCGCATTTGTATCCGATGACTGTGGGTGAGCGCCATCCGGCGCGTCTCCGCCAGTTGCTTGCAGCGATCCCTAGTTCGCCGTGAACTGCAAATAGAAATCGAAATTGCCGGCGAGGCCGGTTCTATCGATGATTGGACGGTCGACATGCGGTGCCAGAAGTTTGATTAGATTTGCGATTGGCACCGCCTGGCCCGTTAGCGCGAGCGCGCCACTTTTGACGTCGATCATCGTCGCGCCTGCTCCTCGTGCCTGACCCTGAGCGTCGCGCAATCCACTCGCATACGTGTCGCCCGGTGTGGCCAGCTTAATCTTGGAACCATTTTTTGCGATTACAAGTGAGTAGACCGGAAGTTCCGAAATTTCGCGGCGAATCGTGAGTTTGAAACGGTCCGTCAACAGCGTCTGAAGCATTTGTTGGCGCGCTATCGTACGCTCCGCCGGGGTAAGTTTTTGCAGCGCATCTGCTACGGACGCTTGCATCTTCGCGTCAATGTCGTAGCGATCCGACGTGAACCAGCTGGGGCCTCCCGAGACCTGATAATTTTGAACTCCATAGGCCGAAGTCACCAGCATCTGCAGCGTTGCATTTCTCGCAATCAGCCCGTTGGGTGAAGGCAGTAATCCGACCGCATTTCCGCCGGGCTTGCTGGGAAAGATTGTTGCCACTTCATATTCATATGTCGATGAAGTGCTGGAGCTTTGTGTTTGTGCAGAGGCTCGCGCCGCGGCCCCAACGACAAAGACTGCCGCAATCAATCCTGCGGCGCGCATGAATAATTTTTGTCGGCTGCGAAACTGGTTAAGGAATTTGCTCATGCTTGGTCTCCCAATACGGTAGACGCATCAGACGAACGAATGGCTCACGTTTCGATTCAAGAAACGAAGCCTCCGGAGACAACTTCTACCGAGGCGCGGTTGATGCCTGCATCTCGTGGGCTAATAAATCGATGCGTTCGGGTGACCCGGTAATTATGTTGGAAGGGAATCTGCGATAGTCGAGAATCGCGCGATAGATCAGGTCTTCGCGGCTGTTGTTCAGCGCCATGCCGGCCATATATTGCAGGCGAAGATTGCTATCGAGGTTGATGGTGGCGTCCGCGAGCCACGGGCGAAGTTCGGAATCCTGTCCGGAATAAATTGAGAGAAGATCCACGGCGGAATTGAAGCCGACATCGCGAAGCGATTGCGCGACGCGCGAATATTCGGGGCTATCGAGGCGCGCTTGGAGTTGATCGACGTCAATTTTTGTGGGGCCGTTCTGACCCAACAGAAAAAGATCGTACCCGGCGCCGTCAATTGAATTGGCCCACACGGTGCCGCCGGGGAAAACGTCGAAGAAAGTGGCGATTTCACTTTTTACCGTGGCTTCGTCACTTTCGTAGAGCGGAACCCACTGCGTGACAACTCCTCCGGGATTCAGATGATCCTTCACCATCTGAAAATATTCTTTGGAATAAAGCGTGGCGCTGCCTTTCACCCAGGGGTGAATCGGATCGGAAGTAATGATGTCGAATTTATTTTTCGTAGTTAGAACGTAGTGGCGCGCATCGTCATAAACAATTGTGGTGCGCGGATCGAGTGCGACGTGGTAATTCTGCGGACCGAAATATTTTGTGGCCGCCGGAGGGACGAGCGGTTCCATTTCGCAAATCACAATTTTCTGAATGCTCGGATAAGTGACGAACGATCCCGCGGTGACGCCCGCGCCGAATCCGACAATCAAAACGGATTTCGGATCGGGATGGACGAGTCCGGCGAGATGGCCGAGTGCGCGCTGCAAGCGCATGTCATATGTTTCAGTGGACGCTTCCACTTTTCCGCTGACGTGAAACTGAATTGCGCCGTCGCTGTACCGTGAAATTGCGATGGAGGAATTCAGCCCTTCGCCGACGTAATAAATTTCCGAAGTGTTCAAATTAATTAAAAAGCGGCGGCCATAGGCGATCAGTCCCGGAGGAACTTCCGGCGTGTAAGCGACCAGATAACCCGCGCCGAACATGGACGCGATGAGAAATGCGGCGCCAAATTTTTGGCGGTGCTGCCACACGAACGGGCCGAGAACCACGAACGCGCTTATGGCGGCGATTGCGATGAGCGCGCGTTCGCAATTTTGCGTGCCGATGCGCGGAATTAAAATCACGCTGAAAGCGAGCGCGCCGATAATTGCGCCGGCGGTATTTGCGGCGTAAATTCCGCCGACAAGGCGGCCGGGGTCGTCGTCTTTTGTTGCAGCGGCGGCGAGTGCTAGAGGGAAGCTGGCACCCCACAATAATGTTGCGGGGAAAATTGCCCAGATTACGCGGACCAAATCGATTTGGAACGTGAACCACGGATCGTGCGAGAGCAGCGGATTGATCGGCCAGTAGGGAATTGATTGCGTGAGGGCGAAGGCCGTCCACGCGATTGCTGCGGCGAGAAGCAATTGGCTGTAGCCAAGCGCGGCGCGGGCGCGAACGAAACGCGAAACAATTGAGCCGATGGTGCTGCCGATGCCGAGGCCGACGAGAAAAATTGCAAGAATAATTGAGAAAGTGTAGACGGTGGCGCCGAGCATCAGGCCGAGAAGGCGCGTCCAAACAACTTCTGCGCCAAGTGCGGAAGCTCCCGAGAGCGCGACCGTTAAATAAATGTTCCAGTTGCTTGTCGTGTGCGGTTGCGTCAATTCGATTTCCGGCGGCGATTGCTTCGCGGAAGTTGCCGGCGCTTCTTCGGTGGATTGATCCGGCGTAACTTTTGCGACGCTGTAGCTGATGAATCCGATTAGCGCGTTAAGTAGGGCGGCGAAATACGTTGCGGAGGCCATGTCAAAAACGCGAAGCAAATAAAATCCCGCGAGAAGACAGCCAAAAACGGCGCCGGCGGTGTTGGCTCCGTAAAGCAGACCGAGCCAGGAAACTCCGCGCGGCGTGGTTTGAATCCAGCGAGCGACGGCGGGAAGCGACGCGCCCATTAGAAATGTCGGCGGTAGCAAAATAATCGCGCACATAATTGCGCGCAATAAAATTGCGGGCAGTCCGTGGCCGACGGCGGAAACGTAAATCCAATCGACGAGCGGCATGAAAATGCGCACGAGAATCGCGCAGATTCCAATGCCGACTTCAATTGCTGCGTAAACGCGCAGCGGATGATGCTGGCGCCGTTTGAAATAACGCGGCAGAGTTAAACTGCCGAGGCAGAGGCCACCCATAAATGTTGCGAGCAGCACGCCTAGCGAAATTGCGGTGGAACCGATGACGAGTTGCAGCATCTGGTACCAGACAATTTCGTAGACGAGCGCGGCGCATCCGCTGGCCGCGAATAAAATCATCAGCAGCGGCAAATACGGTGCTGCGTCAAAAGCTTTCGGCGCCGCTTCTTTCTTAATTGCTTTCCCCATTTTCGATGGCCGTCCTAAATTAGCTCGCAGACATTATCACATCCGGTGAGACGGAGCAGCGAGCTGCGGCGTTGCGGAATAGCGCGAGTCCGTTTACGGCGATAATGAAAGCGATTTACGCAGGAGAAGAGAAGGTGCCCGACGAGAACAAAATTGTGCTTGGCAGGAACTGTTGCTTTTATGGACAATCCTCTTGCGCTGCTGCGCGAGACTACTTAATATAAGCCGCTACTCGGAGAACGACACTCGTGCCAAAAGAAAAACCAAAAGTAAACATCGGCCAGGTAATTCGCGCATATCGTGGCCAGCGCGGACTTTCGCAGGGAGACATCGAACGGCGCACGGGACTGCTGCGCTGCTATTTATCGCGCGTGGAAAACGGACACACGGTGCCGTCGCTGGAAACATTGGCGAAGATTGCCGAAGCGATGGACATTGCGCTGGCAGATTTTTTCCCTGGCGCTGAAACGCAGCACGACCGCGAAACGCAGAAAATGCTGGGTGAACTTTCTGAGGACGAGATCCGCTTTCTTTCGGAGATTAAGAAACACAGCTCGACGCTTTCCGATGGCGACAAGCGATTGGTGCTGGCGATGATCCGGAAGATGGCGATCATTGCGCCTCCACCGCAAGCGACGCGGAAAGCTGCACCGGCGCGACGGCCTGGATATTAAGCGGCGCAAATTTTCCAAATTATTTTGATCGAGGTACTTTGATTGAGAAGCGGGGGCTATGCTTCCGCTTCGAGTTCCGGCCGCGCGGGATTTCGTTTGCGTAGCAGACTTCCCGCAGTTTCCGCAAGAGTGACTCCGAGTTGCCCCCAGAGACGTGCTTTCAGTGTGCGATAGCTTTGCGAACCGGCGAAAACATCTGCCAGCAATTGACGGAATGTAGGACTGTGGCGCGCGAAAGCGATCATGCGCGTGGTGACAGCGCCGCCGAGAAATTTTCCGTGATAGAAGAGCGGCGAAAGTTTTGCGGCTCGTTCCAATTCTTCGCGGAATGCGGTTTGAATTCGCGCGGGATATTCGGCGGGCGCGTTTGCAATCAATGCTTCGGCCAAAATTTCCCCGGAGCGCATGGCGTAATAAATTCCTTCGCCAGTGACGGGATCGACCCACGCTGCAGCGTCTCCGACTAAAGCCCAGTTTGGGCCAACGACTGAGCGCTGCTGCAATGTTTTGCGGCGCGGCGATGGAAGAATATGGCTGTAGAGTTCCGCGCCATCGAGTCCCAGATTTTCTTCGGCGACAAATAAATCCAAAAGTTTTCGCAGCTCGCGCGATGCGTGCCTGGCCATATTGGCGCAAATTCCCACGGAGAGATGGCCGAGGCGCGGGAAAGACCAGAGATAGCCTTCGAGACCTTTTACAAATTTCACTTTCATCAAATCGGAATCGACTGGAATGTAATAGCCGAGAGTTATTTCCAAATCCTCTGGCGGAAGTGGATCCGATGCAGGCAGCAGGGAATTGCGCGCTCCGGCGGCGATCACTACGAAATCCGTTTCGTGCCAACCGCCGGCGGCTTCCAAACGCGCGTGCGGACCGTCTGTTTCGACGCGCGTTACACGGGCGCGAACTACGTCGCAGCCGGCTTCGGTGGCGCGATCGAGAAGGAGTCCATTCAGAACTTTGCGGGCGTAAATAATAATTGGCCAGTCGAGCCGAAGGCGCGCGCGTTTTCCGTCGGAAGAGATTAATTCCACATTGTTGATTGGTTTCTTCGGAGCAGGCGAAGAAAGTAAAAATGGAAATGCTGCGAGGGCTTTTTGGGTCAGTCCGCCGCCGCAGGGCTTTTCCCAGGCGAGGTGCTCGTCATAAATAGTGACTTGAAATCCGGCGCGAGAGAGGCGCTCGCCGCATGTTGCTCCGGCGGGGCCCCCGCCGAGGATCGCAATGTTTCGTAACCGGGCCATCGTTTGGTGAGGTGCTCTCTATCTGGATACCGGAACCTGTAGCCAGTGAAAGTATAGCACCGATGGAATCTTACTTGGTCAGACGGCAGTGACTGATTGGGAGCACCTGACCGAGCGCGTCACCTGCGAGTGACCTTTCGCCATTGGTTATTGTTAACTGCGTACCCCCCCTCCCCTGTTTTCTGTATGTATTGCAAATACAGGGGTTACGGCGCAGGGTAGCGTATGTATTGCAGATAAAGGACTTAGCTGGCACGTCTTCTTATGTGCTGTGAACAAAGGAGTTATGGAGATAGTTTACAGTCGAAAGTTGAGAATCGAGAGTTTTCGTGCCCGAAAAGCGGGTCCGGCGCGAGATTTGAGTGCTTATTGTTAACCTTCGGGAACGTTTTTGCGCGTTTTTCTGTATGTATTGCAGACAAAGGACTTAGCTAGTCGAATCTTCGGATTATGGCTGAGGGAAGCCGAACATCAGCCACGACTGGTTGGCTACCCAATTCGGATACAGTGCCGTCATTTGATCGAACAGCTCTTGGTCGGACTTCGCGGTTTTCTGAAGACGATCGAAGTCCTGCAGGTAACGCTTGGTGTCCTGGATTGTCGAAGGAGAATCGGGTGCTCCAGTTTTCTTGTGACCGGCCACGACCATCGTCGGGTCCAGCGCTGCCAGCCGGTCTAGCGCTGCGATCCAATTCTTTCGGCTTTCGGGAGTGGTGTCACCGACGTAAATGCGGCATTGGTTGTAGACAACGTCGCCAGCCACGATTAGGCCAATCGATGGAACGTAAAGGGATGTGGAGTCGGGACTATCGGTGCGGCCCTGTTCGATAATGCGCAGTTCCTGGCCCTCGAGAGTGAAGGTTTCCTTCTCATAGGCCTCAGGGGGAACCAACTTGGTGGGCACTTGCCCTGGAAAGAGGCGGCGGGCTAAGCGCTCCACTACGGGAGAGAAAGACATCTGCATGGCGGCGACCGCCTTGGGAGTTGCTATTGCACGAGCGGCGGGGAAGCGGTCCAACAAAATGCTCAGCCCGTAGAAGTGATCGAAATGGGCGTGCGTTATGTAGATGGTTTCCAAGTTGCGGTTGTGCAGAGCAATCCAATCCGCCAGGGCCGTAGCCTCAGCCACTGTCCCCATCGCGTCTACCAGCACCGCGTCATACTCGCCGAAGATTAAAGTCGAGGTGATGGGGTCAAAGCCTAGCGGTTCACCGAAAGGCTTTGGGCGCTCACCGACCATAGACTTTCCCGGAGCGGTGAAAACGTTGACGCTAAGCGTGGTTCCATTTGTGGGAGCCATCGTTCATTCCCTTTCAATGTCAGGCTGAACAGCCCGCGCCAAGCGTTAACCGTAAACTTGATCGGTGCTTTGTCCGATCTCGATAATGTAACCGTCGGGATCGCGGACGTAGCAGCGAATCTCGCCGTACTTGGGTATTGGCGGCGTGATGAATTCGGCTCCCCGACTTTTCCATAATTTGTAACAGGCCTGAATATCCGCGACGCGGAAATTCATAAAGCTGTTGATGTGATTGGGGTCGGGGACGCTGAGTATTACGGTCGGCTTATCCGGGGTCGGCCCGCCCCCGACGTTCAGAATCATCCAGATGTTCTCAAGCTGAAGATAGCCGGGCGCGTTGCCGTCACCCAGACTGAGAATGCGAGCGCCGAAAACCTTTTCGTAGTAGTGCGCTGATCGCTTGATGTCGGCGACGGTGAGAAAACATGCGATGCTGATCCCTTCCTTCGGAGGCATCTGATAGTTTTTCTGTTCGACTTGTATGGCGTTCATGAACGACTCCTTTTGATATGGCGCTGATTATAAATACAGTGCGCAGGGAGTTGCGGATTTCGTTGGAGGTGAGGGACCGCGATTGCAGTGCTCATATTCGCTCGAATCAGCGGCGCATTGATTAAGTCAGAAACGCGACGACGAACCTAGCCGGAATTAATTTTTTGCCTTCCAACGGTTGACACTATACATCGACTTGCGCGTGACCAAAGATAAATTTTTTGCGACACGATCATCGGCTACTGAACTTCCGAAGCGGAGGCGGAAAAGAATCGTCCGGGCCAGATGGGATTTAATCGCGTGTGACGATTACGCGCGACGGGCGGGTCGCAGACCCGCCCCTACGGCGCCGGATTATGGATCGAATATTTTGAGGGGTTCTGAAAACAAAAAACCCGCGCTGAAGGGCGCGGGTAGACAGTTCTTCTCCATTTCCACCGTAGCATGAAATATAGATTGAGTCCATAGATCGGCCGAAAGAAATCGGTTTGCGTTCGCGTGGTAAGATGGGAATGCGAACGTTCGTAACGCAGAACACTTTATGGGCGTCTAGCGCATCGCACCCAATACTTACAAATGATACTGGCGTCAGTTGACGAACTGCTTTCTCGCGTTGTTCGCCACCGTGTGGTGGACGCCGCGCTGGATGACTTGCGCCGTGGCGGGCAGGAATCGCGGTTGGACGGACTGATTGATCCGGCGCGGACGATTGTTGCGGCGCAATGCGCGGCGGCGATTCGTCGGCCGACGATTGTGGTGGTGCAGTCAAGCGCGCGAGCGGAAGCGATGCTGGAACCGCTGCGATATTTTTATCGGGCGGCGAGCGCGGACGCAGGGCAAGTGGTTTACTTGCCGGGATTGGATGCGCTGCCGTGGGGAGAATTGCCTGCGCATCCTGAAATTTTAGAAACGCGCGCAATGGCGTTGTGGCGATTTGTGGCCGGGCAGGCGCAATTGATGGTCGTGCCTGTCAGCGCGGCGATGTTGCATTACCACGCGGCGGAATCCTATGAGAATTTAGCGCGGACGATTGAACGGCACACAGAAGTTCCTCTGGACGACCTGGTACGGCACCTCGAATTAACTGGATATATTCGCGCGGAAATGGTGGAAGCGCCGGGACAGTTCGCGTTTCGCGGCGGAATCGTGGACGTGTTTCCGGCGGAAGCGGTGCGTCCAGTGCGAATTGAATTGCTGGGCGACACGGTGGAATCACTTCGGGAATTTGATCCGGATACGCAGCGGTCGGTGAATCCGGTTACGCGAATAACTTTGCCGCCGTTGGTGGAATCGGTGGCACCGGTGAGTGTAGATGTGATTGGCGGCGATGGAGACGCGCCAGAAAAACTTCCTCAACAGTGGGGAACGCAGACGATTTTCGATTTGGTGGCGCGTCCATTGGTGATTTTGGATGAGCCTGCGGCGATTGAGGAATCTTCGCGAAAATTTGCGGAGAGGATTGCGGAGTCGAGCGCGGCGAATGGCGAAGAGGATGCGGCGGCGCGATTCGCGATGAAAGCGGATGCCTTTCCAACAGGAAATTGCGAAACAGCAGCGATTGATGCTGGAACAGTTGCCGATGGAAGGGCCGGGCCGGAAATCGCACACGTTGCTGACGCAGACGACGCCGAAATATCACGGAAATATTGCGGCGTTTATGACGGAATCGAACACGCGGATTAAGGCTGGCGAGCGGGTGATCGTATCGGCGTCAACGCTGGGTGAATTGGAGCGGCTGGCGGATCTTTGTCATGAGTATGAGATGGCTTATCAGTTGGCGGAAGTGGACGAGACGGCGGTTGGCGCGCGCCTGGCGGAAGATTCTACGGCGGGATCGGTTCCGGCGTTGGTGTTGGCGCGAACTCCGCTGACGGAAGGCGTTTCGTTTCCCGGCTGTCTGCTGACAATTTACGGAACTGGAGATTTATTTGATACGCAGGCGACGGCGCATCCGCGTTCGCAGGCGAAGACGGGAAAATTCTTCAGCGATTTCGCGGAATTGAAACCGGGCGATCACGTTGTGCATGTGGACCATGGGATTGGAGAGTTTGAAGGGCTCCGTCAACTGAAGACGGATAGCGCGGTGGGAGAATTTATGTTGCTGCGCTATGCGGATGACGCGCGATTGTATGTGCCGCTGGCGCGGATGGATTTGGTGCAAGGATATCGCGCGGTGGAAGGCGTTGAGCCGCCACAGTTGGATAAGTTGGGCGGCACGGCATGGGAGACACGCCGCGCGAAGGTTAAGAAATCGTTGAAGGATATGGCGGATCAATTGATCCGTTTATATGCGGAGCGAAAACTTTCGGGTGCGCATGCGTTTCCGCCGGACACTCCATGGCAAAAAGAATTTGAGGATGCGTTTGAATTTGACGCGACGAAAGATCAGAACGCGGCGATTGCGGATTTGAAGCGCGATATGGAACGGCCGATTCCGATGGATCGATTGTTGTGCGGCGATGTGGGCTACGGCAAAACGGAAGTGGCGATGCGCGCGGCGTTCAAGGCGATGATGGATGGGAAGCAGGTGGCGTTGCTTGCGCCGACGACGGTGCTGGTGTTCCAACATTACGAAACGTTGAAGAGAAGATTCGCGGCGTTCCCGACAAAGATCGAAATGTTGAGCCGGTTTCGTACGGCGGCGGAGCAGAAAAGTTTCGATTGTGGCGATTGAATCGGGTAAGGCGGATTTGGTTGTCGGGAACGCACCGGCTGCTTTCCAAAGACATTAAGTTTCACGATCTGGGTTTGCTGATCGTGGACGAGGAACAGAGGTTCGGAGTCGCGCACAAAGAGCGGATTAAGGAGCTGCGCAAGGACGTGCACGTTCTTAGTCTTTCGGCGACTCCGATTCCGAGGACGTTGCACATGTCGTTGGTGGGCGTGCGAGACCTGAGCGTGATTGAGACGCCGCCGAAGGATCGTCTTGCGATTCAGACAGTCGTCGCGCCATTTGAGGAGGGAATTGTGCGGCGCGCGATTGATGAGGAATTCGCGCGCAATGGCCAAGTTTATTTCATTCACAACGGGTGGAATCCATTTATTCGATGGCGGAATTGGTTCAGAGATTGGTGCCGAAGGCGCGCGTGGTGGTGGGACACGGGCAGATGGGTGAACGCGAACTGGAATCGGTGATGCTGAAATTTATGCATGACGAAGCCGATACGTGCTAATTTCGACGACGATTGTGGAAAACGGAATGGATATTCCGCGCGCCAATACGATCATCATCAATCGCGCGGACCAGTTGGGGCTTTCGGAGCTTATACCAGTTGCGTGGCCGAGTAGGGCGATCGAATCAGCGGGCTTATGCATATTTGCTGGTGCCGCCGGATACGACGCTCACTCCGCTGGCGCGGCGAAGGCTTTCGGCGCTGAAGGAGTTTAGCGAGCTTGGGGCAGGTTTCCGGATCGCGGCGCTGGATTTGGAACTTCGTGGAGCGGGGAATCTTCTGGGCCGTCAGCAGCACGGACACGTCAATGCGGTCGGCTTTGATTTGTATAACAAGATGCTGGAACGGTCGGTGGCCGAGTTGAAGGGTGAAACGGCGGCGCCGGAGTTAAGGGCTGACAATCAACCTTGGAGTCGATGTACGCATCCCACCAGAGTACATCCCGAGCGAGAATCTCCGGTTGAGGACATACAAGCGAATCGCGGAGATGACGGACGAAAGTCAGCACGATGAAGTTTTGAAGGAGTTAGAGGATCGGTTTGGGCCGCCGTCCGCAGGCGATTTACAATTTGCTCGATTACGCGCTGTTAAAGGCGCTGGCGGAAAAGTTGCTGGTAGCGTCGATAGATCGGCGAGGGCCGCAGGTGATGATTAGATTCCATCATGAAACGCCGGTGAAGCCGGAGCGGTTGGTGGGATTGATTCACGATCGAAAAGGATTGCGACTGGATCCGACGGGAATGTTGGCGATGGATATACAACAGGTGCGGTGCCCATGACGCAGAAGTGCGGAATTTGTTGCTACAACTACATACGTAGAGATAAGATAGTTCGGGGGATACCAATGAAATTGCGATTTCTGGCGACGGGTGTGATCTTGGTTGGTGGCGCGATGCTTATGCGCAGAATCGGGCACCTCCTCCTCCGCAGAAGGAAGACGCAGCCGCCACACGCCTGCTGGAGACTTCCGTCGCGAAGACCGACACACCCGTTAAACCCGTCAGCACAACGCCGGCGATCCGGACGGCCCGCAATGTGGTTGAAGAAATTGCAGCGCGCGTGAATGGAGACATTGTTACGAGTTCGGACTTGGGGCGCGCGCAGGTTCACGATATGGAAGAAGCGAAGGAAGAGTGCACGGATAGAAAGTGCACGCCTGAGGAAAGTCAAAAGGCCATTGAAAACGCGAAGGCGGACGCGCTACGCGGATTGATCGATACGAAGTTGCTGGTGCAGCGCGCGAAGGACATGGACATCAACGCCGAGACGGAACTGGTGAGGCAGTTGGACGAGACGCGCATGAGAACAAGTTGGACTCGATGGAAGCGTTGCAGAAAGCCGTGGAGCTAAGGGATTGGATTGGGATGAATTAAGGACAGCGTGCGAAATCAGTTTTTGGCGCAGGACGTGATTTATCGAGAAGTGGGTGGGAAAGTATCCAATTCGATCGATCAGGCCCAGATACAAAAGTATTACGACGCGCACAAAGACCAATTTGTTTTGCCGGAGACGGTGAGGATTCGGGAAATTCTGCTGAGCACGACGGGGAAACCGGAATCGGAATGGCCCGCGATAAAGAAGAGGGAAGCGCAACTTCGCGATCGCGTGCAGAAGGCGGCGAGGATTTCGGCGATCTGGCGAAACATTTTTCGGACGGCAGCACGAAGACGCAGGGCGGGGAACTTGGGTCATTCGAGCGCGGGAAATTGGATCCGAAATTTGAAGCCGAAGTATTTAAGTTGAACAGGAATGAGATGACGCCGGTGATGCAAGCGGGAAATGGGTTCTTATCGTAATTCAGGTGGAGCAACGCTATGAGGCAGGAGTGCAGCCTTTGGATAAGTTGAGCACGAAGTGATCAACCGCATTGCGTCGTCGCAAATGCCGGATAAGCTGCGCGCTTATCTGGCTCAACTAAGAAAAGATAGTTTCGTGGAAGTGCGTCCGCCGTACGTGGATACCGGAGCGACGGGGAATAGCGACGTGGCGATCACGGAAGCGAAGAATCCGCTGGACGAGCCGATTGGGAAATGCAGCGCAGTCCGAAGAAAAAGAAGAAGTTTTTGATATTTTAGTTTTGCTAGTCGAGAACGGCAAAAGACCAAAAATATGAAACCCGCATACGTCGCGGATTTAGCCGCCGATCAGACCGTTACTTCATTTTTCCTCGTGATCGAAAAGGAAGTGCGCTCCACGCAAAACGGAAAATTATATTTGCGTCTGGAGCTGGGCGACCGGACCGGAACGGTGGAAGCACGGATGTGGGATCACTTTGAGGATTCCGCGCAGACGATTTCGCGCGATGATTTTGTGAAAATTCAGGGGCGCGTGGAAATTTATCGCGGCAAGAAGCAGGTGATGCTGGATCGTTTGCGGAAGGCTGACACGACGGAGGTGGACGCGGAGGATTTTTACGCGTGCACCGCGGAAAATGTGGATCAACTTTGGGCGCGATTGCGGGAACTTGCAGAGAGCGTTCGCGATCCGTGGCTGAATCAATTGTTGCTTTCGATTTTGGATGACGAGGAAATTGGACCGCGAATGCGGCGCGCGCCAGCGGCGAAGTCGATGCATCATGCGTTTCTGGGCGGATTGCTGGAGCACGTCATAAGTTTGTGCGAGCTTTGTGAAGTGGTGGCGGCGCGTTATCCGGAAACGAATCGGGATTTGTTGTTGACCGGCGGGATTTTGCACGACATTGGAAAGGTGTATGAGCTTTCCTACGATCGTTCACTGGGCTACACAATTGAAGGACAGTTGCTGGGCCACATTGTGATTGCCGTGGAATTGATAGGGCGAAAAGTGAGCGCAATTCTGGGATTTCCAGAAGAGCTGGCGGTGCTGGTGAAGCACATGATTTTGAGTCATCACGGCCAATACGATTTTGGATCGCCGAAGCTGCCGATGTTTCGCGAAGCGGTGATGCTGCATTATCTGGACGATTTGGATTCCAAGATGGGCGCGATGCGGGCGTTGTTACAATTCGGATAAAGGTGACGCGGAGTGGACCGAGCGGAGTGGAGCGCTGGAACGGCGATTGTTCGCGTGGAGCAATACTTGGCAATGGAACCCGTGATGATGCCGGTCGGCAGCTTCCGTGAGCAGCGAAACTGGATGATGTGATTATCGCGCCAGATGCGACGTAAGTTCGGCGGCGAAGAAGGACCTTAATGGCGACTGGTGCACCACTTGCGACGGTGCCGGGGATGAGCGGGAGCCGACGGAGATCGATATTGGATTTGGCGCCGTTTGAATTGGATTGTATGAACGCGCTGTGGCCGTTGGGCGAAGCGACGGTGAAACAGGTGCAGGAATCGTTGATGGCGCGACGTCCTCGCGAGCGTACACGACAATCATGACGATATTGGACCGGCTGGAGCAGAAGGGAATTGTGACGCGGCGAAAAGTTGGGCGAGCTTACTTGTATCGCGCAAGTTTGCTGGCGGCTGAAGCGCAACAAAGCGCGGTGCAGCAGTTGGTGGCCGGATTTTTTGGCGGATCGCGCGAGGCATTGGCGGCACATTTGCATTTGACGGGAACGGACGCGGCGTTGCCGGCGCGGCCTGTTCGGGTTGAGCGCGCTGCGGCTGCGATCACAAAAGTAGACGAGGCGCGACAGAGTGTTGTTAGTGAAACGGAGCCTGCGACGAAGCAGTCTAATGCGGACAGTGATTTAGATTTGACCCTGTTGTAAATCGGCCCCCGTACATTTGTATGCGCGACACTTGCGCGGTAGTTTGTGTGAAAATCAATTTCAGCGGGTGGAAGAGAATTGATTGCCGGAATTCCAACTGAATATTCGGTGCGGGATCGAGTCATTCGTCCGGCCACGGTGCTTGCGCCGATGGCGGGGGTGACGGATACGGTATTTCGCCGGGTAATTCGCGCGCAGGGTAGCTGCGGATTGCTGATGACGGAATTCACAAGCTCGGAGGGAATTGCGCGGGAGGCGGCGCGGATTCTGCGTTACTACCTTTATTTTCAGGAGGACGAACGTCCGATAGCGGCGCAACTGTTTCGGCGCGAATCCGGCGATCATGGCGGATGCGGCAAAAGTTGTGGAGGAGTTGGGATTTGATTTCGTAGATATTAATTTGGGATGCCCGGCGAAAAAAGTTGTGAAGTGCGGCGGGTCGGGATTGTTGCGCGATTTAAATAATTTGGAAGCGCTGCTGAAGACGGTGCGCGCGGCGGTGCGCATTCCGTTGACGATAAAAATTCGTGCGGGTTGGGACGATAAAAGCATCGTGGCTGTGGAAGTGGCGCGGATGGCGGAGCAAGTGGGGATCGAAGCGATTGCCGTGCATCCGAGGACGCGTCTACAGGGATATTCCGGACAGGCGGATTGGAATATTATTCGCGCGGTGCGCGACGCGGTGAAAATTCCGGTGATCGGAAACGGGGATATTTTAACTCCAGAAGACGCGGTGCGGATGTTTACGGAGACGGGTTGCAGCGCGGTGATGGTTGGAAGGGCGGCGTCGACGAATCCGTGGATATTCCGGCAGATTTCGGAGTATGTGGAAACGGGAACATATTTTCAGCCGACGGAGAATGATCGTTACCGATTGATGACCGAATATTTCCGAAATTTAATATCGGCGGAATTGCCGGATGCGATTGGGCGGATGAAACAGTTCGGAAGTTCTTTTACGCATAGCGTGCGGAACGGAAGCGAACTGCGACGGCAAATACATTTGGCGCACACGGCGGCAGAAGTGATGGAGCGAGTGGAAGGATTTTTTGCGCCGATAGCGGCGATGGAGAATACGCGATGAGTTCGACAGGCGTTGTCCCCACGGCCGAGCGGCGTAGAGAGCGGCGAATTGATATTCGATTGCCAATACAAGTCCGCGGTAAAGATACAGAGGGTGCGGAATTTGAAGAGCGCACGAGCAGCGAGAATTTGTGCCGAGGCGGCGTGGCGTTTGTCACGCGACGAAAGATCGGGCATGGCGCGAGCTTGGAAATTCGGATTCCGCTGCCGGCGCCAGGAGGCACGTCGGAAGATGAATTTTCGACGGTGGGTCGAGTTGTACATGTGAAAAACGCGGAAGCGGATGCGGGGCTTTTGATCGGAGTTGAATTTACGGGGCCGAGATTCCGCAGAATATTTCAGTCTGAAGTGACGAATTAAACTTTCGCCCGGTATTCTTGCAGGGCACTTTCTATTCTTCGCTGGGTCCTTCGCTGATGAACTCGCTGTCTTGCAATAATTGTTTGTAGGCTTCGCGGCGTGGGATGCCGAATTCGCGCGCGGCTTGTTTGAGAGCGGCTTTGCGGTCCAATGATTCGGCGCGAATTAATTGTTCGACGCGCTGGCGGAGTGTGACGCCTTTTGGCGCGGAGTCTTGTTGCTGCGCGGGCGGGCCGACGACTAGCGTGAATTCTCCTTTTAGCGCGACGGCGTTTAATTTCTTTGCGAGATCATCCAGCGTGCCGCGGAGGAATTCTTCGTGAAGTTTGGTGAGCTCGCGGGCTAAGGCTGCGGTGCGCGGGCCAAGAATTTCGGCGGCGTCACTGAGCATGTTGGCGATGCGGTGCGGCGCCTCGAAGAAAACCAGCGTGGCGGAATTGTTTGCGAGTTCGGCTAGAGCGCGGCGGCGTTCGCCTTGTCGAGCGGGGAGAAATCCGACGAAGAGGGCGCGATCGGCGGAAATTCCTGATCCTGCGAGAGCGGCGAGAGCGGCGGACGCGCCGGGAATTGGAATGACCGGAATATTATTTTCCGCGCAAAGAGCGACGAGGCGATGGCCGGGGTCGGAAACGATTGGCGTGCCCGCGTCAGTGACGAGCGCGATGTTTGCGCCATTTTTTAATTCGGAAACGAGCTCGGGCGCCCGGGTATTTTCATTGTGCTCGTGATAGCTGACCAAGCGCTTCTTTATTCCATAGTGATTCAATAATTTTTGTGTGTGGCGCGTATCTTCGCAGGCGATGGCGTCGACTTCTTTCAGAATGCGAATGGCGCGGAGGGTGATGTCCTCCAGATTTCCGATGGGCGTGGAGACGAGATAAAGTTGGCCGGATTTATTTTCGGAAGGCGGCGTCATGTTAGCGGGTGAGAGTTTATCACGCAGAATGGCGCGCGCCGGGCGATGACGTGCTAGAATTAAGCAACACCGCTAAGTAAGAGGGGTTTCGCGTGCCGTTATACGAATATTTGTGTGTCCGTTGCAAACATAAATTCGAGAGAATTGATAAATTTACGGCGCGCAAGACGCGCAAGTGCCCGAAGTGCGGCGACAAAGCGCAGCGTCAACTTGCCGCGCCGGCGATTCAATTTAAGGGCGCGGGTTGGTATGTGACGGATTACGGCGGAAAGAGTTCGCCGGATCCGAAGGCGGAGAAGTCTACCGGCTCGTCATCATCGTCGTCAGATAAAAGTGAGAAGAGCGGATCGTCGGAAAAATCCGAGAAAAAAGAATCGAAGGCTGAGAAGCCGGCGGCGTCGAAATCGAAAGAGAAATAGTTTGGTGTCGCGCGGTGTGGACGTGCGATTGAGTTAGAGCTTTAGAGACTTTAAATAAGTGCGGAAGGCCTCGCCGAAGTCAGGGTTTTGCAGGGCGATTTCCACATTGGCTTTCAGGAAGCCGAGTTTGTCTCCCGCATCGAAAGTTTTCCCCTCGCAGATTAATGCCATTAAGCCAAGTTCTTGGGCGAGAAGGCGCATGCCGTCGGTGAGTTGAATTTCGCCGCCGCGGCCGGGCTTGGTGCGATGCAGACAGTCAAAAATTTCCGGTGGAAGAACATAGCGTCCGGTGACGGCGAGAGTTGAAGGAGCTTCGGCGGGTTTCGGTTTTTCCACGAGGTCGCTGATATTCAAGACTTTTTCGCCCCAGGGAGAAATGTTCGCGGGCTTTGCGTCGACGACTCCATACAAATGCGTTTGATCTCGCGGAATATTTTCGACGGCGATGGCGCCTTTTCCTGTTGCGTTGTAAACGTCAACTAATTGGCGCGTGGCGGGACGCGGATCGGGCGCGATTACGTCGCCGAGTAAAACGGCGAAGGGCTCGTTACCGACGAGATGCTCTGTGACGAGGACGGCGTGGCCGAGGCCGAGCGGTTCTTTCTGACGCGTGTAACTGACTTCGACCATGTCCCCGATTTCGCGGACCATCTGCGCCATTTTCGGCTGGCCTTTTTCTTCCAGAAAACGGATGAGCGACGGCGAGGAGTCGAAATGATCTTCGATGGAGTTCTTTCCGCGTCCGGTGACGATGATGACGTGTTCGATTCCCGAAGCTACGCATTCCTCCACGGCGTATTGAATGAGCGGCTTATCAACGACGGGAAGCATTTCCTTTGGCTGCGCTTTTGTTGCTGGAAGAAAGCGTGTGCCCAGTCCCGCGGCGGGCAGGACGGCTTTGCGAACTTTGGGATACTTCGTCATCGAGACAATCCTCTTTCAATTTGAAAAAATAATTTCCGCGCAACTCGATTTACGTTACGTGGCTGAAACGAGAGTGTCAACTTTTCTGCGGAGGGGGTGTGCTTTTTCGTAATTGGCGAAGGATTTGCTGAACTCTGGCGGGAGACATCATGCCGCGTTCGGTGAGAATTTTGATTCCGGGCAAGTAGGGGACGAGTTCGTGGACCTGATCTTTTAGGGCGACGCCGGTTGGCGGATTATTCCAGAAGTTCCAGTTGGGTTTGACGTCGCCGAGTGATGGATGGAATGGCGGAGCGTAGGGCCAGAATTTTAATGTGTCGGAGAGTACCCAGACTTTTGCGCCATGGGCCAGACTGGTGTGCATTAGTAATGAGGTGCCGGTCTTGTTGAAGAAACCGTTTTGCATGATGCAGTCAGCGCCGAAGACAACGTGCGAGACGGGCGGAAGTTGGCTGAGGAGAACGACGTCGGGAACAATGATGACGCGAATGCCGGCGTGAGCGAGTTTTGTTGCCGTGGTGCGGCCTTCGTTGCCGGGACGTCCTTCGGAAATGTAGGCGAGGGCGATATTTTTGCGTGCGCGGATAATTGCGTTGGCTACGGTGGAACTGTAGGAATACGCGGCGATGTGAATTTTCTTGCGCGGGAGAAGGCGCGCGAATTTTTCGCTGATAGTTTGGGGCGCGGTGGTGATGTGTTTGTGGAGAATAGTTAGCGTACGCGAAAGTTCGGCGGCGGGATTTATTGCGCGAGACGCTGAGGCTACTTCGGCGGCTATGCGTCCGAGAGGGGCCATTTCTGGATGGGCTTTGGCGAGTGCGCTGGACGCGTCGAGAATTTCGTTTGAGGTGATGTTTTGGTGCGCGCTGAGCCAATTTTGCAGTGCGTCGACTGCGCTTAGCGCGAGTTCGGCTGCGCCGCCGCGATCGTCGTTGGCAATTTGTTGGATGCGCCGCGCGAGAAGTCTGTCCATGTGCGTATGCTAACATAGTGATTTCGGCGAGAAAGAATTTGGAGAAGGGAAAATATTTGTGAGCGTAAGAATTTTAGGAATTGAATCCTCGTGTGACGAGACCGCTGCCGCGGTGGTCGTCGATGGCTGTGAAATTTTGTCGAGCGTGGTTTCGTCGCAGACGGATATTCACCGGAAATATGGCGGAGTGGTGCCGGAGCTGGCATCGCGCGAGCATCTGCGGCAAATCGTGCCGGTGGTGCGCGAGGCGCTTGAAAAAGCGGGATTGCAATTTGGAGATTTGGACGCAATTGGAGTGACGCAGGGGCCGGGACTAGTTGGTGCGTTGCTTGTGGGCGTCACGTACGCGAAGGCGCTGGCCATTGAACTTGGGAAACCGCTTGTGGCGGTGAATCATTTGGAAGGGCACGTTCACGCGGTATTGCTGGAGGCGCATCGCGCGGGATTGACTCCGAAACTTCCGGCGGTGTGTTTGATCGTTTCTGGCGGGCACACGCTGCTTTACGAAGTGACTTTGTCTTCTGCTGGCGAAGATGCTCAGAAAACATTTTTGTATCGGCGATTGGGCGGGACGCGCGACGATGCGGCGGGCGAAGCGTATGACAAAGTTGCGCGGTTGTTGGGACTCGGATATCCGGGCGGGCCGATTATCGATCAACTGGCCGAGGGCGTTGAAGCTGCGAAATCATGGGACGCTGGCGAAGATAATTTGAAATTTGGGCCGACGAAGATGAGCGGGAATGCGCTGGATTTTAGTTTTAGCGGAGTGAAGACGGCGGTGCTTTATCATTTGCGGGAACATCCGGAGCTGAATGCGGAAATTGAAGCGCGTCGCGAGGCGTTGACGGCGGGGAAACGAAGCGCGTCGCAACTGCGGCCGATGTGCAGCGCGCATACATTGAATTTGATTGCGAGTTTTCAGAAGAAAGTTGTGCACGAGCTGGTGAATCGTTCGCTAGCCGCCGCTTCACAGTGCGGAGTGAAAACGATTTTGGTTTCAGGCGGTGTTGCGGCGAATCGCGAGCTGCGGCAGACGTTTGAGCTTGAGGCGCGCAAGCAGGGAGTCGCGGTATTTTTTCCGAGCCGGGAACTTTCTACTGATAACGCAGCGATGATTGCGGCGGCGGCCTTCTCGCGATTTTCGATCGGAGAACGCGCTGGCGGCGATCTGAACGCGATGCCGAACATGCCGCTTGGCGGAGCGAAATAAGTTAATTTCGTCGGTATTTTTCAACCTTCCTTAGTCGTCTAATGTTTTTTCCCGGATTGTTATAGAATTTCGCGGTTATGCGAATTGCAATGGATACGGGCGGCACGTTCACGGACTGCGTTTTCGTGCGCAACGGGCGCCTGGAAATTTTGAAAGTGCCTTCGACGCCGGATGATCCCGCGCGCGCGATCATGAACGCGATCGAGAAAGGTGTTGCGTCGCAGGACCCGATCCGGAGTTGGAGCTTACTTGCGGGACGACTGTCGGGACGAATGCGTTGCTGGAGCGGCGCGGTGGACGTGTTGCGCTGGTGACGACATCTGGATTTGAAGATGTGCTGGAGATTGGTCGACAGGCGCGGCCAAAACTTTATGATTTCTTCATGGATCGCGCGGCGCCGCTGGTTCCGACCGAGCGACGATTCGGCTGACGGGAACGCATTGGCACGGATGGAAAAGTTGTGCGGCGTTCGACGCAGGCTGATATCGCGCAAGTGGTGCGGAAAGTCTTGGCAAGTAAGGCGCAGTCAGTTGCCGTGTGTTTATTATTTTCATTTTCAAATGTGGCGCACGAGCGATTGATTGCGTCGGCGTTACGTGAGGCTGGCCTTGCGAGTTTCCGTTTCTTACGAAATACTGCCTGAGTTTCGCGAGTTCGAGCGGACGTCCACGACTGTTGCGAACGCTTATCTTGTTCCGGTGATGAGCAGATATTTAGCGGACTTAGGCACGAAAGCAGTGCGATTTACTGGCGGGGCGAGACGGCCGGCCGTTCGCATTATGCAGTCCAGCGGAGGGATTGTTTCGGCGGAAGTGGCTTCGCGGGAGCCGGTGCGGACGATTCTTTCCGGGCCGGCGGGCGGCGTTCTGGGCGCGCAATATGTTGCCGAGCTTTCCGGATTTTCAAAAATTATTTCGTTTGATATGGGCGGCACGTCGACGGATGTGGCGTTGATGGATGGCGGTGCTCGACCACGAATGAAGCGCGCGTGGCGGAGTTGCCCGTTGCGGTTCCGATGCTGGAAATTCACACGGTTGGCGCGGGGGGCGGATCGTTGGCGCGATTCGATCGCGCGGGGGCGTTGCGTGTGGGACCGGAAAGCGCTGGAGCCGAGCCGGGGCCGATTTGTTATGGGAGAGGTGAACGTCCGACGGTGACGGATGCGCATTTGATCCTTGGGAGAATTCCGGAGCGCGGATTTTTGTCCGGCGATTTTCCTTTGGACGCGGCACGGACCCGCGCGTGGATGGAACGGGCGCGCGGACCGATGCGAACTGTTGAGCAATTTGCGCAGGGAATTGTGGACGTTGCAAATGCGGTGATGGAAAAAGCGATTCGCGTGATTTCTGTGGAGCGCGGACACGATCAACGGGATTACACATTGGTTGCGTTTGGAGGAGCGGGAGGATTGCACGCGTGCGATTTGGCGGCGGATTTGCGAATTCCGCGGGTGCTGATTCCACGATTGCCGGGCGGACTTTCCGCGTTGGGAATTTTGCGCGCGCATGTTGTGCATGATTATTCGCGCACGGTGCGGATGAACGTTGCGTCGGTGATGGCGACGCGGCGGGCGCTGGCTTCTGAATTTAGGAAATTGGAAGCGCGCGGGCGGGGTGTACTGCAGGCGGAGGGATTTGCAGGCGCGCGAATTCGGGGAGAGCGATTGTTGGATATGAGGTACGTCGGGCAGGCATACGAATTGACGGTTGCTGAATCGGGCGATTTTCTCGCGGCGTTTCACAAAGCTCATGAACGTCGCTACGGATATTCCGACGCAGTACGCGCTGTGGAAGTTGTAAATGTGCGCGCGCGGTTGATTGGAGTGACGGATCAGCCGCAGCTTGATCGACCGCGGCGATCGGCGCGCGGTGGCACTGCGGCAATTGTTGAGACGCGGCGGGCGTTATTTGGCGGACGCGCTTATCAGACGCGCGTTTACGATCGTACGCAGCTTGGGCCGGGCCAAACATTTTCCGGGCCAGCGATTATTTCGGAATATAGCGCTACGACGGTTGTGCCTCCGGAATGGCGCGGTGTGGTCGATTCATGGGGCAACTTAATTTTGACGCGGGCGAGCCGTGAAGGATGCGCGGCGAAACGAAAATGAAATTCGATCCGACGCGGCTGGAAATTTTCAAGAATTTGTATCATTCCGTCGCGGAGGAGATGGGTGCGAGTCTCCGGCGTTCGGCATTTTCGCCGAATATCAAGGAGAGACGCGATTATTCCTGCGCGGTTTTTGATGGTGCGGGGAATGTGCTGGCGATGGGCGATCACATGCCGGTGCATTTGGGATCGATGCCGATGTCGGTTGCGGCGGCGATTGCGGATTTGGAGTTGGGGCCGGGCGATTTGGCGTTGTTGAATGATCCATATGCGGGCGGGACGCACCTACCGGACTTGACGATGGTCGCGCCCGTTTTTGTGCGCGGATCGCGCAAGCCGATGTTTTATGTGGCGAATCGCGCGCACCATGCGGACGTCGGCGGCGCGCATGCGGGTTCGATGGGAATTGCGCGGGAAATTTATGAGGAAGGGTTCCGCATTTCGCCAGTGAAATTGATGGCCGGTGGAAAATTGCAGCGCGATATTCTTAAATTGTTTCTGATTAATGTGCGGACACCGGAAGAGCGCGAAGGGGATTTGACGGCTCAGATTGCGTCATGCCGAATTGGCGAGCGCCGGCTCGCGGAGATTTTCGCGAAGTATGGCCGGAAGGAAGTGGAGGAATATGCCGCGCACTTGTTGGATTATTCGGCGGCGATGATGCGAGCGGCGCTTACCGCGATTCCGCGTGGATCTTATCGGGCGGAGGATTTTCTGGATGATGATGGAATTAATGATCGGCCGATTAAGATTTCAGCTACGGTGCGGATTCGCGGAACGTCGGCCGAAGTGGATTTTACGGGGAGCGATCCGCAGTGCGCGGGAAGCGTGAATGCGGTAGCGGCGATCGCGTATTCGGCGGTGTTCTATGTTTTCCGATGCTTGCTGAATGAGCAGGTTCCTGCGACTAGTGGATTGATGCGTCCGATTAAGGTGATCGCGCCTGAGGGGACGATTGTAAATGCACGGCCGCCGGCGGCGGTTGCGGGTGGGAATGTGGAGGCGTCGCAGCGGATCGTGGATACTTTGCTCCGCGCGATGGCGAAGGCGTTGCCGTCGAAAATTCCGGCGGCAAGCCAGGGCACGATGAATAATTTCACTTTGGGAGGGGCGGATCCTCGGCGCGGCGGTGCTCCATTTGCGTATTACGAAACGATTGCGGGTGGAATGGGTGCGCGGCCGGACA
Source organism: Terriglobia bacterium (assembly GCA_963840515.1). Lineage (GTDB taxonomy): Bacteria > Acidobacteriota > Terriglobia > Acidiferrales > UBA7541 > DASTCZ01. The sequence continues at coordinate 117,925 of CAWIZI010000023.1, forward strand.
GAGACGGCGTCAGCGGGATCCACACCCATATGACGAATTCTTGGAACTCACCGATTGAAGTGTTGGAGCACGCATATCCGGTGCGCGTTCTGCAGTATGGATTCCGCGCGGGATCTGGTGGCGCGGGACTTTATCGCGGCGGCGATGGATTGATTCGAGAGGTTGAACTGCTGACGGATATGCAGGTTGGGTTGTTGTGCGATCGGCGGAAGCGCGGGCCTTATGGACTCTCCGGCGGCGATGCCGGAAAACCTGGACAGAATGCCGTTCGGATTAGGGGGAAACGCAAAAAGCTGCCGGGAAAGTACGCGTTCTTTGCGGCGGCTGGGACCGTGGTGAGGATCGAAAGCCCGGGCGGTGGTGGGTGGGGGAAGAAGCGCCGCTAAATTCTGCTCGGAAATATCCTGTTCTTAAATTCCATTCAGTAAAAAACGACGGGCGCAAACTTTGTCGGTTTGCGCCCGTCAAATAAGAACTTGAAATTTGGAGGATGAGCTTAGCCTTCGAGGACGTCCGTCAGCACCGGCATTGACAGGCGAGCCTTGGCAAGAGACTTCACCAAAGCGCCTTCCATATTTTCCGCCGAAGAGTTGCGTGCGGTTGCGAGCTCACTGACCAGGAGATACTTCGCTCGTTCCAGCATTTTCTTTTCGCGGAAGGAAAGTGGTTTCGTGCGGCTGAGGGCTACCAGACTCTTCAACACGGCTGCTACTTCAATGAGTGATCCCGTGCGCATGCGTTCGGAATTTTCTTTGAAGCGATGCTTCCAGTCATGATGCGAGGTGAACTTGCCCTTCTCGAGATAGGTCATAACCTTTGAGGTTTCGGCCTGGCGCATAACGGAGCGCAGACCAACGGCGAGAGCATTACTCTGAGGAACCATTACTTTCAAGCCACTGGAACTGATTTTCAGCATGAAGTACTTCTCGCTGCGGCCGTTCAACATCCCGTAATTGACCTGTTCTATTACACCGACTCCATGGTTCGGATACACAACTTTGTCGCCGATTTTGAAGTCCATCAGATCCCCCGTGAGGATGTATTAATAGTAAGGGGGAAGACCCTGTAGAGTCAAGGGTATTCCGTTTGGAATCAACAAGTTAAGCAAAATTCCCTTTCTGGAATGGCACTCGAATTGCTCTAGCTGGTTAACCCCTTTTTACCCGAAATAGACTACAATCCGGCTATGCGAGTTCTGGCTATAGATACCAGTACTGCCTTGGGCGGAATCGCCGCTTTGGAAGATAAGCGCCTGCTGGGTCATGTGTTTACGGGATCTTCCGATGATTATTCTACGCGGTTCTTCGGCGAATTGAAGATGCTGCTGGATGATGTGAAGTTGAGCGTGGCGGACTTCGATTTGTATGCCGTGACTGCGGGACCGGGGTCGTTCACCGGTTTGCGGGTTGGATTGACGACCGTAAAGGCTTGGGCGGAGGTTCATGGGAAGCCGGTGGCGCCTGTTAGCGGGCTTCAGGCGGTCGCTGCGCAGGCGTCTGGAGTGACGGAATATGTGGCGGCGATTATGGACGGACGGCGTGGGCAAATATTTGGCGGGCTATATCGGCGCAACGGAGAAGAGTTGGAACCGGTTGGAGATGAAGTTGTGATGCGAGCGGATGAGTTTCTGACGGACGTTTATTCGCGATTGCCTCGGGTGCGAACGGCGCGGAATTCTCTCGCGGCGCTTTCCTTCGCGTCACCGGAGCCGCGGCTTTTTAGCGCGGTGCTTGCATCGTCGATTCTGGCGGGGGCGCGCGGGGAGAAAGTTTCGGCGGACTTGGCTCCGTGGGTTGGACAATTGGCGTTTGATCTGGCGGGGCGCGGGGAATTGGTGGATGCGCTTTCGCTGGATGCACATTACGTGCGGCGAAGCGACGCAGAATCATACTGGCAGGATGCGAAGGCGAAATAGTATGGCGCTGCCTGATGATGAATTCGTGATTCGGCCGTTGACGAGTGAAGATGCTGTTGTGATCGCTGACCTTGAATCGCGATGCGTTGGAGCGGCGCGTTGGGGAGAGGCGGCATATCGCGATGTGGCAGCGAATGGAATAACTGGATGGGTGACTGCGCGCGCGAAGGTGTTGCTGGGATTTATTTTGGTGCGAGCGGTTGCGGACGAGATGGAGATATTGAATCTTGCGGTGGATCCGGATTCGCGGCGGCAGGGAATTGCGCGGCGGCTCTTGACGCGAGCGATCGCGGAAGTTCGGCGCGCGGATGTGAAGCGTGTCTACTTGGAAGTACGCGAATCGAATTCAAGCGCGCGGGCATTCTATTCTTCGGCGGAATTTACCGAGCAGGGACGAAGAAAAAAATACTACTCCCGGCCGGTGGAAGATGCGTTGTTGCTCGTCCTTCGTCTACATTAAAATACTGTTAAAATTTCTTCGCAGGGATTCTCATTTTGTGTTAGCTTCTGCCTGAGATGTAATCAGCGAAGCCAAAGTGGAGGCGAACGATGCCCAGTACAACCGGGGATATCCGCGAACAGCTTCTGGCAAGTAATCCCAAGTTTCGACAACTCGCGCAGGAACACTCCAAGTACGACGCCGAAATCGAGCAACTTTCCCAAGCAACATTTTTGAACCTGGAACATTTCACGCACGAAGCAGAGCTAAAGAAGCTGAGGCTGCACGTGAAAGACGAGATGGAGCGGATCATCGCGGAGACATCGCGCGGCCGACAGGTCTCGTAAATAATTAAATTTGTTGGTCCCGCATCCTGGACGGCCAAACTTTTCTCGCCGTTTGTCGTAGAATGAGGCGCGTGGAAGCCGTGTCGCCTCAGCTTCCCAGATAGGTGTACGTGGTTAAAGAAGGATATAAATTTGCCGCGGGGCCGATTGTGCTCGGTATTGCGGCGTTATTTCTCGGCTGGCATGTTCTGGCGCTGCAAATTGCGGCGTTCGTCCTATTGGCCTTGGGCACTTTTATATTGTATTTTTTTCGGGATCCGGAACGGGTGATTCCGTCGGACGCCTCGACAATCGTTTCGCCGGCCGATGGACGAGTGCTGGAAGTAATTGACGAGAAGTTTGACGGACGCGCGGGAAAGCGCATCACTATTTTTCTGGCGGTTTGGAATGTCCATGTGAATCGCACGCCGCTCGAGGGGAAGATTGCGCGGATCGAGTATCGTCCCGGAAAATTTCAGATGGCCATGCGGAAAACGGCTTCGGCCGAAAATGAACAGAACGTAATCTATTTGGATACGGCACACGGACAAATAGTTTTCAAGCAGATCGCGGGAATGATTGCGCGTCGCGTGGTACTCTGGAAGAAGTCAGGCGATCAAGTGGAGCGCGGCGAGCGCATTGGAATTGTGCGATTCGGCTCGCGAATGGATGTGTGGCTGCCGCTTGAGGCCGCGATCATAGTGAAGCCGGGAGATCATGTAGCGGGCGGTTCGAGTATCTTGGCGCGATGGACATAGACGCCGGACAAAAAATGAGTTTTATTCCAATGGACCATCCCGAAGAAATGTCCGCAGAGCAGCAAGAGCTATCGTTTCCGGGGCAGCGGCTTGTGAACGGGCGCCGTCGACGGGGAATATATCTCTTGCCGAGCCTGTTTACGGTCGGCAATTTGCTTTGCGGATACTACGCGATCATCGCGGTGCTTGCAGGTGGAGACGCGCATTTGGATTTTGCCGCGCGAGCGATTGGCGTCGCCTTCATTTTCGATTCTTTTGATGGATTTGTGGCGCGCCTGACGGGCACGAACAGCGAATTTGGGAAGCAGCTTGATTCTCTTGCGGACGTCATCAGCTTTGGCATAGCTCCAGCGGCGCTGGCTTACAGTTGGGGCGTGCGCAGTTTGCAGCTAGATGCTTCTCCCGCGATTCACTTCGTTCAGGAACTGGCATGGTTGGTTTGTCTGACGTTTTTGATTAGCTGCGCGTGGCGCTTGGCCCGATTTAACGTACACGGGATGGCAGCCAGTTCTTCATCGATGAAATCTTTTGTGGGAATGCCGTGCCCCGCAGCGGCCGGGTGCGTTGCCGCTACCGTTCATTATTTCAAGACGCCGCTGGACCAGTGGCACTACTCGGCGATTTTCCTCGGCCTGGTGATAGCCTTGGCTGCGCTCATGACCAGCAAGATTCGGTATCCGAGCTTCAAGGGAATTAACTGGTCGCGCCGGCAGCCGTCGATCATCATTATTTTGATTACACTTACGGCGGGCGCCATTTTCTTCTATTCGGAATATGCGCTGATGATTCTTGCCGGCGGTTATCTGGTTTCCGGAATTGTGATGGAACTGGTGCGGTTTGTGCGTCATCACTCCACTTCGCAACCTGCCGGCTGAGCGATGCCTTCCTCGAAAGATTCTCCGCGAATTGTAATTGTTGGCGCTACAACTCTGCGCGGCAAGGAATTGGTGGACTTGCTGAAAGAACGCATTCCATCCGCCGAGTTGAAACTTCTGGATGAAGAAATTGCCGCAGGGATTTTGACGGAAGCGGCGGGCGAACCGGCGATCATTCAGTCTGTTGATCCGGAAAGTTTTGAGAATGCGCGGATTGTTTTCTTCGCGGGCAAGCCGGAATTTGCCGCGAAGCATGCCGATGATGCGCTTCGCAATTCACCTGTGGTGATTGATTTGAGCGGCGGGTTTCGAGATCGCGCGGACGTTCAGCAATGGATTCCATCTCTTGATGCGATGCTGCCGCCTGCGATGCCATCTGCCGTCAAGTCGAGCGGTGGATATTATTCGCCGTCGGCGCCGGTAATTATTTCGTGCGCGCTTGCGGCGGGGCTGATGGAATGGTCTCCGACCGGAGCGTCGGTCGTATTCCTACAACCTGTTTCTGAGCGCGGGCAGGAAGCTATCGAAGAACTTGAAAAGCAAACTGTGAGTTTGCTTTCGTTCCAGCCTATCGGAAAAACTGTTTACGACGCGCAAGTTGCGTTCAATGTGATGGATCGCTACGGTGAAGCGAGCGCAGAGCGGTTGGGCACGACGCGCGAATCGATTGCGCGAGATATCGCAAATTATCTGGGAAACAGGACGCCGATTCCCGCCATCCAATTGTTGCAGGCACCGGTATTTCATTCGCATGGATTTAGTGCCTTTGCGGAATTGAAGTCCTCGCCCGAGCCGAGTGCCGTCCAGAAGAGTTTAGCTGCGGCGGGATTTCAGTTTCCGGAAGGAGATCAGTCGGCGCCTTCGCTGATTAGTGCGGCGGGTGAGCCGAAGCCGTTGCTGGGGCATGTGGAACGCGATCCGAATCGGCGCGGCGGATACTGGTTTTGGGGCGCCGCGGATAATCTTCGCGTTACCGCGGAAAATGCTGTGGCGATTGCCGAGCGCGTGCTGCAGGATTAGCTTCGCTGCAATTTCCATTTAGTGTGATAATCGACTTTCTGATAATGCGGGTGAACAAAATCAATTTGCAGAATTTATTGAGCCGAGCGATCGCGATATTCGCGCTTGCGGTCACACTTGGCGGCTGCGGCTATCACGTCGGCGGACAGGGCAACGCGCTTCCCGCGAACCTGCACACCATTGCGATTCCTGCGTTTGTAAATAAAACTTCCCGCTATCGTGTGGAGCAGAAACTTACGCAAGCGGTGATCCGCGAATTTCTGTCGCGCACGGCCTATCGCGTGGTTAACGATCCTGAGGCGGGCGACGCCGTGCTGAACGGTGAAGTCACCAGCCTTGAAAGCGTCGTCGCGGTATTCGATTCGACGACCGGCCGCGCTACGTCCATGCTGGTTACGGTGCGCATGAAAGTTTGGCTGGTGGACCGCGAGACGAAAACTGAGATCTATCGCAACGATAATTTTCTTTTCCGTCAGCCGTACGCAATTTCCTCCGACGTGCCGAATTTCTTTGATGAGCAGAATCCCGCGCTGGATAGACTGTCCCGCGATTTTGCGGCGAACCTTGTGGCCGCCATTCTGGAGAAGTTCTAATGGCCGGATCAGGCGTCGAGGCGTTGCTTGCGCGGGTGGAATCCGGCAAGCCTGTGCCCGCAATTTTGCTGCTCGGAAGTGATTCCTACCTGCGTGATCTTTGCCGAACGAAACTGATTGAGACCTACGTTGAAGACGGCACTCGCGAATGGGCGGTCGGACGATTTTCCGCGAAGCAGGATTCGACGGATATCGTTTTGGGACAGGCGCAAATGTTGCCGATGCTTGCGCCGCGCCAGGTGATTTTCTGGAGCGACGTGAAAGCGCTTGAAAAGGGTGACGAAGATACGCGGAAGGAAAACGTAAAGAAAATCGCGGCGTATCTTGACGATCCCGCGCCCTTCACGGTGCTGGTGATGGAAGCGGAAGAGCTCGACGCGCGAATGGGACTATTCAAGACGCTTTCCGAGAAAACAATTGTGGTGGATTGCGAGCCGAGCGAGGACATGAACGTGCGGCTGGGTCTGGCGGTGACGATGGCCGCGGAAATGGCGCGCGAATTACAAGTGGAATTGGATCGAGACGCCGCGCAAACGCTGGCGGAAAATACAAATGCTGGTCTGGCGCGCATCCGAACAGAACTTGAAAAATTGGCTACTTATGCAGGCGACCGCAAACGAATTACGCGCGCTGATGTTGAGGCGCTGGTGATTTCCGACCAAAAATATTCAGTGTGGGAATTATCCGGAATGCTGGCGACGGGAGATCGTGAACGCGCGATGATTTTCCTGGAAAGTTTATTTCGCGAAGGCGAGCAGGCTGTCGGCATGGTCGGCGCAATGGCCTGGATGTTCCGAAAATTAATTGAGGTACAAGATCTTCCGCGTGGAGCGGACGTGTGGCAGGCGGCGCGCCTCGGAATGCGGAAGGATACGGCGGAGCTGGCGTTGAAATATGCGCCGCGGATTCCGAGAGAGCAGTTGGTGAGCGGAGTGCAGTATCTTTCGGAGGCGGATAGCCAGTTGAAATCCGGAATTGCAGCGCCGAGAGCGGTGCTGGAGTTTTTGATTGCACGATTGACGGCGCGGCGGGCGGAGGGTGCGCTGGGTTCGCGCGCGACGATGGCAAGTCGGTAGCTTGCGGTCGGGAAATCCCCAGGCTAACGAAACGCCCTGGGCTACAAATTCCAAAACAAAATAGGCCCGCGTTCGCGGGCCTGTTCGGAAGAAAATCTCAAACTAGAGAAGTGATTTACGCCTTCTTCGCGGGTGCCTTTGCTGCATTCAATGCGTTGAACGCCAAAGACAACCGTGACTTGTAGCGATTGCCCGTATTTTCGGTGAGCACACCCTTGGCGATAGCGTGATCGATCGCCGCGAGCGTCGGACGGAACAGGTCGGTCGAAACTTTCACGTCGCCGGAGCTTACCGCGGCGCGAAAATTCCTCAAGCTGCTGCGAACCTGCGTGCGGTTGTGACGATTGACAACTTCCCGTTCACGGTATTGCCGCGAACGCTTTAGAACTGATTTCTTACGCTTCTTAATTTTTGAGCCTGCAGCCTGCGCCATTCAAATCTCCTCTTCAATGTTTCTTGATTTTAGTAAAGTATCCGACCCCTTAGGGGATGTCAAACTTCTCGCGGCCAGCGAGCGTTCCGCCGTGCTACTGCAATTGGCCGAAAACTACGATTCCGTTCTTTGTTGCCACATAAATTCGGCCGCCAGCGACGGTAGGCGGAACTGCGCTGACTGCCGATGCGAATGCATCGCGCGAATTCGCAGCTTGCGTTGAGTTGTAAAGTTCCTGCGACAAGTTCGTCGCGTCGTAGGCGTGAAGAATCCCAGCGCCATCCTCGACGACCCACAGAATTCCACCGTTTGCTCCGCTTGCTGATATCGAAATCTGAGCGCCGGAGGCATCGAGTGCCGTATTGCTCTGACTTGCGGTGGTTGTCGAAAGCGCTGCGTCAGTCAACGCGAATGCTTTGATCGTCGCCCCTGAAACTGCTTGAAATACGAAATTGCCAAAGTATGCCACTACGCTGGACACGTCGGACGACGCGCCCGCAGGCGAAACTATCTGAGAAATCGCAGATGATTGAGTAGGATTGTTACCGATTGCGTCGCGATTCAGCAGATAAATCTTACCATCGTTGCCGGTGCCAAGCGCCAAATGCAAAACCGTTCCGGAACTCCCCGGAAGATCTGGAAGTATGAGGGCAGAATCTGACTCGGGAACATTTACAGTAATTGGTGGTGCGTGAGATCTGAAGCTCCCATTGGAAAAGCCCATCAGCGCTAGGCCGTTCTCAGTAGAAAGTTTAAGGAACGCAGTTCCCGCGCTAGCCGGCGCCAATCGACCGGTCGAATCGGTGACACGTGTGGTGGTACTCATTTGGCCGAGTGCGTATAGGTTGCCGGTCGAATCCGCCGACAGTCCAGAGACCGTGAAGCCAGAATTTAATCCGGTGGACGCCGGAGCCAAATAAACCGGAGCGGTAGGCAGCAGACTCGACGCATCAAATCCCATCACCCATCCGGAATCAACTGGCGCACTGCAACTCGGGCCGAACGCTGCAAACACTTTTCCGTTCACCAACTGTAGGCCGGCCACTGTCTGGTATGTCGCTGCGTCGAAATTCTGTTGCGCCGAAGACGTCGGAACATTCGCGGCGCTAGCAGATGTTTGAATCAATGTCGACCCGCTAAAAAGCCCCACGCCAGTTGCAATATCCAGCGCGTGAATCCGCTGAATTATAGTGCCTGCGCTGTCCTTCGTATTTGCGATCACGTAGATGGCGCCATGCGGACCGCGCGTGCGATCAATCACCGGCGTCGCCGTAATTCCGCGCTCCTGCGGCGGCGTCGTGCAAGTGCCGGAATCGGCAGGTTGTTCATTTGCGCCGAGCAATCCGGTCTGCCAAATCACGGCGCCGCTTGTCGCATCGAACGCATAAACGCTGCCATGCTCAGTAGCTGCATACAAAACATTTCGGACGTTGCCGGAGGGAAGAGTTACACCGGAAGCGTAGAGAGGCTGCGCGTCAATTTCGCCATCGGCGGTAAGCGCGCCGAGTTTTCCAAATTTTGCAAAATTCACGCTGGAAGGAGTGAGAAGAGTTTCACCCAAATGCAGACCGGTGCGTGCGGCGTCATTATGCTGGGTCAAAACGTCCGCAGGATTTGCATTTCCAAGCGCGTTGGCACCGGCGGTCGACGTCGTGGTCGTGACCGTCAAGAGAACTTCGTTACTTTCCGCGCTGCCGATCGAGTTGGTGACCACAACAAAATAAAATGAATTGTTATCTGACGGCGCGAGGATGCTGGTTGTGTACGACGTGGAAGTGGCGCCCTTAATCGGCTGCGCGAATGCAAACCACTGATAGGAAAGAGGAGCTTCTCCGGTGGCCGTGACCGTAAACGTGGCAGTGGAACCCGCGGCCGCGGTTGTGTTCACGGGCTGCACGGTAATTGCTGGGAGATTGGGATCAATGGCATTTCTGTTGCACGCGCCGGCAAACATACACAGCGTCGTCACTAACGCCCAGCCCGCAACAGCCCGAATTCTCATTCCTACCCACCCTCCAGAACATTTTAGGATTGCGGAAATACGATGCCCATACGCGCGCTTACGTTGTAAGCGACACAGATCGGGGAAACGCGCTAGCAGAATACATCATCGCCGGAGACTTTACACCTCTTGCCTCGTGCGGTACCCTATTTACGGACGAGTTTACCATTCCGGCCGGAGAATGAGGCCAATGGCTCGGCGCCGAAATCGGCTGCCGCGCCCACCCCAGATGCGACGCACCGTAGAAATCGCCGGCAGCGTGGGGACGCTGTTCGGTACCCTGGACGAAAACCTTCGCTATCTCGAATCAGCCCTGCATGTTACCGCGGACCTCGAGGAGAATAGCCTGCGCCTGGAAGGTGACGCGGAGCACGTCGAACGCGCGGCGCAAATTCTGGGGGAGTACAACCAGCTGGTGCGCGAGGGGAAGACGTTCGCGAGTGGCGAAGTGCATTCGCTGCTGAAGCTGGCTGTTGAAGAACCCGGTGTGCCGCTGAAAGAATTGCTGGAATCGGCAGGGCGCGCAAAGACGAAGCAATCCGGCAAGAAGGTCATTACGCCGAAGAGCGCGAATCAGCGGCGTTACATGGATGAGATCGAGAAGCACGACATGACGTTCGGCGTCGGGCCGGGCGGCACGGGAAAAACTTATTTGGCCGTAACGATGGCGGTTTCCGCGCTCCTGAATAAACGGGTGAACAGGATTATTTTGGCGCGTCCGGCGGTGGAAGCCGGCGAACGACTAGGATTTTTGCCCGGTACGTTGCAGGAAAAGATTGATCCGTACATGCGTCCCTTATATGACGCACTTTATGACATGTTGGATCCGGACAAGCTGGATCGTTTTCTGGAAAAGGGAATCATTGAAGTGGCGCCGCTAGCGTTTATGCGTGGGCGCACGCTGAATGATTCATTCGTGATTCTGGACGAAGCGCAAAATACCACGTCCGAACAAATGAAAATGTTTTTGACGCGCCTGGGATTCAATTCTAAGGCGGTGATTACCGGAGACATTACACAAATTGATTTGCCCACTGGCCGAAAGAGTGGACTGGTGGAAGCGTTAGAAGTTGTGGCGAAGATTACCGACATTGCGGTGGTGACGTTCAGTGAAAAAGACGTCGTGCGGCACAACCTGGTGCAGCAGATTATTCGTGCGTATGAAGAGCACGATCTGTCGCCTTCGCGGGCGTTGCCGCCGAAGCCCAAGGCCGATTCAGCGGATTAATCGCGCGAGCAACGCGCTTCGCACATGATTCTGAACCGCCAGAGCCGGATTCCATTACAAGATAAAGTGCTTGCGCGATTTCTGACTTCTGTCCGGCGCGAATTGAAGTTGGGGCTTCGCGAAGTGACCGTGTGCTTCGTGGAGGATCGCGAAATCGCGCGATTGAATAGGAAATTTCGTGGGAAGCCGAAACCGACGGATGTGCTTTCATTCCCGGCGAATGGAACGGGAGCGGCATCGTTTCCAAATGAGAATGACGCGAAAGTTCTTGGAGATATTGCGATTTCACCGCAGGCGGCGCGACGAAATGCAAAACGATTTGCGCGCACTTTGGACGAAGAAATTCGCATATTGATTTTACACGGCGTGCTGCATCTCGCGGGATACGATCATGAAGTGGATGACGGCGAGATGGAACGGATTGAAATGCGTTTGCGAAAGAAGTTGAAATTGGTGTGAGGCGGTTCGACAAAATATAAAGATGAGTCTTGCACTTCATATTCTCGGCGTAGTGGCGATGCTGGCGGGCCTGACGGTCTTCTCGTACCTCGACCGGATTTACCGCGAGCTTGGGCGCGTTGCCTCCAAACGGATTCACGGGCACCTCGATGTATTCGAGACGGAGATCGAACCACGCATTGGAGTGAAGCGACGATCGGCCGCGCTCGCGTTCAGCTTATTGGCGCGATTGTGGATGGTGGCTGTGGCGGTTCTTACGGCGCGCGGAGTAATCAGGTTCGTGCCGGAAAGTTGGAACGCATTTATCGAGCTGCTGATCTTCGTTCCAGTGGAAGTTGTTGTCGCAATGCATTTTTTGCCCGACGTACTGCTGGCGAGGACGACGGGACGCTGGTTGCGTCCTTTAATGCCTGCGGTGCGATTTTTCTTGCTGCTGGTGTGGCCGCTACGCGCAAGCGTTGAACTTGCGGCGTCGCTTGCAAGAATCTCCGACGAGGATGGCGCGGGCGGCGAGCCGGAGCATCGCACGGAGCAAGAGGGAATTGAAGCGCTCGTGGAAGCCGCGCAAGAAGAAGGCATTCTGAAACACGATGACGCCGAACTAATCGAGCAGGTGATGGAATTCGGCGATAAACGGCTGAGCGAAGTGATGACTCCGCGCCCGGAAGTCGTGGCGATTTCCGCCGATGCCACGCTGGAAGATTTGCGTCAGCTTGTGGTGGATAAGAAATTTTCGCGCATCCCCGTGTTTGGCGAATCGCTAGACGACATGCAAGGCGTTGTCTATTCGCGCGATTTGCTGGAAGTTTCCGACGACGACGCGCGGCACCAGAAGGTTCGCACGCTGGTCCGGCCCGTGCTTCTAATGCCGGAAACGAAGTACGGTTCGGAACTTTTGAAGGAAATGCAGAAAAAAAATCAGCAGATTGCACTGGCGTTTGATGAGCACGGACTTTTTGCGGGCCTCGTGACCGCCGAGGATCTGGTGGAAGAAATCGTTGGAGAGTTTGGCGAGTCCGACCGTCGCCCGGCCCCGGATGTTGTGCGCGATTCTGATGGAAGTATGATCGTGCGCGGAAGTCTTTCGCTGGAAAAACTGCGCGAGCTATTCAATGTTGATTTGGAAGCGGGATCGGATGAGCCATTCACGACTGTCGCCGGACTGCTGAATCACATCGCGGGACACGTGCCTGCCGCCGGAGAACGCATTGACTACGATGGTTTGCGATTTGAAGTGATCGACGCCAACCAGCGAAAAGTTTTACGTCTACGCGCACGGCGCCACGCCGCGGCTGCATGGGCGAAGTCGTAACACATATCGAAACGAGACGGGAACCTAGAGAAAATATGTCAGCGGAAAATAAAGCGGCAGAGTTCAAGTGTGGATTTGTGGCGATTGTCGGACGGCCGAACGTTGGCAAGTCCACGCTAGTGAATCGGCTTGTCGGACAGAAAGTTTCCATCGTCACGCAAGTGTCGCAGACCACGCGCAATAGGATATTGGGAATTGTGTCGCGTCCATACGCGCAAGTAATTCTGATCGATACGCCCGGCTTGAACGAAGGCGGAACCGCGCTGCGCCGGCACATGCTGCAGGAGATCGCACAGGCGATGGAAGGCGTGGATTTGCTGGCGGTGATGCTGGATGCCAGCGGCCCGATTGGTCCCGGTGATAAGGCAGTTCTTCAGCGCGCCAATCAGTTCAAAGGACGAGCAATTATTTTGCTGAATAAAATTGATCGCATCGCGAAAGAGAAGCTGCTGCCGCTCATTAACACTTGCATTCACCTTCGCGAATGGACGGACATTATTCCAATTTCCGCGCGCGATGGAGACGGTGTCGAACTCGCGCTAAAGAAATTCGCGGAATATCTGCCCGTTGGGCCTCCGCTATTTCCGACGGATCAACTCACCGATCAGCCGGAGCGCTTCCTGGCCGGTGAAATTGTCCGCGAAAAAGCGATGGGTCTTACGCACAAAGAAGTTCCACACGCGATCGCCGCGATTGTGGACTCATTCGAGGAAACTCCGAAGCTCACAAGCATTCGCGTAACGCTATTTGTGGAGCAGGAGGGCCAAAAGGGAATCCTGATTGGCAAGGGCGGTGAAATGCTGAAGAAAATCGGCATGGCTGCGCGCGTCGAGATTGAAGCGTTGCTCGGAATGAAAGTGTTTCTCGAATTGCATGTGACCGTTCAGCCTGGATGGCGCGATAACCCCGCGATGGTTCGTCAAATTGACTGGCGCACGCAGCTTTCGCAGTTAAGCGAGATGAGTGACGATCTAGATGAATTGAATAAAGAAGGTGCCGAAGTTGCTGAAGGGGAGATGGTCCCCGAGCACATAGAAATTTTTGAAAAAGACGATGACGGTGATGGAGACGACGAGGACGAAAGCCTGGTCGAATAGAGCAAGCCCTACTTCAGTTTTGCGTACTCCTCTTGCGCCTGCTTAAGAATTGGCAGATTCGGATCAGCATCCTTCCATAGTGCCAGAAAATTCTGATATTCCGTGCGTGCGCCCGCAGTGTCATTCTGCAGAACGCGGGCGCGCGCCACGCCCAGATGCGCCAACGGTCCCGTGATAGACGTTCCCACAACGCCGCGGTGATCGATCAACTTCTGGAATTCCGCTGCTGCCTCCGCGCCCTTATTCAACTTCAAATAGGTCATGCCTCGAAGATACGCAGGATCTAAATTTGTGAATCCGCTCAATTCGTACTGCGTTACCGGCTGTAGCAAATCAATCGCCTTCGCGAAGTTGCCGCGTCCGTATTCAATTGCTGCTTGAAGAAAGGGCAGGAAAAGGTTCTGCATGATCGTATCTTCGGGAAATCGTTTTGAAATATCGTCATGGACGGACTGCGCGCGGGCGCTATCCCCGGTCATGGCCAGAGTAATCGCGGCGGTTAGTTGCGGAGATTTTTCCGTGACGGACGCGATTGCGTTTTCCGCATCTTTCTTGGCTTGATCAGTTTCGCCCACGAGCAATTCGGTTTCAGAAATCCCAGCGTTTCCCGATGCGATTTGCTTTTTCGATTGGTTTCCAGCGGCGGCAGCGCGTGACCTGCGATCGAGATCGAGCGCTTTCGCGATCTGACCATGGTACACAGCCATATTCGCTTCAAACTCAAGCAGACGAGATGTCACCTCGGGTTTGGCCGCGAGCCAGTCGATCTCGCGCTTAACTGCCGCTGAATCGTCCGCGAAGAACGCTATTTGAAGGAGTGTGACGTGGTAGTCGTCCGATTCTTTTTCGTTCGCGAATGCCTTGTCGAGCATGGCGCGAGCTTCGTCCAGATGCATGGTGGCGATGTAAATTCCCGTAAGTTGGCCCATGACGAGTTGGCTATCCGGCTGTTTCTTAGCCGCCTCCAGGTAAGTGGCCTTAGCTTTTTCGAGTTCGCCCAGTTGCTGGTAGATCACGCCAAGATTCAGATCGATGGGTCCTGAATCAGCGGGATAGGTCTGCTGCTGTAGCTCGTATATTGAAATGGCCTTCTCATAATTTCCCGTGTAAAAGTGCTCGTAGTGCGACGTTATGTAGAATCTTTCTCGGTCGCTCACGCGATCCTTCAGGTCGTAGGCCTTTTGCATGCTTTCACGCGACAATTCATTCTTGCCGGCATTATTGTAAACCGTTCCCAGGCTGGCGTAGGCCATCGCAAAATTTGGATCGAGCTCCGCCGCGCGTTCGAAAAGCGTAATTGCAGCAGTGTTATCTGCCCGCTGGATGAGCGCCTCCCGGCCCATCGAATAAGACTTAAGGGCGTCAAGCGATGTGGTCGTCGCCATCTCGAGCGGCGCGTCATATTTCTGGACCGAGCGCAGTGATTCGCCGAGTTTTCCGCGAATGCTGGACGCCAAATCGTTCAGCGAGGTGAGTACATGGTTTTTGTCCTGTGCTGTCGCTTCGACACTGGTTAACGTCGCTCCGCTCGAGCAATTTACGGCCTTCAGTATCAAGCTGTATTGGTTTCCGATTTGACTGATCGATCCTTCGATGGTTGCGTGGCTATTCGATCGCACACAAACCTGCCGTGCCATGTCGTCTGTCAATCGCTCCATTGGAGGATGGCCCATCAGGCTCATGGTCTGGGTGATTTGTGCGTCCGAAAGAATATTCAGATAGGGCGATTGCTCGAGCTGAACGGATAAACCTTGGCGCAAAGTTCCATCGAAAACGGTATCGCCCGTGGTGTTGGTAAAATCCGCAATGACCACAGAATCTTTTTCCGCGAGCATCGCCGGCTTGTGCGCAAACATGTAGCCGCCAATCGAAATTGCGGCAACGCCGACGACTGCAACCGGGGCCCAAAGTTTCCAGCCCATTCTTGCCAGTAGGGAAGCGCCAGTTGCGCCTGAACCTGCAGTTGCCGAGTGGCTTGATTCAAATTGTGCCGCTGCTGCGGAACCCGGCGCTGTGCGTATAGATCCACTGCCCGCCGCGCCGATAACACGAGAGTGCGGCGAAGCTGCCGCATCGTCCGAAGCCGCCAGAACCACGCGCGAAGAATCCGTTTCGCGCCTCAGCCGTTTCAGATCGCTGCGAACATCCGCGGCGCTCTGGTAGCGCATTTCTGGATCCTTCTCAAGAAGCTTGTCGATGATTCGCTCTAGTCCGGCCGGCATATCCGGATTCAGTCGCACCGGCGCAGTTGGCGCGCGATGCAAAATGGCGTCAAATATTGCGGCGGTAGTTTGTCCGGAGAACGGCGCGGAGCCTGTGGACATTTGATACAGCACCACGCCAAATGAAAAAAGATCTGTGCGCAAATCGAGCGGCTTGCCCAGCGCTTGCTCGGGCGACATATACGCCACCGTGCCAACTGCCGTACCGGGGCTGGTAAGGTTTGAGTCGGTATCATTCAGAATCGTGGCGTCAGAAACTACGGTGGCGTTTGAAGTAACGGTTGCGCCGCGGTCCGCGCCTGTTTGTTTGGCAAGTCCGAAATCGAGAAGCTTCACGCGGTTTCGCGTATCTACAAAAATATTCGCGGGCTTTATATCGCGATGAATAATTCCTTTGGCGTGCGCCGCGTCCAGCGCGTCGGCGATCTGCGTGCCGATGTCCAGAATCTGGTCCAGGCTCATCGGCTGCGTGCCGATGATTTGCTTTAGTGTGGCGCCTTCCAGAAATTGCATGGCGATGAACGTGATTCCGTCCGCTTCGCCGATTTCATAAATCGTGCAAATGTTAGGGTGGTCCAGTGCGGAGGCAGCGCGCGCTTCGCGAGTGAATCTTTCCAGGGCGTTCGGATCGCGTGCGAGATCGTCAGGAAGAAACTTCAGCGCGACGTTGCGGCCCAGGCGAGAATCTTCGGCTCTATAAACGACACCCATGCCGCCATCGCCCAGCCGGGCAGTGATTCGATAGTGGCCGATTTCTTTGCCAATCATTCGGGGGAAGGCTCTTGCGGATTATACGGGAAGTTCGCTGCGAATCGCTAGGATTCGGCGGTCGAAATGCCAAGCGTTTTCATTTTTCTGTAAAGGTGGCTTCGTTCTAGCCCCAGCGCTTCGGCGGTATGCGTCATGTTCCACTGATGTTCTTCCAGCTTACGCAGAATAAAATCGCGCTCGTATGCGGATCGCGCTTCGTGCAGTGAGGCATAAGGATGCTGAGCGTTTTTCGCACCGCGGAAAAGTTCAGGCGGAAGGTGATGCGGTTCGATGCGCTGTTGCGGACAAATGATCACCAGACGCTCAATCAGATTACGCAATTCGCGTACATTTCCCGGCCACGAATAGCGCATCAGAATTTCAAGCGCGGCATCGCTCATCTCACGCGGACGCTTGCCGTACTCCGCGCTGAATTCAGTTAGGAAATGGCGTGCGAAGAGAGGAATATCTTCGGCGCGTTCGCGCAGCGCAGGCATGTAAAAGGGAATTACGTTCAGCCGGTAAAATAAATCCTCGCGAAATGCGCCGCGTGCGATTTCTTCGTCCAACTTCTTATTTGTGGCGGCGATTACGCGTACATCCACCGTTATGGCGGCGTTCGATCCGACCGGCTCGAAGCGCTGCTCTTCCAGCACACGCAACACCTTCGCTTGCGTCTTCACGCTCATGTCGCCGACTTCGTCCAGAAATAATGTTCCGCCATCAGCCTTCTGAAATTTGCCAATTTTATCTTCGGTCGCGCCCGTGAAACTGCCTTTCACGTGGCCGAAAAGTTCGGATTCGATCAGCTCATCAGGAATCGCGGCGCAGTTCACTTCCACAAACGGACGCGCCTTCCGCAAGCTCGCCTCATGCAACGCGCGCGCTACGACTTCCTTGCCTACTCCGCTTTCGCCGTAAATCAGCACGCGGCCATTCGTAGGCGCGGTGAGCGCAACTTGCTGGCGCAGCGCTTTCACCGGCATGCTGGCGCCGATCAACTCGAACTGCTGCGCTAGTTCCGCGCGCAAACGCCGATTTTCTTCTTCCAGGCGCACCTGCTCTAGCGCGTTCTTGATCACCAGCCCTATTTTTTCAAGTGAAAGCGGCTTTTCTACGAAATCGAATGCACCAAGTTTTGTGGAGCGGACCGCCGCCTCGATATTCGCGTGGCCGGAAATCATTACCACCATCGGGCAATTTTCAGCTTCGCGCAAACGCCGCAGCGTTTCCATGCCGTCAATTCCGGGAAGCCAAACGTCCAGCAGTATTAAGTCCACGGATTTATTCTGAACGTACGCGAGGCAATCTTCGCCGGAGGCGACGGTTTCAACGCGATAGCCGTCTTCCTTCAGCACGGAACTCAGCGACTCGCGGATTCCGGCTTCATCGTCAACGATAAGAATTGTAGGTGGCATGGCTTCGCTAGCAGATTATAACTTTCCGCCTGCGGATGCGACTGGCGCGGGCGTGACCTCCGCGACAGGAAGCCGCAAAATGAAGCGAGAGCCGACCGGAGAATTATCCTCCACGCGAATACTGCCGTGATGCTCGGCCGCCACGCGCGCGGCTATTGCCAGGCCCAGTCCCGTACCGCGATCCTTCGTGGAAAAATGCGGCAAGAAAAGCTTGTCTTTGTCGTCCGGAGAAATTCCGCGGCCGGTATCGGCCACAATTATTTCGAGCGCGGAGCCGTGGCTGGCGGTACGCGTGGCGACCAGCAATTCCTTGGCGGGAGATCCTTCCAGCGCCTCGGCGGCGTTATCAATCAAATTGACGAGCACGCTCCGCAGTAGTTCGCTATCGGCACGCATCGGCGGCAGATCGATGGCGAAATTGGTGCTAATTTTGATTCCGTCCAGGCGTCCGCGAAAAACATCCAGCGCATCCGCGGCAATCATATTCGCGTCGGCAAGTGCCAACCGCGCATGGGGAAAACGGACGAACCGCGAGAACTCATCTACCAGAGATTTCAGCGTTTCCACTTCGCGCCCGATTGACGTCGAGCACTCGGCCACAACTTTTTCTAATTCCAAGTCCCGCACAGCGGCAGTGGAATCGGCGCGATTGCGGACGAGAAATCGCCCCAGCCTCTCAGCGGAAATCTGAATTGGAGTCAGCGGATTTTTTATCTCGTGAGCAATTCGCTGTGCCACTTCCTGCCAGGCGGCAAGTTTTTGCGCGCGCAGTAAGTCCGTCAAATCGTCCACCACCACCACGTATCCGGAATTCGCGCTGCTCGCTCCGAGCGCGCTCACCGTAACGGCCGCATGCGTCACACGTCCCTTCGCGCGCAGTTCAATCGCTTTGGAAATTGTGCCAATCCGAAGTGCGCGACGCAAAAGGGTCCGGAATTCGTCGCTCGCTTCTTTGCCCACCAGATCGTCCAGCGTTTGCGCTCCGCGCGCCGAATCGCCGAAGAGTCTGTACGCCGAGCTATTCAGAGTGACCACGCGGCCTTCCGCATCCAGAGAGATCACGCCCGTAGGAATACTTTCCAGAACGGTCTCCAATAATTTGCGTCGGCTTTCAATTTCTTGAAGGGCTACCTGCAAATTTCGCGTGAAGTCGTCGATCTGGTGGCGGCTATCCGCAAGCTGCGAGGTCATATTATTAAAGGACTGCACCAGCATTCCCAACTCGTCGTGCGTATCGACGTCCACCCGGTGTTGAAAATTGCCGCGCGAAATTTCGCGCGTGCCTTCGGCAAGAGCTTGAATCGGAACTGTGACCTGCTTGGAAAGAAACAAAGCAACCCACGAAAGCGAAACCAATAGCGCTAGCGTAAAGAAACTTAGCGTCAGCAAGACAAGATTCTTGAACGCGCGATAGGATTTGTTGCGCTGCTCGTAGTCATCGAGCTGCGCTTGAATTCGCGCCGGACGTTCCAGCGCCTCCTGGGTCGTCTGCCGCAGCACCAGCACTGAACCATCACCAAGCGCCGCGCGCCCCAGGCTGGCATACACGTTTCCCGCTTTCCAAACTTCCGCTCCACTCGGCCTCTTGCGATCAACGGCGCCGGGATTGCTTTCCGACAAAGGAAAATCCGCCGCAACCGCGCGCGCGTGGCCGGTGGCGTCAAGAACAATCAGCGCGTCCACACCCGGCTGCATTCGATTGAACAGATCCTTCACTTGATCGGAAGTCGGATTTGGCCCCAATTCGTTGGCCGCTGATTTTGCGTACTCGTTTAGCCGCTCGTGCTCGCGCTTCCCCAGGTCGTTTATCAGTTTTTGACTTTCTTGCGCGGCAACTTCCAGCGGCTGCGGAAACCACTTGCTTAGCGTTCGATTCATCAGTCCATAGCTGATGACAAACATGAACACAACCGGCAGCAAAGAAATCGCCATCGCGCCGACCACCATCTTGGTTCGGAATCGCGCTCCGAGTTGCTGCGCTTTCAGGCGCAGCACGGTCCGTACGAGCATGAGGCCGAATATGATGAGCGCCGCAACAACAAAAGTGGACACCGCGAAAAGGACGATCACTTCGTTTCGCGTATCAGGCGTAACCGGAAGGCCGAGCGAGCCAAGCGTGAACACCGCTGCAAGGAGAATCGTGACGAGCAGTCCGCTGAACCATAGCCATACGCGCGAAGGCCGGGATCGCGGCGTCACGCGCGCTCCAGGTCAAACGAAATCAGCATCACGGATGCTGCAATTAATGTTGGCGATTGGCTGAGCAAGCAGGAACCCACCAAACCTGAAGATAGCGGCCTGCCACTGGCGAGTCAAGGCACATGCCCCAATTAAGTACACTTAGTGCAGCTTTTCGGGGCGATGTCGTTGACGCCACAACTGTACTTTAGGACAGGTGTCTCTGCGTTCCCCAAAATGGTTCAATTCTAATCAGAAAGACCGGAAGGTCTTTGCTGTTGCGCGGATAGCGCCCAGCAACTCAGGAGTTCTCTGCATGTCGGCCCGGCTCGGCGAAATTCTGATTAAAGAAAACTTGATCACTGCTGATCAGTTGAAGCAGGCGATCGAGTATCAGAAGAAAAATAGCGGCCGCCTCGGCACGTGTTTGATGAAACTCGGATTCGTCCGTGACGATGAAATTACTCAAGTCCTTTCCCGCCAGTACGGCGTTCCTTCGATAAATTTGAAGTACTACGAAGTCGAGCCCGCAGTTATCAAGCTGATTCCGCAGGAAACTGCTGTTCGCTATCAGGTGGTTCCGCTTTCGCGCGTCGGCGCAACGCTGACCATTGCGATGACCGACCCCACCAACGTTTTCGCGATGGACGACATCAAGTTCATGACCGGCTTCAATGTTGAGCCAGTCGTCGCTTCGGAATCGGACATCAACGACGCGATTCAGAAATTTTACGGCGATGTTTCGAGCGGCGAAGAACTCAACAAGGTCATGAAGGATTTGACCGCAGATGATGACGCTGCTCTGGAAATCAGCGCCGAAGAAGATGAGATGGACGCCGCATCGCTTGAACGCGCGGCGGAAGAAGCTCCGATTATTAAACTCGTGAACTTGATTTTGACCGACGCCGTGAAGCGCGGCGCGAGCGACATTCACGTTGAGCCTTACGAAAAAGAACTGCGCGTCCGTTTGCGCATAGACGGTATTTTGCAAAATGTAATGTCGCCTCCGCTGAAATTGAAAGACGCCATCACCAGCCGTATCAAAATTATGTCCAAGCTGGACATCAGCGAAAAGCGTCTGCCGCAAGACGGCCGCATCATGTTGAAGTACATGCGGGACGGCAAGAAGAAAGATCTCGACTTCCGTGTTTCCACGGTGCCCACGCTCTTCGGCGAAAAAATCGTAATGCGTTTGTTGGACAAAGAAAATCTGCGCCTGGACATGACCAAGCTCGGCTTCGAGCAAAAGTCATTGACCATGTTCGAGCGGCAAATTCTGCGGCCATACGGAATGGTGCTGGTCACTGGCCCCACGGGATCCGGAAAAACCAACACGCTCTATTCGTCGGTCTCGCGATTGAACACGCCAGAAACAAACATCATGACCGCCGAAGACCCGGTCGAATTTCAGTTGGCCGGAGTGAATCAAGTTCAAATGAAGGATCAGATCGGACTGAACTTCGCCACCGCGCTGCGCGCATTCTTGCGGCAAGACCCCAACATCATTCTGGTCGGAGAAATTCGAGACTTTGAAACCGCGGAAATCGCGGTGAAAGCAGCGCTCACCGGACACTTGGTGCTTTCCACTCTGCATACCAATGACGCGCCTTCCACCATCAGCCGTTTGATGAACATGGGAATTGAGCCATTTCTCGTGGCCACTTCCGTGAACCTGATTTGCGCTCAGCGCCTCGTCCGCCGCGTTTGCGTCGGATGCAAAGAAGCGCTCGAAGTCCCCGAACAAGCGCTCTTGGACGCCGGATACACCGCGGAAGAAGTGAAAACGACCACCGTTTATCAAGGTAAAGGCTGCGCAACCTGCAACAACACCGGATACAAGGGCCGCGCGGGTCTTTACGAAGTAATGGAAATTAATGACGAACTGCGCGAACTGATTCTGGTTGGCGCTTCCGCAATTGAATTGAAAAAGAAAGCGCTGGAAAACGGAATGATTACGCTCCGGCGTAGTGGTCTTACAAAAGTTGCATCAGGTCAAACGACACTCGAAGAAGTTTTGCGAGAAACCGTTCTATAGGGAGAAGTGATCTATGGCTGGAATTACATTAAGTGAACTGCTTCAGAAAATGATCGAAATCGGCGGAAGCGATTTGCATCTGACCACGAACAGCGCGCCGCGCGTCCGTGTTCACGGCAAACTGCGCCCACTCGATATGGCGCCGCTCACCGCAGCGGACACCAAGTCTCTCGCGTACAGCGTTCTCACTGACGCTCAGAAGCATCGTTTCGAGGAAAATCTCGAGCTCGACTTTTCGTTCGGTTTGAAAAATCTAGCGCGCTTCCGCGGAAATATTTTTAATCAACGCGGCGCAGTTGCGGCCGTGTTTCGTACCATTCCGTGGGAAATCAAAGGCTTTGACGCGTTGGGTCTTGCGCCCATCGTGAAAACTTTGTGCGATAAGCCGCGCGGACTCGTGCTCGTTACCGGCCCGACCGGCTCGGGCAAGTCCACCACGCTCGCTGCGATGCTCGACAAAATTAACGCCGAGCGCGAAGAGCACATGATCACCATCGAAGACCCCATTGAATTTTTGCACAACCACAAGAAGTGTTTGGTGAATCAGCGCGAAGTCCACTCTGATACGCATTCCTTCGCAAATTCACTCCGCGCCGCGTTGCGCGAAGATCCCGACGTTGTGCTCATCGGCGAAATGCGCGATCTGGAAACCATCGAATCCGCTCTGCGTATCGCTGAAACGGGCCACTTGACGTTCGCCACTCTTCACACGAATTCGGCGCTTTCCACCATCAACCGTATCATTGACGTTTTCCCTGCTCACCAGCAGCCGCAAATTCGCGCGCAGCTTTCCATCGTGCTCGAAGGCGTACTTTGCCAATCGCTTTTGCCCCGTGCTGACGGGCGCGGCCGCGTGATGGTCATGGAAATCCTGATTCCGAATGCCGCCATCCGCAACCTGATTCGCGAAGACAAGATTCACCAGATTTATTCCGCTATGCAGACAGGTACAGGCACCACAGGTATGCAGACCTTCAATCAAGGTCTGGCCAGCGGATATTTCAACAAGCTGATCACTTTGGAGACGGCGCTCGGACGCTCCTCCAATGCCGATGAGCTTCAGGACATGATCAATCGCGGTGTGACCGGTGGTTCCCACGCGGGAACGGTCGGCACCACGCGTCACAAATAGTTTCGGACCAAACGATTTTAGGAAAGAAGAGATTCAAGTAGCCCAAATACGATTAGGAGGGTAGCAGAATGCCGGTATTTGTTTATCAAGGAAAGAATCGGGCTGGCACCAAAGTCACTGGCGAACAGTCCGCCAATAGTAAGGCCGAACTGGCGGCGTTGCTGCGCAGGCAGCAGATCAACGTCACCAAAATGTCCGAGAAGGGCAAAGAATTTGTAATGCCCAGTTTCGGAACCGGCGTGAAATCAAACGAGATTGCCATTTTCACGCGGCAATTCTCGGTCATGATTGACGCAGGTTTGCCGCTCGTCCAGTGCTTGGAAATTCTGGGCGGCCAGCAGGAAAATAAAACATTCCAGAAGGTCCTGCTCGGCACACGTGCCGCGGTCGAAGGCGGAGCCACGCTTTCGGCGGCCATGCGCCAGTATGAGAAAATTTTCGACAACTTGTACGTCAACATGGTGGAGGCCGGCGAAACCGGCGGTATTCTGGACACCATTCTCCAGCGCCTTTCGACCTACATCGAAAAGAACGTCAAGTTGAAGCGCGCCGTCAAGTCCGCGTTGGTGTATCCGACGGTCGTAATTTTCGTCGCCGCCAGCGTTATCACTCTTCTGTTGTGGAAGGTCGTTCCGATTTTCACCACATTGTTCGTCAGCTTGAACGTCGCCCTCCCCTTGCCTACGCGCATCGTTATCGGCCTTAGCCATTTCGTCGGCAGCATTTTTGGTTTCCTCGCCGTCGTAGCGATGGTCGGCATGGGCATCGGTCTGAAAGTTTGGTACGGAACTGAAACCGGCCGAATGTTCATTGACCGCGCTTTGCTGAAGATTCCTCTCATCGGAATGCTTCTCCGCAAAATTGCTGTCGCGCGTTTCACCCGTACACTTGGAACGCTGATTTCTTCCGGCGTGCCAATTCTTGAAGGCTTGGACATCACCGCTCGTTCAGCCGGAAACGCCGTCGTCGAAAAAGCTCTTCTCTTCACGCGGAAACAGTTGGAGGCCGGCCGCACTCTCGCCGATCCGCTGAAGGAAACAGATGTATTTCCCGGCATGGTTACTCAGATGATCGCCGTCGGTGAACAAACCGGCGCGATGGACGCCATGCTGCAAAAGATCGCGGACTTTTACGAAGACGAAGTGGACGCCGCGGTGAAGGATTTGTTGGCTGCGATGGAACCAATCATGATCGTTGTCCTCGGCGTGGTCGTCGGCGGCATCGTTATTTCCATGTACCTGCCAATTTTCAGCTTGATCGGTCAGTTGGCTGGTCACACCTAGAAACTCGGTGGGCCTGAGCGTCGATTCAACCGCGCTCGGGCCCGTTTTTTTGAGTGGATAGTGAATCTGTCGTCACCTTTCAGGGGCACGGTTCCGGCGCGAATCAGTACACCCCAACTACTTGACCCCATTTTGAATGGGGCCGCAGAATGAGTGTGTCGCGAATGGAGTTTACTCAGAACACTTCGGAATGGTTGGGCTGGCTTAGCCGCGTTCGCTTTCTCGTCATCACATTTATTCTCGTAATTTCTGTCTTCCTTTCCAATAATGGATTGCTCCACCTGACCGCCACGGTTTTCGGCACGCTGATTGGCACCTGGTACATGCTCAGTTTTCTGTACGCCATTCTGGCGAAGTGGGCCCCGCAAGCGCGCTGGCAAGCCCCGCTCGAAATGGTCTGCGATCTTCTGATGATTACCGCGCTGGTGTACGTCACCGGCGGCAACGAAAGCCATTTCATTTCGCTTTATCTCCTGACGATCATCGTGGCCAGTATTTTATTTTCGCGCCGCGGACCCTTTCTTACCGCGGGCTTCAGCTTCGTTCTTCTCGGCGGAATGGTTGAGCTCGTCTACTACGGAAAATTGCCGCGGACAGCGCTCAATGCACCCAGTTCCCAGGAACTGCAAACCTGGGTGTTCGCGAATCTTGCCGCGTTCCTTGCGGTAGCCTACCTTTCCAGCCGCCTTGCTCAGACTTTGCGCCGCAAGGGCGCCGAACTCGAACAGAAGAGCGGAGAGCTGCAGGATTTGCAGGCGTTCAACGAAAACATTATTAATTCCATGCGCGGTGGGTTGCTAACTACAGACCTTGAAGGCAAAATCCTGCTGCTGAATCGAACTGGAGAAGAGATTACCGGATTCCGCTTCGCCGACGTGCGCGGCCAACACCTGCCCACTCTTTGGCCGATGTTCTGGATGCCCGGCGACGGACATTCGGACGTCAGCCGCATCCCGCGAACGGAAATCGATTTTCACACCAGCGACGGCACCAATCGAATTCTGGGCGTGTCCGTTTCCGCGCTTCGCACGCGGGAAAAATTTGATAGTGGATACGTTTTTAATTTTCAGGATTTGACGGAATTACGCCGGCTCGAATCCGAAGTCGAAACCAAGGATCGCATGGCCGCGCTGGGCCGTCTTTCCGCCGCGATCGCGCATGAAATTCGTCAGCCGCTTACCGCGATTGCCGGTGCGGTTAAGGAACTCGCCCGCCTCGTTCCGCTCGAAGAAGACGAAAAGCACTTGGTCGGAATTGTCAGTAGGGAATCAGAGCGCCTGAATCAAATCATCACCGAGTTCTTGAATTATTCCCGTGAAAAAACTTACGAGTTTGCCGACGCTGATATCACCGCTCTTCTGGATGAAACGCTCACGCTTCTCGAGCGGCATCCTTCGATGGACGGGAAATTCCTGATTGACAAGAGTTTCACGGCGCGTCCTGTCCACGCGCGCGTAGACGCAAATCGTATCAAACAAGTTTTCTGGAACTTTTGCGATAACGCGCTCCGCGCCATGCCCGAAGGCGGTACTCTCGCCGTGCGGCTGGATCTGAACGGCGCGTACGTCCGCATCAGCTTCCGCGATACGGGTATGGGTATGGACGCTAAGCATCGCCGCAAAATTTTTGAACCTTTGCAGTCAGGATTTGTTGGCGGAACAGGTCTCGGCTTGGCAATCGTCTATCAGATAGTGCAGGCGCACAACGGCCACATCATCGTATCCTCGGAAAAGGACAAAGGCGCTGAGTTCACAGTTGAACTCCCACTCGCTGCCTGAAGTCCTGCGAGAGTAACTTGAACGTCCGCCGGATCATCCGGCAAGAAAGCGGTTCATGGCTCAGCTTTTAGTGGTCGACGACGAGCGCTCCATCTGCGAGCTTCTGGAGATTACTTTCCGGAAGGAAGGTCACAAGGTGGAAGTTGCCGGAAACGTTGACGCCGCGCGCCGCAAACTCGAATCGAATATTTTCGATATCGTGATCTCCGATATTCGCATGCCCGGCGCCAGCGGCGTCGATCTTCTGAAATATACGAAGGAAGCGTCACCCTCCACAATTTTTATTCTCATCACTGGTGTGCCGACCGTTGAGACGGCGATCTCCGCGCTGAACGCCGGCGCCGATCGGTACGTAATCAAGGATCACGATCTCGTCGATCAGCTTCGCCGTGCTGTTCAGCAGGTTGACGAAACTCTCAAACTCAAAAAAGAAGCAGGCTATCTGCGCCGCGAGCTTCATCGCCTTACTGGCCAGGAAAATATTATTGGCCACAGCCCGAAACTGCGCGCCATTTTTGACATGATTCAAACCGTCGGTCCGCAATCCAGCCGCGTTCTGATAACCGGCGAAAGCGGCACTGGAAAAGAATTGGTTGCGCGCGCCATCCACGAAAATAGCCAGCGTAAAGACAAGCCTTTCGTCACCATCGATTGCGGCGCATTTCCTGAAACGCTTCTTGAATCGGAATTATTCGGATACGTCCGCGGTGCGTTCACCGGAGCCAACGATAATCGCCAGGGCTTATTTGCAGCAGCGCACGGCGGCACTCTGTTCATGGACGAAATCGGTAACATGCCGCTCAGCATGCAGGTGAAGCTGTATCGTGTTCTGCAAGAGGGAAGAATCCGTCCGTTGGGAAGCACGGATGAAACCGACGTTGACGTCCGCATCATCGCCGCCACTAACAAAGATTTGGAAAAAGAAATCGCAGAAGGACGTTTCCGCGACGACTTGTTCTATCGTCTCAGCGTCATCCCCATGCATCTTCCTCCGCTCCGTGAACGCCGCGACGATATTCCATTGCTCGTGCGCGCCTTCCTCGATCGTTTGCGAAAGTCCATGAATAAAACCGTTGAAGGAATTGAGCCGGAAGCGATGCGCCTTCTCGAAGCTTACGACTGGCCCGGCAACGTTCGCGAGCTGGAAAACACAATGGAACGCTGCGTCGCACTCGAAACCGGCCCACGCGTCAGCGTGAATGTGCTTCCTGAAAAGATTACGCGAGGCGTGCGCGCTCCAGCGATTCACACATCGCCGGGCGGACGTCCCTCCATTCCCGAAGGCGGCGTCGATCTCGAGAAACAAATTCAGGATATGGAAAAGGGTTACATCGAAGAGGCGCTGCGAATGTCCGATGGCGTAGGCACACGCGCCGCGGAACTATTGAGAATGACCTACCGGTCGTTCCGCCACTACTCCAAGAAATACAATCTCTGATTTTCTATAATCAAAATAAAAATGGAATTTGTCAGGCTCGGCTCGATTTAGGACAGCGGAGCTGTTCCGGTTCGCGCTGCTGATTCCGAAGCCGTGGTAGGGAACTGGGCTTCGCGCTTGCGCCGCGCCATCACCGTCATCGGATACGCAAGGGCATACGTCGCCACAATCACCATTGCAGGGTCAATCGGATGCCGATAGCGCAGCGAGCTGTGCGTAACGTAGTACACGATCGGATAGATCAGCGGAAACATCGCAATCGGAAACGCATACGGATTTTTCTCGCGATACATGAAAAGCAATCCCAATAATCCAAACAGCGAAAGAAATATATTCGCCACCAGAGTTACCCGCGCATCCACCGGCAGCGTTCCCCAAATGTCCTGTATCGGATCCCACGTACCCATCCAGTTGTCCACAAAGCGCCGCCAGAAAAATCGCAAAGTGTCCCGAGGATGGCTTTCCATAAACTGGATCGCCTCACTTTGTTTTTGCCGCATGTATTCGATTTCGCCGAGCCGCACATATTTCTCTCGTTCCGGCGCGTAGTCGTTCGGGTGCAGGAAACCAGCCCATGTGTCTGGAACCTGCGAATTATTTCCAAGCCACAGTTCCAGCCCAAAATTCGACCTGAACACAATCACCTTGTGAAACACCACATAATTTCTCACCGTCCACGGCACGCACACGACTCCCGCCATGATCATCGTCATCACGGGAAGTTGAATCCAGCGCCACCCCTTCTTGCGCAGATTCAGCGCCAGCCACACTAACAGAAACGGTGCCAGCGCAAGAATCGACGCGTTCACCATCAAGCCCGCGCCCCACAACAATCCATAGCCGATCCAATCGCGCACCCGCTTTGAATCGCGGATTTCAATCGTCGCCCATAAAATAAGGGCCGCCATCAAAGCCGCCAATGACGTATCCCAAATCCACTCGAATGGCATCAGGATCGCGTTCGGAAAAATCGCCCACATCCAGGCCGCGCCAGCTCCCAGACCGATCCCTCCGACCCGTTTTGCGATATAGAAGATTGGAATGCAGGTCAGCGTGGAAAATAAATCATTCAGCGCCGTGATCACCAGCATTGATTTATACGTGTAAACGCCAAACAATTTGAAGACGCCGGCAAGCAAGTACGGAAAAATGGGAGTGAGCCAAATCGTTGGGCCGCTCTCGATCCTAAATGGCGAACTGAAGCCGTGTCCTTCTGCGATCTCCGACGCAATTTTTCCGGTTTCGTATCCAAATGGAGCGTTGTCAACAACTGGAAGCTTCCCTTGATGCTGCACCGTCCAGACAAGCAGTATGCGGATGGCGAACGCCACTATCACAATCAGGGATAAGGATGTCGCTGCGCGCTTCAATGGATTTAATTGCCCTTCTTACGTCGAGTGTGATTGGCCGGCCGTAACTCCAGCGTTCGCGCCAATTCAGTCTGCGAAGTTTCATCTGACATCCTATCGGAGCGTTCCTCACGGTGACAACAATTCAACGCAGCTTTACATGATCTACTTGCTTAGTTAATTACAGGCTGGTTTCCACTGCACCGCATACTCCTCCACTCGCCGAATGTCCTCGATGAACCGGTACACTGCGTCGCCTTCCCGACAGACTCGACATTTTTCGGCAGCGAATAATGACAAATTCCGTCAAGCTTCTCCGCCTTCGGCTGTGGCGCGAACGGGTTACGCACCGCAGGAGCAGCTGTATCTCGCCGCAATTAAAGCAGTTAGCACTTTTGCGTCCAATCAGTAACGTCTTAGTCCCAGTTTGGAACCGACGTTGCATTTAAGTCTGCCGCAACCCGGTAGGCACACAAATTCTGCTAGGAGAAAAAGAGAATGCGCACTAAACAGAAAGGTTTCTCACTTATCGAACTTTTGATCGTTGTGGCAATCATCCTGATCATTGCCGCTATCGCGATTCCGAACTTGCTCCGCGCCCGCATTTCGGCGAACGAAGCGTCGGCGGTTGCTTCACTCCGCACGATGAACACCGCGAGCATCACCTACAATTCCAGCTACGGAAACTATCCGACGACCTTGTCGGACCTCGGCCCAAGCAACGGCGCAACCCCGACCAGCACGACTGCTGATTTGCTCGACTCAGTTCTTGCACCGGCCGGCGGCGGCAACACGTCAGCCAAGAGCGGCTACACCTTCACGTTCGCAGCGCCTGTGGCGAACGTTGGCTACACCGTCAACGCAGATCCGACGTCAGTGAACCAGACGGGCGTCCGCCACTTTTATACAGATGCTTCCGGCGTTGTGCGCGTCAACCTGACGCAAGCGGCGGCGGTCACGGATTCACCCCTGTAATACAACCCTCAACCCCCAAAGCGACAGCAAGGCGGAGGCCACAAGCCTCCGCCTTTTTTTATTGTGGGATTGTCGACCGGCGCGTGGGCCTTCCAGAATGTCGAAGGGTTTACTTCCCCGGTGTGCGCTTGATCGCCGCTTTCGCTTCTTGACCTAGCGCATCATCTCCAGGATCTGTTTGCAACGCCAGATTATATTCGCGCACAGCTTCCGCAGCCTTTCCGCCATTTCCATAAATAATCGCGAGCCGGAAATGTGCGTGCGCGTCATACGAATCCAGTCCGGTTGCTTCTCGGAAGTAAGGCTCCGCGATACTTGTTTGTCCCTGCTGAACGGCGATGTCGCCCAGCCCGTCCAGTGCCTGTGAATTCGCCACGGAGTTCAATGACGCCTGGAATTGAGTCCGCGCCTCCTCCGCTCGTCCGGCCTTCAGAAGAAATTCGCCGAACTGGTTGCGCACACTCCAGTCGAGCGGGGAATTGATCACTGCTGCCCGATACTCGGATTCAGCTTCCGCTGATTTCCCCAGGCCCGCCAAAGCTGCCGCATAGTTCAGGTGCGCATCCGTAAATTGAGGTACCAGCTCGATCGCGTGGCGCAGCAACGGAATTGAGTCCGCATATTTTTCCTGCGACACGTACGCCATTCCTAGATTATTCAGCGCCCATATGCTTTCAGGATTTTGCGCCAGCGCAGTTTTCCATTCGCGAATGGCGGCATCAGGTTTTCGCGAGTCCCAGTACGCAAATCCCAAATTCGCGCGTAAATCGGCGTTCTGTGGATTTCGTTCCACAGCCGCGATGAAAAGACTTGTGTCGTTCCGCCAATCGCGATCGCGAACCGCGGTCTCCGCCGTCAACGCCACCGCCAATAAAATCGCCGCTGTCGCCACCGAAATCCGAATTGTCCGCGAATGTTTCGCGAACTCCCCATTCCACACCGCTACGAGCGCCGCCGCAATAATCCAGCAGAATCCGAGTGACGGTACATACAGATAACGCTCTGCGAAAACATTCGTCGCCATCCATCGTGCATTCAGTGCCGGTGCTAAAGTAGCAACCATCCATAGCGCGGCGAACACGATCAAGCGATTTCGTTTCCAGTAATAAATCGCCATCAGACACAGAAAGACGGCCCATGCCGCGCCGCACAAAACTGCCCAATCAAACATGCTCACGCTGGAATGGAAAGTGTCAAACAATGCCGCACGACCCGGCCAAACCAGTTTGTTCATATATTCGTTGGACAGAGCAAAGCTGGAAAGTATCGCGCGCCCCCATGGAAGACTGGCCCGCTGCAACTTCGGCACAAGTCCTCCCATCAGCGCTATGCGAGACGCAAGATAAAACCCCGCCACCAGCCACAGCGGCGCGTATCGCTTTAGTTTCTGCGCGAAACTTGTCCGAGCCCTATCGGCGCGGCATGCGTGCTCATAAAATGTTGCAATCACCGGGAATGCTACCGCCGGCTCCTTCGAGAAAATCGCCAGTAGAAAAAAAACGCTCATCGCCACGGTGCTTTGCCACTCGTGTTTCGCGGAATCACCCAAATTTAGGAAGAACCAGAACGCCAGTAGCAAGAATGCCGCGAGCTGCAAATCCGGCACGTCCGCTATCCACGATACCGACTCCGTATGAACTGGATGAACTGCGAAAAGTATCGCCGTAACAAGCGCGATCGGAGTGGACTGAAATAGCCGTCGCGTCACCGCGAACAGTAGAACCACCACCGCGGCGTTCAGCACCACGTTCGCAAGATGATAAATGTACGGCAGCGGACCGTATGCCTGGTAAAGCGCAAAGTATTCCAGGCTCATCAGCGGACGATAATAATTTGTCGCTATGCTTGCGTACTTGAATGACCACACCGGCGTGGTCAGAATTTGTTTCAAGTAATGAAAACTCCGCAGATATGGATTATTTACGATCTGGTGGTTATCGTCGTAGGCGAACCCGAAGCCCAGCGTATTCAGGTATGGAACAATTCCAATAACAAATACCATTGCATAAAGAAGCGCGTCACGGCCCTGCTCTCTCTTTCGTTTTTGCTTCTCGTCTACGATGGCAGCCACTCGTATTTTCGCCCCGCATGTATTCTACTCACGCGAGACTATGCTCACTGGAGTAATTCGCGGTGGTTGCGCAAATGCAACACGCACATGTTTTTAAAATCCAGCCTCATCTCCCTGCAAAATAATCTTGTGGAGAATCCCAGTCGGTTTTGCTAGACTGCCCCGGTAAGCATTGTCTGCTAAGCCGGGCCGGGAACTGAGGGCTCGCCCTGGGCTTTGTTATTTTTTTACACCGGGGAGGGTATTGTGAATAGGCGTGAGCGTGGTTTTTCGCTTCTCGAACTTCTGATTGTCGTCGCGATTATTTTAATCATCACCACCGTCGCGATTCCGAATTTAATCCACACACGAATGACGGCCAATGAGACTTCTGCTTTGAAGTCTTTGAATGTGTTCAATACTGCCTGCGTTTCGTATTTGTCCAATTACGGAAGCTATCCGCACAATCAATCCGATCTCGGTCCACCTGCCAATGGTCAGATCACCAAAACGGGTGCCGACATTCTCGGCTCCGATCTCGCTCCAGCCACCGGCGCGGTCGTCAGCAAGAGCGGATATATTTTCCGCTACACAGCTGGAGCAGCCAGCCAAAGCGGAAACATTAATTCATACACGATTACCGCCGACCCTGAGCAATTCAAAGAAAGTGGCGTGAAGCGCTATTACACGGACGAAAAGGGCGCCATCACCTACACCACTGACAATACCGTGCCAACCGCTGCAAGCACGCTTGTAAAGTAGAGCGTCATAGAATCAAGCCGGGGCAGCGCGCGCAACTGATTCACACCGATCTGTTATTCTAGACGCATGCGCAAGTCTGTTCCGGCTCTCTGCTCAATATTCTGCGCGCTGGCTGTGATCACGGCATCGGCCGCCGCGCCGCGCCAGAAATCGCAACCAAGTGTTCAGGACGTCGTAAAAATTGTCGAAGCGCGCTACCACTCCTCTCACACTCTAAAAGCCATTTTTCTCGAACGCTATAACGAAGGCCGCCTCACCGCGCGCGTCGAATCTGGCACAGCCTATTTTTCCAGTCCCGGCCGCATGCGCTGGGAATATGAATCTCCCGAAGAGAAGCTTTTCCTCACCGACGGCAAGACCACATGGTTCTACGTCCCCGCCGACCACACCGTCTCTCGCATCAGCATGAAAGAAAGTAGCGACTGGCGCACGCCGCTCGCTCTTCTCACCGGCAAAGCCAATCTGAATAAATATTGCAAGCGCCTGGACTTCGGCAATCCTTCCCACGACGCACCCGGCAACGTAACCCTCCGCTGCGTCCCCGTCGGCTCTCAGCCGGCCAATCAAACCAACGACGATCAAGCCCTCTCTCCCGATTCAGGCGGTCAAATTCAGGCTGTCCTGCTCGAAGTCGATCCCCAAACCGGCTGGCTTGCCAAAGTCACCATTCGTCAAGCCGGCGGCGTCCAACTCGAATACAGTTTCGGCAAGTGGCAGGGCAATGTTGAAGTCCCAGAGACCATGTTCCATTTCGTTGCCCCCAAAGGGGTTGCTATTGTGAATGGTGACAGCACAAACTCTCCGGCGCACTGAACCTTTTTCCCGCATCTAAGTCTTATAGAAGAGGGCGCGCCAGCCGTCGCCTCAGCGGCTGCTCGGCATGTATCCTTCTGCGCATCATTGACGGGGCTCGCGCTGCGTGGGCCCCCTCGCTTGAGGTAAACTAATTACGTGGCGGAGTTTGTATGCAAAGTCGCTGACGCGACAGGACGTGTATTTTCCCAGGTTGAGGCCGCTCAATCAATTGATGAGGCGCGCCAAAAGCTGGCTGACCGCGGCCTATATGTGTATTCGGTCAAGACGCAAGGTGGCATCGTTGGCGCGATGTTTCAGCGCAAGCGCAACAAGGCCGTCGGCGGCTCCGATTTCCTGATCTTCAACCAGCAATTCAACACGCTAATCAAAGCCGGTCTTCCCATCCTGAAAGCGCTCGACCTGCTCTCCGACCGCGTCGCGGCGCCTAAGCTTCGCCCCATGCTCAGCGAAGTTCGCCAACGAGTCCGCGATGGCGCGCTACTTTCTGAAGCATTGGCCGCGCAGGGAAGTTTCCCGAAAGTTTATACGACCTCCGTACTGGCCGGCGAGAAGAGCGGCAACCTCTCCGGAGTTCTCGAGTACTACATCACCTATCAGCGCGTCACCACTGGACTTCGCAAAAAATTAATCGCGGCGCTCATATATCCAATCATCCTTGTCATCGCGGCCGTTTCCATCGTCAGCTACATCGTGGCCTACGTGATTCCTCAGTTCGCGCGCTTGTATGCGGATATGAACATCGCGCTTCCCATCGCCACGCGCATCCTGATCACCGTCACGGTCGAGTTCCGCCCCTATTTATTGATGGCGCTGGCGCTACTCGTTTTGGCGGCCATTGGCATT
The DNA here is from genome assembly GCA_963840515.1 of Terriglobia bacterium. Taxonomy (GTDB): domain Bacteria; phylum Acidobacteriota; class Terriglobia; order Acidiferrales; family UBA7541; genus DASTCZ01. Next base: position 152,487 of record CAWIZI010000023.1, read on the forward strand.
TATTCCTGGTCACGCACCGAAGCTGGCTCTCTGGTGATGGATCGCGTGAAGCTCAGGCTGCCCGTCCTCGGCAACATCTGGATCAAATTTCAGGTGGCGCAATTTGTGCGCACACTTTCGACGCTTCTTACCGGAGGCACTCCGCTCGTCCAAGCTCTCGACACTGGCGGCTGAATCCGTCACCAGCCGCCTCGTTGGCGACGCGTACGCGAGCCTCCCGTCTAGTGAAAGAAGGGCAGTCCGTTGCACGCCGGAATGAAAGCCACCGGCATCGTTCCCGAATCTCGCGCTCGAGATGATTGAAGTCGGCGAAGCCAGCGGCGCGCTACCTGCAATGTTCACCAGCGTCGCAGAATTCTACGAAGAAGAAGTAAATCTGCGGCTTCCACGCTCATTGCCATCGTCGAACCGCAATTCTGTTGTTCATGGCCGTCGTGGTACTGTTTATATTGTTGGCGCTTTATTTACCAATTTTCAGTTTCTCGCTTGGCGCGAACCCTGGGTCATAAACTATGAGCCATGCAAATCATGTAGCCGGCGCACCAATCCTTACCGACGAGATCGGGCGAGCAGGAACGTTCACGCCGCCTCGCCGATCGCTACCGCTGCACATTCGTGGATTTGAACGCGAACAGCGCATCGATCCGGAATTGTTCCGCAGCATTCCCGCCGAGCTGATGTTCCGCTTCAATTTTGTGCCCTCGAATCTCGCGAAAATTGCTAGCTGGTTATCGCCGTGGCCGATCCCGCCAGGTCTATTGAGCGACGAACTGCCGCTGCTATGGGCAAGAAGCTCGTGCTGCAAGGTCGCCACGCCGACGCAAATTAGCGATCTTCTAAAGCGCACCGAGCAATCCCAGCGCGTTCTCGAACAGGCCACCGAAGCCTTCACGCTGCAAGTTGTCGCCGAAGAGCGAAGAAGACGAAGACACGATTTCCGCCGACCGCCTCACGCAGTGACAAGCGCCGTCAGCCCCGTCGTGCGGCTGGTGGACACCGTGATCTTCACCGCGCTCGAGCGCCGCGCCAGTGACATTCACATCGAAGCGCGCGATATCGAAGTCGTCGTGAAGTATCGCATTGACGGCGTGTTGCGTTCACGCCATGTCGCCGATCTCCAAGGAATGGCATTCCACGATTCTTTCCGCATCAAAGTCATGAGCGAACTGGATATCGCCGAGCGCCGCGTGCCGCAGGACGGCCGCTTCCGCGTGCGCTACAAGAGGCCGCTTCGTGGATTTCCGCGTCTCCATCATGCCTTCGCATTCACGGCGAAGACGCCGTTCTCCGCGTGCTCGACAAGGAAACGCTCTCCGAGAAATTTCACAATCTCAGCCTCGACGTCGTCGGTTTCGATTCGAAGAAGATTTGCGCAAAATTCGCCGCTACATTCGCGAGCCTTACGGCATGGTGCTCGTCACCGGCCCAACCGGCTCCGGCAAAACCACCACGCTCTACGCCGCGATCAACGAAATTAAATCCGACGAAGATAAAATCATCACCATCGAAGATCCCGTCGAATATCAGGTCCGCGGCATCACGCAGATTCCCGTCAACGAAAAAAAGGGCCTCACCTTCGCCCGCGGCTTGCGTTCGATTTTGCGTCACGATCCCGACAAGATCATGGTCGGCGAAATTCGCGACGAAGAAACCGCGCAGATCGCCATTCAATCCGCGCTCACCGGCCATCTCGTTTTCACCACCGTCCACGCCAACAACGTCACCGACGTGATCGGCCGCTTCATCAACATGGGCGTCGAACCATACAATTTCGTTTCCGCTCTCAATTGCATTCTCGCGCAGCGCCTCGTCCGCGTGGTCTGCGAGCATTGCAAGAAAAAGGTGCGCTAAGCCCGCCGTCGAAGACCTGAAAGCTTCGGGTCTCGATCCGCAGCTTTGGCGCAAGTTCTCGTTCGCGAAGGCGCGGGATGCCTGGAATGTCCGGCACCGGATATCACGGCCGCACCGCAATCTCCGAACTGCTCGATCTGTCCGACAACATTCGCGAAATGATCATCAACCGCCGCCCCACATCGGAAATCAAGCGCGTCGCCACGGAACGGCATGACCTTCCTGCGCGATTCCGGACTCGCCAAGGTGCGCGACGGCGTCACAACTCTGAAGGAAATCAACAAGGTGACGTTCATTGAGTGAGCGCCGCGGCGAATTCGGCAGGGAATTTACAGCAACGCGTTCGTGCGGAAAATCGCGCGTCTGGCTTGACGCCATGCCGCATCCTCTCGTGGCCTGCGAAATTTCCAGCCCAGCACGTGGCTGCCGCGCGTTGGAAGCGCGGAACTTTGGAAGCCTCGAGCGATTTCGCCGTCGAGCCGCATTCCCGCCGGAGCGGTGCAGCCTCCGCCGTGGAAACCAATCTGGTCGATCCGCTGCCGTGCGTCGGCCGTCGCAAGAGTGTTCGCAGCAAATTCGGCGCTGAAGCCAAGCAGCAGGAAGTCGCGCTGCTCGTTCCCGACGCGGTGATTCGCGTTTTCGTCCTGCACTTCGACGTTTTCCCACGCTCCGCAGCGGAAGCGATTCCCGATGCTGCGCTGGCGCTTGAAGAAGAGCGTGCCGTTCGAGGCCGAAGAGACGCTGATCTCCTACATGCGTCAGGCTCCGCGCGAAGATGGCGTGGACATCGTCACCGGTCTCGCTCGCCTGCGCATCATTCGCGAATACGAAATCTTGATGGAGTCCTCCGGCATGAGCGCCCGGCGTGGTGATGAGCTTCCACTCTCGCCACGCTTCCTCTGCTGCACGATGATCGCCCAACAATGCTGGCGCGTCTTTCCGGCACTACGCTCACCACCGCGATCGCCCGCGAAGGCGTGCTGTGCGGTTATCGCTGCACCGATCTTTCCGCCGAACTCGATACGCTCGATCCGCGAATCCTTCTCGACGAAATCTTTCCGGTGGCCACCTATTATCAGGACTCCTGGAGCGAAGGACTAAATTCCGTGCGCCTTTCCGGTTTCGGCGCGCGCCTTGAGGAATTTCGCGCCCCGCTCGAATCGGAACTGCACTGCGAAGTCACCGGACTTCTGAACGCGGCAAATTCCGAAGGGCGATTGAACTCCGATAATAAACGTCTAGCGGACCAGGACTTGGACACTTTGATTGGCTGGAGCATGAATCGCGGCGCTTAACGTCCGCCAAATAAAATTACAATGCGCATTCGACTAAATCTCGCTACCTCGCCACTCGAAAACGATCATCGCTTCGTTTTCGGTGCTGCGCTTGTCGCCACCATTGGCGTCATCGCGCTCTTCGGCCTGTCCTGGAAAGCGTATAACGTGCACGCCGCGAATCAAGCGCGCCACGCAGAAATTTCCGCGATTCAAACCGAAGTGAATTCGCTCGACGTACGCCGCCAGTCTCTCGACGCCTTTTTTAATCGGTCGGACATTCTGGAAGTTCGCGACCGTTCCGCTTATTTGAACGGACTTATTAGCGAGCGCAGCTTCCCGTGGACCCAGATCTTCATGGATTTTGAAGCCATCTTGCCGGAAGGCGTTCGCATCGTGAATATTAATCCGAAACTCGTGGGGAATCGCATTGAGCTACATATGAATGTGGGCGCCGTTTCAGACGAAGCCAGCTCGAAGTTCCTCGTCGCACTTGAGAAGTCGAAAAACTTTTCTCACGTTGCGTTGACGTCTGAGACTCGCCCGCAGCGTTTGAACGATCAGGATCACGTGTATCTCGATTTGACCGCCGTCTACGCGGGAAACTGAACTATGGCTATCGGATCCAAATCCCGGAAGAACGCAATCCGAATCATTATCGGATTAATCCTGCTGGCGGATATTGCGCTGATAGGCGTGAACTGGCAGCTCTCCTCTGCGCAAGGTGATCCGGCCAGCGAACTCCGCACGCTTCGCATCCGCCGCGATTTGATGAGCGCGGATATTCGCCGCGCCGAAGCAATTCGCGCTAGTCTCCCCGCCGTCCAAACCGAAACTGCTAATTTCATGGAAAAGGATTTGCGTCCTACCGGCGCGTGGTCCTCTACCATCACCGACGATCTCGGCGCGCTGGCAAAAGATTCCGGGTTGCTGCTCACCACCTCACATTTTCGGGAGAAGTCGATCGATAAGCGCGGCGTGGACGAAATCACCATCTCCGTCACCATGCAGGGCGCCTATCCCAGTCTGGTAAGTTTTATCAATGCGCTCGAACGCTCCAAGAATTTTTATTTGCTCGATAGCCTTACGCTCGATACCGGCAGCGAAGGCACGTTGAAATTGAATCTCGAATTGCGGACGTATTTCCGCTCATGACCAAACGCGAACGCTCGCTCGTAGGTCTCCTCGTCGTCCTGGCGATTGTGTCGGGGCTGATCTACTATTTCAACACGCGCGACACTTCCAGTGCGTCCGCGCCGGTTTCTGTCGACGGGAATTATGTGCCTATGACCGTCGAGAATCCTTCGCTGCATTTGGATCAGCTCGAACGCCTGCAACACGTGGAATACAAAGGCAGCCATCGCAATATTTTCAGCGAAACTCCGCCGCCGCATATTCCCACTCCGGAAGAAGTAAGAAGGGCGCAGGCGAATGCGCCGCCTCCGATGGTGCAAACTCCGGCACCGCCTCCGCCAGTGCAGGTGGATGTGAAATTCTATGGCTACATTGACGATCCGCGCACCGGCGCGCGCCGCGCCTTTTTCACCGACGGCGAAAATATTTACATCGCCGGAATCGGTGACATGTTGGAAAACCGTTTGCGCGTTACGAAGATCGGAAACGATACCGTTGAACTAATGGAAATTTCTTCCTCGCGCCGCACTACAATACCCATCGAACAGGACGCGCATCCATGACCGCGCGAAATTCCAATCGCGATTCAAAACACGGCCAGCGCGGCTACGCGCTCCTCATGATGATTTTTCTGGTGGCCACGATGATGACCTTCGCGGCGATGGCCACGATTAGCATTAAGACCAAGGGCCAGCGTGAAAAAGAAGACGAACTCGCCTGGCGCGGCAATCAATACGTCCGTGCGATTCGCCTCTTCTACAAAAAGAATGGCCGCTTCCCGAAGACCATCGACGAATTGACGGCCTATCACACCGATCAGCCGAACTTCATCCGCAAAGCTTACAAAGATCCCATGAACAAAGCCGATGGCACATGGCGGTTGATCTACGTTCTGCCAAATGGCCAGCTACAGGGCAGCGTGATGCATACGCAATTGGCAGGCGCGATGCCCATCGCCGGTCCACTCGGAGGCAATCTCCCAAGCGGAACGCCGACAACAACGGGCGTCGGCGGCATGACTCCGCCAACCATCGGCACCACAGGAACGCAGTCTCCCACTACGACGACCCCAACCACTGGAAGTTCAAGCTCGTCCAGTTCATCCTCCAGCGATTCAACGGTCTTCGGCGGAAGCATCATCGGAGTGGCCAGCAAAATTAAACTTCCGTCCCTGCGCGTTTACAAACTCGGCAAATCATATTACGAGTGGGAATTTATCTGGGATCCCACCGCAGTCTCCGGCGCGCCCGGCGGAACACTTCCCGGCACGCCAAACAACGGCGGCACGCCAGCCGGCACTCAGCCACCCGCCACTCAGCCCACAACCACCCCCGGCCAGCCCGGCGGCAGTGTAGGCGGCCCGCCACAAGGCCCAGGGCAATAGACTGCTCCGTCCTCTCGTCAGACATCATGCTCGTCATACAAAGATTGAATCGGACCGTTTCAAAGCTGCCCCGTGCCGGTGTCTCCAGCTGTTCTCCAGATCAGCAGACTCCGCGTCACAAAAACCGGCAGAATGAGATACGCGGATGGTAGAAATATCAGAGCTTGAAGTCGCATCTCAGCCGGAATACGATTCATTTCCTTTGATATTACCCACGGTGACGAGGCGAGCCGGGCCTTCCAAAGAAATTGCTCGGGGGGGGCTCCGATTAAATGTCTTCTTCGGGCGACTCCGATTATCGTTGTGGGGTAGCTAGTTTGCGCGGTTCTCCTGTAAGTCCTTTGTTTTGAAAGTCATGGGCTGACGAATGAGCCTAAGTTCTTTGTTTTGATATTGATGCGACGGCAATAATATACTTCACTAACCAAGAGCCTAAATGCTAGAATCAGCGCACATTATGAGTGCAGTTATCAGCGATGCGTTCTTGAAGATTGAACGGGCCAATGAGCACATCGTTAACGTGCAGGATAGAATTGTCACGCTCGAAAAAAGTCAGACTGCGACAATCCAAACCGATACTGAGACTGGAATTCAGCGCCTCATAAACGAGATTCCAGACCTTGAGGAGCATTTGCGGAGACTGTCTCCCATTGTCGGAGACGCGATTCACAATCTCCGTTCCGCGCTCGATATTGCATGGGCCGCGCTTATCCTGCCGCGAATTCCAACGATTAAACGACGCAACTTGCGATTCCCCATCCATGAGGAATGGCATAGTATCGAAGCGGCCTTGAACAACGCTGAAGAACATATCGCCTACAGCGGCGTCTGCCCGAATCTCATTCACTGGATGAACACCGAAATACAGCCCTACAAGGGAGCGCGAGACGGCGGACATCTGTACGTCCTTCACCATCTCAATATCTCTGACAAACATTTGCTGACTCTCAAACTTCCCCCGAACACGCGAGTCAATGCAATCGTAGTAGAGCAACACGGTCAAAAATTCTTTGGACGAGGACTTCCGCTCGATTCCAATATCCATGTTCACGGCTTCGAGAGTGACGTTAAAATTCACGATAAGGGCCAAATCTCCCTTCATGTATCCATCCAGGAGGCAGGTGTTTTCAAGTCGCTCATGGTAACGAGCTTGCTCCAAATGTTTTCGAGAAAGGTCGTTAATGTCGTGAAACTCTTGGAGAATATCTGATTCCCATTGATTCTTCGCGCACATCGGCCTAGACTCCGTTCTAGGGAGCCTGAAAGCCGATGAATCACGCAAGACCTTCCGCCAAGAATGATTCGCGTGAATATGACGCTTTTTCCTCTGCATTGAAAAAGATTCTGTCTGTGCCCCACTCTGAAATAAAATCAAAAATAGATTCTGAAAAGCGGAAGCGTTCTAAGACTTCCGCTTCCCGCGCTTCAAACGGCAAGGGTTAGTTTGCCGATATTTTTCCGTCTTTCCCTGTTACCTCCGCGAACGTAAGTCTCTTTCCCGCAACCTGTGATAGTGCCAGTTCAAATCTCTGCGCGTCATTAAACGGCTTGCCAATCTTTGCGCGAAAGTTGTAGCGAAAGACTTGCTCTGTGACATAGCGTTGTAGATGGAACGGCTCAACGCTGACGTAGCTTCCCTTGATAGATCGCTTGAGCAAACTCCAAAAGTTTTCCAGTCCGTTTGTGTGAACGCGGCCACGCACATAGTTCCATGAATGGTCAACGGATTCATGCGCGTATCGTGTTCGCAAAACGTCGTAAGAAGGAAGCGCATCCGTATAGAGCTTTGTATCTTCCGCGACGTGCTTCACGATTTCAGGTACGAGCGCATGGCGCTTGCGGCTTGCTACGACCACCGCGCGTACATTTCCGCCGCGTTCAAGCAATCCAAGAACGGGAGTCTTTCCGCCCTTAACCAATCGGATGCGGCGCTTTGGGTGCATGTTCTTGGAAATTCCGCCGATAAATGTTTCGTCCGCTTCAACCTCTTTCGATGCGCCGCCCATTTTGCGAATCGTTCCAGTCTCCATCGCCATGCGTAGACGGTGCATCACAAACCACGCAGACTTTTGTGTGATGCCGATTGCGCGGCCAATTTCATAAGAGCTAATTCCGTTCTTGCAGTTGACCAACATCCAAAGCGCGGCCAGCCACTTGTCTAGCTTGATTGGCGAATCCTCAAAAATCGTTCCTAGCTTCACGCTAAATTGACGACGGCAATCTTTGCACTTCCACCGCTTTTGCGTATCGAGCCAATAATGCTCTTTGTGACCGCAAGCGGGGCACTCTGGGCCATTCGGCCAGCGCAGCTTGGCGACGGTATCAATGCAAATTTGCTCATCGCTGAAGTGTCGAATCGCTTGCTGCAATGTCTTTGGCTTGTCCATTGTGTCCCTCACAAGCCAAATCCTATCAAGTCACATTGGGTTAGTCAAGTATATTATTGCCGATGCGACGATGAGTTGAGCTGACTCCTTTGTTTTGATACTGATGCTCAAAGCAGGGGGGTAGGGGTACTCCGCCCCCAAAAAAAAGTGAGGTAGCCCAATTTTTCAAAATGGGAATTCAACGAATTACGGTCTCGGCTGAGGAGATTTCTTTGAAGCGGAAAATTGCACGTTCGGTGTTCCCGTTGGAATTACAGAAGGCGAGGTACCCTGATTCACCCGCGTCGTAATTCGCCGCACATAATCTTGCGTCTCGCGAAACGGCGGAATTCCGCCATACTGAACCACTCGGTCAGGTCCGGCGTTGTAAGCCGCCAGCGCGAGTTCTACGTTTCCGTCGAACCGATTCAGCATCTGTTTCAGATACGCGGCGCCTGCGTCAATATTCTGTGCTGGATCAAACGGATTTTTCACCAGCAAGCGCGAAGAAGTTTGCGGCATCAATTGCATCAAGCCCTGCGCATTTTTCCGCGAAACCGCGCGCGGATTAAAATTCGATTCTGCCGCCATCACATTCGCCAGCAGCAGCGGATCGAGCGCATATTTTGCGGCCGCCACGCGAATCAATTCCGCATAAGGCCCGTTCAAAGCAATCACGGGTTTCGCGACGATTGGTTCAGGCTGGAAAATTTCTTCGGGTTCAAATCGCAGAATGTCATTGGCTGCAACGTCGACAGCGCCGCCGGACAAATGCAGCCTCACCGTCTCGCCGGAAACTTCGTAGCCGGTAATATGAAATCGCGCGCCAGAACGCATCACCGCATATTCCGCATGCGCCGCGGTCCCAGCGAAAAGGCAAACCGCTGCCAGCGCGAACACTCGCGCAACGCGATTCACCCACAATCGTGGCGTAAAACTTTCCGGGCTGGTAAAAATATTCATGAACTCGGTTCCAACGCGTATGCGCAAATCGCCGCGGCAACTCCGGCTTCATCATTGCTCAATGTTTCGCGCCATCCGCTGCGTTTTAATTCGGCAACACAGTTTCCCATAACCACGGGAACGCCCGCAAATTCCAACATTTCCTGATCGTTCAAATTATCGCCAATCGCCATCACTTCTTCGCGTTTGTATCCTTGCAGAGCCGCCCATTCGGCCAGCGTCGCTCCCTTCGATACCGCCGGATGTACCACATCGGCCAACGCAAAATCGCGCGCTTCATATTCTGTGATCGCCAGCGCAAATAAACTTGCACCGGGAATCGTGCGCAGCACACGCGCAACATCCCGAACGTTCGACACCGGTCCTGTGTACATCACCTGGATCGGATCCTCCGTAAGACAAGACTCCAGTGGCGAGCAAAAGGATATAAATTCTTTGTTACGTTCGTAATATCCGCGCCGCGATTCATTTTCCATATCCAGGTGATCGAAAATCACCTGGTTCTCACGTGGACGGTCAAACACAACCGCCGTTCCGTCCATAAAATGTTTCGTGGACGCCAGCACATTCCGCGTCACGCGCACCGGAAGCAATTTGCGCAGCCGCGTTTCACCGTCACTCGACTTCACCAACGCGCCATTATTCACAACCATCGTGATCGGGCATCCCAGTTGCGCGGCAATTGGTTTCGCAAAATCAAATCGCCGCCCAGTTACCAGTGCCACTTCAATCCCGCGCCGCACCGCTTCCGTCACAGCTTCGCGGTTCGCATCGGGTAGATTCCATGCGCTGTCCAGCAATGTGCCGTCAATGTCCAGCGCGATAAGGCGAATCGCCATTGAGCAATTCTAATTGGATGCCGCCTGCATGGCTACTGGCCGTATGGACAATGTTGCCTCCGCCGCATTTGCCTGATCGTTTGACGCAAAAAGTGAATCGCAGTCCTGTGATAAACTTACGTCTCCCATGTCACTACAAAACTTATCCACTCTCACTCATTTGGAATGCTCGCAGTGCCACAAAACTTATCCACACAATAAACTCCAAAACCTCTGCCCGGATGACGGCAAGCCGTTGCTCGCGCGCTACGATCTCGCGAAAGCCGCCAAAACTCTCACCCGTGAAGCGCTGAAGAATCGCCCGAATGACATGTGGCGATACGCTGAAGTTCTTCCCGGCGATGACCGTGTCACGCTTGGCGAAGGCATGACGCCCGTTCTACTCGCCGCGCGCCTCGGCAAATCAATGGGCCTGAATCGCCTCTATATCAAAGACGAAGGCTTAAATCCGACCGGCTCCTTCAAAGCACGCGGACTCGCTGTCGCCGTCACACGCGCGAAAGCTCTCGGCGCGAAAGCTCTGGCAACTCCGACGGCCGGAAATGCCGGCGGCGCACTGGCAGCCTATGCCGCAAAAGCCGGAATTCCCGCGGTAATCGTGATGCCTGCAGATACACCTCGCGCAAATGTTTTGGAATGCATGGCGTTCGGCGCAGATGTCCGCAAACTCGATGGATTAATTTCCGATTGCGGCAAATACGTCGGCGAAAATAAAGAAAAAAACGGATGGTTTGAAGTCACCACGCTGAAAGAACCGTACCGCATCGAAGGCAAAAAAACGATGGGCTACGAATTGTGGGAACAGTTCGACGGAAAACTTCCTGACGTAATCATTTATCCCACAGGCGGTGGCGTCGGACTAATTGGCATGTGCAAAGCATTCGACGAAATGCAAACCATGGGCTGGATTGGCGCCGAGCGTCCGCGCATGGTCAGCGTGCAAGCCACCGGATGCGCGCCAATCGTAGAAGCTTTTGACAAAGGCGAGCCCGCATCTGAATTTTTCCAGAATGCCGCCACGATCGCCTCGGGATTGCGCGTGCCGAAAGCCATCGGCGACTTCATCATGCTCGCGGACATCAAAACTACGCACGGAATCGCCATCGCCGTTACCGACGAAGAAATGCTCTCGACCGGCAGGGAACTGGCTCGCCTGGAAGGAATGTACGCCGCTCCAGAAGGCGCAGCCACGGTTGTAGCCGCGCAAAAACTCGCCCAGCGCGGATGGATTCGCCCCGACGATACCGTCGTCCTTTTCAATACAGGCACCGGTTACAAATATAACGAAGCCTGGGAAGCTGCTCTGAAATCGAATTCCTAATTCGATTTCTAAACGAGAATTCAAGGTTGCTTAGTGGACAAAACCGCCGTCACAGACCGGCTCTATTATCACGATTCCTTCCTGAAGGAATTCGATGCCGAGGTAATTTCCTGTGAACCGGACGCCGACCGCTGGCGTGTAATTCTCGATCGCACGGATTTCTATCCTACTTCCGGCGGGCAACCGCATGACACCGGTACTCTAGGCGATGCAAAAGTTTCAGAAGTTCTCGACGACGAGAACGGCAACGTAGTCCATTTCACCGACCGCGCGATTGCGCTAGGCACAGTTCACGGCCGCATCGATTGGGAACGCCGTTTCGATCACATCCAGCAGCACACCGGCCAGCATTTGCTCTCGGCCGCCTTCATTGAACTTTTCAAAATGCAGACCGTCTCGTTTCATCTCGGCCGCGAAATTTCTACCATCGATCTCGCTGCGCCATCTCTCGATCAACGCCAACTGGAAGCCGCCGAGCGTCGCACCAATGAAATTATTTTCGATGATCGCCCCATAAAAATTCTGTTCGGAACCGCCGAAGAATTGGCCGCCGCCGGAATTCGGAAACAAGTTGATCGCGAAGGAATGCTTCGCGCAATCGAAATCGAAACTTTTGATCGCCAACCATGCGGAGGAACGCACGCCGCGCGCACCGGCCAAATCGGAATGATCCTTCTGCGTAAACTGGAAAAAATAAAAGCAGCGTGGCGCGTGGAGTTCGTTTGTGGATATCGCGCTGTGCGCGCCGCCCGCGCAGACGCAACTCTTCTTGCCGAAGCAGCTCGTCAACTAAGCTGCGGCCCAGCGGACGTTCCCGCGATGGTTGCGCGCGCCCTCGAAGAACGCCAATCCGGTCACCGCGCGCGCCAGCGCCTCACCGAAGAACTCGCCGAAGTTCAAGCGCTCATGCTTCTCGCCACCGAAGGCCGCGCCGGAAAATCCGGTCAGCCGGTCGTCTTATCGCGCATTCTAGAAGAGCCCGACCAAAGTTATCTGCGCCTGCTCGCCACGAAAATCGTCGCTCAGCCCAACGTCCGCGCAATTATGGGAACTCGCGCGGGCCACGTGATTTTCGCGCAAAGTTCCGGACTCGATGGCGATATGAACGCTCTCCTTCGCGATTGCGTTTCAATCGCCGGCGGAAAGGGCGGCGGCACCAAAGATTTCGCGCAAGGCAGCCTTCCCGACGCAACTCGCGTCGAAGCCGTAATACAGCGCGCGCTGGAATTGCTGCAGTAGAATTCGTAATCGTACAAACCGCCGCGAGGCTTCAAGCGTCAAAGTCAGTGAGAGTATTTGTAGCGGATCGATTTGCCCGCAAACGGAGTTCATCGTGAAACGAAAACCGATTCTGCTTCTCGCAATTTTTTCGGCGTTAATTCTCAGTACTCTAACGATCATCGTCTGGCGCACAGCCGCCGCGCAGTCCGCCAGTCCCTCTGTTGACGATATCCTTACGCGCTACATCGCCGCGCTCGGCGGCCGCGCGGCCATTTCAAAACACACCACGAGAATTTCCAAGGGCACTCTGGAGTTGGTCGGCGTAACCCTCGACGGCACGGCCGAATCGTATTCCAAAGCTCCGAACAAATATCTCTCGATCATCAATATTCCCGGCTACGGTGAAGTTCGCCGCTGCTTCGACGGCCAATCCGGTTGGATATCAGGCCCTGATAACCCCATTCAGCCGCTCGCTGGACAGGAATTATCCTCGACGAAGCGGGACGCAATTTTCTATCAATCCCTCGAACTCAAGAAGACCTATCCGCAAATGACCGTGAAAGGGAAGGAAGATGTCGGCACCTGGCCCGCCTACGTCATCGAAGGAAGTTCGAGTGACGGCGCCGTGCGTCACATGTATTTCGACGTCTCTTCCGGCCTGCTCATCCGCACCGACGAAGAATCCGACTCGCCACAGGGCCGCGACACTATCCAATTCTTCTTTGAAGATTACCGCGATGTGGATGGCGTGAAGCAGCCCTTCACCGTACGCCAGGTTCACGGCAAAGTAAGTTTCATCGTGCGCCTCACGGACGTGAAATGGGACGCTCCCATCGACGACGCCAAATTCGCCAAGCCTGCGCAATAGGCGCCGTTGACTGCGAACGCCGAATCATCTAGACTAATCATCTAGGTTGTTCATTTAGGGAGATGCTCATGCGCACTGTCGGTCTATTTGAAGCCAAACAAAAGCTCTCGAAGCTCGTCGAACGTGCAGAAGAAGGCGAGCGCATCGGTATCACCCGCCGCGGTAAGCTCGCTGCCTATATCGTTCCGGCAAAGCCTGCTAGAAGCATAAAAGAGATTTTCGACGACATCGAAAGACTCCGAAAACGGACTAAGCGTGTCAAAGGTGTGACCGTTGATAGCCTGATCGAGGAAGGCCGGATGTGAGGATATTTGTTCTCGATGCGTCCGTCGCGCTTCGCTGGTTCTTAGAAGACCCGATTCCAGAATACGCCGCTAGAGTTAGACGTCTGCTTCTCGACGGTAATCGCGCGCTGGTTCCAACGGTGTGGAATCTCGAAGTCGCAAACGCTCTTGCTAACTCGGCGAGAAAGGGCGTCACCCTACCTGAGGATCTTGACGATCATTTGCTGAAGATCGAAGAGCTTCTCATTACGCACGTTGAAATTCAGCCGGAAAGCATCTCAATTCGCAGAGCTTTTACGACAGCCCGAACCTTCGGCCTGACCGCCTACGACGCATCCTATCTCGACCTAGCCCAATCCGAAAAAATCCCACTCTCCACCCTCGACGGCCAACTCCGCAAGGCTGCCGCACGGGCCGGAGTCGAACTTGTCCCTTAAGCCGAGAAATCTCTCGGCTTCATTCACATTAAATTGGAAGGAAATTTGGTGGACGGCGCCGGGCTCGAACCGGCGGCCTCCTCGTTGCGAACGAGGCGCTCTCCCAACTGAGCTAGCCGCCCACGCGACAAAATTCTAACAGAGGGTTGGATGTCTTTCCAGATTTGCTGCCTGCAGCTTTACAACGCAAGGACTAGTGCGAGATCGCCGGTGATTGGCCACCCATTCGCTGCGCCACAATCGTGCGCGCCTTTTCATACAGCGCTCGCGCTTGCGGCAACAGCTCCACCGCTTTGGTAATTTCCGGATCCGCCGCTGCTTCCACTCGGAACCCTTCGTCTAATCCGTACACTGACGTAAACACTTCGCGCTTGATCTGCAATTTAATCCAATCAAGATTATCCGCGATGTCTTGGTCCGTGAAAGGAACGTCACGCTTCTTCAGATAGGCCTTGAACGCGGCGATCACGGAATCGTCGACCACAAAATTCTTCGTAATGTTCGGCTTGGTTCCCAGGTAATTCGTCACAAAATCTCCCACGCCCACATCCGGTGGAACCATTGACGAAAGAATATTCTTACCGCGGTCGTCAAGCCTTTGCTCAAACGGCGTCAGCTTCGGATTGGGAAAATCATAGTCCGGTGTGATCCCGCCTCCGCCATAAACTTGCCGTCCGCTGTCTGTCAACTTCACTTCCGTCTGTTTAATCGTGGCCTGACGGTTGTACTCGTAATCAAAGAATGAAACATCGTGGTAGTCGCGCTGAATCAACCGGCCGCTCGGCGTGTAGTAGTGCGCTGTGGTCAATGCCAGCCCTGTGCCTTCGCTCAAGGGCATCACTGACTGCACCAACCCTTTTCCGAATGTTCGTTCGCCCAGAACCAGTCCCCGGTCGTGATCCTGTATCGCCCCGGTAACAATTTCCGATGCCGAAGCCGACCCGCCATTCACCAGCACAACAATCGGAACTCGGAAGCCCGCATTTCCGTGCAACGCATAATACGGGTGATACGGTGAAACGCGTCCGCGTCTTGAAACGATCATTTGATTCTTATCCAGCAGAGCGTCACAAATTTCTACGGCCGAATCCAGAACGCCGCCGGGATTGTCGCGTAAATCCAGCACTAAACCGTCAAGACCGTTCGGGTTCGTTTTCTTCACCTGCTGTAACGCGTCCATCAAATCGTCGCCGGTTGTTTCGTTAAATCCGGTCACGCGGACATACGCGATATTTGGTTTCACCATGATCGGCGTATCCACGTCGTGCTTAGGAATTTCGTCCCGCACCATCGTGTAAGTGATGGGATCCGTAACGCCTTCGCGCCCAAACGTTACATGAACCGTCGTGCCTTTCGGCCCCTTCAACATGTCGGCAACATCCGGGCTGCCCAGTCCCGCGGTGGATTTATCATCCACTTTCAAAATAATATCGCCCGGCCGAACGCCCGCCTTAAACGCCGGTGATCCCAGGAACGGCGAAACTACCTGCACTTTGCCGTCAACCGCGCGCTGAATAATCGTCATGCCGATGCCGTAATATTTTCCGGCTTCATCTTCACGGGTAAGCGCCCATTGTTTTGGATCGAAGAAATAGGAGTGAGGATCCAGCATGCGCAGCATTCCGGGAATGGCACCGTCGTAAACCAGCTTGTTGGTGTCGACTGGAATCGCGTAGTTGTTCTGCACGACTGCCAGAACCTGCGAAAAGCTCTTCACGGAGTCCTGCAAATCGGTCGCTCCAGCAGCAGTAGCGTGGGCCGTTGGGCCGTAAAGCCCTCCCAGGACGGCAGATACAGCAAGCACAATCACTACCAGCATCGCACCGCGCTTATCAGAACGCATGTTCACCTCGGCCGACTCCGTAAAAATCCATTATAGCACACGGGTTACAGTATTTGACTCCCCTACGGCGCTACTCTATGATGCCTGAGAAGCGGCCTCTAAAAGCCATCTGAAATGTTAAGCGTCCCCCACTTAGTAATCCTATTCGTCATCGCGCTTCTGGTTTTTGGCCCTGAAAAATTGCCCGAATTGGCCCGTACGTTGGGCAAGGCTATGGCGGAATTCAGGCGCGTCACCGGTGACGTTCGCCGCGTCGTCGAAGACGAAATGCGCGACATGGAATTGAAGAATCGCGAAGCCGATTTGCGCAGACGCGAAGCTGAATTGGCCGCAGAACGCGAAAAGTCCATCATGCCGCCGGGCGGAGCGGCCACGACTCCCGCGGAAATTATGTCCGGCAGTGACGTGCCGCCCCCGCCGCTTGAAGAATCAGCCGAGGAAGAAGAACAGAGGAGATTTCGTGCGTCAGTCGAGGGAACTGTTCCGACCGCGCGCCCAAATAACGTAGCTGTGGAAACACCGGCTGCCGGCAACAATTCAGAAACTCCGGAGAGCGACGAGAAATCGGATGTCAATGCCAACCCCTCCTGAAATCTCCGACGGTTCCGCCGAGCAAGAATCCGGCGGACGCATGTCGTTCTTCGAGCACTTAGCAGATCTGCGCACGCGGCTGTTTCATGCAGCTGGAGCAATCGCAATTGGCGCATTTGTCGGCGTCGCCATCGCCAGACACATTCTGAATTTTCTTGCGACGCCGATGACCAACGCGCTTCGCAACGCCGGTCTGAATCCGCAAATGGTCGTCAACCACCCAGTGGGTTATCTGGATGCATACATCACCGTGGGCCTTTATGTTGGAATTGTGCTTGCGGGGCCCTATGTGCTCTATCAGGTCTGGCTTTTCGTGGCACCCGGCCTGTACAGACATGAAAGACAAGCCGTCGCCGGATTCGTTACCTCGGCGTTTCTGCTATTTCTCGGTGGACTGGCATTTTCCTATTACGTGATCCTGCCGTACCTGCTGAAGTTCCTGGTCACGTTTACCAGCGGACCGCAGTTCACTCCGCTGATTAGCATCGACGAATATTTTCCATTCCTATTCAAAGTTCTTTTCGGCGTCGGAATAGTCTTCGAGCTGCCCGTGGTAGTTTTCCTGCTCGCGCTTTTCAATATCGTCACGCCGCAGTTTCTGTGGAAACATTTTCGTTACGCAATTTTGGCCATCACCGTCATCGCCGCTATCATCACGCCGACTCCGGACGCAATGACCATGCTAATTTTCATGGCTCCCATGATAGTTTTGTACCTGGCCGGAATCGGCGTGGCCTGGATGGTAGTAAGAAAAAGAAACGCGCCGCGGCATTCGGGAAGTAAGTAGCACAGCCATTCTTGGCTGTGCGCTTTAATTCAGCGCAAAACAAGGAGCGCGCAACATGCCGCATATTAGAATTCCCGCAAGCCGCCAAGTCCTGCAGTGCGCCGTGATGCTCACGCTACTGCTAACGCTGGTCTCCTGCAAAGGCAGCTCCGCCGATGCAAATTCCGCTGCCACTTCAACACCCGCGCCCGCAGCCGCAACAGCATCTACTGCGCCAGCACCCGCGCCAACCTGCAAAACTCCGCCGCCCGCAACTTTCAGCGGTGACTGCGCTTTCGATCAAGTAGCCGCCCAAGTCGGCTTCGGTCCGCGTCCGCCAGCGTCCGAGGCCATCCATAAAACGCAGGACTACATCATTGGCCAGCTAAAAAGCTTCGGGTGCGCCGTGGACACGCACGACTTTCACGCATCAACTCCGGTCGGCAGCGTGGCCATGAAAAATATCGTCGCGAAAATTCCGGGCGCCAGTCCGAACATAATACTTCTCGCCACGCATTACGATACGGACACCGTCGGCCCCCCGCCGCAGCTCCGCAAAATGCCAAACTTCGTGGGCGCGGACGACGCCGGCTCGTCTACTGGGCTGATGATTGAAATGGCGCGCGTGCTTTGCGGCAAGCCGCAACCTGCCACAATTTGGATTGCATTCTTCGACGGCGAAGAAGCTCTGGTGAATTGGACGGACGCGGACAGCGTCTACGGAAGCCGTGAAATGGCCGCAACGCTCGCGATGTCCGGCGATCTGCCGCGCGTGAAAGCCTTCGTGCTTGCCGATCTGGTCGGCGGCAAAAATTTCCATGCGAAGCGCGATTCTGAAACCAGTCAGTGGCTGCAGGACATTGTTTGGGATACCGCCGCGCGGCTCGGTCACAAAGATATGTTCATCTCAGCGCACGGCGACGGCATGGAAGATGATCACTTGCCGTGGAAAGCCCGCAAAGTTCCCACTGTGGACATCATCGACCTGGATATCGCGGGCGACGTCAACTACTGGCACACCGAGCAAGACACGCTGGACAAAATTAGTCCGAAAACTTTGCAAGCGGTCGGCGACGTGATCTATGCGAGCTTGCCGGAAATTGCGAAGCACATTAAATAGCAACGCGTTAGGAGAGTTTGCATGTCATCGCCGGCCATCGCGAGTATTTCTCCTTCCTTCATCGTGCGAAACATCTCCGAGGCAATTTCGTTCTATCGGGACAGGCTCGGTTTTGAAGTTACTCATCAGCAGCCCGATCAGGATCCATTTTTTGCAATCGTGCGGCGCGATGGAGCGATGCTCTTCGTCAAGTCCGTCGGTGTGGAACCGCTTCCGAACTACAAACGCCACGCATGGGCGCGGTGGGACGCGTACGTTAACGTTCCTGATCCTGATGCGCTGGCTGCAGAGTTCACATCACGCGGCGTCACTTTTTCCGTGCCACTGAAAGATACAAGCGACGGCCTGCGCGGTTTTGAGCTTGAAGATGCCGATGGCTATGTACTGTTTTTCGGCCATCCTCGCGAAAATTCAAACTGACGCCGCATCCCAGCGCGCTCCGCCTCTCAGCATTTCGTCCGACTGTGCTAAATTCGATTGTTCCCATGAAGCCGCCACGAAAAATTATCGTGAACGCACCGTCGAAGCGCTACGCCGTTTATTGCGGTGAAGGTGCGCTCGCACAACTTCCCAAGGCAATTCGTGCGCTAGGGCGTAGGGGCGGGTCTGTTTATCCTGTGCGAAGTCGAAGGGCGACCCTCCCGGCTTTTTTTCTTTCCTCTCCAAAAGTATGGAAGCACGTCGGTAAATCAATTCTGCGTTCCGTCGAAACTCCGAAAATTTAAAGTAATTCTCTTCGATGACAGTGAATCCGCCAAGAATTTGTCCACCGTCGAGCGCATCTCTCGCGATTTAGTCCGCGCAGGCGCAGATCGCAACGCCATCCTCATCGCCGTTGGCGGCGGGGTCGTCGGCGATGTGGCAGGTTTTGTTGCCGCCACTTACCTTCGCGGCGTAAAACTCGTTCACATTCCGACTACGCTCGTGGCGCAAGTCGATAGCGCCGTCGGCGGGAAAACCGGAGTGAATCTTCCGGAAGGGAAGAACCTCATCGGCGCGTTCTACCAACCTGATTTTGTGATCGCCGACCCCGCGACGCTCAAAACTCTTTCGGATCGGGACTATCGTTCCGGCATCTACGAAATTATTAAGTACGGAATCATTGGTGACACGAAGCTTTTTAAGAACTTGGACCGCGGCGAATATCACTGGCTAAAGTTAGCCAGGCGGGACCGGGAAACGCTTGCGTTCGTCATTCCTCGATGTATTGCTCAGAAAGCTCGGGTCACGGCACTTGATGAACGCGAGTCTGGCCGTCGCGAAATTCTAAACTTTGGACACACTTTCGCGCACGCGCTCGAATCGCTCACGCGCTACAGGGTATTCCGCCACGGCGAAGCGGTTGGCTGGGGGATGACGGCGGCGGCGCTCTTGGCGCGCGAAACGATAAAAACGCCAGACGGCGTTTCTGGGCCCATCATAGGCCTCGTAGCACTCTTACAAACTTTGGGCACGCCGCCGTTGCCTGGAAATATTTCCGCCGAACGCATATTGAAGGAGATGCGCCGGGACAAAAAAACGCGCGATGGCAAGCTCCGATTTGTCCTCCCCGAGCGAATCGGCCGTGTTCGCATCGGCGTTGAAGTGCCAGAGGAAACCGTCTCTCTGGTCTGGAACACGATGCTGTGTCTCGGAAACGAGAAGCGTTTCAGGCAGATGTTCCCATGACCGTCGCCACCCCAACTTCCGCGAAACATTCCGCCACCGGAGCTCAACCGGAAGGCGCAATCGGCGAGCGCGACGCCTCCGCCCGCGTCCGCGAAATGTTCGGCAACATCGCTCCGCGCTACGATTTCCTGAACCACTTTCTTTCCGGACACATGGATCGCTTGTGGCGTCGCCGCGTTGTGGCGCGTTTTCAGGATGTTCTTCAACGGCCCGAAGCGCGCGCGCTCGATCTCTGCTGTGGTACTGGCGATCTGACCATCGCGCTAGCACGCGGAGGGCGCGCCAAAATATTCGGCAGCGATTACGCCCATCCCATGCTTGTTCGCGCGATGGAAAAATCCAGAAAATATTCCCCGGGCGGATCGCATTCGGAAAATTTGGCAGGCTACATCGAAGCCGACGCGCTCCAACTCCCCTACGCCGCAAACAGTTTTGATCTTGTAACCGACGCCTTCGGTTTCCGGAATCTTGCAAACTACGATCGAGGCTTCGCAGAAATATTTCGCGTATTGCGTCCCGGCGGACAAATCGGCATCCTTGAATTCAACGAACCAACGGGAGACTACTTCGGGCGCATTTTCCGCTTTTATATGAAACAAATCCTTCCGCGTCTCGGCCGAATAATTTCCGGCAGCAAATCCGCTTATTCCTATTTGCCCGCATCCGTAGAAAAATTTCCCACGCCGGAAGATCTGGTGGCCAAATTATCCGCCTCAGGATTCATCAATCCCACATACGAACTCTGGACAGGCGGCTCCGTCGCCCTCTATCGCGCCGCCAAACCTTAAGCGCACTCTGTAATTTGGATCAAACTGGGGCTAATCGCGTCCTCCATTTTCGTTACACCATGCAAACAAAAGACTTACGGACACGTGATGACTCCCTTACACGAAAAATATGTGCACCCCCACCCCACCCTCGAAAGCGATGTGTGTGCTAATAAAGGACTTACGGCGATCTGCCCTGTAAGTGTGTGCTAATAAAGGACCTAAGGAATTTGTTGCCAATTCTAAAGAAGGGAAGTCACCACCAAGACGTTGCAGGAGCGCGTCTAACCTAGCTCTCCAGCCCCAACAGCTTAATCTTATGCAGCAGCGTTTTGTAAGAAACGCCCAACCGCTCCGCCGCACGGCTCTTATTCCACTTGCACTCGCGCAATGCTTCCGCAATCTTAAATCCTTCCAGATGCGCCATCGCTCGCGTCGTCACTTCGTCCAAAGTTCCTTCCCACGCAAAACGATCATCCAACATGCCCGCTGGAATTTGTCCGGGCGCAGGACGCGGCACAGGCAATTGCAGCGCCGACGCGTCCATCTCAGCTCCGTCCGCCAAAATCGCCGCGCGCTCGACCGTATTCTGCAATTCGCGAACATTGCCGGGCCACGAATATTCTTTCAGTCGAGCGAGCGCTTCCTTTGTGAATCGCAAATCGGGCTTCTTAAATTCACGCCGGAATTTCTCCAGAAAATATTCTGCCAGCAGCCAGATATCATCGCCGCGCTCAGCCAAAGCAGGAATCGTAATCGGCACCGCGGAAATTCGGAAGAATAAATCCTCGCGAAATGTCTTTTCTTCCACAGCGGTTCGCAAATCTTTGTTCGTAGCCGCCAAAATTCGCACATCTACTTCGATCAACTGAGTTCCGCCGACGCGCTCAAAGCATCGCTCTTCCAGGACGCGCAATAATTTCGATTGAATACTCAGCGGCAATTCCGCAATTTCATCCAAAAAGATAGTTCCGTGATGCGCCAATTCCATCTTCCCAATTTTTCTCGAACCGGCGCCCGTATACGCGCCGCGCTCGTGTCCAAACAACTCGTTTTCGACCAGCCCTTCAGGAATCGCCGCGCAATTCAACGCCACAAAAGAATGTTCGCGCCGCGGCGAAAGATGATGTATCGCGCGCGCAAAAAGTTCTTTGCCCGTCCCGCTTGGCCCAAGCAGAAGGACCGTTGCATCCGTTGCCGCTACGCGCTGCGCCTGGCTGGTTGCATCCTTCATGCTGGCGTGATCGCCAACGATGCGCGGAAATCCGTATCGCGCCGCATAATCTTCGCGCAGCAATAAATTTTCGCGCAATAATTCTTGCTGACCCGCCGCGCGCCCAACCAGCAGCGTCAAATGTTCTAAATCAACAGGCTTCTGCACAAAATCAAACGCGCCATCTTTCATCGCCGTCACAGCTTCTTCAATCGAGCCGTAAGCTGTAATCAGAATTACCGGCGTAGTTGGATCGACTTGTTTTGATTCCTGCAGAATTTCCAGTCCAGATTTTCCAGGAAGTTTTAAATCGGTGAGCACCAGCAAATATCGGCGCGCGCGAAGACGATTGATTGCTGCAGTCCCGTCGCCAACATCTTCAACTTCGTAGCCCGCACGCTCCAAAGCCTTGCGCAGCATCGCACGCAATTCATTCTTGTCCTCGACAAGAAGAATCGGCTCGGCGCCGGTTTTCTTCGCGGCGCGTTTCGTAGCAGCGGCTGTGATTGATTCGGTCATCTGAAAAGTTCAGGCATGAAGCTCAGCAGGGAATCAGTTTATTCAACAGCGCGCCCTTCACCACGAAGGTGGATTCGCCCATCCGGGTTCGCCGCCCGAGCGACGCAGCTCGTCCTTTAAATCTTCAATGGCTTGCGTCAAATCTGCTACTTGCTGTTTCTTTTCGTCCACCTTCGCGGTCTTTGCGTTGATGTCATCGCGCGTCAGTTGTTGTTGCAGCGCCTTGTTTGGGTCCGAATAATATTGTGTCTGCAAAAGATTCAACTCGCGCTGCGAAACATCCAGATCTTTCTGCGCGAGCGCCAGCTTGGTCCGCGCATCGGCAAACCGCTTTCGCCAATATGCTTCATCCTTCTTTGGTTCCGGTTTCACGTCGGCCGCTTTCGTGGCATCGGCTGCAGCGTCTTTGTCAGCGTTCGGATTCGCCGTGAGCACTGAAATCTCATTCACCCGCAAGGCCGGCACATTGTCGTTCGTGTAGGTTTTCTTAGCTGAAGTCGCGTTGGCGTTGGCCTTCGCTTTCTCGCGAGCTTTCCGCGCCGCGTCCGCCACGGAATCCTGCTGCGTCCCCTGTGTTTGCGATTGAGTCTGTGTCTGTTCCTGCATTACAGGCTGTGCATCGATCGGCAAACGCCACGCGCACACGCCAATGGAAGCGCTGCCCATCAGAAAACCACCCGCGATAATCATTCCAAGTCGTATTCTCATTGTAGGGAACCTTTCAACGGCCAGAGCCAAATCGCTCCAATGGGCGCGGACCCTCAGTCCACAATCCCACTTACAAGCTTAGACACGCTGCGCCGTTGAAACAACTGTACCTAAGGACACCTGCCGCGCCGGTAGCCAAACGATAAACTCGGCTCCGCCCTCGGAAAGGTTGCGCGCTTCGACTGATCCGCCGTGTTGAACCACGATTTTCTGCACGATTGCCAATCCCAATCCCGTGCCTTGAGCCTTGGTCGTATAAAACGGCACAAATATTTTTGGCAAACTCTCCGACGAAATTCCCGCGCCATTATCCGTAATTGAAATTCGTTGCGATAGTCCGCTTGGGCCGTGTTCCACACTTCCGTGAAGCGCTACGCGCCCGCCAAATGTTTGTCCAGCCGCTGCTTCGGCCGCATTTCTTGCCAAATTCAAAAGCGCTTGCCGCAGGAGCGCTTCGTCACCGGAAATTTCCGTGAAGTCACCTTCCACCGTTACGTTTACATCCGGATGCGCGTCTCGAATTTCCGTGGCCAATCGCTCGACCATAGACGCGAGTTGCACGTCTTCTGCCGCCAAACTTAATGGGCGCGCAAATTTCAAGAACTCCGTCACCACATGCGTGATCGCGCGCGTCTGATGCAAAATCCTGTCTGCGTTTTCCCACACGTCGCCTTTTTCTGACTCGCTCCGAATCATCTGCGCGTATCCGGAAATTGTGGCCAGCGCGTTCTTGAACTCATGCGCGATGCCGGCGGAAAGTTCGCCGAGCGCCGCCAAACTTTCTTTCATTTGAATTTGTTTTTGCAGGCCGGCAAGTTCCGTCAAATCGCTCAGCAAACAAAGCGCGCCGGAAACTTCGCCCGGTTTATTTGTGATCGGAGAAATCGTCACGCCCAGTTGACGTAACTCGCGCGAAGGCGTCGTATATTCCACTTCTTCACGGCGAAACGTTATTCCGTCCGCCAAGCATCCTTCAATCATTCGCGCCACGCGCGATTCCGGTCCAAATACTTCCGTATATTTCCGGTAGGGAAGCGAACGAATTTCCAGCGCTGCTTCTGCCGCCGGATTCGCGCTCGAGATCAGCCCTGATGAATTCACCAATAAAAGCCCGGACGGCATGTTGCTGGTCACTGCTTCGCTCAATCGCTCTGTCTGCTGCGCGCGTTCCTTCTCGCGCTGATGTAGTTGCTCAAGTTCTTTTTCCTGTTCCTTTAATTTTTGGATTACAGCTTGCATCGAAGCCGCCATGAATGCCGTGGGATTATCAGCGCGCGGCGTCGTTCCCATTCCGTCTGATTTTCCGGCGCTGGGGTTGTAACGTTTCCGCATCGTCATGATCACTGCCGCGATAATTCCGAACATCAGGATGAGAAATAGAAATGCTCCCGCGATCAGGAACGGCGGCGATATCGGTTTGTCGAATGGTGCGAGCATCTCAGATCTTTTCGCGGCGAATGCCGTGTTGAACCGTTGTTAGTGAATGTACAAAAGTGATTGATACCAATTCAACAGCGGCGTTCCAAAATAAATCACGAGCAGCGCGCCGAGTCCTAGAAACGCACCAAACGGCAGTTCGTAGTCGCGTCCCTTACGCGAGACCGAAATAATTACGATTCCGATCACGCTTCCCAGGAGTGAGCCGAATAGCACCGTTAGCAATGTGCGCTTCACTCCCAAAAAGGAGCCCACCATTCCCATCATCTTCACGTCGCCCAATCCCATGCCTTCTTTTCCGCGCAGCTTGAAATACCCTTCGCCCACAATCCAAAGCAGCCCCGCGCCAACCGCCGCGCCCATCAACGCGTCCACCACCGAAAGCACCGCGCGCGGGGGAGGGAACTCAAACATCAAATTAGAAAGCCACAATGACGCGCCGTCTGTCGGGACCATGAAAAAACTGAATAAAATTCCAATCACAAATCCGGACAAATTCACCACGTCCGGCAAAATTCGTTCGCGAATATCCGTCGCCGTCAGCACCACAAGCAGCGCCGAAAGCATTGACCATTTCGCCGTCGCCAGACTTTCGCCGAACAATAAATAACAAACAACAAAAAGCACGCCGGTCAGAAACTCGATGGACGGATACATCGGCGAAATCTTGGTCTTACATCCACGACATTTCCCGCCGAGTATCAGCCAACTCAAAACGGGAATATTGTCGTATGCCTTGATTTCCGCGTGGCATTTCGGGCACCGCGAACTGGGCCGCACGACCGAAAGGCCCGCGGGAATCCGCAGGATGCAGACGTTCAGAAAACTACCAATAATCAATCCCATCAGAAAAGCGAACGCAATAAGCGCGATAGTCACCACTCAACTTTGCCACAAGGCCAGCGCCGCCTCAACGAATGCTCACAGCGCAGTTGCCCGATGCTTAACGGCTGTGCGCGAGTCACACCGCGCTCAAATCTGGCTCGCGCGCGCCAATTTGACACCTCTCGCGCCGCTCCCTATATTCAAATCTCAAGTATTTTTCTTTCGCTAATCAAAATGTCCTGGCTTGAAACGAAAATTCGCCGCTACGAGCACGCCCGCTGGACCACCGACGACAATCGCCGCGTCCTTCCGTTTGATTGGGGGCTGGAATATATCGGCGGCGACGCGAACGATCCCGATCCACGCGCCTTCCTGAATCGCTGGGTACCGGAAACAATCGCGCAGAGTGATGAATGGCTGGCCGTCACGCCCGCAAAAGATTATCGGCTCACGCCAAATTCTGGCGGTCTGAAGCACGAAAGCATTTTGACGTTTACAAGTTCCGTAGACTCTCCGTGGCCAGCGAATAATTTAGTTCACGCGCGCTTTCTTCCCGCCAGAAAAAATGGGCCCGCCGTCGTGTTGCTTCCAAACTGGAACGCGAAGTGGCACGGACAACTCACGCTTTGCCGCTGGCTAAATAAACTCGGCATCAGCGTGCTTCGCATGAGCTTGCCGTATCACGATCGCCGCGCCATTCCCGGGCACGAACGCGCCGACCATCTCGTCGGCCCGAATATCGGATTAACGCTTCACGCCACGCGACAGGCAATTATGGATACGCGCCGCTGCCTTTTGTGGCTCGCGCAGGAGGGATATCACAAACTTGGACTAGTCGGCACCAGCATCGGTTCCGCAGTCGGCAGCATCACCATGTGTCATGACAAGCTGGTCAGCGCCGCGGCGTTTTTGCACGTCTCAACTTATTTTGGAGAAGTTGTGCGGACTGGAATGACGACTGCGCACGTTTGGGAAGGCTTGCGCGCAAAAGTTAGCGCTGAAGAGTTACGTTATTTTTGGTCGCCGGCGAGTCCCATGCCGTATCTTCACAAAATGACAAATTCCGGCCGGCCATTTCTCGCCATCGGAGGACTTTACGATCCGTCCATGTGGCCGGAATTCACTCTGGAAATGTTCGCCACGCTTCGCGAATTAAAAGTGCCCCACGAAACCGTGATGCTTCCGTGCGGACATTATTCGCTGGAACTTTTCCCGTACAGTTATTACGCCGCATACCGCATGGGCAGCTTCCTGTTTCAAAATCTGGCGTAAATTGTAACTTGCTACTGTTTTATCGTAAGTGGTTGCCAGCCGGGCCCCGGCGATTTATCCGAGTTCACAGTTTCGCCCGTTGCCGGATTTCGCCAGTAAGAACTTTTCGGCCCGGTCGACACGTCGTGTTCATTTCCGAATGGATCAACCGTCGGAGTAACTCCGTTAATTACATTATCAAACGCCTGAAATTGGCTTTGGCGCTGCGCTTGTCCGCGCTCGAATTGATTCACTTGATTTTGCATGGCCTGCATTTTCGCCTCGAACTGCGCCACCTGTTCCGAAAGTTGCCGCATCCGTGCCTGCTGCCGTTCACGTTGATACACGAGCGCTTGTTCGTCCAACTGTTTTTGTTTCTGAATCCACGCTGGACTTAACACAAATGTTTTTTCGGAATGCTCGAGAATGTTTCGCGTCTCGGCCACCTGTGCGTCGGGAGCGACGTAGCTCACCAGGTTCGTCACTTGCCACAACCCTCCGGCCGGAGCTGTTTGCGAAAACACATAGGCAATTCTCGCGGCTTGCGAGCCGGCACAAGAATATGTCGCTTCGCCGTCGGAAGTTTTGGCCGGCGAATTATTTGCTCCGGCGGGATCAATCGGCTTGGGAATTGGCGGAAGAGTGCTTTGCTTCGGCGTCATGGTCGTGCAGACTTTTGCGAAGCGCACTTTTCCGTATGCCGCGGAAAATTCTTGTCCGGTGCGATATCGCGCCACGCGTCCCTGAGCCTGTGCGCCCAAATCGTACACTTCGCCTTCGCGATGGGATTGATTCGGCAGAAAATAGGGTGGAATGGAAAGATCGCCGATACGGATATTGATTTTTCCGTCCGGCGAAGTCATGTCGATCATTTCGCGATGGTCAGAATATCCCAGGCGAAACATTCCGCCCTTCGCCGTCCAACCCTGCGGAACTTCCAGAGTAAATGCTTGTTCGAGAGGATCGGTAAATTTCACCCAAGTTGAATTTCCAGCAGGCGCAGCGATCACTGTGCGGACGCTGGCCCGCGTCATGGAGATTCCGCAGGCGATCGCGAGCATGCACATCACAATCATCGGAGCTGTGCGTTTGAAATTCATGGGCTCTCCGTTCTCGAAAATTATTCAATTCCGCCGCAGAGGCTCGGAACGCCGCCTATCTTAACTCCGGTTGTACCGCTCATTCCAAGCTAAACGTGCGCCGCCGCCTTGACACTTCGCTCCAGCTGGCCATAATCTTCTGCGCGCTGTTACAAATCGCGCCGCAGAACGCGCGCATCTGAACATTTCATGGCAAAAAACAAAAAGACGCGCGCTGCTTGGAAATCCGTCCCGCTAACCGCGCCCCAGCGGCACATTGATGAAACTCCAAAGCAAAAGTTCTCTCCGTGGATGAAACATCTCTGCTTAGCGGCCTCGCTCCTCGTTGTCATTCTCTGCGTGTATTCCAATTCATTCCGTGCCGGCTTTCCGCTCGATAACGATCCGCTGATCCTGCAAGATCCCCGTATCCATGCCGTCACGTCCGATAACCTTTCGCAGATCGTCAATCGTCCCGCGTGGATCATGCCACCGGAAAAAGGTTTGTACCGCCCGCTCACAACGCTCACCTATCTTTTCAATTACGCTGCGCTCGGAAACGCCGACCGGCCGTTCGGCTATCACGTCATCAATTTCCTGATTCACTTCGCGAACGTGCTGCTGAGTTACGGTCTCGCGCTGAGCGTGTTGCGTAAGTATTGGCCCGCAATATTTATCGCGGCGCTGTGGGCGGTCCATCCGGTACTGACTGAATCCGTCACCAATATTATTGGCCGCGCAGATTTGTTGGCCGCGTTCGGTGTTCTCAGCGCATTGTGGATGTATCGCATGAGCAGGGAATCGGCCGGTGCGCGGAGCATCGCGTGCCTGATTGGCGTGATGATCGCGACGGCGATCGGAATCTTCTCGAAGGAAAGCGCGATCGCAGTTCTCGGCGTAATCGTACTTTGGGAGATCGCGTGGTGGAAGGGCCGCAAACAACTCCGTGGCGTCGCGTACGGATTTCTTGCCGCAGCTTTGCCCATTATTTTGTTTTTAATTGAGCGTACGTTGGTGCTCGCGCGTTCCACTGTTCCCGTTTTTCTGTATGTGGATAATCCCTTGCTCGGCTCGGGATTTTTTGGCGCGCGCCTGACCGCCATCAAAATTCTGGCAAATTATCTTTGGACGTTTGTTTGGCCGGCAAAGCTTTCCTGGAATTACTATTATTCGGAAATTCCAATCGCACGCGGAACTCTTCAGGATTGGATCGCATGGATTGTAATTGCCGCCGCAATCTTCGGCGCATGCATAGCGTTTCGGCGCAATCGGACGATCTTTTTCTTCGCGGCATTCGCATTCGTCGCGCTAATTCCAGTTTCGAATTTATTGATTTTAATCGGCAGCATCATGGCCGACCGCTTTCTATATCTGCCGGCGATCGGCCTCGCCGCGTGCGTTGTGATTGCCGTTTACGCGCTCGGCGATCGTTTAAAGATTCGGGCGCTCGCGCCGATTCTTCTGGGAATATTGATCGTCGCGCTTGGCGTCCGTACCTTGGCGCGCAATTTAGACTGGCAGGACAACTCCACTTTGCTGGAAGCGGGAATTCGCGATACTCCGAATAGTTTTGCCAGTCATTTCGCGCTGGCGACAAATTTGTATTTATCGGACGCGACGCATTCAAATCTAGATCGCGTGATTTCCGAGGCGGAAAAAAGTTTGGCGATTCTCGATCCGCTTTCCGATTCCGAGAATTTTGAGGACGCATATGCGAACGCCGGAACGTACTATCAACTAAAAGGATATTTGCTCCAGAAAAACGCCGCCGCTGGAATGACCGGCGCGTCGCAGGAAAGTCTTCAGGCATATCAACGAGCGCTGCAAATTCTTTTGCGAGGCGCCGCAATCGGAGAAAGTAACGACCAGCAACTCCGTGCAAGAGAACTAGCCCGCGGGAAGCGCGATTCAGATATTCCACATTTCGGATCGAAGTCCTTGTATCCGGAACTTGCGCTAACGTATCTCGGGCTGGGCGATACTCAGAAATCTTTCGACGCGATCCATCGCGCGTTAGTTATCGATCCAGGGCAGCCAAGAACTTTTGTGACGCTGGCGCACATTTTGCTTATCGAAAAACGGAATGACGAAGCCGCTGTTGCGCTTGTCGAATCCTTCATGTCATCCGGCGATAAGAATGTTCTCGGCCCGCTCGCTGACCTTTACCGCGGCGGACTTGACCCGAAAGGCTGCGCGATTTCGCAAGATGCAAACGGAAGCTCCTTGAATACTTTTTGCGAGCCCGTGCACAACCACTTTTGCCGTGCCAAAGCTGAACTGATTCGCGTTTATACTGAAGCAAATCGCCCCGATTTGATCGAGGATATTAAGGCGCGAACAGCGTCGGATACTTCCTGCCCCGATTCTCCGCAGAAATAAAAAACGGGCAGACTTCGCATCGCGAAATCTGCCCGCTGTAAATCGACGCCCGAAATAACGGCTATTGCGTCACAGTTTTTGCGGCATCGCCAATCTTGAATCCGGAGCCGGAAATAACCACGCCGACCGCCGATTTCGCGTCAACGTCTGTAATTTTAATTACGCCGACTGGCGCGGTCATCCTGCGAATCACCTGACCCGTCGCGGGATCTTTCACCTCGCTGGTCACGCGCTCGATGTGCATTTCGTCGCCAACCTTCAGGCCGGTGGACGATCCGACATTGAGGACAATTTGTCCGCCATCAACCGCGGCCACCAATCCTTGCACAACAATTGTGCGGCCGACCAATTTCGGGGCGCCGGCAACAAGCTCGCCGCTCAATTGAGTAACGGCCAATTTGACGGCTTCACCGATAATCGTCTGCTGAAAATTGCTGTCTCCAAAATTCACATTTCCGCCGCCAAATCCAGTCCAACCTCCGCCACCACCGGTCAGGGAAGTGCTTTCGCGCGACGATTCGCCCATACCTTCCGCCGGAACTAGAATCTCAGCGGTATCAATATCGATGATGTGCGCGCTGATGCCGACAATCGCTTTTGTTTTCGAGTGTCCGACGTCGCCAACGCCAAGTCTTCCGAGTCCTCCACCCAGACCGCCGACATTCGTCGTCTTTTTGTCGCTTCCAAATTGTGTAATTTTTCCGACGATAATCGCATCTACGCCGAGGATTTTGCCGATCTTTGCCGCCGTCGCGGGATTCGCGCGGTCGCTATTCGAGAAATTCTGCTCTTTCAGAATTTTGTCGATGTTCTCGCGGTCGATGACTCGATAGGTGCCGTCCTTCAGTAGATAGTTGATCAGCAAATCCGAAATTCCTTTGCCGACGTCGATGTTGCTGCCGAACATCGCCGAAGAAGACGATTGCACTGTGGCGAAATCGAAATCACAAACGGCCACCAGTTTTTTTCGCGGAGCGGGAGTTTGCGCGGCTGCAGCGGAGGTCGTTCCGCTGGCGGAATTCGCGGCAAGAATTTTCCCGTCGGCGCCCATCACCAGAAAAACGCACAGGACAAAGAAGGCTCCCAACAAGCTTTTCGTGATTGTCTTCATTTGCGGATTCTCCTATTCGAGGTTTCCAATCGGATTTCGTCCACGTCTATCTTCGCCAGGCTGCGCATCAACTTCCGTGCAGCCACGGAAAATATACAAAACTCGGCTATTCTTGTCCGCGAATCTTAGCGATACACGGATGTAAGTGTCAATAAGCCAATTCCGTTTATTGCGAAACAATCCAGACATATTTTCCAACTATCGGGAGCGAAAGAGACTCGCTCGTGCATCCAATCGGACGGACTGTTGCATCGAAGCGCTTATGTGACGCACCGGCGCATACCCCCCTGCGATGAAAGGTGCTGGATGGAGAGTAAGGAAAAGAAGAATTCACGCGACATCGGCTGGAAGAGGACGATTTTATATCTGGCGTTGTTGCTTTTCACCGGCAGCCGTGCAGCTTCTGCGCGGCAGGTTCCGGACTTGAAAGATCAGGACGCACCGCAAACTGCGGGACAAGCAAGTTCTCAGACACCGCCTGTTCAAGCGCCGCAGGAACCGCCTCATCAAATTCCGACTGTAGCCGACGAGACCATCGGAATACTTTCGCGCCGGTCGATATTTTTCCCGGATTTAGCGACCACGCTGAAGCCGCTTAGTCCCGAACAGAAATTCAAATTATCTCTGGATCAGACGATTTCGCCTGCAACGTTGGTCAGCGCGGCCGTGACCGCGGGATATCGTCAGCTTGAGGACACCTATCCCGGATATGGACAGGAATGGGGTGGATATGGAAAGCGGTTTGGTGCGGCCATGGCCAATTCTGCTTCGACAAATTTTCTGGGGACATTTTTAATTCCGTCATTGCTCCATCAGGACCCGCGGTATTTTATTTCGTTGCGCCCAAGTTTCAGGAAGAAAATGGAATACGCATTAACGCGCCAAATCATTACGCGAACAGACGGTGGACGATCAACTTTTAACTGGTCCCGCGTGATTGGCGTAATCGGCGCAGAAAGTATCGCAAATATTTATCTCCCCGCGCAGGAACGCACCGTGGGCAAAACGTTTGAACGCTCCGGAATTCGCTTCGGAATCGGGATCGGAACCACCTTGTTAAAAGAATATTGGCCGATGATTTTCAAAAAACTAGGCGTAGCGCCCGTTGGCGGGAATGGAATTCCGTAGAAAGCGGCACGCGTTCCTTTCAGCCTTGTTTCCGACTTGCAACTGAACTTGGCCTGCGCACTCCGGCGCGAGAATTCGACTTGCGAGCGGTTGAATTTTCGCGCCACATGTCGCCTGGCGTCCATCTCTGTGAGAAAAGAACCTGCGCGAGTATGGATTTGATCGGCGGCGCCAAGAAGGATGATAAGCGCGCGATGATTTGGCCGAAGTCTGTGTGCGTTACATATGATTTGTTCTTGTCACAGAAAGCGCTCCACTGTTTAAGTTTGTTTGTGTCTGCAGAAAATTCGGGCGAGAATGCGAGAGGTATGCCGGATTCGGGGATCTCTGTTCCGCGCTGCTTGAATGTGGCGCCGATGGCTTCGGTCAGGATTTCCCCGTCGAACGAAAACATCGTCGAGAGCGACTGTAAATCGTGGAAATCTTTCATGCGAGTGTTGGTAACTCCCAGTTTTACAATTGCTTCCAGTTTTTCAGAAACGACCGTTTCGAGTGGGTAAGTCAAAAGATGAGGTCCGGGAAGATCAAGAAGCGTGGGTAGGATGTTTCCAGCGGTCCGGGCGTTACGGTGTCTCCAAAGGCGACATCAATCTGAATCGGTATCTGAGATTTCTCCAGAAATGCTCTGAGCGTTACCCGTACGCCTGCGTAGTCTGCATTTTCCTTAATTTGCTCCGCCTTGACGGTTTTTCCGTCAAACCGTAGACCGTCGTGCCGGAACTTAAACGCCGAGAGCTCGCGGAATATTTGAACGAATCGTTGCGGCGAGCTATCGCCGGTCGCCAGAAAATCCGCGTCTCGTGTTGGACGATGGCGTTGCGTCGTCCAGATTTCAAACAGTAGCGCGCCTTTTAGGATGAACGCGTCGCGGTACTTGGATTTGCTGAGGCGAAAGAGAATTCTTTCGAGGCCATACTTGGCGAGAATTAATCCGAAATCGTCATTTCGCTTCTGCGCGAGGTTCAGGAGTTTCTGCCGAATTGAGGCCGCGACGTTTTTGGATGCTGGACCGCGCAATTAGAGCGACTCCATGTACGGCCGCATCACATTGGCTACTCGACAAACTTTAGCGGCTGCTGCGATCTCGTCGATAGTAGCTTTCTTCAGCCGAAAGCATTCCTTCAGAGCTTCGATGGCAACATCCGTTCCAATCTTGTTTCGGAACTTAAAACAATCCGCAACGGTCTTCGCGGGAGTGTATACATTGAGCGTTCCGCCCCGAACCGGATATTTCTTGACGCCGAAACTGAATGCCGCGCCAGACATTCTGATTAGCCGAATTGCGGGCGAAGTTATTTTCGGACTCCACGCCTTAGCCCCAAGGGCCATCCAGATTTCGTGTGGCGACTGTGTCGTGAATTCGTGGAATCGCAGCGCAGACAGCAGGCAAATGACGCCTCTCGGGATTTTGGACTCGGCTTGGATGAGTGAAAGATGCTCAGTCACCGGAGAAGATCTTGATCGGTAGAGGCCGCGTCCCACCCTTATGAGGAGGCCTTTCCGGGCAAGCCTTGACAGGTAAGTTCGGGGAATCCCAAAAGGACGCACGTCAACTGAACGAATGATTTGCCTCTTAAGAGCAAGACTCATAAGGCGACTTGAGATCGATGCCATGAAACGTCCTCGAAAACAGTGTACCAAATCATCGGTAGATGTCAACAACTACCGATGATTTGGTACACCTCTCGAAGCCACGTCTATGACTTCAGGTTTTGCATCAGAACTTGCCCGAAAGCATTATCTCGGATTCGGCCAGCCACCGACTCAATATCTTCCGAGAGTGACCGGTCCGCCTCCAGCGTCGGCGAAACTTTCCGAACAATATCCACGGCGCGCTGGGATTCCGGGCCAGTACGCAGCGGCGCCAGCAGATCGATTCCCTGGCACGCCGCCAGCAGTTCGATAGCAACGACGCGCTGAAGATTCGCGATCATCGGCGCCAGTCTCCGCGCGGCGGACATGCCCATGCTCACGTAATCTTCTTGATCGCCGGAAGTCGGAATTGAGTCCACGGAATGCGGCGTGGACATTGCTTTTAATTCGCTGGCAAGTGAGGCCGCGGCAACTTGCAAAATCATGAATCCGGAATTCAGTCCGGGATTGCGCGTAAGAAATGCCGGCAGCAGGCTGGTCTGCGGATTTGTCATGTAAGCGATGCGTCGCTCGGAAATTCCGGCCAGCGTGGCGATCGCTACAGCAATTTGGTCGGCAATCATGGCGAGCGGCTGTCCGTGAAAATTTCCTCCACTAAGAATTTCGCCGGGGCCGTCGGCAAACACCAGAGGATTATCTGTCGCACTATTTAACTCGACTAGCGCGATAGATTGCGCGTTCAGAAGAACGTCGCGCGCGGCCCCGTGAACTTGCGGAGTGCAGCGCAGACTGTAAGCGTCCTGCACTCGCGGATCTTTTTCGGCGTTGCGATGCGATTCGCGAATCTGACTGCCTTCGTTCAGGCGAATAATATTTCGCGCGGTGATCGCCGCGCCCGGATGCGGACGCGCGGACATAATGCGCGCGTCAAACGCCGCGGGACTCCCGCGAAGCGCGTCGAGCGCCAGCGCTGCGGCAATATCCGCAACATCGCAGAGAACGTGCGCATCGCGTAGCGCCAGAGAAATTAACGCGAGCATTCCTTGCGTGCCGTTCAATAATGACAAGCCTTCTTTTGCTTCGAGAACAAGTGGATTAATTCCCGCGCGCTTCATCGCTTCAGCACCGGGCAGTCGTTCGCCTTTGAAAATGGCAAAACCTTCGCCGATTACCACGGCGGCCAAGATGCGCAAGCGGCGCAAGATCTCCCGACGCTCCGACGGAACCCTGCGAGGGAATTACGGGATGCACTCCGCGATTCAACATTTCGCAAAGCGTTTCGACGATCAGAGGGCGAACACCGGAAAATCCTTTCGCCAAAGTATTCGCGCGAAGAAGCATCATCACACGCGTTTCCGTTTCGGAAAGCGGCGCGCCGATTCCGCAGCAGTGGCTGCGAACTAAATTCAATTGCAGTTGACGGACTTGTTCCTGAGAAATGCGAACTTCGGCAAGCTCGCCGAATCCAGTATTCACTCCGTAAGCAGTCTTGCCGGAAACCACCACGCGGTCGACCACGGCGCGTGAAGCCAGCATTCTTTCGCGCGCGTGCGGCGCAAGCGCGACATTCGCAGGAGGTTGTGGCGATGGCGGTGAGACTCGTGAGACCGAATAGACGTGGATGAAAGTCAGTGAATTGCCGTCAAGTTGGATTGCAAGTGGAGTTGTGGACATTTTATTTGTGTGAGTGACTGGCGGCCGCAACCGGCGCTTCCGTGTGCTTCTGGGCGCCGAACAGTTTTTTGTAAACGTCAGGAAGCGATTTCGAGCGGCCGAGTTTATCGCAGATCACGTGAACAGTTTCTCCGGTGGCGAGAAGTTCGCCGGAATCGGCGTTCACAATTTCATACTCGAAAGTTATTTTGCGGCTGCCAGCTTCGGAAATGCGCGTTCGTACCCGCAGTAAATCATCGTAACGCGCGGGCCGCTTGAAACGGCATTTGCATTCGCCGACGACGATGAAGCAATTGTCTTTTTCTTCCATGTCTTTGTAGACGACGCCGAGTTCGCGAAAGAGTTCGACGCGTCCGATTTCAAACCAGACGAAGAAATTGGAATGATAGACGACGCCCATCTGGTCAGTTTCGACGTAGCGCACGCGGACAGTTGTTTCGTGGAAGCCGGTCATTATTATTGTGCGAGTTTAGCAGAGCTTTGTAGCGCGCGTCATTTCCCCGGCCAAATCGGCCGACGTTTTTCTAAGAACGATGAAAGCCCTTCGCGAAAATCTGCCGTGGCGCGGATGCTCGCGTTCTCTGCAATCGCGTCGGCCAGCGCCGCGTCCACTTCCGCCGCAACGGATTCCGTCAGAAGCCGCTTGGTGCGTTCAATGCTGCTCGGACTTGATTCAACGAGCGACGCCGCGTAAATCCGCGCAGCATCCATTAATTTGTCAGGCTCGACGATATGATTCACCAGCCCGATTTGTTTCGCTTCTTCGGCCGTCAGAATGCGTCCCGTCAGCAAAAGATCGCGCGCGCGCTTATCGCCAATTTGTCGAATCAGAAAAACAGAAACAATTGCGGGAATAAAACCAATGCGCACTTCGGTGTATCCGAATTTTGCTTCGGGAACAGCAATCGTGAAATCGCAAAGCGTGGCGATTCCGCAGCCTCCGGCGATGGCCGGTCCATTCACCGCGGCGATCAGCGGCTTCGGATAAGCCCACAGCCGGCGAAACATTGTGGCAATGCGGCGCGAATCTTCCAAGTTTTGCGTGGGCGATTGCTGCGCCAAATTTTTCAGCGCGTCCAGATCCATGCCGCTACAAAACGCGCTGCCTGAGCCGGTGATGATTACCGCGCGCACGGCGGTGTGTTCAATCTCAGCAAGCGCGGCCAGAAGTTCTTCGATCATCTGCGCGGAAATTGCGTTGCGCTTTTCCGGACGGGTCAGCGTGATGGTGGCGACGGCGCCTTCGTGAGTCAGCGTCAAGGTTTGGTAGCTCACTGAATTACCTCGGAGGTGGAAAATTCCCGGCGAATGCGTTGCGTCAATTTCAAAACCGGTTCCAGCGCAGATGGAGTAATTCCGGTATTCACTCCACGCGCAGCTAAAGTTCCCAGAACAGTTTCCGTGGGAATATTTCCGACCAGATCATCGCCCGCAAAAGGACATCCGCCAAGCCCGGTAAGCGCGCCATCGAAGCGCCGGCATCCGGCTTCATAAGCAGCAGCAACTTTTGCGGCGGCATCCTCTGGACGGCTGTGGAGGTGAACGCCAAGTTCAATTCCGGCCACGCAGTTTTTCACCGCACGATAGAGCGCGCCGACTTGTTCGGCATTCGCCGATCCTGCAGTATCCGCCAGCGATACGCTTTTCACGCCAATATCTTTCAGCCAGAAAAGTGTGTCCTCCACAAGTTCCGGTCCCCACGGCTCGTCATATGGATTGCCGAACGCCATGGAAATGTAAATCACGTGATCGCGATTCGCTTCCTTCGTAACTTTCCGAAGATGCTCAACCAACGCGCGCGATTCAGCGCGGGACATATTCGCATTCGCGCGACGAAAATATGCGGAAATGGAATAAGGATATCCAAGCGTTGTAACGCCCGGAGTCGCCAGCGCGCGCTCAATGCCGCGCTCGTTCACCACAATTCCAATAATTTCCGGCGCAGGTTTTTCAGCCGGAAGGGAAGCGAGGAACTGATTCATCACTTCTTCGCTATCCGCCATTTGCGCGACTTTTGGAGAAACGAAACTTACGGCGTCAATGTGACGAAACCCGGCATTGACGAGCGCGAGCAAGTATTCGACTTTGCGGGCAGTCGGAATATTTTTTTCAAGGCCCTGCCAGGCATCGCGCGGGCATTCAATTATTTTGACGGGTTCGTTCATGATCCTTTTTTCCAGACGCGTTTCACGCCATCAATCGCAAGAGATAGTAAGCCGGCCACGAACAAAAGGAAGCCCGCGACGCCCGTGCCGGCTAGAATTTTTTGTGCTGGTGAATGGTAGCCGTCCCATACCAACCCATCAAGAGGCGGCGGTGCCGGGGCTGGCCGGAAAAAGGAGTCTGCAATTAGCCATGAGCCAATCAACATGATGGCGCCAACGACCACCACGGAAAAGCTTCGTGAACGCATCACGTCTGAAGTACTCCCGTCTTAAATTCCTTCACTTCTGGATTCAACGCCGCCGCTTCCAGCGCCCAGATCAACGCCTCGCGCGTGTGCGCCGGATCAATAATTGTGTCAACCCAAAGTCTCGCCGCCGCGTATCGCGGATCAGTCTGATGCTCGTAAGTCTTGCGCGTCGAATCTCGCAAGTCTTTTTTGTCCTTGTCCGAAAGTTTCTTTCCTTCGCGCTCCAGTTGCTTGATGCGAATTTCGACCAGCGTTCCAGCCGCCGCATCTCCACCCATCACAGCGTAACGCGCGGTAGGCCACGCAAAAACAAATCGCGGATCGTATGCCTTTCCGCACATCGCGTAATGTCCGGCGCCAAAACTTCCCCCGCAAATCACGGCAATCTTCGGCACCACACTGTTGGACACCGCATTCACCATTTTTGCGCCCGCGCGGATGATGCCGCTCCATTCCGCTTCTTTGCCGACCATGAAACCGTTAACGTCGTGCAGAAAAATCAGCGGTATCAGATGCTGATTGCAATCTAAAATAAACCGCGCAGCTTTTTCCGCGGCCTCGGTATAGATCACGCCGCCAAATTCCAAGCGTGGCTGACCGGTAACCGGATCAACAGTCTTCACATGCATCTTTTGATTCGCGACAATTCCAACCGCCCATCCACCAATCCGCGCATATCCGCACAGAACAGTTGCGCCATGCTCCGGACGATATTCATCCCAGCGGCTGCCGTCCACCACGCGCGCGATCACATCGCGCATATCGTATTGCTTGCCGGGAGCATTGGTGAACACGCCGTAGATTTCTTCCTCAGGAAATTTCGGTTTCTCCGACGGCTTGTGATCGAAAGGCCCTTCGCCGTGATGTCCCATCTTATCCACGAGGGAGCGCAGCCGCTCGATGCACGCTTCGTCATTCGGCTCACGAAAATCCACGGTGCCGCTGATTTGCGCGTGCATTTCCGCGCCGCCCAATTCTTCCGCGGAAACTTTTTGTCCGATGGCCGCTTGCACCAGCGCCGGCCCGGCAAGAAAAAGTCCGGAGCCGTCCGTCATCAAAAGTTGATCGCACATCACTGGAAGATACGCGCCGCCCGCCACGCACATTCCCATAATCGCGGCGATTTGCGGAATTCCCATTGCGGACATCACAGCATTATTGCGGAACACGCGCCCGAAATCGTCGGTGTCCGGAAACACATCTTCCTGCAACGGAAGAAAAACTCCCGCTGAATCGACCAGATACAAAGTCGGAATCCGATTATCGATGGCAATATTCTGCGCGCGAATCACTTTCTTCGCAGTCATCGGGAAAAATGCTCCGGCTTTCACAGTAGCGTCATTCGCGATGATCATCACCAGCCGCCCGGAAACTCGCGCCAGTCCCGTGATCGTTCCCGCCGCGGGCGCGCCGCCCCATTCCTCATACATTTCATACGCGGCGTAAATTCCCAACTCGAAGAAAGTTGTGTTCGGATCGATCAATTTCGCGATGCGTTCGCGCGCGGTCAGCCGCCCCTTTTTGTGCTGAGACTCAATAGCCTTCGCGCCGCCGCCTTCGGAAATTTGCTGCTCCTGGTTTTTAATTTCCGTCAGAAGGTCGACGAGCGACCGCGTGTTCTTCGCAAAATCCGGGGATTCGCGGTTAATTTTTGACTCCAGAGCAGGGCTAGACAACGCAGCAACCTCGTTTGTTCCCGCAATTCCGTCCAAAATCCTAACGCGGGGAATTTTCCAAAATTAGTTTACGGCAAGCGCCCAAAATTGTCGCGCCGCAGCATAGGAGTATACGTCGGAGAATGTTTTGATGCGAGTGAACGTTCATTACAGTTGCGCGACAATTTGGCGTGCTCGAATACGCAACGCCAACACTCCTACTCGTCTCGCAGCGCGAGGATCGGATCAGTACGCGTCGCTCGCCGCGCTGGAAGATATGCCGCGACAAGCGCAACGCTCACCAGCAGCGCCACCGAAATGATCATCGTTCCCGCGTCGCGCGCCTTCAAACCAAATAACATTTGTTCCATCAACCGTGTGGCCCAATATGAAATCGCTATTCCGCACGAGATTCCAACGGCGAGCAGCAGCGCAACGTCGCGCAGAATCAGTCCGACGATGGAATTCTTCTGCGCGCCCAACGCAATGCGAATGCCGAACTCTTTCCTTCGCCGCGTGACGGTGTACGCGAGCACCCCGTACAATCCAATCATCGCCAGCAGAAGTGCGAGCGCGCCAAAAAATCCGGAAAGCGTAGCCAGCAAGTGATCCTGTCGCAGCGAATCATCCACTTGAGTTTCCAGAGTTTGAATATCAAGTGAAATATTCTTATTCACCGACGCGATTGCTTCTTCAGCAGAACGGGCAATCGCTGCGGGATCCGCGGCGGTGCGAATCTCAAAACTTCGCGGGTCGTCTAACTTCTGGTTTTGCGCGACCGCCATATAAATGGTGGGTGCAGTTTTTTCGCGGATCCTTCGGTACTTGGTGTCCTTCACAACGCCGACCACCAACATCGGCGGAGTCTTTTTGTCGTGATCGTGATTGACGTAATCTTCCGTTATCAGATATTGGCCGATGGCCGTCGTGCGTGGAAAGAATCTCTGAGTCATTGTTTCGCTGATGACGACGACCGGCTGTGCGCCGGCTATATCGTGTTCGTCGAAATCCCGGCCCGAAAGAATAGGGGTGCGGAGAGTGGCGAAGTACCCCGAGGATACAAAATTCACGTATGCGCCCGCGAGTTCTTTTTTCGGACCTTCGCCGTTAGGCAAAGTGAAATGAAGCGCCCACATATATCCGCTGATGGGTGTGACTACGGATTCGCTGACAGAGATCGCGCCGGGAAGTGAACGCAAGCGCTGCAGAATCTGACCGGAAAGCATCGCGCGCGAATCCGCCGAACCGTTCGCGCTTTGAAAGTCTGTTTCAATTATCAAGATGTTGCTGCGATCAAATCCCGTGTCCAGCGTCACCAGGTTTTTGAAACTTCGCAAGAAAAGCCCTGCGGTAATTACTACCACCAGCGATAGAGCAACCTGCGACGCAACGATCCAGCGGCCCGGTCTCAAATGGGAACCAAGCTGCGAGCCGCTCTGCGTCATCTCGGATTGCGCGCCTTTCATCGCCGACGTCAGAGAAACTCTTGAAGCTCGCAACGCTGGCAGCAGTCCGCATAGAAGTCCAGTGAACACTGCGATTCCGACCGTGAACGAGAGAACGCGTCCATCCAACGAAATTTCAACGAACGCTTGATACTGCGACGTGGAAATCAGCCTCACCAGCAGCGCGCATCCCCACCGTGCCAGCAGAATTCCAGCCAACGCTCCGAGTGACGAAAGTAGAATCGATTCCGTAAGAAGCTGCCGGATCAGGCGGCCGCGCGAAGCGCCCATGGCCAAGCGCACCGCAATTTCTTTCCAGCGAGTGGCTGCGCGCGCGAGCATCAATCCGGCCAGGTTGGCGCAGGCGATCAGTAAAACGAGTGCCACCACAGTCATCAGAATTTTCAGCGGTTGGTTGTAGCTCTCTAGATCCGAAACGCCGGCTGGCGCGGGTTGCGTAAGAAGAGTGCCGGACAGAAAATCTTTTTGGTCTTCCGTTTTCCATTCTGGCGAAACAATCTTGGAAAAAATGCCCGGTGCGATAACCTTCAGGCGAGCGTCGGCTGTCGCTTCAGAAATATTTGGCTTTAATCTCGCCACCGTGGAAAGCCAGCGCCCTTGCGCATCGTCCAGAAATTTCTGACCGTCTGCTTTCCCAATCACAGGAACGATTGCTTCCGCGCAGACGGGCATCGCCACGTCGAAGTGAGTGCCAACCGTTATGCCGTTGAAGCCCGGAGCGGAAACACCGATGATCGGAAACAGATGATTATTTAATCTCAGCGTGGTTCCGACGACATTTGGCGCGCCGCCGAAATGTTCCTGCCAAAAGTTGTAACTCAGAACAGCTACTCCGGGGCAACTACGAACGTCATCACCAGACGTGAAAAGACGCCCTGCGGCGGGAACAACGCCAAGCGTGTTGAAGTAATCTCCGCTCGCGTAAAGTCCGTTCACATACTGCGTCGCGCCGCCCTGCGCGAGGTCAAATCTAAAATTGGAAAACACAAACGCGCCCGAGAAAACATCTTGCCTGTCTCGGATTTGCTGCCATACAGGATTGCTGATCTCAATATCCGGATCGCCCTTATCTTCCGGTGTCACCATACGGACGATGACCAATGCATTCGGATTCTGAACGGGAAGTGATTTCAGCAGCACGGCGTCGATCAAGCTAAAGATTGCGGTGTTCGCGCCAATTCCCAGCGCCAGCGTAAGAATAGCGACCGCCGTGAATCCCGGCGTCTTGCGCAGCATGCGCGCGCCGTAGCGAAGGTCCTGCGCAAAATCTTGCAGCCAATTTACTTTTCGCTGATCGCGGCAATTTTCCTTCGACTGTTCGACGCCGCGAAATTCGCGCAGCGCGGCATAGCAAGCATCTCTTTCGGAAAATCCTTTAGAGATAAATTCCTGCGTTTTCAGATCGAGGTGATCTCGCAGCTCATCATCGAGATCGTTATCAGCAGCACGCCGTTTGAACAGGGAACGAACGCGTAGCGGAATTGTGTAAAGCCAGTGTTGAGGGCGCATGGCCGGTGCCTCCTTCAATTTCACTGCGGTACTAAATTTAGTTCGGTACAAATGCTCGCTGAATCGCGTTTGCGTCCAGCGTGCGAATTTTATTCGCAGCGCAACGCGACCAATGGATCCACTCGCATCGCACGCCGCGCAGGAATGTAACTCGCCAGCAGCGCAACGGCAGAAAGCAAAATCGAAACCGACGCGAGCGTAATAAAATCATGCGGCGTCACGTTATACAAAGCGCTCGCCAGCAATTTCGTAAGTCCCCATGACGCAGCAAGCCCGATCGCGATTCCAATCAAAGTTAATTTCAGTGAATGGCCGAGAACAAGGCTGAGAACGTCTCGACGCCCCGCTCCCATCGCAATCCGAATTCCAATTTCGCGCGTGCGCTGCGCAACGCTGTAGGACATCACTCCATAAATTCCCGCCGCAGCCAGAATCAGCGCAAGTCCCGCGAAGATTCCAAGAAGCAACGTGCGGAAGCGCGGCTCAGCGACGGATTCTGAAATGCGGTCGGACATCGAAACGAATGTTGAAAGCGGCAGCGTGCTGTCCACTTGCGCGACTGTGTGTCGGATGGCGGTTACTGTACCCGCCGGATCTCCGGCGACGTGCACGACCAGAAAAGCTGCGGTAGGTGGCGTTTGTAGGGTGGGCATGTAAAATTCGGGAACAGCGGCTTGACTAAGATCTGTGTGTTTCGCGTCGCCGACGATTCCGACGATTTCGGCAAAATTCAAAGCTCGT
The DNA here is from genome assembly GCA_963840515.1 of Terriglobia bacterium. GTDB lineage: Bacteria > Acidobacteriota > Terriglobia > Acidiferrales > UBA7541 > DASTCZ01. The sequence goes on from CAWIZI010000023.1 coordinate 195,885, forward strand.
CCGGGACCGCCCGCCGGAAGCGCAATTCGTTTGTGCAACGGATTTTCGCCGGGCCAAAACGTCTGAGCGATTGAGTTGTTAATGATCGCGACGGCAGGAGCGCCCGCGCGGTCCGCATCGTTGAATGCGCGCCCGGCGATCAGAGGGATTCCCATAGAGCGGAAATAATCGGGACTGACGCAGTAATATGCAGCGAACACGTCGTCCTGTTTTGAAAGGTGCGCTGCCGTTTCTGTCTCCAAAGTAATCTTCACCGAGATTCCGAAAGTTTTCCCGAACGGCACATCAGTCGTGTACGACGCTGCAGTTACGCCCGGAAGCGCGGAGACACGCGCCAGCGTCTCGTTGTAAAACGCTGTGCGCTGCTCGGGCTTCTGATAAATATTCGTAGGGAGCGCTACGTTTGCCGCTAGCACACTTTCCGGATGGAAGCCGGTATCAACACTCGTCAGCCGCCAAAAGCTTTTTATGAGAAGCCCAGCACCCGCTAAAAGTACAAGGGCCATTGCGATTTCAGAAATGGCCAGCCAACTTCGCGTACGGCCCAGAAATGAATGGCGCGAAGACGAACCGGAGGCCGATTCCTTGAGTGGTTCGTTCAGATCAACACGCAAAGCATGAAGCACGGGGAAAAGCCCGAAGATCAACCCGCTCAAAATCGAAACGCCCATCAGGAAAAGAAGGACGCGAATATCCATTGTGATGCTCTGAACGAAAAGCATTCCGGCGGGAATGAAGCTGCGGACAGCCTCCAGAGCGCCGTATGCCAGGCCGAGTCCGAAAAGTCCGCCGATAGAAGAAAGCAAAACGCTTTCCGTAAGTCCCTGACGAACCAGACGCAATCGAGATGCGCCAAGAGCTGCACGCAACGCGATTTCGCGTTGACGTTGCACGGCGCGGGCAAGAAGCAAATTCGCCACGTCCGCGCATGCAATCAATAGAACGAATCCGACCGCGCCGAGCAGTAGTAATAACGCCGGTTTGGATGTACCGACTAACTGATCATGCAAAGGAATGATGGAAACTTTTGGCATCTTGGAAAAATCCGCACCGGGTCTGGACTTCTTTATTTCTTCAAATGAATGTAATTGAATTGCGGCGAGTTCTTCCCGGGCAAGCGCGGGCGAAACCGATGGCTTCAGGCGGCCGATCGTCGAATAAAAAATCGCCTGCTTCAAAAGCATTTCATCGTGGTAATTCCATGCCGTCGGAAGCCAGACGAGAGTTTTTTCTGGATATTCAAATCCATTTGGCATCACGCCAACCACCACTGTCTGCTTTCCATTCATTAGAAAAGTTTTGCCGATAATGTCCAGCGGGGAACCCAAACGCCGGAATAAGGTGGCGCTGATAATGGCGACCGACGCGTGCGCCGGAATTTCCTCTGACGGCAAAAATGCGCGACCCGCGATCGGTCCGATACCGAATGTTGCAAAGAAATGCTCGGAAACTTCCGCGGCCGAAACCCGTTCCGGCTCAGATCCGGCGGCGGCGAAATTCAAATCTCCAGTTTCGTAGGTGGCCAAAGCATCGAACGAGCGCGTGTTGTCTGCCCACGCGTTCCAAACCCAATGAAACTCAGGAACTGGTACGAACGACATTGGAGCTGCGCCACGGATCGAAACAATCCGGTCCGGCGAGGGATAGGGAAGCGGCCGCAAAAGCACCGCGTTGACGACGCTGAAGATCGCCGCGTTCGCGCCGATGCCGAGAGCGAGTGTAAGAATGGCGATTGCCGAAAAGCCCGGATTCTTGCGAATCATGCGCGCGCCGAAACGCAGGATCCTGTGCGAAATCGAGAAGTAAATTTACTTTTCGTGCGTCCCGGCAATTTTCTTTGGATTGTTCCACACCGCGGAATTCGCGCAAGGCCGCGTAGCGCGCTTCTTTTTCGGAAAATCCTTTAGAAGTAAATTCCCGCGTTTTTTGATCGAGATGAAACTGAAGCTCTTCATCCAGTCCGTTATCGGCTGCACGCCGCTGGAAAAGCGAGCGGATGCGCAGCGGAATTGTGTAAAGCCAGTGTCGAGGGCGCATGGACTATGCCTCCTTCAATTTCACGACGTGCGAAATCGCGCCGGAAAGGCGGCTCCAGTTCGCGGATTCCTTTTCCAGATGCTTCTTTCCGAGCCGCGTGAGCGAATAAAATTTCGCCCGGCGATTATTTTCGCTGGGCTTCCATTCGGCGGTGATCCAACCTTCCTGCTCGAGTTTGTGGAGCGCCGGATAAAGCGATCCGTCGCTAACTTGCAGGACGTCACCGGAAACCTGTTTCAGACGCTGGCTTACCGCGAATCCATTCAGCGGCTCGAGCGCCAGAATTTTCAACAGCAACAGATCAAGCGTGCCTTGGACTAAATCATTTGGTTTGCTCATGCTCTCCTCGCTTACCGAGGGTAGCGTACATCTTCTCCTCTCGGTAAGCAAGGGGGGAATGCATAATCATCGGCGTGCTCGAATTTCGTAGGGTCTGTGGTAACTTTTCGGGATTGAAATTGGCAGTCGGTCGGCCGAACGGCCCACTTCTTCGGGTGAAATTCTGAAAATAGGGAGAACGAACATGATGCGTCGGAACTGGATGCGGTTTGCAATTCTCGTATCAGTAACGATTTTCAGCGCGGGATTTGCGCTTGCGCAAAGCGCGTCGCAAACAAAAACCGCCACACTCTCTGGCATCGACATTAAATATGAGAAATACACTTTGCCGAACGGGCTGGACGTCATCCTCTCTGAAGATCATCGCCTGCCGATGGTGGCCGTAAATATTTGGTATCACGTCGGGCCGGCAAACGAATTGCCAGGACGCACCGGGTTCGCGCATTTGTTTGAGCACATGATGTTTGAAGGCTCCAAGCATGTACCGGGAAGCACGCATTTCAGATTGTTGGAGGCCGCGGGCGCTTCGCTGATTAACGGCACCACGGATTTCGACCGCACGAATTATTTTGAGACGCTACCCTCAAATCAATTGGAATTGGCGCTGTGGCTGGAATCCGATCGCATGGGATTCTTGCCGGATAAGTTGGACCAAGCGAGCTTGACGAATCAGCAGGACGTGGTACGAAACGAACGCCGGCAGAGCACAGAAAATACTCCGTACGGAATTGTGGAAGAAGCTCTGTACCATCAACTATTTCCGAAGCAGCATCCTTATTATGGCGTGGTGATTGGATCGCACGCGGATATTCAAGCGGCAAAATTAGAAGATGTGCGGAATTTCTTCAAACAATATTACACGCCGAACAATGCGAGCCTGGCTATCGTAGGCGATTTTGATTCCGCTCAAGTCAAAAAGCTCGTCGAGAAATATTTCGGGCCGCTAAAGCGCGGGCTAGATGTTCCGAAAATTGTGGCCGAGACTCCCGCGATCACAAGCGAACGTCGGGAAATAGTGCAGGATCAAGTTCAATTGCCGCGCGTTTACGAAGCGTGGCTCACATCGAAAGTTTTCAGCGCGGGCGATGCCGACGCGGATTTAACGGCGACTATTCTTGGTCGAGGTAAATCCAGCCGCCTGTACAAAAAACTTGTGTACGAAAAACAAATCGCGCTGGACGTGGAGGCAGGTCAGGAATCGTTGCTGCTCGGATCCGTATTTGAAATCACAGTGACGGCGCGTCCCGGCCACAGCGCGGAAGAAATTGAAAAGGCAATCAACGAAGAAGTGGAAGCGTTGAGGAAGGATGGCCCGACGCCCGCCGAATTAAATCGCGCCCGAAATGGAATTGAGACGCGCAAAGTGGAAGGATTGGAATCGCTCGGCGGATTCGGCGGAGTTGCCGACCAGTTGAATTATTTCAATCACTATCTGCACAATCCCGGATATTTTCCGGACGATATCGCGCGATACGACGATGCAACTGTGCAATCGGTGAAAAATTTCGCGGAGCAACAATTGAAACCGACGGCGCGCGCAGTAGTTTACGGAGTGCCCGGAAAACCAGATTTAGGTCCTGAAGTTCCTACACCGCCGAATCAGGAAAAAGGAAGATCAACCGGCGGAGAATCAATCAATGCCGATGCAGCGTGGCGGGAAAATCCGCCGCCCGCAGGACCAGCGCGTCCGCTGAATTTGCCGGTGCCGCAAACATTTAAGTTGAGTAATGGATTGACGGTGATTTACACGCATCGTCCCGGAGTTCCAGTTGTATCCGCGGAATTAGTTTTGAAAACTGGGAACGAAGCGAATCCGGGTGAAAAACCGGGACTCGCGGCGTTCACCGCAAACATGTTGCAGCAGGGAACTACGAAACGAGATGCGACGCAGATCGCGGATGAAGCGGCTCTTCTCGGCGCGTCACTCACGACCGGATCAAATTCAGATTCGTCGAACGCGAGCACAGCCTCACTGACGAAGAATTTTTCAGGCGCTTTGGATTTGTTGGCGGATATTGTTTTGCACCCTGCGTTTCCGCAAGAGGAAGTCGAGCGTCGCCGTTCGAGCCGCCTGGCTTCGTTGTTGAATGAAGATAGCAATCCGAACACTGTTGCGTTCCGCTTGGTTGACCGGCTGATTTTCGGAGCGAATCATCCTTACGGTTACGAATCGATTGGAACCGAGGCGTCGCTCAAAACAATATCGCGTGACGATATGAAATCTTTTTGGAAACAGAATTACATTCCCGCGAACGTGGCGCTTGTCGTTGCTGGAAATATCACGATGGAAGAACTGAAGCAGCTGGTAGAGAATAAATTCGGCGCCTGGCAATCCGGCGCGCCGCCAAAACTTCCAGTGATGACGCCGGAAGTTTCGCACGCGCGAGTGGTGATCGTCGATCGTCCCGGCGCAGCCCAGACGTCACTTTTTCTTGCGCAGCCGGGGCCTGCGCGTTCAACTCCGGATTATCCGGGCCTTGAAGTGATGAACGCGGATCTGGGTGGGCTTTTTTCGAGCCGCATCAATATGAATTTACGCGAGGCGCACGGATACACGTATGGGGCATTCACGAGTTTCACTTATGACCGTTATTCGGGATACTTCGTGGCTGGCGGCGCGATACGAACTGATGCTACCGCGCCGGCGGTGACAGAGACGTTGAAAGAAATACACCGCATGATGGATACGAAGATGACTCCTGGCGAAATTGATTTGGCGCGCGATTCCGAATCGCGATCGTTGCCCGGATCTTTTGAAACGAGCGGAGCTGCTGCGGGATCATTCGCGGATATTTTTATTTATGATTTACCAATCGATTTTTATCAGAAGTTGCCGAGCCGATTTTCAGCGGTGAGTGTTGAACAAACGCAGGCGCTGGCGCAAAAATATTTAAAGCCCGATCAAATGATCGTGATCTGAGTTGGCGATCGCGCGAAAATCGAAGCGGATTTGCGAAAACTGAATCTGGGCAAACTGGAAATTCGCGATGCCACCGGGAAGGTCATCGAATGACGGCCGTGGCAAACTTTAGGGCGATTGTCCCGTAAGTCCTTTATTAGCATAACGATCACCCACAGATCGCTGTAAGTCCTTTATTAGCATATACATCGCAAAATAGGGGGGGGATGGGGGCTTTCGCCTTTCTTACGAAATAACGTGTAAGTGTCTTAGATCTGGGCAGTTGGCGAGACGGCCGAGCGGATTATTGAGTTGCACGAACGGTCAATTTGTCGGCTTCTTCTAGTAGTGAGCCTGACGGGACTATTCCGGAAATCAATTTTAGGGTGAAGGCCTCGGCGGCATTTATTCTGCGTCCAGCGACGAGCATTTCCATGGCGATGCTGTGACCGCGAGGGCCGAGAACTCTGGGGAGGCGTTGTGTGCCACCCCAACCGGTGATGAGGCCGAGCGATGCGCCGCGATGCGCGAGTATTGCGTCGGAGGTACCGATGCGTCTGTGACATGCGAGAGCGAGATCGAATCCGCCGCCCATGCAGTAGCCGCGGATGGCGGCGATGACGGGCTTGCGACTGTTTTCGATGGATTGCATCGTAGATTGGCCGAGCATCGCGAAGTCCAAAGCTTGATCGGCGGTGAGTACGGAAACTTCGGCGAGTTCTGCGCCGGCGGCAAAACATTTATCGGTCCCGGAAATTATTGCGGCGCGGAGATCGGAATTCTTCGCGAGAATAGACATGTAGTAACGCACTTGCGTGAGCGCCCAGCGATTGAGGCGCGGAAATTTATCGGCGGCAGAAAATTCGAGAAATAAAATGCCACCGCGGATGATGGCGTGAATGGATGTGAGTTGATAGGGCGGATGCGGAGGCAGGGGCGAGTGCGCCGGCGCGATCAGCGTTGGCTGAGTTTGTGGTTCCGGCATGAGTGGCTCAGGCGCGTTGCGGGAGACGTCCGCGAATGTAGGTGACTATATCCTGTGTGGATGTGCCGGGGAGAAAAATTTCTGAGATGCCGCCTTTTTTAAGTGCGGGAATGTCTGCTTCGGGAATGATGCCGCCGAGGAGAACCATTACGTCGTTCATGCCTTTGTCGTGAAGCAGGGCCATTAGCTGCGGGCAGAGAGTATTGTGCGCGCCGCTAAGGACGGAGAGGCCAATGACGTCGACGTCTTCCTGCACGGCGGCGCTGGCGATCATCTCGGGTGTTTGGCGAAGGCCGGTGTAGATGACTTCCATACCGGCGTCACGGAGTGCGCGGGCGATAATTTTAGCGCCGCGGTCGTGGCCGTCGAGGCCGGGCTTGGCGATGAGGACGCGAATCTTTTGAGAAGGCATGAAGTAAGAGAATACTTTAAACGGGGATTGAAGTGTAGGGGCTATCGGAAAAGGCGGTGCTGGTTAGGCACGGTGACTCGGGCTGCGAGGTTCGGGAAATAAATTTAAGAACCCCAGACGCAGATACGGCATCTGGGGCACCCGTTAGAAATCTCATTCAAGAAAAAATTAAGTTACATCGGGCGACCTGAAGGTGGCCCCTACGTTATGGAGACTTCCTCGAAGGTGCCGAAGACTTCGCGCATGGTGTCGCAGATTTCGCCGAGGGTGCAGTAGGCTTTGACGGCGTCGAAGATGAAGGGCATTAGATTGTCGGTGGCCTTGGCGGCGGCGCGGAGAGCGGCGAGTTTTCGGGCTACTTCGTCATTGCTGCGAGTGGCGCGGAGTTTGGAGAGGCGCGCGGCCTGGCGGACGGCTACGGACTCGTCGATTTGGAGAGTTTCTAGTGGATTTTCTTTGGAGACGTAGTCGTTGACACCGACGATGATTTTTTCTTTGCGGTCGATTTCGAGTTGGTAGCGATAGGAGGCTTCGGCGATTTCGCGTTGCGGATAGGAGCGCTCGATGGCGGCGACCATGCCGCCGAGGGAATCAATTTTATTGATGTATTCCCATGCGCCGCGTTCGACTTCGTTAGTGAGCGTTTCGACGAAGTAGGAACCGCCGAGCGGATCGACGGTGTTGGTGACTCCGCTTTCGTGCGCGATGATTTGTTGCGTGCGAAGAGCGACGGTTGCGGCGAATTCTGTGGGGAGCGCCCAGGCTTCGTCGAGAGAATTTGTGTGCAGAGATTGCGTGCCGCCCATTACGGCGGCGAGAGCTTGAATCGCGGTGCGAACTACGTTGTTGTAAGGCTGTTGCGCGGTGAGCGAACATCCGGCGGTTTGCGTGTGAAAGCGCAACGCCCAGGTGCGCGGATTTTTTGCACCGAAGCGTTCGCGCATGGCTTTGTACCAGATGCGGCGAGCGGCGCGATACTTGGCGATTTCCTCAAAGAAATCATTGTGCGCGTTGAAAAAGAAGGAAAGCTGCGGGACGAAAGCGTCGACGTCCATGCCGCGGCGAATTCCCCAGTCGACGTATTCGATGCCGTCACGAAGAGTGAAAGCCAATTCCTGAATTGCGGTGGAGCCTGCTTCGCGGATGTGATATCCGCTGATGGAAATGGTATTGAACTTCGGCGTGTGCTTCATGCCGAACTCGAAAGTGTCAATGACGAGGCGCATGGATGGTTCGGGAGGATAAATGTATTCCTTCTGCGCGATGTATTCCTTCAGGATGTCATTTTGAATTGTGCCGGAAATTTTCTTCCAGTCGGCGCCCTGCTTTTCTGCGACGGCGAGATACATGGCCCAAACAATTGCGGCGGGCGAATTGATGGTCATGGAAGTGGTGACGCTGCTGATGGGAATTTGGTCGAAGAGAACTTCCATATCGGCGAGGGAACTGATGGCCACGCCGCATTTGCCGACTTCACCTTCGGAGAGCGCGTGATCGGAGTCGTAGCCCATCAAGGTCGGGAGATCGAAGGCGACAGAAAGGCCGGTTTGGCCCTGAGCCAGCAAATATCGGAAGCGTTGGTTGGTGTCCTCCGCGGTGCCGAAGCCGGCGAACTGGCGCATGGTCCAGGGCTTGCCGCGATACATGGTGGCGTGAATGCCGCGGGTGTAGGGAGGCTGGCCCGGGAAACCGAGATCGCGTTCAGCGTTCCAATCGGGAAGGTCTGCGGGAGTGTAGAGACGGCGAATAGTGTGATCGGAAAGAGTGGTGAATTCTTTTTGGCGCTCGGCGGATTTCGCGAGCGTGGGATTTAGAGTGTCTTTTTCCCAGGCGAGTTCGGCGGGGGAGGGAGTGCGCGGGGCTTCCGCCGTACTGCCGGCGGTGCCGCCGTTCTCTTTTACGTCGACGACAACGCTTGAGCTGGGAGTTAGCTTGTCGGTCATTGGAATGCCCCTGGCGCGAGAGTTTGCGCGCGAACAAATGCAAATACAGTTTACGGCATCGTTGGGTGGTGGGCAAGATAGGAAATGGGTGTGTATTCAACGCAGAGGCGCAGAGAACGCAGAGAAAAGATTTGCGGAAGACGGCGGAAATCAAAAGCAAAGAAAATCGAAAGACGAAAAGAAGAAGCAGGTCCCTCGCAGCTCGGGATGACACCGTGTGCGGGCGGGCGAATTGTGGTGGAGTAATGGCGACTGTACGCGGGTGCGGAAGAAATCAAAGGATTCGGATGGGGGCGCAGGAAGCAGCGCCCCTTCAACAAACTGGCCCGGAGAGTGGAATCCGGGCCAGAGGAAAAACAATTGAGACTGAATTGTAGTTATTGTTGTGGATCGGCCAGGAGGGAACCGTCCGCGCGGGTGCCGGGGATTTTGTAGTCGTGGAACACTGCCGGGCCCGCTTGTTTGCCGGCATCCAACAGGATGTTGTTGACGGCGAAAGTGCGGCCCATGGCGCGATCGAATTGGATCTTGGCTTCCACCAGGTTGACGAGAGCGCGGACTTCGTTTCCTGCGGCGGTGAAATAGAGTGTTTGGATTTGGCTGACGAGAAACGAAGTTGACGCGCCGAGCTGGAGCTTTTTATTTTCGGCGTCGAGCGCCGCCTGCTCCAGTTGGCGAGACTTGGTGGCGGCTGCGAGAGCCGCGCGAGCCTGCGTCAAGTTAATTTGGGTGGTGCGAACGTCAACGACGATGGCGTTCTGCTGTTGTTGCAGCTTAGTGAGATCCTGCCGCTGCGTAAGAATGGAAGCCGCGCTTGCCGCTTGCGCAGCGCGATTCAGGATTGGCAGGCTGAAAACCACTTCAGCGGTGTAGCCAGGGAATTGGCCGGTGAAAAGGGAGTTGAGAACGCTACCAAATCCGGTGATGGACGTAACTCCCGCAGTGGTGAGTGGAATTCCAACAAAAGTTCCGGTCGGAGTTCCATTCGCGGTCACGATGGGGGTGGTGCTGGCAGCAAACGCGCCAGTGGGTGTGCCATTGCTGGTGCTGGTTCCCGCGAGGCCCGCGCCGCTGTACTGACCGACGGCGGTGAGCGACGGAAGAAGTAGATTTCGATTGCCCTTAATGTTGAGTTCGTCGCTATTCAAATTGATTGGAGATTGTTTGTAGTCCGGACGATTCGCAAGGGCTTCACGAACGGCCTGATCGAGTGGCTGATTTTCAACGTCAGCGGGATTGTAGGTAACATCCGTCGGCACGATTTCAAGTTTGGCCGAGGAGGGCCCAAGCGGGTCCTTAGTAATCAGAGTAAGTAAGGCGATTTGATCTTGATAGAGGAGCGTTTGCGCGGCGATTAGAGCTTGATTGGAAGTGGAAACTCCTGCTTCAGCGGTGATCACATCGAGCGGAGCCATAGTTCCGATTACGACCTGCTTTTTATCGTCGTTCCATAGTTGCACCGCAAGGTCCAGAGAGTGCTGAGATACGCCGACGTTTTGAATGGCGTAGACCAATTCCCAGTATGCGGTTTCAACCTGGGTAACGGAAGTGAGAATTTGCTGTTGGAAGGCGAGATCGGAGATTTTTTCCGAGTTTTTCGCTACTTCAATGAATCGACGGTTGTTCGCGAAGCCGAATCCGTTGAGCAATGACTGGGTTATTTGAAGAGTCATTTGAGACTGATCGAGAGGATTGAACAGGTTGCCGGAAGTGGAAGTGGTGTGCGAATTCGTTTCCGCGATGGAAATGCTGGTGCCAGTCTGGAAAGACTGTGTGTAACTCAGATTCAAGAATTCCTGTGTTTGGGTCAGAGACGTTGCACCCGTTCCTGCACCGACGAGAAACGGATTGCCGACGGGAGTGTTTGAGTGGGTGATTCCGCTGGTGGCTTTTAGCGTAGGATCGAAGGTGAAGGGCGTTCCCGCTCCTGAACGCGCGGAAAGAATATTCGTATCGACGATCAGCGGATTGTAACGAGCGACGGCGATATCGAGATCGTTTTGAAGCGCAAGAGCGATGGCGTCCTGCACGCTGAGATACAGTTTGCCGTCCTTCATATATTGTTGAAGGGTCGCGCCGTTGGCGAGATTCGGCATGCCAATGTGCATGGGCGAATATGGCCCGAGAACATTCGGGAACCACGGCACGCCATGGGAATATTCGCGCGGAGTTTTATCGTCCACGTGATCGGCAGTGGAGGGCGTGGCGGGTTGAGCCACTTGAGCTGGCGGCGCCTGTGCCTGAGGAGGCGGCTGCTGGGCCTGCTCCGCGTTCGTCGGTGGCGCTTGTGGAGGCGTCGGCGGAGGAGTTGTCGGCGGAGGAGTCTGTTGTTGTTGCTGGGCCTGAGCAAAGGCCGGCGCGACGGGTCCCAAAATGACGCAGAGCGCCAGAGTGAATATCCCGACCGTACGCATATACCTGACCATAATTCGTTGATCCTTTCGTTCCATGGGTATCCGACAATTAAACCCGCGTGACCTTAAGTAAGTTAAACGTCCCAAACGCATGAATTGTTTCAAGTTTTTACGCCGGACGGTATTAACAGAGCGCTGAACGCGAAACCTGTGCGGCGCAAGTCTAACAGCGTCGGAGCATTCTTGACAATGCGCGACGCGGGACATAGGCTTTGCGCGGCAATTCGCGGAATCGGAGAAAACGGATGCAGCCTGAACAAGTGACTGAGATTTTGAAAAATGTTGGCGCGATACGGCATGGCCACTTTGAGCTGTCGTCTGGTCTCCATAGTGATACATACGTCCAATGTGCGCTGGTATTACAGTTTCCGCGGATTGCGGAGCAAATAAGTTCGGCTTTGGCGGCGAAATTCCCTGGATTGGAGATTTCGGCGGTGGTTTCGCCTGCTTTAGGTGGCGTGATACTGGGACACGAGGTGGCGCGGGCGCTCGGCGCGGGCCGTCCAGGGAATGGAATTCCAGCGATATTTGTGGAGCGCGATGCCAGCGGGACGATGACCATGCGGCGGGGATTTTCGATTGAGGCGGGACAGCCGGTGCTGGTTGTTGAGGATGTGTGGACTACTGGCGGGTCGACAGTTGAGGCGATCAAAGTGGTGGAGGCGGCGGGAGGGAAAGTTGTGGCGGCGGGGGCGATAATTGATCGGAGCATGGGGCAATTGAAATTGCCGGTCAGGGCGGAGGCGTTGGTGAGTCTGGATATTAAGAATTATGAGGCGGCTGCGTGTCCGCTATGTGCGGAGGGTGGAGCGGCGGTGAAGCCAGGGAGTCGATTTAAGAAGGTGGGGAAATAAGTTCGCGGGCCGGACAAAACACAAAAGACAAAGCAGGTCCCTCGGAGCTAGGGATGACACCGTTTGTGTTTAATTTCGTTTAGTTCGGAAAAGACCCACGTTCGCAGAACGTGAGCTACACGCGCCATGCGGAATTTCAAAATTACAATTTGTTATGACGGGTCGGAATTCTTCGGCTGGCAGATGCAGCCGGGGAAGGCGACGGTGCAGGGCGCATTGGTGGATGTTGCGTCGCGCCTGACTCAGGAAAATGTGCAGGTGCTTGGGTCGGGGCGGACGGACGCGGGAGTTCATGCGTTGGGACAAGTGGCGCATTTCAAGACGGCGAGCGAGTCATTGGATGCGCGAGGATTTTTGCGGGCGTTCAATGCGCTGCTGCCGGCTGCGGTGCGCGTGGTGGATGCGGAGGAAGTCGGGCCGAAATTTAATTCGCGTCATGATGCGGTGGCGAAGACATATCAGTACAGGATATATCGTGGAAAGATACTTTCGCCATTTGAGCGCAAATATGTGATGCACGATCCTTATCCGCTGGATGTGGCGGCGATGGCGGAGGCGGCGAGATATTTTGAGGGGACATTTGATTTCACGTCGATGGCGGCGTCGACGGGGGACGAGGAGTTGGATGAGAAGCGGGAGACGACGCGGACGATTTTCAGTTCGCGAATTTTTGCGCGGAGGCGTGATTTATTTTCGCGCGAGGGATTTCTGGCTGGGGCCTCGGCGGATGTGATTGGAGAGGTTGGCGACGGGAAGATTGAGGCGGATGAGTTGGTTTATGTGGTGCGCGGGAAATCGTTTATGAGATATATGGTGCGGAAGATGGTGGGGACGCTCTTGGATGTTGGACGGGGAAAATTGAAGGCGGGGGATATTCGGGGAATTATCGAGGCGAAGGATCGGGCGAGATCGGGGGCGACGGCGGGGGCGGCAGGACTTTATTTGGTGGGGGTGGAGTATGGGGAGGGGTGGAAACTTTAGCTATCGGAAAGCTCACAGCCAGGAATGGCTGTGCCACGGGCAAATTGGTGTATAAATAAGCGGAGAGGGAAAATATGTCAGAGACGAATCCTGTTGTACCGGCGGCTACGACTCCATCGGCTGCGCCTGCGCCTCCTGCGGCGGCAAAACCTGCGGCGGCTCCGGCTGCGGCTGTTGCAGCGGAAGCACCGGCGGGGCCGCCGAAGGTGAAAGTGCGCGCGCCGAGGCAGCGTTCCTGTGATGAGAAGGACGCGAAGGGGAAACTTTGCTGCGGACATTTGAAGCGCTACTACGATTATCCGAAGGAAATTGCGGCGCTGGTGGGCGGGCCGATGGTGGAAGTTTACCGCTGCGAATTCTGCAAGACGTTGTACAAACCGAATATGGCGGAGATGTCACAGAGCTACACGCTGCGGACGTAATTTCATTTTTGAAGCAAAGATGAATCACGACGGAGAATGTTTCTGAGCGATCAGGCGAAGTCCGGCGAAACTTCTTCGAGCGAAGAATTAATCTTCGATTGGAATTTGCAGGGGCCCGGTCAATTTTTGGCCGGGCGCAAGGTGATGCTGGACGACGAGACCTTGCGCGATGGCTTGCAGAATCCTTCCGTATCCGACCCAAGTATTGAAGACAAAATAAAAATATTGTATTTGATGGAAGCGCTGGGAATTGAGACGGTGAACATCGGTCTGCCGGGCGCGGGGCCGCGTGCGTATGCGGACGTGGAAGCGCTGGCGCGGGAAATTGGGCGAGCGAAATTGAAGATACGTCCGAACTGCGCGGCGCGAACATTGGAGACGGATATTCGTCCGATTGCGGAAATTTCGCAGAAGACGGGAATTGCGATTGAAGCGGCGACGTTTTTGGGGAGCAGTCCAATACGCCGGCTGGTGGAAGATTGGACGGTGGATCACTTGGCGCGGACGACGGAGAAGGCGGTGAAATTTGCCGTCGCGCAAGGGTTGCAGGTGATGTATGTGACAGAGGACACGATTCGGACGGACGCGTCGACGGTGAAGCGTTTATATACGACGGCGATTGAATGTGGAGCGCGGGCGGCGGTTTTGTGCGACACGGTGGGACATGCGACGCCGAGCGGAGTTTTCGCGTTGGTGAAATTTGTGCGCGATGAGGTAGTAAGGCCGTCGGGAGAAAAAATTCGCGTGGATTGGCATGGACACAATGATCGCGGACTGGCGGTGGCGAATTCGCTGGCGGCGATTTTGGCGGGGGCGGATCAGATTCATGCGGCAGCGAATGCGTTGGGAGAGCGCGTTGGCAATACGCCGATGGAATTGATGCTTGTAAATATGCGCTTGCTGGGATTGATTGACCGGGATCTTTCGCGGTTGAAGGAATATTGCGAGACGGTGGCGCGAGCGACGAAGACTACGATTCCACCGAACTATCCGGTGATCGGACGAGATGCGTTTCGGACTGCGACGGGGGTGCATGCGGCGGCGATTATTAAAGCGTTTAAGAAATGCGATGAGATGACGGCGAATACTGTTTATAGCGGAGTGCCTTCGCACTTATTTGGCCTAGAACAGATTATTGAAATTGGGCCGATGAGCGGGAAGTCAAATGTGACGTTCTGGATGGAACGGCACGGGATTGCGGGGTCGGATGAAGTGGTGACGAGGATTTTGGATGCGGCGAAGAAGTCGAGCCGCGTGTTGACGGATGAGGAGATTACGGCGCTGTGCAGCGGGAGTTGACGCGGATTCGAATGCACAATTTATTTCTTGCCATAGTAGCTATCACAAGTGGACTAATTTTCGCGATGCCAAAAATAGCTTCAGGAAAACATCAGATTGCGCAGGGTGGAGCGTCCGGCTCCGCGGTGAATGATTTGGTGCGCGATGAGCGTGTGAAGTCGGCGATGGATTGGCTGACGAAGAACGTTTCGTGGATTACCGACGAGCAGGCGCGGATTACGGAGATTGCGGCGCCGCCGTTCAAAGAGGCGGAACGCGCGGCGTACATGAAGAAGGCGCTGCTAGCGATTGGGCTGCGCGTGCGGACGGATGAAGTTGGGAATGTGACTGGCGAGATGGCGGGAACGTCGGAAAATGAAATTGTTTTAATTACCGCGCACGTGGATACAGTTTTTCCTGAGGGCACGGACGTTCATGTGAAGCGCGAACGCGGGATGCTTTACGCGCCCGGAATTTCTGATAATGGCGCGGGGCTGGCGGCGTTGCTGGGAGTTGCGCGCGCGATTTGCGAGACGAAAATTGCGAATCGACGGACAATAATTTTTGCGGCGGACGTGGGTGAAGAGGGCGAAGGGAATTTGCGCGGGATTCGGAAGTTGGTGGAGGACTACGGAAAGAAACTTTCGGCGGTGATTGCGCTAGATGGAGCGTCGACAGATTATGTGGTGACGCAGGCGCTGGCTTCGCGGCGAATTGAAATTATTTTGACGGGTCCCGGCGGGCATAGCTGGACGGATTTTGGCACGCCGAATCCGATTGACGCGATGGCGCGAGGGATCGCGCGTTTTCTGAAGACGATCGAAGTGCCGGGAAGTCCACGGACTACATTTAATATTGGCGAAATTGAGGGCGGTGGATCGGTGAACTCGATTCCGGCGCGCGCGGCGATTAAGGTGGATATTCGCAGCGAACAGGAGCGCGATATTTCGCGCGTGGAAACGGCGCTGCGCGATGCGATCAAGTGCGGGAATTTCGGAAGAGTTGGCGGCGTCAAATGCGCGCGGCGTGGCTGCGGCGGGAGCGGCGGGAATCGAGGTGCAATTGAAATTGTTGGGAGCGCGGCCGGGTGGAGATTTGGCGGCGGGCTCGCCTTTGCTCCAAAGTGTGATGGACGCGGATAGATTTTTGGGGAATCGTTCGCGATTAGAAAGTTCTTCGACGGATGCGAATATTCCGCTGTCGGAAGGAATTCCAGCGATTTCCATTGGCGGCGGAGGAACAGCGAGTGGAGCGCACACGTTGGGCGAGTGGTTTGATCCAGCGGGGCGTGAGATGGGATTGAAGCGCGTGCTGCTGACGGTGCTGAGCGCGGCGGGAGCGGAGAAATGAAAATCGCGTCCATTGTGGTGGCGTCATTTATGTTCTGCGTAGTCGCGGTGGTCGTCGTCGGAATGGTTCTCTATCTGACTCCGGGACCGATGCAGGCGAAAGGGAATATGACGAATCAAGATTCTGGAGCGCCGGTGGATTTGGCGATTCTTAATGGAGTGATTTATACGGGCGATCCGGATAAGCCGCGCGTGGAGGCGATTGCTTGCCGCGGAGAACAGATTGTCGCTACCGGAACGACGACAGAAATTCGGAAGCTGATTGACTCAAAGACGCGTGTGATTGATTTGCATGGCGGATTTGCGATGCCGGGATTCAACGATGCGCATTTGCATTTGGGAAGCGCGGCGCAGGCGAAGTTGACGGTGAATTTGGAAGGCGCGAAGTCATTGGCGGAATTTCAGAGCCGCATTCGAGCGAGGGTTGCGCAGTCGAAGCCCGGGAGAATGGATTACGGGGCGCGGATGGGACCACACGTTGTGGAGCCCGGCGAATTTTCCTACGCGGAAAGATTTGGACGCTATTTCGACCGAGCGCCCGATGTTGTTCACACATATTTCGGGACACGTTGCTGTGGCGAATTCCAAAGCGCTGGAGTTGGCTGGAATTACGGCGGCGACGGCGAATCCACCGGGCGGAGAAATCGAGCACGACGCGCAGGGGCAACCGGATGGAATGTTGAAGGAAGGATCTGCGTACGGATTGGTGAGCCGGAAGATTCCGGGAGATACGGCTGAGCAGCGACGCAAGGGAATTGAGTTGGCGTTGGCGGAGGCGGCGAAATATGGCGTGACGTCAATGCAGGATAATTCTTCTTGGGCGGATTTTCTTGGGTACGGCGAATTGAAGAAGGACGGAAAGCTGACGGCGCGAATTACGGAATGGCTGCCGTTTGATGCGCCGCTGGATCGGCTGCAACAAATGCGGACCGAAGGCGGCACGACTGATCCGTGGCTGAAGACCGGAGCGCTGAAGGGATTTATGGATGGCGCGCTGGGAACTGGGACGGCGGCGTTGCTTGCTCCCTATTCGGATGACCCGAAGAACAGCGGAATATTGGAATCGCATCCGGATGATTTGAATAAGATGACGATCGAGCGCGACAAGGCAGGATTCCAAATTGCATTTCACGCGATTGGAGATCGTGGTAATCGGGTGGCGCTCGATGCGTTCGCGGCGGTGGTTGCGGCAAATGGTGCGAGAGATCGGCGAGACAGAATCGAGCACGCGCAGATTGTTGCGCCGGAAGATTTCGCGAGATTTGCTTCGTTGAAGGTGATTGCGTCGATGCAGCCTTCGCATCAGACGACGGACATGCGGTGGGCAGAAAAGCGGCTGGGCGCAGAGCGGATCAAAGGCGCGTATGCGTGGAAGACGATGCTCGATCACGGCGTAAGATTGGCTTTCGGAACGGATTGGCCGGTGGAAGTGATTAATCCGATGCGCGGAATTCACGCGTGCGTGACGCGGCAATTGCCGGATGGAACTCCCGCGGGCGGATGGCAGCAGCGGGAAAAGATTTCGATGGACGAATGCATTCGCGATTACACCGTGGGGTCGGCTTATGCGGAGTTCGAGGAAGGGAAGAAGGGGCAGCTGGTGCCAGGACAATTTGCGGATGTGATCGTGCTTTCTAGCGACGTAACGAAGATTCCTGCGGGCGATATTTTGAATGTGAAAGTGCTGAACACGATTGTTGGAGGCCGAGTGGTTTACGGCCAGTAATTTTGAGTTTGAGCTGTGTGAAATTTCTATCCTGCAAATACTTGCCCGCTGGCGCGTGCGCCTCTACACTACGCGCGGCAGATGTCCACTCGACTAAAAGCTGATTTGGCACTGGCGACGTGCGCGCTCGTTTGGGGTGCTACGTTTGTGCTGGTGAAAAATGCGCTGGCCGATTCGTCAGTATTCGCGTTTCTCGCTGTACGATTTATTCTTGCGGCGATTGTGATGGCGGCGATTTTCTGGCGATCACTAGCGCGCGCGAATGCGGCGGATGTTCGCGCGGGAATCTTTCTTGGATTGGTGATGTTCGGGGGATACGCGTTCCAAACACTTGGGCTCCTTACCACGACACCATCGAAGGCGGCATTCATTACCGGATCGAGCGTAGTGCTGGTGCCGATATTTCACGGAATATTTTGGAAATCGAAAATTGGTGTGACCGTATGGATTGGCGCGTTGGCCGCGCTGGTGGGATTGTATTTTTTAACGGTGCCACGCGAAGGGCTGGGGCGGCTGAATGGCGGAGATTTGCTGGTGGGTTGCTGCGCCGTGGTTTTCGCAATTCACATTGTGTGCGTCGGGCATTTCAGCCCGAAACATTCGGTGGGCGCGCTTACATTTTTTCAAATTGCTATGACCGCAGCGTTGGCGCTGGCGGCCATTCCGGTAGGTTCGATGACGCATTTGGATCCGGTGCTCTTCCATCCGAGTGAAGCGGTGGTGATTGCGATTGTGGTGACGGCAGTTTTTGCGACGGCGTTGGCATTTTCGATTCAGATTTGGGCTCAGCAGCATACGAGTCCTTCTCATGTGGCGATACTTTTTAGTTTGGAGCCGGTGTTTGCGGGAGTGACTTCGTATATTTGGTTGGGCGAGCGGCTTTCCGTGAAAGCGCTCGGCGGGGCGCTGCTTATTTTGGCGGGAATTTTGGTGGCGGAGATGAAGGGCGGGACGCCTGTGGCGGCGGAGTCGCCGAATCCGTAGAGATAGATGGAATAGGATTTGGCGATTGATTGGGCGTAGCTACATTTCCGTAGTAACGTGAGATATGGGAATCAACCGGTTCGCTGG
The DNA here is from genome assembly GCA_963840515.1 of Terriglobia bacterium. GTDB lineage: Bacteria > Acidobacteriota > Terriglobia > Acidiferrales > UBA7541 > DASTCZ01. The sequence goes on from CAWIZI010000023.1 coordinate 214,595, forward strand.
TCATCGTCGAAAGCTATAGAAAAAAGTGAAGAAGGAATTGCGGGCATTGGCCGCGATGAGTGATGACGACATTGATTTTTCGGATAACCCCTGAGGACGGACTGGAGAGGCGCCGTTGTTGGAAGATTTTACAGGCCATTCAAGACGCCACTCACGATCCGTATTGACGAGGACGTGCTCGCATGGCTTCGATCAGGTGGCGCGGGATATCAAACTCGGCTAAATGGAATTTTGCGAAAGGCGATGCTGGTGGATCGCCCTCTTCGCGTGATCGGGAGTCAAGCAGTTCGCGAAAGGCTTCGTCCAGTTGCGAACGCCGCGTCGGGACGAAAACGCCGGAAAGCCGGATAGGTCGAACGCGATTGCTTAGTTCTGCGGTTGCGGGCCCTTCATATCTACTGGCGCGAATTGTGAGACGTGTGGATGAGCTTTCTTTTCGTAGGCTGTGATGTCGGGTTCCTGTTGCAGAGTGAGGCCGATGTCGTCGAGTCCACGTAGTAGACAATCTTTGCGGAAGGGATCTACTTCGAAGGAATATTTTAGCCCGGTGGAATCGGAAACGGTTTGGCTGGGCAAATCTACGGTGAGTTTGTAGCCCACATTATTTTCGGTACGCTTGAAAAGCTCGTCGACTTGTTCCTGCGAAAGCGTGACCGGCAAGATTCCATTCTTAAAACAATTGTTGTAGAAAATATCGGCGTAGCTGGGCGCGATGATGCTGATGAATCCGTAATCGAGGATTCCCCAGGGAGCATGTTCGCGGCTGGAACCGCAGCCGAAATTTGCGCCTGCCAATAAAACGGAAGCGCCTTTGTAGCGCGACGCGTTCAGTTCAAATTCCGGATTCGGTTTTTCGCCGGGCAAATATCGCCAGTCATAGAAGAGGACGCGGCCGAAACCCTGGCGCGTCAGCGCCTTTAGAAATTGCTTGGGAATCATCTGGTCGGTATCTACGTTTACGCGATTCAGCGCGGCGACGAGTCCGGTATGTTGCACAAAAGCTTGCATGCAATTCTCCTAGTAAATTTCCTAGCGCGACGACTCCAGATTGCGCGTGTCGACAAAGTGTCCCGCGATGGCCGCTGCTGCGGCCATCATCGGGCTGACGAGGTGAGTGCGTCCGCCTTTGCCTTGGCGACCTTCAAAATTTCGATTGGACGTGCTGGCACAGCGCTCGCCCGATGGCAGCACGTCATAATTCATGCCGATACACATGCTGCAACCGGCGTCACGCCATTCAAACCCGGCGGCGGTGAAAATTTTGTCGAGACCTTCTTTTTCCGCCTGAACTTTTACCGGACGCGAACCAGGAACTACCAGCGCACCTTTAATATTTTTTGCGATGTGTTTTCCGGCCACAACTTTTGCGGCGATGCGGAGATCGTCAATACGCGAATTGGTGCAGGAGCCGATGAAAACACGGTCCACGTTGACGTCGACAAGCTTCGTGCCGGCTTTCAGGCCCATGTATTCGAGGGCGCGTTCGACGCCATGCTGCTGATCGGGATCGGAATACGATTCGGGGGAAGGAATACTGCCCGTGACTGCTGAAACCATTCCGGGATTTGTGCCCCAGGTGACTTGCGGCGCGAGCGCATCGCCATCAAGTTCGATAACTTCATCGTATTGCGCGCCTTCGTCGGTAGGCAACATTTGCCATTGGGCCACAATTTCCTGAAATTCTTTTCCGCGCGGAACGAATGGCTTGCCTTCGAGATAAGCGAAAGTTGTTTCATCGGGCGCAACCATTCCTGCTCGCGCGCCGCCTTCGATGGACATGTTGCAAATGGTCATACGGCCTTCCATCGAGAGAGCACGAATTGCGGCGCCGCCATATTCAAAAACGTGTCCATTGCCGCCGGCGATGCCAACTTTTCCGATGATGGCGAGAATGATGTCTTTTGCAGTGACGCCGGGATGAAGTTTTCCGCTCACGACGACATGGGTCGTTTTCGAGCGAAATTGCGAAAGGCACTGCGTGGCGAGGACGTGTTCAATTTCGCTGGTGCCGATACCGAAGGCGAGCGCGCCGAATGCGCCGTGTGTGGAAGTGTGGCTATCTCCGCAAACGATGGTGAGGCCCGGCTGGGTGATGCCAAGTTCGGGTCCGATAATATGAACGATTCCTTGATTCGCGCTGTGCATGTCAAACAGGCGCACGCCCGTTTCGCGGCAATTTTCGGTGAGCGCGTCAAATTGAGCGGCGGCGTCCGGATCGACAATGGGAAGGAAACGATCTTTCGTGATTGTGGGAACCGAGTGATCCATTACGGCGAAGGTCAAATCAGGGCGGCGAACTTTGCGGCCGGTCGCTTTCAGTCCGGCAAAGGCCTGGGGGCAAGTGCCTTCGTGAATTAAGTGGCGGTCAATATAAAGAAGGCCGGGCTGTCCTGCCGGCTCGTTGACGACGTGCGAGTCCCAAATTTTTTGATACATGGTGCGCAATGGCATATTCGCGAAGCTCCACTTCAATTCTAGCAGACAAAAACTTTGACGCAACGTATTGGCGACGTTTTTACATCCTAGTAGGTGGAAGAGGAGTGCGCGAAAGCCAGCACGCGCGCGCCGGACCTGTCCAGTTGATGCTCACGTAAAATCGTCTTAACCGTCTAATGCTATGGGTGCTTAGAGGGGTGTATAATCCGGGCTGGACTCGGACACATCGGGAGGAGTCAGAATATGGGAATGCAATTTCGAGGGTTGGTGAACTGGTCAAGAACTCGACGAGGTGTGGCGGCGCTTTTGGTTGCGGCGACGCTGGGAGTGGGAATACTCATCGGGAGCGTAATTTCCGATCGAGCAGGCGCGAGTCACGCTACGTATGAAAACGTGAAGACGCTTGCGGTGCCCGATCCAGTGATAATGTCCAACACTTTTCGGGAATTGTCACCAAGGCTAGGTCCCGCCGTCGTGAATATTTCAAGCACACAGGTCATGCAGGCGCCGCCGCGCGTACAAATGCGTCGCACGCCCATAACGCCCCAGGGGCCCGGTAGCCAAGCCCGTCCGAAAGCCGGCAGTCCGCAGGGCGATGATCCGCGTCCATGGACGACTTCTTCAACGAATTCTTCGATGGTAATCCAGATCAGGGCGATGAGGACCGCTCCGAGCGGAGTCTCGGCTCCGGAATTATTGTGGACTCGAAGGGATTCATCCTGACGAACAATCACGTCGTAGATCAGGCGACGCGAGTTCAGGTAACGCTGGAAGGTGACCCGACGAAGTACGAGGCGAAAGTGGTTGGCGTAGACGTGGAGACTGACCTTGCCGTGATCAAGATCGAAGCTCCGCGCGCGTTGCCGTTCGCCAAGTTGGGCAATTCTGACGGCGTACAAGTGGGTGACTGGGTACTTGCGATTGGCAGCCCATTTGATTTGGACGCCACGGTGACGGCGGGTATCGTGAGTGCGAAGGATCGCGATCGCAGCAAGTTATCAGGGAGCACCTCGCAATTTCAGCGATTCTTGCAGACGGATGCGGCGATTAATCCGGGAAATTCCGGAGGGCCGCTTGTGGATATGGCCGGCCAGGTAATTGGAATCAACACGGCGATTATGACGGGTTCGCGCAGCATGGGAAATGAAGGCGTGGGTTTTGCGCTGCCGTCGAATGTGGCCATTGATGTTTACAATCAACTTGTTACGCACGGCCACGTGACGCGCGGGTCCATCGGAATTACGTTCCGCGAAGATGAAAGTATGAATCCGGTTGCGCTGCACAGTCTCGGCGCTGAGTACGGGATCATGATTGGTTCGGTTGATAAAGAGGGGCCGGCCGCGAAGGCGGGATTGAAGGCAGAAGACGTCATCACGAAAGTGAATGGAAGGCCAGTGCACATCGGCAACGACCTGGTGGACCCGGTTTCGCGGACGCCGGTAGGAAATAAAGTTGAACTCACTTATGTCCGGGATAAAGTTGCGCACAATGTTTCCGTCACTGTGGGAGATCGAGCGAAGATTTTCCCGGAAGAAGCGAAGAATGACGATGTGACGCCGACTGCACCTGTGAAGGATGCGTTCGGGCTGCATATCGGAAACTTGACGCCGGAAGAGGCGAAGGAAATCGGCATCGACGCTGACCGCGGAGTAATTGTAAAGCAGCGACCGGCTGCGGCGAGTTTTGGAGAAGACCTTGCGTTCCGTCCGGGAGACGTAATTCTTTCCGTAAACGGCCAACCGGTCGGCAGCGTTGCCGATTATCAGAAGGCAATTTCAGGGCTGAAGCCTGGGCAGGAAGTCGTTTTCAGAGTTCTGGAAATGTCTGACGGTGCGACGGTGATGTCACGCCGGCTGGCCGGCATAGTACCACCGGCGAATTAAATCGCTGAAGGGCGTTTCGAGTAAGAACGTAATTTCAACGAGGCGCATTGGTTAGAACGCAAACGATAATTCTACGAGCCGCTGGTGGACTGTTGTTCGCCGGCGGCTTGTGTATTTGTAGCGCGATTCCAGCTGGCGCGCAATCGGCTGCTTCGACGTCCACATCGACCGCTGCGAAACCGAAGGCGCCTGCGAAGTCTACGAGCACTACTTCTTCGCAAGCGAAGAAACCTGCGACACCGGTGAAGTCCGGCACGACTTCAACGGCCGCTGCGAAGAAAAAGGCTGCAACGACACGGACTGCGAAATCCAGAATGCAAATGGCGCCGACGGCGGATCGCATCAAGGAAATTCAAACTGCGCTGGCTGCGTCGGATTCATTCAAGGGCGAACCCACGGGCAGGTGGGATGATGATAGCGTCGCAGCGATGAAACACTTTCAGCAAGTGAATGGATTGAATCCTAGCGGAAAGCTTGACGCGCTTTCGTTGCAAAAACTTGGGTTGGGATCCGACACGGCCGGGCGAGGCGCGCCGCGTCCTGCAAGACCGGCGGGTTCGGCTACTTCATCTACGACTCCTTCCATTCAGCGATAGCGCCGCATCTTTTGGGCCCTCGTTGACGCTCCGCGAACCCTCTGCTAAGTTTGATTGTCCGCATTCATGGATCGCACTGAAATAATTTCAAGCCGTTTGACCCCGCATATCTGGAGGCTCGATGACAAGCGTAGTGACGCCGAAGGTCTATAAGAATTTCATAAACGGGGAGTGGCAGGAATCCCGCAATCATAAAGCGTTTGAGAATCGCAACCCGGCGAACACTTCCGACCTGGTCGGGATGTTCTCGTCGTCGACGAATGAAGACGTGGATTTGGCAGTGAATGCGGCGACGGAAGCGTACAAGAGTTGGCGGCTGGTGCCGGCGCCGCGGCGAGCGGAAATTTTGTTTCGTACCGCGGAATTGTTGGTGAGGCGGAAGGACGATTTGGCGCGCGACATGACGCGGGAAATGGGAAAAATCCTGACGGAAACACGCGGTGACGTGCAAGAAGCGATCGACATGACGTACTACATGGCCGGCGAGGGACGGCGTTTATTCGGACAGACGACCCCATCGGAATTGCCAAATAAATTCGCGATGAGCGTGCGGTCGTCGATTGGCGTGGCGGGAATGGTGACGCCGTGGAATTTTCCGATGGCGATTCCTTCATGGAAAATTGCGCCAGCGTTGGTGTGCGGAAATACGGTGGTGATTAAGCCGGCTGAAGATACGCCGCTTTCTACATTTAATTATGTGCAGGCGCTGACGGAAGCCGGGCTGCCGCGAGGCGTCGTGAATATTGTTATGGGCGACGGTCCTTCGGCGGGCGCGCCTCTGGTGAGTCATTCCGGTGTGAACTTGGTGAGCTTTACGGGATCCACTGAGGTTGGGCGGCTGGTGAGCGAAGCGTGCGCGCCGACATTCAAGAAATGCACGCTTGAGATGGGCGGGAAAAATATCATCATCGTGCTGGACGACGCGAATTTGGATTTGGCGGTCGAGGGCGCGGTGTGGGGATCGTTTGGCACCACCGGACAGCGATGTACGGCAGCGAGCCGGTTCGCTGTTCACAAAAAAGTTTACGGCGAATTCGTGGAGCGCTTTGCGAAACGCGCGAAGGCGTTGCGAATCGGAAATGGGCTGGATGCTTCTACTGAAATGGGGCCGCTCATCAACGAAGCAGCGTTGAATAAAGTTTCGGAGTACGTGGAGATTGGCAAAGGTGAAGGGGCGAAGCTTGCGACGGGCGGGAATCGTTTGAAGGATGGCGATTTTGGCAAAGGATATTTCCACGAGCCGACAGTTTTTTCGGATTGCGACGCGAGGATGCGGATTAGTCAGGAAGAAATATTCGGGCCGGTGGTTGCCGTGATCCCAATTGATAATTTCGATCAGGCGCTGGATATTGCGAATAGCGTGAAATACGGACTGTCGGCTTCGGTTTACACACGTGACGTAAATAAAGCCTTCCGCGCGATGCGCGATATCGTGACGGGAATTGTTTACGTGAACGCTCCGACCATCGGCGCGGAAACTCATTTGCCCTTTGGCGGCACAAAGCAAACAGGGAACGGGCACCGCGAAGCAGCGACGGCGGCGCTGGATTTTTATTCGGAATGGAAAACTCTGTACATTGATTATTCCGACCGCCTGCAGCGCGCACAAATCGACACGGAAAAGATGGACGAGATTTAGCAGGATTCTTCCGAAGTAAATTATTCGCATTTCGCGCAACATGCGCCGCTGGCACGGTTGCGTCCGCTTCGCGTCCTGCATACAATGAAATTGTGGAGATTTACCTTTCATGATGATGCGCGATACAGACACGCAGGAGCGGCGTAATCGCGAGATTCTGGCCGATGTGGTACGCGCCTACATTGAAACCGGCGAGCCGATATCTTCTCGCGCGATTTCGAAGCGCCTGGCGGAGCACTTGAGTCCTGCGACAATCCGCAACGTTATGGTTGACCTGGAAGAGGCGGGCTATCTTTCGCAGCCGCACACGTCCGCTGGCAGAGTTCCCACCGCGGCGGCGTATCGAATTTTTGCGCAGATGGTGGCGTCGCAAGCGCGGCTTACTCCTGAAGACGAGCAGTGGATCCGCAACGAAATGGCTGCCGCGCGCGGGCCTGAGGAAATTGCTGAGCGCGCCGGACGAGTGCTGGCGAGAATTTCGCGCGGGCTGGGAATCGTGGTTGCGCCGCCGATTGGCAAAGCGGTGGTCGAGCATTTACGATTCGTGCTGCTGCCGGATTTGCGCGTGCTGGCAATTGTGATCGGGCCGGGCGGCGCAACGCGGGATAAAGTTCTGCAAGTGCAGCGGCACTTCAGTCAGGAAGAATTGGATCGCACCAGCGATCACCTGAATCGGCATTATTCTGGATGGACGCTCGCAGCGATTCGCGAAGATTTGCTGGCAAATTTGGCCAAGGAACGCGAACGCTACGACACTCTGACTGCCACGGCGCTCACATTGTGCGATCCGGAATTGCTAGGCGACACGACTACTCGGCAAGTGCACGTCGAAGGCACGGCGCAAATGGCGGCGACGCCGGAATTTTCCGGACATGGACAATTTCAGGAATTGCTTTTCGCCATCGAAGAAAAACACAAGCTCGTAGCGCTGCTGAATAATTGCATCGATTCCCCCGAGCCGGTGCTAGTTCAAATCGGGCTGGGAGAAATTGCCACGGACGGCAGCAATCTTGCGCTGATCAGCGCGCCTTACACGGCGCACGACCAGGTGCAGGGATCGCTCGGCGTACTTGGGCCGACACGAATGCAATACGAACGGGCGATTACGGCCGTCGCGTACGTTGCGCGATTGTACAGCGAAACATTGGATAGGAGCTGAGGACAGTGGCGCTGAAAAATCCATTTGGAAACGCGCCTGCGCCGGATGAATCAAACGAGCGCGCGCAGGAAAACGATCAGGACGCGAACGGGCAAACTGCGGGTGCGAACGCCGCCGACACGAACGCAGTTGAGGAGCGCATCGCAAAACTCGAAGCAGAAAAAGATGATCTGCGCAAAACCCTGATACACCGGCAGGCGGACTTTGAAAATTTCCGCAAGCGTGTTGAGCGCGAACGTCATGAAGAATCGCGTCGCGCCACAGGCGTTGCGATACAACATTTGCTGCCGGTGCTGGATACATTTGAACGCGCTCTTGCCGCGCATGAGGAGCCCGCCTATGCGGAATACCGCAAAGGCGTTGAATTAATCTACAAACAGCTTTGGGAATCACTTGCGAAACAAGGCCTGGAACGCATCGATGCGCAAGGAAAAGCATTTGACCCGCACGTTCATCAGGCCATTGAGCGCGTGGAAACTGATGAGTACGCCGACGGCACAGTGATTGACGTTCTCCAACCGGGATATATTTTTCACGGGCGCGTGCTGCGCCCCGCGACGGTCCGTGTAGCCGCAGCGCCCGAAGCGGCATCTCATAAAAGGAATAACTGACCGGCCCCATGCCGCAAACCCACAAACGTGATTATTATGAAGTGTTGGTCGTCGAGCGTGAAGCCTCGTACGACGAGATTAAATCTGCGTATCGCAAAGCCGCGTTGAAGTGGCATCCCGACCGCAACCCGGAAAATAAAGAAGTCGCGGAAGAAAAGTTTCGCGAGAGCACGGAAGCATATAGCGTGCTTTCCGATGAGCAGAAGCGCGCGGCATACGATCGCTTTGGTCATGCGGGCGTTTCCGGAGTTGGCACCGGTGGATTTGACGCATCAATTTTCGAGGGCTTCCAGGATATTTTCGGCGGCATGTTTGGATTTGAGGATTTGTTCGGCGGCGGGCGTGGCGGACAATCGCGCGCTCAGCGCGGACAAGATCTTCGTTACGACATGACGTTGACGTTTGAAGAAGCGGCGCACGGACTGCGCACCAAAATAAAAATTCCGCGCCTGGAGTTTTGTGAATCTTGCGATGGTTCCGGCGCGAAAGCCGGTACCGGGGTAACAACCTGCGAGCAATGCCGCGGGCGTGGTCAAGTTGTCTACCAGCAGGGATTTTTCAGCGTCACGAGGACCTGCTCGGCTTGCCGCGGAGGCGGACAAATTATTCGCGAGCGATGTCCCACATGCCGTGGACAAGGGCGCGTGCAGAAACATCGAACCATTGAAGTGGCCATTCCGGCGGGCGTTGGAACCGATTCGCGTCTCCGTATCGTTGGTGAAGGCGAGGCCGGAACTCCTGGCGCGCCTCCGGGCGATTTGTATGTCGTGCTAACGGTGAAGGAACATCCATTTTTTGACCGCGAAGGATCAGATTTATTCGCAACGATTCCGATTACTTATGCGCAAGCGTCGCTCGGAGCCGATATTGGCGTGCCGGGACTTGTCGGCGAGGAAAGATTGCGGATTCCCGAAGGCACGCAGACGAACACGCGTTTTCGCATGAAGGGAAGAGGCCTGCCAGATCCACATGGAGGCGGAAGAGGCGATCTTTGTTATTTGGTGCGCGTAGTTACGCCCGCGAAACTTTCCAAAGAACAAAGGCGCCTGATGATGGAGCTTGCGCAAACTCTTCCGGCGGAAAATAAGCCGATCGAGCGAAATTCTTCGTTCTTTGGAAAGGTGAAAGATATTTTCGGATAGAAATTTGATGCTCTCCAATTCCACTGCAATTCAAAGTGTCCGCCGCTCGTGAGACGCCGATTTTTCGTCAAACAATTTGATGGTGACAAGGCCGTGCTGCGCGCCGAATCCGCGCATCATCTGGGACATGTGCTGCGCGCAGAGATGGGGCAGTCCTACGAATTAAGCGACGGGGAAACTGTGCGCTTAGGCCGCGTGAATCGGATTGACCGAGATGAGATTGAATTTGAGCTGACTGAAATTGTGGCGGATATTGCCCCGTCTCGCCTCGCAATTACGTTACTGCTCAGCATTGTGAAATTTGATCGCTTCGAGTGGGCGCTGGAGAAAGCCACGGAGTTGGGCGTGGATGACATTGTGCCGCTTGGCGCGGCTCGCACCGAGAAGGGACTTATTTTGGCGGCGCCGAAGCGCGCGGAACGTTGGCAAAGAATATTGATGGAATCTTCGCAGCAGGCGCGACGATTGCGTCCTCCGGTGCTGCATGAGGTCGAAAGTGTTTCGGAAAGATTTGCGTTGGCATCGAAGGAATCTTCGACGAATGACACTGGCCTGCGCATAATTTTGTCGGAGCGCAGCGATGCTCGCCCTTTTCGGGAAATTCTTGGGGGACATCCGCGGGAATCGACGCATGCGGCCATTTTAGCCGTCGGCCCAGAAGGCGGCTGGAAGGACGAAGAGTTTGAGGCGGCGGAAAGCGGCGGATTTGAAGAGGCATCGCTTGGAAATAATATTCTGCGTACGGAGACTGCGGTGATGGCGGCGCTGGCGTCACTGAATTTAGTTTTCGGATAAGCATAGGCGCCGCCGATTCGTGATAGGTATTGTTGATTGAGCGAGTTTGGCTTACGATAGCTGCGATTTGGAGGCTGTAGATTGTTGACGCTGGGCAGAGTTCGCGCGACAAATAAGTTTTGCGTTCGGCTTTTTGCGCTCATCGCGATCGCGTTTTTCGGAACGCACTCTGCTGGTGCACAGGACCGTCCGTTACAAACCGCGGACGCGGAAGTCGTAGCGCCGGGATCGATGCGCGCCGAAGTCGGCTTCGATTTTCTGCAGGATGTGACCTTCCCACTTTCCGGACTTAGCGGTGACCTGACTGATGTCAGCACGGTGAATATTCGCACCGGCATCGGGAAAATTGTTGAGATTCAAGTACAGGGAATGATTCAGGAATTCCTGAGCATCAAGCAGCAAGGCGCGTCGTTTGTAACTCTGGATTTGCCGAACAGCAATTCCACTCATGACATTGGGGATTTTTCCATCTGGACGAAAATCCTGCTTCTGAGCGAGGAAGGCAGAAGGCCGGCGGTTGCGTTCCGATTCGGGTTTGAAATGCCAAACTCGAATCAGACCAAAGGGATTGGAAATAATGCGACGAATATCTATTCCGAGGCAATTTTCGAGAGACATTTTGGAAAGCTCACCGCGTTCGGCGATCTGGGTATTGCGATTCTTACTTCGCCCAACGCTCTCTATTCGCAAAACGACGAGCTGATGTACGGCGCGGCATTTCGATACGCGCTGAATAAGCGCGCCAGTCTCGTTGGCGAAGTGGCTGGGATGTACACTCCGCGAAAGCTGACGCCTGCACTGTTCGGAACGGAAAGCCGCGGCGAAGGACGGTTGGGCGTTCAAATTATGGCCGGCGGAATGATTTGGGATTTTGCTGGCATCGCGGGACTTACCAAGAATGATCCGCGGACCGGATTTACTTTTGGAGTGAGCAAAGAAATTCGACTGTTCGATCGCTCAAAAATTCAGTAGCAACCTTTGGAGTCCCAAGCAGCATCTTAGGTAGTGGAGAGTAAGTGTCTGTATTTCCTTCCGAGAATCGTTGGCGCGCGTTGCCTGCCGTGGTATAAATACTTCTTGAAGAATTCTTATGCTGGAGAATGAAACTCCCATTCCGGAAAGTGACGAAGCGCCACAGGAACTTCAGAATGCAGCGCTGAATGATGCGCCGCCTTCCGCTTCAAATTTTCACCGCGAGTTGCGGGTGTGGGCGCGCGACCTTCTGCTGGGAATTTGTTTCATCGTCGTCATTATTATTTTTCTGTACCAGCCGGTGAAAGTGGAAGGCACCAGCATGGCGCCGCTGATTTCGGACCAGGAGCGCATCTTTATCAACAAGCTGGTATACCGCTTTGAAGCGATCTCGCGAGGTGATGTGGTCGTCTTCTGGTATCCGAACGACCGCACGAAATCGTTTATCAAGCGCGTCGTCGGACTGCCCGGCGAAACTGTGGAAATTCGCCAGGGCCGTGTTTACGTGAATGAGAAGCTGATCGAGGAGCCGTACGTTCTTCCAGCGTATCTCGACAGCAATAGTTTCGGCCCATTCCGAGTTCCTCCACGGCAGTATTTTGTGATGGGCGATCACCGCGATAGCTCAAATGATTCGCGAATGTTTGGTCCTGTACCCGCGGAATATATTTACGGAAAAGCGGTGTTCGCTTATTGGCCGATGGATCACTTCGGAACGCTTTCCGATTCGGTGTTGGCATCAAAATGAATATAGCTCAATTTAAAATAGCCCACAGATTTTTAGGAGGATGCGCTGCCCCATAAGATTGGACAGCCCGCCGCGCTTGCGCTGGAAGACGGGCGTATTTTTGTTGGACGCGCCGCGGGCGCGAAGACCCGCCGCGGCGGAGAAGTTGTTTTCAACACCAGCCTCACCGGATATCAGGAAGTTTTCACCGATCCAAGTTACGCCGGACAAATTGTCTGCCTGACCTATCCTCACATCGGAAATGTCGGCGCGAATGCTGACGACGAAGAAGCGTCGCGTCCTTATATCGAGGCGCTCGTGGTGCGCGAATTTTCAGGATTGGCATCCAATTGGCGGTCCGAGGAATCCGCGCAGGCGTATCTTGAGCGCCACAAAATTCCCGTAATTTGGGATATGGATACGCGCGCGCTGGTTCGTCACTTGCGCTCGGCTGGCGCAATGCGCGCAGTGGTGTTGTACGGACGGAACACCCGCGGAAAAATTAATCGCCGAAGCGCGCGCATTGCCCACGATGGCCGGACAGGAGCTCGCGAGCCGAGTCACTGCGTCCGAGCGTATACGAGTGGAAGAAAAATTCGATCGAGCTGGCGGTTTCGCCGTGGCGCGAGGATTTGGGCGAAGCGCCATGGCGGCGAAACAAAACATTGGAAGCGTGGTCGCGTACGATTTCGGCATCAAACAGAATATTCTGCGACTTGCTGGTGGATCACAACTGCGACGTGACCGTCGTGCCGGCGCAAACTTCCGCGGAGGACGTTTTGGGATTAAATGCCGGACGGTAGTTTTTCTTTCGAATGGACCGGGTGATCCGGAGCCGGTCGGCGTATGCGATTGACAATATTCGCAAGTTGATTGGCCGAGTGCCGGTGTTCGGAATTTGCCTGGGCCACCAGCTTTGCGGGCTTGCGCTTGGCGGAAAAACTTCAAGCTGAAATTTGGCCACCACGGTCGAACCATCCGGTAAAGAATCTGCTGACGAGGCAAGTGGAAATCACGGCGCAGAATCACGGCTTCGCGGTCGACCCGGAATCGCTTCCGTCGAACGACGTGGAAATTACTCACGTGAATTTGAATGATCAGACGAACGAAGGCATGCGCCACCGTTCGCTGCCGCTGTTCAGCGTGCAATATCATCCGGAAGCTTCGCCCGGCCCGCACGATTCGCATTACTTGTTCCGCCAGTTCACGGAAATGATGCAGCGTGAGCAAAAAATCCGAAGACGTCGAAACGCAGCGCGGTCGGACAAGAAGAGTTCATAAAAAATGCCCAAGCGGACAGACATCCACAAGATTTTGATTATCGGCTCCGGGCCGATCGTCATCGGACAAGCCTGCGAGTTCGATTATTCCGGAACGCAGGCGTGCAAGGCGTTACGCGCAGACGGATACGAAACGATTCTGGTTAACTCCAATCCGGCTACAATCATGACGGATCCGGAGTTGGCCGATCGCACGTACATCGAGCCGCTGACGCGGGACTATCTCGAGAAAATTATTGCCGTCGAAAAGCCGGATGCGCTGCTGCCGACTGTCGGCGGACAAACGGCGTTGAATCTTGCAGTGGAACTTGCGGAAAGCGGAATACTGGATAAGTACGGCGTTGAATTGATTGGCGCTCCGCTGCGCGCGATCAAAGTCGCCGAAGATCGTTTGTGGTTCAAGGATGCATGCCGCAAGGTCGGATTGGATGTGCCGGCCTCGGCGCTTGTTAACAATGTGCAGGACGCGTTGAAGCTGGCGGACCAACTCGGCTATCCGGTGGTAATTCGGCCGTCATTTACGATGGGTGGCACCGGCGGATCCATCGCCTACAATCGCGAGGAATTTGCGGACTCAATTTCTCACGCGCTGGACGCGAGTCCAGTGCACGAAGCGCTCGTCGAAGAATCTGTGCTCGGCTGGAAAGAATATGAACTCGAAGTGATGCGCGATTGCCGCGACAATTTCGTGGTGATTTGCACGATCGAAAATTTCGATCCCATGGGTGTGCACACCGGCGATTCCATCACGGTCGCGCCTGCGCAAACTCTGACCGACAAGGAATACCAGCGCATGCGCGATGCTGCTGCGGCGGTGATTCGCGAAGTCGGCGTGGAAACCGGCGGATCAAACGTACAGTTCGCCGATCGATCCGATGACGGGCCGCATGGTCGTTATCGAAATGAATCCGCGCGTTTCGCGAAGTTCGGCGCTGGCCAGCAAAGCCACGGGCTTTCCAATTGCGAAAATCGCGGCGCGGTTGGCGGTGGGCATTTACGCTGGACGAAATTCCAAACGACATCACCAAGAAAACGCCGTCGTGCTTTGAGCCGACCATTGACTACGTGGTTGTGAAAATTCCGAAATTTCAATTTGAGAAATTTCCCGGCGCGGACACTTCGCTAGGAACACAGATGCAGTCTGTCGGCGAAGTGATGGCCATCGGCCGCACGTTCAAGGAAGCTTTGCAAAAGGGAATTCGCTCGCTGGAACCGCATACGCCCTGGCGCGTTCCCGCGGAAACGCCCGCGTCACTGCTTCGCGAGAAAATTGCCACGGCGCGGCCGGATCGGATCCACTGGCTGATGGTGGCGCTTGAACGCGGCCTTTCCGACAAGGAAATCTGCGAGCTGACGAAAATCGATCCGTGGTTCATCGCGCAGATGCGCGAGATTATCGACATTGAACCGCCGCGCGGCGCACGTGACGCTCGAAACGGTTTCGCCGGAACTGCTGCGCGAGGTGAAGCGCGTGCGGCACCAGCGATGAACAATTGGCGCAAATCTGGAAGACGACCCCGACCGCGGTGCGTCTGCAGCGCCACGAAAATGAAAATCGCGCCGGTCTTCAAGCGGGTGGATACTTGCGCCGCCGAATTTGAATCCTTCACGCCATATATGTATTCCACGTACGAGGAAGAAGACGAGTCGGATCCAACCGAAGAAGCCGAAGATTGTAATTCTTGGGCAGCGGCCCAAACCGCATCGGGCAGGGAATTGAATTTGATTATTGCTGCTGCCACGCGTCGTTTGCGCTGCGCGAAGACGGCTACGAAACAATCATGTTGAATTGCAATCCGGAAACGGTGTCCACCGATTACGACACTTCCGATCGCCTCTATTTCGAGCCGCTCACTCTGGAAGACACACTCGCCGTCGTCGAACGCGAAAAGCCGCAGGGCGTCGTCGTGCAATTCGGCGGACAGACGCCGCTGAATCTCGCGATGGAATTGAAGCGCTGCGGCGTTCCCATCATCGGCACACCGCCGGAAAAAATTGATCTGGCCGAAGATCGCCGCAGATTTGGCCGTCTGCTGGAAGAATTAAATATTCCGCAGCCGCGCGCAGGTACCGCGCTGGTGCCTGAAGAAGCAGTGCGACGTTGCTGCCGAAATTGGATTGCCGGTACTGGTGCGGCCAAGCTATGTGCTCGGCGGCCGTGCGATGGTCATCGCGTACGACTGGACACGGTGCAATCTTATGTGGCGCAAGCCGCGCTGATGGGCCCTGCGCGTCCCGTGTTGATTGACCAGTTTCTGGAAGAAGCAGTTGAAGTGGACGTTGACGCGGTGGCCGACGGAACCGACGTGGTGATCGGCGGAATTATGGAGCACATCGAAGAAGCCGGCGTGCATTCGGGCGATTCGTCGTGCGTGTTGCCACCGGTCACACTCAGCGCAGAAGTTCTCGATCGCATTCGTCAGTACACGCAGCGACTTGCGTACCGCGCTTGGTGTGGTTGGCCTAATGAATGTGCAGTACGCGATCCAGCGTGACACTGTCTACGTGCTCGAAGTAAATCCGCGCGCCTCGCGAACAGTTCCGTATGTCAGCAAAGCTACTGGAGTGCCGCTAGCAAAAGTGGCAGTGCGCTTGATGGCAGGCAAGAAATTGCGCGATATGAAATTGCCGGTGATTAATCACAACGGCGTTGCGGAACTTGCCGTGCGCGACTACTTCTCTGTGAAGTCTCCGGTATTTCCATTCAGCAAATTTCGCGGGGTTGACACAATTCTCGGTCCGGAAATGCGCTCCACCGGCGAAGTGATGGGCATTGCGAAAACTTTCGGTCAGGCATTTGCGAAAGCGCAGCTCGCTGCGGGACAAAAGCTGCCGCGCTCGGGAACAATTTTTATCAGCGTGAACGATCACGATAAGAAGCATGTCGCCACACTTGCCGCCGATCTCGTGGCGATGGGATTCCGATTGATCGCAACGCGCGGAACTGTTTCTGCGCTGCAAGCAGCGGGTGTAACCGCCGAAGCCGTGTATAAAGCAAATGAGGGCCGCCCGAATATCGTGGACCTGGTGAAAACCGGCAAAGTGGATCTGATCATTAATACACCGCTGGGCCGCGAATCTTTTTACGATGAGAAATCGATTCGGCGCGCAGCGATTCGCTACAATATTCCCTGCCTCACTACTCTTTCCGCGGCGCGCGCGGCGGCTCGCGGAATGCATTCGCAAATTGAAGACACATTTGAAGTTTACGCGCTGCAAGATCTGCACGCGCGCAAGGCGGCGCAGGGTCAATCTTCATAACGTCGTCACGCTAAGGAAGTGAGAAAAGGAATCACGCGATGGAACTTCGTGGAATATTCGCACCAATCACCACTCCGCTCTCTGCCGATGGCGATAGCCTTGCGCTGGAGCATTTGAAAATTAATTTTGCCGCATACAACAGAACGAAACTCGCCGGATACGTAGTGGGCGGTTCAACTGGCGAAGCAATTCTGCTTTCATCGGACGAAACTGACCGCGTGCTCGCCGCCGTAACCGAACTTGCCGCGACGGGCAAAATTCTGATGGCCGGAACCGGCACGGAATCGCGTGTGGAAACAATCGCGCGCACTCGCCGGGCCGCCGCACTTGGATACAAAGTTGCTCTGGTTCGCACGCCACATTATTACAAGCCGCTGATGACTCACACAGCGCTCCTGGAATTTTTTCGCGGTGTCGCGGACGCATCGCCAATTCCAGTTCTTGTTTATTCCATTCCGCAATTCACCGGCGTGGAAGTTCCCGCTGATCTGGTTGCGCGGCTCGCCGAGCATCCGAATATTTGCGGCATCAAGGAAAGCTGGGGCAAATTGTCCGTCGTGCAGGAAATTATCGCGGCAGCTCCGAAGCATTTCCAAACGCTCGTGGGCTCTGCCGCGATCATTGAACCTTCGCTGAAACTCGGGGCCGTCGGTGCAATACTCGCGCTGGCTGACGTCGTCCCGGATTTGTGTGTGGAATTGCACGAAGCGGCGCTGGCCGGAAATTCCGCAAGAGCTGAGGAAATTCAAAAGCAAATTGCGCCAGTAGCACAGAAATGTGTCAGCGAATTGGGAATTGCGGGCGTGAAATTCGCGATGGATCGGCTGGGAATGTTTGGCGGGTCAGTCCGCAGCCCGTTGTTGCCGCTCAACGAAGAAATGAAAGCCGCCGTGATTTCAGCGCTCGCTACATTGCAAGTTCCGGCGGCGCACTAAGCCTTTGCAGGATTCAGGCTCGATTGATTCGCGCCGCTGAATTTAATTTGTCGGTGGAGCAACAGCCGTCTGGCTGAAGACTTTCGCGAGCGGAATATCCACCGAACCGATTGTGCCGGTCGAAACATCCCGCACCACAATTCGCAGTTTTGTCGCTTCATTTTTCAGCGGGACGTCCCGTGTGATCTTCACTTCGCCCCGCTGATTCTGCAAGTACTCTTCGGGCGTAAGGCTCGTGGTTAGTGACTGAGTACGCGCGCTGGCGGGTTTTCCATCCGCGGCAAATTGTAACCAGACAATTTGGAGATCGTCCAACCAAAGATCGCCGGTCTTCTTGAACTGAAGCCGGTTGGAATCAATTCCAATCTGCACCGAAATTTGCCGCGTTCCGGAAACTGTTCCCGGATGCGTTTCGACCGTCAATCCCAAGTCCGTATCTTGGAAGGGACTGGACATCGCGTCCTGCATCATCTGCTCAACGCGCAGCGGATCGGTGGACGCGTCCGGAATCGCGAAATATCCCATCCGGAAGCGGACATCAATGCCGGGACGATTCACCTCAACCTTTATCGTGTGAAATGTTCCGTCCCACTGCGTATCGGCCGGATAATAATCCAGTACGTAAGAATCGCGCGAATCATCCACCGCTTGACGCACGGAATATTCAATGTCATTCGAGTTATAGAACGCGCGGCCGCCCGTCCGTTCGGCGAGTACGATCATCGTATCGAAATTTTCACGCGCTGGAGCTGGCTGAGTTGCGTTCATCGGGCGACGGCTGCGAGCAGCAGGCGATCCCGGCATCGGCGTTGGCGAACGTTTATCAGCGGAAAAATTGGAGGCGCCGATCAAGCCACGCGCATCCACGGGATAAATCGCAAGATTCGCATTGTTCACCGCTTCAGAAGCCGCTTCCAGTTCTTTCTGAAAAGTTCGGATCTGCACGGTGTTGTCCGGTCCCGCAGTATTCGCTTGCGGAGACACGCCGCCCACGGAAGCCGACCCGCGACCGGCCCCCTGTGGGTCATCCGCAGACGTGCCCGTGCCAATCTGAAATGGAAAAGATCCTGAAACCCAAACTAGATTTTTGCGGCCGGGAACGCTTGCCACCGAGTTTGCGATAGCCGCCATGACGTTCGCAGTCATCTCGGCGCGATTTATGGTTCGCATGTCAGCGACGTGTTGATTCGCCGAATCGATGAATGCATCAATGTTGTCGTTCCCTGTGTCGGACGGTTCTACTTCGGTTGCGCTTGGCTGATAGGCGTTCGCGCCTTTTTTGGATTGATCGAGCGCCGCCAGTAAGGAGCGAATGTCGCTCGTGAAGTCGTGAATGACGTAAAGGTTTGTCGAAAGTCCATAAAGCGCCACGTGCTCGGTCGGCTGTAATTGCTGCAGAAATTTCGCAACTTCCGAGCGGGCCTTCGCCATATCCTGTCGCGGAGTATTCAAAGCGTCCATCAAAATAATTGTTACGCTGGAAGGCGCGCCGGAATTGGGATCGAAATGATTTGAGAAAACGGCGTTAGCGTTTTTCGGCGCGTCCGTCGGCTTCGCCGATGGTTCATACGATTGTTCGGAAATCGCCGTAATTTTCTGCGGTCGATTCTGATCGAGAATCGTGAAATCATCTTTGGTCAGCCCGGTTACCGGTGTGCTTTTGTGGCGGACGATCACACTCACTTGCACCAAACGGGAGGAGACGCGCAAAGTTTGCGCGGGAGGTTCCGATGCAGGTGACTGCGGCGCGGTCGATTGCGCGAGTCCCGTCGATGCGATCAGCAATGCCACGCCAGCCACAGCGAGGCATAACATGTTTGCGAAATGTAACCGGCATTTCATGCGGCAACACTCTAACATTGACGCGCCGGGAGATTCCAGAGCTGAAATCGCAGTTTTGTGCTACTCAAGAAACGCGCTCTGTGGCTAATGCGCCGTGGGACTCTCGCTCGCCTTCGTAAAAACTTTGTTCAACGGAATATTCACGGAACCAATCGCACCGGTTCCCCGATCGCGCACAACTAATCGCATTTCCACGGATTGATTCGTCAGATGCACATGTTCGGTAAACGAAAAACCTTTCTGCTGAATTTCGTCATAACCAGCTTGCGCTGGACGCATGCCGACCGTGTCCGTGTTTTTGTCCATCACTCGTCCGTCGGAGCTCATTCCGACCCACACGATGTCCACCGTGTCCGTCCAGCGATCGCCATTTTGGTCAAAATGCATTCGCCTGGGATCCACAAGCACCTGAACTTTCATTTCGCGTCCGCTCGCTGACACAACCGGCTCGGCTCGCACTTCAAGTCCCAGATTGATCAGTTGCAGCGGGCTGCGAATCGCATCGTATATACGCCGGTCGCCGGTAATTTCTTTCGCGTCGATTTCCGCGTCGGCGTAATATCCGGTGCGATATCGTAAATGCACTCCCGGCCGCGAAACTTTTAACGTTATGCCGCGGAATGTGCCGTTCCAACTGTCGTTCGTCGGATAATATCCGAGCAAATAGGAAATCCGCGAGTCGTCGACCGATGAACGAATCGCGCCGGTAATGTCGTTCGTGTTATAAAACGCATGCCCGCCCGTAACCTCCGCAATTGCCAGCATGGCGTCGAAATTTGTGGCGACTACGTCACCGCCGCCGGTTGGCGCAACAAGCCCGCGCGCATCCACGGGATAAACCGCAACGTCCGCATCGCCTAAAATTTTCGCGGTGATGGAAAGCGAAAGGTTGAAGTCCGGCCGGTCTTCGCGATTTCTCGCGGTGCCGCCGAATCCCATGGTCACAGGAAAGCCGTCGGAGATCCAAACTAGATTTTTGCGTCCCGGGATATTCGCCACGTTGCTCGCGATTTGCCGTAGCGCTAAATTCGTGGACTCAATCACTCCGCGCCCGCCCTGAAAAAAACGATTCGCTTCAGCGAATGCGTCGTCCAGCAATTTGTTTGCGCGAACGTCCCCGGCATCCTGTTCGGCCGAGAGGGAATCGCCTGGCGCAAAATCGGCGTTGTTTTTGCGGCCGCTCACCAATCGCAAAAGTGTTTCGGAATCATTTGTAAAATCGTGCAGAGTATACAATTTGGAGGGCGTGAGCAAATAGAGAGCAACCTGATCCTGCGGCCGAAGTTTCTTCAGGAATTCGGTAACCTGCGAGCGGACATATGGCAGATCCCTGAACGCTGTATTGACCGTGTCGATCATTACGACGGTCACGCTATTTGCGCCCGAAGGGCTGCTCTGCACGTGATTCGAGAAAAATACCGACTCTGCATCAGAGAGAACTGCGTCCGGGCCAGCGGATGACGGCGAATCTGTCCCAACGGCCGCGTCATTCTGTTGCGCAAAAAGGGAAATTTGCTGCGGCTGACCCTGTTCCAGGATCGTGAAATCTTCTTTCTTCAAATCGCGAATCGGCTGGCCGTCGCGATCTTCCGCAATCACGTTCACTTGAATTAGCCGCACGCTGATGCGTAGAGCCGGAGCGCTCGCGGGCTTCTGCGTGTCAGGCGGTTTCGGTGGCAGGGTTTGCGCAAGAGCGATTCCGCATGCCACGAAAATAAGAACTCCAATGCCGAACCGCACAACAAAATTACGAAGCTGCTCGGATCGCTGTGTTAACGGGAATTTCATCAGAAACAATTGTCGCACGATGCGGAGATAAATTTCGCAAATCGCAAAGAGTTCTCGCTCGCAGCCGGCGCCCTAAAGGAGTTCTACTTCGCTGGCGACGAAGCTTTGCTCGCGTTTGCGGTTAACCGGGTTAGCGGAACATTCACCGATCCAATCGCACCCGTTCCATGGTCACGCACAACCAGACGCATTTCGACCGCATCTTTTCCAAGTCGTATACGCTGTGTGAATGAAAATCCAGAATGCTGAATTTCATCGTATGCGTTTTGTTCCGGTTGCAACGTGACGCCAGCGGAATCTCTTTCGAGCATGTGTCCGTCCGCGCTCATTCCGGCCCACACAACGTCGAGCGCGTCCGTCCAGTGCTCGTCACTTTTTTCAAAATGCATTTGAGCGGGATCTACGCGCACGTCCACTTTCAGTTCGCGGCCATTCGCAGATGCGCTGGCGTCCGCGTGCACTTCCAGGCCCAGGTCCATTATCTGAATCGGGCAGCGAATCGCATCGGAAATAAGTTGATCGCGCATTCCGTTGCCGTCGTTGCTGTCCGGAATCGCGTAGTATCCCGTGCGATAGCGAAGGTGTAATCCTTTGCGCGCAACTTTTACTCCAATAGAACGGAAACTGTAATCCCAATTATTATTCGTCGGATAGTAAGCCAACACGTAGGACGAAACAGAATCGTCGATCGCTTTGCGAATCGATCCGCTGATGTCATTCGTATTGTAGTAAGCGTGTCCGCCGGTTCCTTCCGCGATCATGATCATCGCATCAAAATTCGGAAGCACATATCCGCGGCCGCCCTCGGGAGCGATCAACCCGCGCGCATCCACCGGATATACGGCCACGTCGGCATTCGCCAGCATCTTCGCGGTTGCTGAAATCATGGGACTAAAATCGTATCGCTCGGCGCGCGCTCCAATTGGATCACGTTCGCCAATGTAGAGGGGAAATCCGCCGGAAATCCACACGAGACTTTTACGCCCTGGAATATTCGCAACATTTTTGGCAATTTGTTTCATGGCCTCGGAAGTATTTTCAACCACTCCCATGCTGCCGCCCTTATAAAACCAGTTTGATTCGGCGAACGCGTCAATGATCAATTTATTCGCGAGCTTGGTGCCGGCATCAGCATCGGCCGAGTCCCCGGCCACGCTGCGCACCAGCGTCTCCGAATCATTCGTAAAATCATGCAGCGCGTAAAGCCTGGAAGGCGTCAGAAGATAGAGCGCAACTTGATCCCGCGGCGTCAGACTGCGCACAAACGCGATTACTCGCGCTCGCACGTACGCCAAGTCGTGAAATCTCGTGTTCACCGCGTCCATCAAAATCACGGTGACGCTGTTCGCGCCATGCGGATTGTTCTGCACTCGATTGGAAAAGAAATTCGGCGCGGCTACGCTGGCTGCTGATGCCGGCGAAGCCAAGAAATCGGGCTGCGCGAAAATGGCGATCTGTTGTTGCTGGCCCTTATCAAACAAGGCGAAATCGTCTTTCGTTAAATCCGTAACAGGATTGTCGTCTTTGTCCTGAACGATCACATTTACTTGGACCAATCGAGAAGCAACGCGCAGAGTAGCCGCATCATTCGGCATTTGTTCCGGAAGGGAAGGCGGCGGAGGATTTTGCAAAACAGACTGGCCGGCTAAAAGCGCGCAACCAAACAAAATTATGAACGCTGTTAGGAAAGCTGCGCGGCGCGCCGCGAAAGTCCGGCTGCGCAAAACTGGAAGGTGTCTTCGCATCTATCTTGAAGAAGTTTGCCCCGCGGAGCCTGCAAACACAACAGACAGCGGAATATTCACCGACCCGATGGATCCAGTATTACGATCGCGCACGATCAGCCGCAGTTCCGTTGAATCGTTTCCCACGTGGATGTGCTCTGAAAACGAAAGTCCTGCGTGCTGAATTTCCTCGTAGCCGCTCTGTGCCGGATGCAGGTCGATCGAATCCTTATCGCGGGTCAGAATACGGCCATCAGGAGTGAGGCCGACCCACACAACTTCGATTCCGTCGGTCCAGCGGTCGCCGTCTTTGGTAAAGCGCATCGCGAACGGGTCCACGCGCACGTTCACTTTTAGTTCGCGATCGGCGGCGGTTGACGAAATAGCGTCCGCATGAACCTCAAGCCCGAGATCAATCATCTGCAGAGGACTGCGAATTGCGTCCGACGTGAGAAGTTCATTGCGTCTGTCATTCTCCGGATTTGCGGGCACCGCGTAGTACCCAGTTTTGTATCGCAAATGAACGCCGGGGAGGGCCAGCTTGATGCTGAGCTCACGGAATCGTCCGTCCCATTTATCGTTGGCTGGGTAATAGCCCAGCAGATATGAGACGCGCGAATCGTCCACCGCTTTTCGGATCGACGTTGCAATGTCATTCGTGTTGTACAACGGACGTCCGCCCGTGCCGTCGGCGATTCGCACCATCGCATCCATATTCGGACTGACTCCCGCTCGGCCGCCGCGTGGGCCTACAAGGCCGCGCGCATCCACTGGATAAACCGCGACGTTCGCGTCGCCCAATTGCATCGCAGTGCTGGAGAGCATGCCGGTAAAATCGTAGCCGCTATCGCGCGAGCCAAGTGGAATTGCTGTGCCCATCGTCACCGGAAAGCCAGCGGAAATCCATACAAGATTCTTGCGCCCCGGAATGTTGACAACATTCTGCGCGATTTGCAGCATGGCTTGGGAAGTGGTTTCCACTTGATTGACGCGCTGACCGGCCTTATAAAAAGCGTTCGACTCGCCCAGCGAATCATTGATTAGCTTTTCAATTTTTGCGTCGTCTGGACCCGGCGCCGCCGTCGAAGTAGTGGACATTTTCTCCGGCTTCCCGCCCATCAATCGCACCAGCGTACCGGAATCGTTTGTGAAATCGTGCATCACGTAAAGCGTGGAGGGAGTCAAAACGTAGAGCGCCACTTGATCTTGCGGCTGCATGTGCTGCAAAAAGCTAATCACTTTCTCTCTCGCATAGGATAAATCGCGGAAATCCGTATTCAGTGCGTCAAATAACAAAATCGTGACGCTGTTTGCCCCGGAAGGACTGTTTTCCACGTGATTGGAAAAAAAAATTGTGGCCGGAGCGGGGCCGGTTCCAACCGTAGAAAGATGCGCGGCAACACTGTTCTGCTCCGCGAAGAAAGTAAGTTTCTGCGCCTGGCCGTTATCACGCAGCACGAAATCTTCTTTCTTT
Source organism: Terriglobia bacterium (assembly GCA_963840515.1). Lineage (GTDB taxonomy): Bacteria > Acidobacteriota > Terriglobia > Acidiferrales > UBA7541 > DASTCZ01. The sequence continues at coordinate 238,859 of CAWIZI010000023.1, forward strand.
AAATCGGTCACTGGCTTTCCGTCTCCGTCTTCGGCGACAACCGTTACCTGGATCAGCCGCACCACGGCACGCAAAATCGTAGCATCCTTCGGATTCTGTATTCCAGTCGGAGCTTGCTGCGCCGGCGGTGCCGGAGGAGGCACAGATTGAGAAAATGCCAATCCGCCTGCGAACAAAAGCGCAATAAGAATGTTCAGAATTTGGAAATATCGGAATGATCGGAGGAGTGTCATCGCAGGACGCCTTTCCGGGCGCGTACATCTCCGCGCGCAGCCGTTAGAGTTTAGCCAATTCAATCGTGCTGCATCAAGAACTCTTTTCTGTACGCTGCGTCTAAGGATTCGGCGCGGCTGCTGTCCCGGTCTTCGTGAAAATCCGCGTTAGCGGAATATTCAGAGAGCCTATCGCGCCGGTTCCGCCGTCACGCGCCACTAAGCGCAGTCCGACGCAGCCATCCACCAATTGAATCGTACTTTTGAAGATCAATCCTTCCCGAAGAACTTTGTCGTGCTGATCGTCGGGATAAGTCAGCGTCAATGTTTTCGCAGAATGGCCGATGTGATCGCCGTGGCTGTCGAGTTCGACCCATTCGATCTCAACGTTGTCGTCCCACCTGCCCGCGTTCACGTCAAAGCGCATCTGATCTGGATCTATGCGGACTTCCACTTTCACCTGCCGCGGCCCTGGCGCGTCCAGGGCGTTGATCTGCACATTCAAGCCGAGCTGCGTCTCCTCGAACGAATCCCGTGCAGCGGCCGTCACGAGTCTTGCCTGCGATTCCGAAGTGGACGACAAAGCGGGCGTGGCGAAATATCCGTTTCGATACCGCAGATGCACGCCGGGCCGTTTCACTTCCACTTTGATTGCGCGGAATCTACTGTCCCACTTTTCATTTGTCGGGTAATAGGTCAGTTCATAGGTCAGACTGGAATCGTCAATCGCTCGGCGAATTGCTCCGCCAATATCGTTTGTGTTGTAATACGCCACTCCACCAGTACCTTTTGCGAGCGCCTGCATTGTATCAAGTGTCGACGCACGTGGTGCTCCAGGTTTACGTCTGGAAAATAAAACGCCGGGCTGGGCCATGCTGAGTGCCACCAGCCCGCGAGCGTCCACCGGATAGATGGCCACATTTGCGTCGCTCATTGCGTGCGCGGCCTCGGTAACCTGAGGTATGAACGACGGCGACTCTTTGCCGGGACTCCAGTCAATGTTGATCGGAAAACTTCCTGAGACCCAAACCAAATTCTTTCGTCCCGGTAATCGCGAGAGGTGTTTGGCGATCTGGGTAAACGCATCCGTTGTGACCTCGACTGCGTTTTTTTGATCGAAAACGCTTTCGCGTTCAAGCATAGCCGTCAGCCAGCCGGGGTCGGGCGCTGGCGCGGCTCCTTTTGAAACCGTGTTCAGAATCTGGGCTTCTGCAGCAGCCGTGATCTGAGGAGTCGCCTCAGGCGTGCCGCTTTGCCGGTTCGGAGATTCCGCCAGCGCACGCAGCAGCGTCTGCGTGTCGCTGGTGAAATCGTGCAACACGATCAATCCCGTGGTCAATTCGTAAAGCGCCACACGATCTTCGGGATGAAGCGTGCGCAAAAATTTCACAACCTGCCCGCGCGCAGAAGCCATGTCGTGAAAATCCGTATTCAGCGCATCCAGCAGAACCACGGTCACGCTCGGAGGCACGCCGGTTCTCTCGTCTACTCGATTGGAAAAAGTATTCGCCGAAACGGGTCGAACTCCCCCTGTGACGTCCGCGGTTAGACGGTTGGAATGCCGCGAGAACGAAACAATTTTCTGCGCAACGCCGTTATCCAAGACCTTGAAATCATCCTGAGTCAGCCCTGTGACTGGATGCCCATCGCCATCCTGCGCAATCACGCTCACCTGCACGACTCGAGTAGTCACGCGCAGCGTCGCGTCGGAGGGCGGCGTCCGGTCCTTCGCTGGCACAGGTGGTGGTGCCTGACCAATCGCCTGTATCGCCAGCATCAGAACAACAACCACGCACGTCATCGCGGCGGTTCGATTGATATGATTTCGATTCTTCATGAGAGTATTCTCCCGTTCAGCTTTCAGCTCTTCGGCGACGCCGATTTATCTGCGGTTGCGAATATCCGATCCAGCGGGACATTTACTGAGCCGATCGCGCCGGTTCCACCATCTCGCGCCACTAAGCGCAATTCGACGCACGTGTCCATCATTTGGATCGTGCTTTTGAAAACAAGTCCTTCGCGAAGAATTTTGCCGTGTTCTTCGTCGGGATAATGCAGCGTCAACGTCTTCGCAGAATGGCCGACGTCATTGCAGTGATCGTCCAGTTCAACCCAGGCAATCTCAACGTTGTCGTTCCACCGGCCTGCATTCAAATCAAAGTGCATCTGATCGGGGTCTATTCGGACTTCCACTTTCGCTTGCCGCCGTCCCGGCGCGTCCACCGCGTTGATTTGTACGTTCAATCCAAGCTGCGTTGCCTCCAGAGGATCCTGAGCAGCGGCTGTCATGAATTTCGCCTGCGATTCCGGGGTGGAAGGCATGGCGGGCGTTGCGAAGTATCCTTTTCGATAGCGGAGATGCACTCCGGGCCGCTTCACTTCCACTTTGATGTCGCGGAATCGGCCGTTCCAGTCCGCATTCGTAGGATAGTAAGTCAGTTCGTACGTCAGACTGGAATCATCAATGGCGCGCCGAATTGCGCCGCCGAGATCATTCGTATTGTAGAAGGCGACTCCGCCAGTACCCTGTGCCAGCATTTGCATCGTGTCCAGCGTGCCTGCGGGCGGTGCCGCAGGCTTATGCTTGGAAAATAAAATTCCCGGTTGATCCAAGGTCTGTGCCACGAGTGCCCGCGCGTCCACCGGGTAGATCGCAACATTCGCATCACTCAGCGCCTGCGCCGATGCGTTTATCCTCGATGGTCTGGTCGGGTCCAACTCAACCCAGAATGGAAAGCTTTCCGATACCCAGACAAGGTTTTTTCGGCCGGGCAACCACGCCAGATGATGCGCGATCTGCGTAATGGCATCCGTCGTGCCGTCGACCTTGTTTATCTGATCAAAAAGTTTCTCTCGCTGAAGTTCTGCCGTCAGCCATCCGGGATCCGGTGCCGGAAGGCTGCCCTTCCCACCGGCCATAAGTTTGGCTTCTGTAGCCGCCGTAATTTGAGGCGTTGCGTCCGGCGCGCCGCTCTGCGGGTTCGGCGCAGCTCCCAGCGCGCGGAGCAGCGTGGCCGTATCGCTCGTGAAGTCGTGCAGCACGATCAGCTTCGTCGTTAATTCGTAAAGCGCCACACGATCTTCCGGGTGAAGCAGGCGCAGAAATCTTACAACTTGCGCGCGCGCAGACGCCATGTCATGAAAATCCGTGTTCAGTGCGTCCAACAGAATCACAGTCACGCTCGGGGCCACGCCGGTCCTCTCGTCCACTCGATTGGAAAAAGTATTCGCAGAATCAAGCCGAACTCTGGGTGTGACGTCCGCAGTTACACGGCCGGATTGTCGCGTAAACGAAACGATTTTCTGCGCAACGCCGTTATCCAATATTTTGAAATCATCCTGCGTCAGTCCCGTGACCGGATGCCCGCCGCCATCCTGCGCAATCACGCTCACCTGCACCACGCGCGTGGTAACGCGCAACGTCAAGTCCGAGACTGGGGCCTGTTCCTTTGCCGGTGCAGGTGGCGGGGTCTGACCGAGCGCCCGCACAGCTACAAGCAGCGCCGTGACCGTGCATGTGATCGCCATGGTTCGGAAAATGAGGTGTCGATTTTTCATGCGAGAATCCTTACGCTCATATCTCAGTTCTTCGGCATCGCTATGCTCGTTTTTACAAATACTCGATTGAGCGGAATTATCACCGAGCCGATTGCACCGCTGCCGGCGTCACGAATCACCAAACGCACTTCAATGGCATCGTCGTGTATCTTCAACATTTCATTGAAATCTATTCCTTTGCTCACTAACAAATCGTAAGACTCCTGCGGTACGTCAAGACCAACGGTCTTCTTGATCGTGCCAAGTGGCTGGCCTGACGGTCCGACCTCGACCCAAACCAGCTCAAGGCTGTCTTTCCATCGATTGTCATGTTGCTCGAAATGCAATTGATCGGACGCGATGCGCACTTGGGCCTGAAGTTGGCGTCCACTCGCTGCCGCCACCGGATCCGCCTTTACTTCAAGCGCCAGGTCCGTGGACTCCAGCGGACTCCATTCGGCGTCTTGCATCAAGCGCGCTTTCTCTTCTTCGGTGGCCGGTTCGTCGGGAACCGCGAAGTATCCGAGACGATATCGCAGGTGCACTCCGGGTCTGCCGGAGCGGACTTTTATCTCGCGGAATTTTCCGTCCCAATTTGTATTCGTCGGATAGTAACCAAGCACGTAGGTCTCTTGAGAATCGTCCAGCGCTTTTCGGACCGCGCCGTGAATGTCATTTGTGTTGTAGAACGCTTTTCCACCGGTGCGCTCGGCGAATGTATTCATCGTGTCAAAATTCTCACGGGCGGGGAACGGGCTTGCCGTATTCGCGCGCATGGCGGCTCGTGCTCCCCTCGGTCCCGCTTTGTTCACGCCAAGCGGATTGCCAATCAGTCCGCGAGCGTCCACGGGATAAACTGCAACATTGGCGCTATTCAGGGATCGTGTGGCGTCAACGATTTGATCTTCATACGAATTCACTCCCTGTATCGGACCCGGCACCGACCCACCTCCGCCCCCGGAACCGGGCCGCTCGGGTGCCTGTGGTGTTGGACCTTCGGCGGTGAGAATCTGAATCGGAAACGCGGCGGAAACCCAGATTAGATTTTTGCGGCCGGGCAATCCCTTCAAGTGATCCGCAATAATCTTGATAGCCAGCGCTGTTTGCTCCACCCGATTATTCATATAAAACTCCGCAGCCCGCGCGTTCGCCGCGTCAACGGCCGCGTCCATGTTCGCATCGCCGGAGCTGGACGTCCCTGCCTCGCTGGCGCTGATTCTAAAATCCTCGGTATTTTTATCAGTCCCAAGCGCGCGCATGATTGATGCGGAGTCCTGCGTAAAATCGTGCAGCACGGTAAGCTTCGAGCCCAACAAATAAAGCGCCACGCGGTCCTGCGGTTGCAGCTCGCTGAGAAATGAACCAACTTGTTTCCGCGCGTATGCCATATCCAACGCGTGGGTGTTCCGAGTGTCCAATAGAATCACCGTCGCGCTTGTGGGAGAATTCGCTTTCTGCTCAAAGCGATTTGAAAAAGTATCGGGAGCCGGGGCGGTTGCCGATGCCTTTAACGTCAGGTTCTGGTTGGACTGCTCGGTGAAGAAGTTGATCTTCTGCTCCTGGCCCTGATCAAATACCTTGAAATCGGCCTTTATGAGTCCCGTCACCGGCTTACCATTGCCGTCGTCCGCGATCACGCTGATTTGTACCAACCGCGTAAGCACCCGCAGGGCCGGACTTTTCTGCGCATCCTGCTTGTCAGGCTGAGTGGAGGAGGGATTCGCTGTTTGGGATTGCGAAATTTCGGGAATCGCGATAATGACGCTTAAAATAGCGAGCGCTGCGACGCCCACTTTTACCAGTATCGGATAGTGCCTCATACGTGAATAATCTACCTTTCTCGGTGTTCTTGTGCTACTAAAACTTTCACAGAAGTAAGTGTTCACTGACAATCGAAAACAAGCCAGCGGGAGCCACACCCCAATTTGTTCAACACGGAAGATTTGCCGGAGTTGCGCGGTGCGGATATTATGTTTGTCCCGATGGAACGTGACTGTCTGACGCCCGAATCGCTGCCGCACATCACGCGGCTCTATTCCGATTTCCTTTCGTGGCGCGCCAAAGGAACTCCACCCGCCAAACTTGCCGAGCTGTACGGCCAGCGTCCTGACCTCTCAGGCATTAAGTCCGCGATTCGCGGACTGACGCGCGGCCCCGCAGCCTATCCAAAGGAAATGCGCGCGGCGGTGGTCGAAATTCTGCGCGCGCAAAACACGCAATTCGCTGACGGACAACTTCCTGCCGAAGTTGCGCTCAGCCTGGATCGTCTCTCCAGCAAAGCCGTTGCAATCGTCACCGGCCAGCAGGTCGGACTCTTCGGCGGGCCTGCGTACACATTTTATAAAGCGCTTTCCGCGCTACGAATTGTCGAAGACCTCCGCAAACGCGGCATTGAGGCCGTGCCAATTTTCTGGATGGCCAGCGAAGATCACGACCTCGCAGAAATCAACCATGTCTCATGGCCGACCGCCAACGGCGAAGAGCGTCTCGAATGGACAGGAGACATATCGCTCGAAGGCCGTAGCGTGGGGAATATCGTTCTGGGTGACTCGATCATTCCGCTGGTGAAACGTGCGGCTGAATCTCTGACCGGTTCCGATCCCAGCGAGATTGAGAATATTCTCGCGAGCGCGTACCAACCCGGCGCCACATTTGGTTCCGCCTTCGCGCGCATGATGTCCGCGCTATTCGCGAAGCGCGGACTCATTCTGTTGGACCCGCTGGACGCGCGCCTTCACAAACTGTCCGCGCCGATTATGATTCGCGCAGCGAAGGAACAATCCGAACTGGGCGCAGCGCTTCTCGAACAGAACAAGCGCCTAGAAAAGTTGGGCTATCACGCACAAGTGAAAGTCACCGACCGCTCGACATTATTGTTTGCTACCGTGGAAGGAAAACGCGAGGCGCTGGTGAAACGCAATTCCGGATTCGTAGCTGGTCCCCAGGAATTCTCCGCCGAACAATTGGCATCCGAAATAGAATCACATCCGGAGTCGTTCAGCCCCAACGCGCTACTACGTCCGGTGATGCAAGATACGCTGCTTCCAACCGCGGCCTACATCGGTGGTCCGGCGGAAATCGCCTACTTCGCGCAAAATCGAGTGCTGTATGATCGCTTGCTCGGAAGAACGCCCGCGATACTTCTGCGCGCAAGTTTTACCATTGTTGAGCCCGTCGTTCAGCGTCTGCTGATTCGCTACAGTCTTTCGATCGAAGACATTTTCCGAGGACGTCAATTTCTTCGTGGAAAAATGGAACGCCAGAATCTTTCGCGCGGACTCGCCGCGCGCTTCACCGCCGAAGAAGAAAAGCTCGCGAAAATGTTGGAAGCGTTTCGCAAGCCTATCGCCAAGCTGGATTCCACGTTGACCGGCGCGCTCGATACCGCACAGCGAAAAATGCTCTACCAATTCGGAAAGCTCCGAGCAAAATCCGGCCGCGCCGAAGGGTTCCGCACAGGCGTGCTAAGCAAGCACGAGCAATCCATTCTCAGTGCGCTCTATCCACGAAATGGTCTGCAGGAAAGGTCGCTCAATTTGCTTCCGTTCCTGGCGCAAAATGGATTCGATCTGTTGGAGACCATCGAAAAAAAGAGCGGCATAGATTCCGCCGCTCATTGCATTATTCGTCTTTAGAAAAGAAATTGTTCGTACGTAGAAGCGCGAGATTCGCATTATAATGCGTACTCCAAAACTTGCGGAGGAAATCCAAAAATGAAGATTACGCCGGGTAAAGTGAAGGGCCTCACCGCCGTCAGCAATTCGCGCGGGGTTATTGCCGCTGCGGCCATGGATCAGCGAGGCTCGCTGCGCAGCGCCATCGCGAAAGATAAGGGAGTCGACAAAAGCGCGGTAACTGCCGGAATGATGTCCGAATTTAAGGAAGCGGTGGTGCGAATTTTAACCCCGTATGCCAGCGCTATTCTTCTCGATCCGGAATTTGGTTTGACCGCCGCGAAATCCCGCGCCAAAGGCTGCGGACTCCTGCTCGCCTACGAAAAAACCGGCTACGACACAAATCAGCCCGGTCGCTTGCCCGATTTGCTCGATGACTATTCTGTCCGCCGCATCGTTGCGGCTGGCGCCGACTGCGTAAAAATATTGCTCTACTACACGCCATTCGATTCCGCCGCCATCAACGAAATCAAACACGCATGGGTCGAGCGCATCGGCGCGGAATGCCAAGCCGCTGACGTCCCATTCTTTCTGGAGTTTGTTACGTACGATGAGAAGCTCGACGAAAAGAGCATCGAGTTCGCCCGGATAAAACCTTCAGCTGTGACAGGAAGCATGGAGGAATTTTCCAAGCCGCAATATGGCGTGGACGTTTTAAAAGTGGAAGTCCCGGTGAATATGGCCTTCGTCGCGGGCACGCGCTCTTGCAAAGGCGAATCGGCATATTCGCGTGACGACGCGAAAGATCTTTTCCGCAAGGCCGCCGCCGTTGCGAAGAAGCCGTTTATTTATCTTTCTGCCGGAGTCAGCAATGACGTCTTCAGCGAAACTCTCGATCTCGCCAGCGAAGCCGGAACGCAATTTTCCGGAGTTCTCTGCGGCCGCGCCACTTGGAAGGAGGGCATGCCGATCTACGCAAAGCAGGGCATCAAAGCTCTCGAAGACTGGCTGTCCGTCGAAGGCGTAAAAAACATTAAGAACGTGAACGATCGTCTCGGCGCGGCGAAGCCGTGGTTCGGTTTTTACGGCGCAACTTCAGCTTCGCAATTGGGCTGACAGATTGTTCGAACTTCGCCACTCGTCTGGGTGGCGCGGCTATTCATTTTCTGCATTCCTATTGAAACGCGCGCGCCGTTTGTTACGTCCGACTACCCATACCAGTGTGCAATCTATGTTTCTTGCAATTCGGCCCGGTACGAAATAGCATCAACGTCTCCTATCAACGATAGGAGATTGTAAAGAAGGACGGGGGAGAAAGAATGACACGAAAGTCCGCAGGATTTAGTTTCTGGTCGGTAGTGATCGTAGCAATCGCAGTTCTCACAGTTCCGGCATTTGCTAGCTGGCGAAATATTTCGCGAGCAGAAGCGCCGCCAGCGCCATCAATGAGCGATCCCGATTTGGGCGGAGCGCTGAAGAACATGGAATTCCGCAATATCGGGCCAGCAACAATGGGCGGCCGCATCGACGACTATGCCGTCGACGAAGCGAATACAGACATCATCTACGTCGGCACCGCAGCGGGCGGCGTATTCAAGACGATGAACGGCGGCACTACTTGGCTGCCGATTTTCGATCATGAAGTCAGCGGCTCGATTGGCTGCATCAGTATTGCGCCCTCGTCTCACGACATTATTTGGGTCGGCACCGGCGAAGCAAACAATCGCCAGAGCGCTTCCTACGGTTACGGTGTTTACAAATCCATGGACGGCGGCCGCACCTGGGCGCACATGGGACTGGAAAACACGCAGGCCATCGGACGAATTCAGATTGATCCGCGCGATCCCAACACAGTTTACGTGGCGGCGCTCGGCGGACTCTGGGGAGAAAATTCGGAGCGCGGCGTTTACAAGACCACCGACGGCGGCAAGACCTGGACAAAATCTCTCTACATCAGCCCGAACACCGGCGTCACCGACCTTCAACTCGATCAGAATGATCCCGGCACGCTCTACGCGGCAGCTTACGAACGCCGCCGCACAGTGTGGGGATTCAACGGCGGCGGCCCGGAAGGCGGCATCTACAAGACCGTCGATGGCGGCGCGAACTGGACCAAGCTGATGAAGGATCTGCCGTGGGAAAATGGCGGAGACGTCGGCCGCATCGCGATTTCGATCTATCGGCGTGACACCAATATTTTGTACGCTCGCATTCAGCACGCACGCGGCGGAATCTTCCGCAGCGACGATAAGGGCGCCACCTGGACGAAGCAGAGCGACAATGATTCCCGCGCCATGTATTTCGGAATCATGGGTATTGATCCGAACAACGATCTCCGCGTTTGGGCGCCAGCGGCTGCGCTTTATTTCTCAGAAGACGGCGGAAAAACTTTCAACCAGACTCGCGGTCAAAGCGTTCACAGCGATTACCACGGCTTCTGGATTGATCCACACGATTCAAATCACATGATGGTTGGCGTCGATGGCGGAATCTACATGAGTCGTGACATGGGCCGCACCTGGTTCCACGACAGCATCATCGCCATCGGACAGTTCTATGAAGTCACCGCGAACAATGAGCGACCCTACAAAATTTGCGGCGGCTTGCAGGATAACGGCAGCTGGTGCGGTCCTTCCGCTTCCTTGACCGGCCCAATCGTGAATTCGGATTGGGTCAGTGTGGGTGGCGGCGACGGCTTCTACAATCGCCTCGATCCGGAGGATTCAAATTACGACTACGGCGAATCGCAGGATGGCGCGCTGCAACGCCGCAATTTCAAAACCGGTGAAACCAAGAGCATTCGTCCCATCCCGAAGGAGGGCGAACCTCCGTACCGCTTCCAGTGGAATTCGCCAATCGAAATTTCAGCCTACGATCACAAAACAATTTATTACGGCGGGAATTTCCTTTTCAGATCGACCGATATGGGCGATCACTGGGAGAAACTTGGCCCCGATCTCACAAACAATGTGGATCGCCGCACGCTGAAAATTTTGAACACGCTACCGACGAAAGATGAGATGTCGCGTGAAGACGGTGTCGAGTGGTGGCCTTGCATCACCGTCATCGGCGAATCGCCGGTGGATAAGAACGTCATCTGGGTGGGCACCGACGACGGGAATCTGCAAATCACACGCGATGGCGGCAAGTCGTGGACCAACGTCGCCAGCAAAGTTCCCGGAGTTCCCAAGGGAACGTATGTAAGTCGCGTGGTCGGCTCGAAGACCGCCGCAGGCACTGCCTACGCAGCATTCGACGGACATCGCATGGGCGACATGCACGTCTATCTGTACGTCACCACGGATTTCGGCCAGAACTGGAAGCCAATTTCCAACGGCATTCAGGAAAAGGACGGAATCGTTCATGTCGTTCGCGAAGATCCGAAGAATACGAACGTCTTGTATGCGGGAACAGAGCGCGGGCTTTTTGTGTCGCTCGATAAGGGCGCAAACTGGTCGCGCTTTAACGCGAATCTTCCAACCGTGCCGGTGGACGATATCCTCATTCATCCGCGCGATAACGATATGATTCTCGGCACGCACGGACGTTCCATCTGGGTGCTGGACGACATCTCATCAATCCAGCAGTTGACGCCTGCTGTTGAAAATTCCGCGGTGCATTTGTTTGATATTCGTCCGACCTACGAATGGCGGGGCGGACGTGGCAACGGCGGCGGAGGATTCGGCTACGGCAATTCAGTCTTCAGCGCACCGAATCCGCCGAATGGCGCGATCCTGGATATTTATTTGAAGACCGCTCTGACGGGACGCGAACGGGTAAATGTAACGATTGCCGACAAGGACAACAATACCGTTACAACCCTCGCTTGCGCGGCGACCCCGGTTCCAGGAGCAACGCCTCCCGCAGGTGAAGCAGGAGCAGCGGCTCCGACGGCAGGCGGCGGTGGTAGAGGCGGACGCGGCGGCGGACGTGGAGGAGCGGCCGCAGGTGCCGCAGGAGCAGCGGCTGCACCGGCCGGCGGCGGTGGTCAAGGCGGTGGCGGCGGACGCGGGGCTGGAGGATTTGGCGCGCCAGCTTGCGAAGGAAAGGCTGGCGTGAATCGCTTGATTTGGAACCTCCGATATACACCTCCACCGACTCCGGGTGAACCGGCAGCTGGCGGAGGCGGCCGTGGTGGGTTCGGCGGTGGCGGCGGATATCTCGTCGAGCCCGGCGATTACACGGTGAAGGTCAGTCTCGGCGACGCGTCGGATACGAAAGTCGTTCATGTCGAAGAAGATCCGCGCATCGAAATTTCTCCGGCGGATCGCGCCAAGCGTTTCGCGGCGATCAAAGATGCATTTGCTTTGACTCGCGAGATCGCTCCAGTTCAACAACAAATTGTTTCGCTGAAGACTTCGCTTGATGCCGCGATGACGGCATGGAAAGCACGTCCACGCGATCAGCGAATTCCGGACAACGTACAAAAAGCGGCCGACGATTTCTCGGCGAAAGTAAATGCGATCGCCGGAAAGTTCGTGAATCCTCCGCTGGAAAGCGAAGAGCAGGGCAGCGCGGCTCCTCCGCTCATCAACTATCCTCCGACTCTTGGACAGCGCATCAACCAGGTGTTCGGCGGAATTCAGTCGGTAACAGCAGCTCCCACGGCTGATGAACTTGCCGACTACGCTCTGTTGAAGAGTGAGTTGGAAGCTCTGAAGCCGCAAATAACGGAGTTGGTGAAGACCGGTCTGCCAGCCCTGAACAAAATGATCAATGACGCCGGCGTTCCGCAAATCGTCCTGGTGCAAACTGCGGGCGGTGGCGGCGGACGCCGCGGTGGTGACGACGACAACTAGCGCGGTAGGTTACAGACTAAAGTTAAGAGAGGGCCGGCGCGATGTCGGCCCTTTTTATTTTAAGCATGATTTTTCTGGAACTGACAGGAATTCGCGAACTGCACTCAAGGTTTGAAGTTGGGCTTCGGACGCGTTGTACGCTCGCCAAGAAACAATCGTGGCGTTTGCGTTTCACCGACCGTCGGCACCAATTCAGTCAGCACGCGGTCGATTCGGTCCACTGCCTCATCCATTAAACGTAATTTGTCCGGCCCGTCTTCCAGCACTGCGGATTGTCCAAGCAGTGTGACCGCGTTGCGAATGTGATGGTTCAACTCTGCCACCAAAATTATTTTTTCTCGTGCGTGCGCCTGCCGCTCGGCTTCGTATCTCGCCCAGATATATGCCGCCATCGCCGCGCACAAGCCAATTGCAATATTGTCCTTGATGGTGCTCACCGCCGGAATCCTCAACCAAAACAATGCCCATTCGGAAAAATAGCTCACGCCGAACAAGAGCGCGCCTACGAGCAGGGCCGCACCGAACCGTTCGAACTTCAATCGCCGCGATGTTGTTTGTTGGCTCATCGAACCTTCGCGTACTTCCGCTGGCAGCGCAGTCCCTTCGGAACACGACGGGCCCGGAACGCCCGGCAGGTTATCATGAATTGGTACCGGAATCGCTCTGTTAATTTAGTTTTACTAACCCTCGCGCGGTTCAAGGGCCCCGTGAATCGACCGCCCTGCCTCGGTCACACGGATGTGCTACATTCATTTCTTGCCATGAATCTGGGAATTTACATCCAAGTGCCGTTCTGCCGGACGAAGTGCACGTACTGCAATTTCCACACCGGAGTTTTTTCTTCGGGCGTGTACGCGCCCTACGTCGATGGACTGGTGCGCGAGATATTTGAACGCAACGCGCTCTATCACGCCGCGGGAATCACCTCGAACTCCTGCCGGTGCGCGGCGGCGCTGACTGTGGACACAGTCTACATTGGCGGGGGCACTCCAAGTTTGTTGGCGCCGTCTGATCTAACGCGCATGTTGGACGCGCTGCGCGGATCCTTCCGATGCTCGCTCCAGGAAGTTACGTTGGAAGCCGATCCGGAAACAATTGCCGCCGAAAAAGTTCAAGCGTGGGTAGGGGCGGGAATTAACCGCGTCAGTATGGGTACGCAATCTTTTGACGATAAGGAACTCTCCGCCGCTGGACGCTTGCATCGCCGCGCGGATATTTATTCCGCCGACAAAACTTTGCGCGCCAACGGAATTCACAATATCAGTTTCGATTTAATCGCCGGACTACCTCATCAAACGGAAGACTCCTGGAAGCGCACAGTCGGTGAGCTAATCGCGCTTTCGCCTGAGCACGTCTCGATTTACATGTTGGAAATTGACGAAGGCAGCCGACTCGGCCGCGAGGTATTGAATGGCGGCGCCCGTTATTCCGCCGCTACAATTCCGGAAGACGATTCCATTGCAGACTTCTACGAACACGCCAGCACGGAACTTGCTGCCGCGGGCTACGAGCATTACGAAATATCGAATTGGGCGAAGCCCGGTTTGCGCTCCAAGCACAATCTGAAATATTGGATGCGCGAACCCTATTTCGGAATTGGCGCGGGCGCGCATTCATTCGACGGCGCGACGCGTTGGGCGAACGCGCATGATCCCGCCGGCTATTCGGCGTCGTTAAGGGCGGGCAGGTTGCCCGTCGAGCAGAAAGAAATTCTTTCGGATGAACAATCTCTCGACGAGGAACTATTTCTTGGCCTACGATTGCTAGATGGAATTGATGTCGGCGCGCTAGAAGCGCGATACAATGTGGCCGCTTTGAATTCGCTGCGCCAGCGGATCGATTCGCTCCTCGAGCGCGGTCTCGTAGAATGGCGCGGAGATCGTCTGCGTCTCGCGCCGAGCAGAATCTCAGTCTCCAACGAGGTATTTGTCGAGCTGATGGCCTAATAAAATTTTCAGGAGGCAGGATGTACGGACCCAGTGTATCGAATTCCACGATTGACGCCGCCCCGCCGAAAGTTGGCGTGCAAACAGTGGACTTGCGCAGCGACACCGTCACCAAGCCCACGCCGGAAATGCGCCGCGCCATGGCCGAAGCTGAAGTGGGCGATGACGTTTACGCGGAAGATCCTACGATAAATCGCCTGCAGCAGCGCGCCGCGGAAATTTTCGGACGCGACGCGGCGATATTCGTTCCTTCCGGCTCGATGGGAAATTTGATCGCCATAAAGGTTTGGACGCATCACAGTAACGAAGTAATTTGCGAGGATCTTGGCCACATCAACCAATATGAAATGGCATCGATGTCCGCAATCGCCGGATGCATGCCGCGCACCACGCGCTCTGACGACGGAATTCTCACCTGGGAAATGATCAAGCCTCTAATCCGTCCGAAAATTTATTACCGCGCGCAGACGGCGCTGGTCTCCCTTGAAAATACGCACAACATGGCTGGCGGCACCGTTTATCATCAAAAGAATTCAGACAACATTTGCGAACACTCCCACGCCGCAGGATTGAAAGTTCATTTGGATGGCGCGCGAATTTTCAATGCGGCGGTAGCATTGAAGAAAACAGTTGCGGAAATCACCAGCAAATTTGATTCCGTCATGTTTTGTTTGTCGAAGGGGCTCGCCGCGCCGGTCGGCTCGATGCTCGTTGGCTCCGCCGCATTCATCGAAGAAGCGCGCATCTACCGCAAGATGTTCGGCGGCGGAATGCGTCAGGCAGGAGTCCTTGCCGCCGCTGGATTAATTGCTCTTGAAAAAATGCCGGCGCGTTTGCAGGAAGATCACGATAACGCTCGATTCCTCGCCGAAGGGCTCTCCCACATCAAGGGCGTAAAAGTTGATCTGTCCAAAGTTCAAACGAACATTGTGATCTTCGACGTGACGGGAACTGGCCGCTCGGCCGGTGATATTTGCGACGCGCTCGGTGCTCGCGGCGTGCTTGCCGGCCCAACCGATAGCCATTCCATCCGCATGGTCACGCACTGCGATGTGGATCGAGCGGCAATTGAGCGCGCGCTTGTAGTATTTCGCGCGTTGATTGCGAATTAGCAATCGCGAACTCTCGTCGCATTTTAAGAACTTGGCGCGCGCCGTTCTTTGGGGCTGATTCGCTCGCTATGGTATAAAAGAATGTCCGCATAAAACTCTCGCGGCTCAACCGAGGCCACTTTGGATTTTTCGTTCACCGATGAACAGCAGCAACTTCGCCGTACCGTTCGTGAATTCGCCGAAGCTGAAATCGCTCCTCACATTATGGAATGGGATGAAGCCTCGCATTTTCCCAGCGAAATAATTCCGCAACTGGCAAAACTTGGTTTGCTCGGAGTAATTTTTCCGGAAGAATATGGTGGCGCCGGTCTCGGCTACGTTGAATATGTGATCGCCATTGAAGAATTATCGCGCGTGGATGGCTCCATCGGAATTATCGTGGCCGCGCACAATTCGCTCTGCACAAATCACATTTATAAATTCGGAACTCCGGACCAAAAAAAGAAATACGTCACGCCACTTGCGCAGGGAACAAAGCTCGGCTGCTGGTCGTTAACGGAACCTGAAGCCGGTTCCGACGCGGGCGGCACGCGCAGTACCGCCGTTCCTGCCGATGGCGGCTGGCTCTTGAACGGCGCGAAAACTTTCACCACCAATGGACATTACGCCGACGTCTGTGTTGCCATGGCAGTCACTGATCGCGAAGCAGGCTCGCACGGAATTTCCGCTTTCATTTTGGAAAAGGGAACGCCCGGATTTAAGCCCGGTAAAAAAGAAAATAAACTTGGCCTTCGCGCCAGCGATACTTCAGAAGTAATCTTCACAGATTGCCGTGTGCCCTCCGCGCAAATGCTGGGCGAACCCGGGAAAGGATTCGTCAACAGCCTGCAAATTTTGGATGGCGGAAGGATTTCCATCGCCGCGCTGGGTCTTGGAATGGCGCAGGGCGCATTTGAGGCCGCCACAAAATACGCAAAGCAGCGCAAACAATTCGGCAAAACCATCAGCGAATTTCAAGCCATTCAATTCAAGTTAGCCGACATGGCAACTGAAATCGATGCCGCCCGCCTGCTCACCTATCGCGCCGCGTGGCTTGCCGATAAAGGCGACGCTCGCCTAACCAAAGAATCCAGCATGGCCAAACTTTATACCAGCGAAGTTGCTGTGCGCGTGGCCAATGAAGCTGTGCAGGTTTTCGGTGGTTACGGATTCATCAAAGATTATCCGGCGGAAAAATTTTATCGTGACGTGAAGCTGTGCACGATTGGCGAAGGCACCAGCGAAATTCAGCGGCTGGTGATCGCGCGCCAACTACTCGGAAAGAAATAGCTGCCCGGCGATGCCGACTCCCGTCGAAAGTTGGGCGCAACAAATCCGCGCAGGAGAAGTTCGCGCTATTTCCCGCGCCATTACCGCGATTGAAAATCACGATCCCGTCGCCGATGAATTACTGAAGACACTTTTTTATTCCACAGGACACGCCTCGATCATCGGCATCACCGGCGCGCCCGGCACCGGAAAAAGTACGCTCGTGGATCGCTTGGCAGGCGCATATCGCCGCGCCGGGAAGACGGTTGGAATTATCGCGGTCGATCCCACCAGCCCATTCACCGGCGGCGCAATTCTGGGTGATCGCATCCGTATGCAGGGCCACGCAAGTGACGCCGGAATTTTCATCCGCTCCATGGCCACGCGCGGATTTCTTGGCGGCCTTGCGCGCGCCACCGCAGATGTATCTTTGCTCCTCGATGCTGCAGGAAAAGAAATCATCATCATCGAAACGGTTGGCGTCGGTCAGGACGAAGTGGATATCGTCCGCCTCGCGGATTGCACTTTGGTTTTGTTGGTGCCCGGTCTGGGCGACGACGTGCAAAATATGAAGGCCGGTCTGATGGAAATTGGCCACGTCTTCGTTATCAATAAATCCGATCGGGAGGGCGCCGATCGTTTGGAGCAACAAGTCCACGCGATGCTCGAACTCGCGCACGATACCGACGGCTGGCGTCCGGCAATTGCACGTACAATCGCCACGGACACCAAGGGAATTGAAAACTTGATCGCCGAGATCGACAAGTTTCTGGCGCGCGCAAAATCTTCGCCCGAATTTCTCTCGCGCGAAGCCGATCATTGGAGCCGCCGTCTGATCGAAATGCTCGAGTCGCGTCTGCTGGATAAGTTGCTCGGCACGAAAGAACGCAAAGAGCATCTGGCTGCGCTTGCCGCAGAGGTTGCGCAACGCAAAAAAGATCCGTACGCCGCGATTGCTGAAATCCTGAATGGCGCGGGCGGAAATTGAAATGGAAAATACAATATGCATCTAGGCGATATCGAAGTTCATCATCTCGGTGACGGCACATTCCGCTTGGATGGCGGCGCAATGTTCGGCGTGATTCCGCGTCCGCTCTGGGAGAAGAAATCTCCGCCGGATGATCGTAATCGAATTTTGCTGGGCATGAACATTTTGTTGGTTCGTGCTGGTGGAAAACTTATTTTGGTCGAAACCGGCGGCGGCGACAAATGGACCGATAAGCAAAACGCGATTTATCTATTTGAAAAGTCAGGCCGCCTCCCAGAACGCCTTGCTGCGCTCGGTGTCAAGCCCGAAGAAATCAATATCGTCATTAACACGCATCTGCATTTCGATCATTGCGGATGGAACACGCGCCTCGTGAATGGCGTCGCCGTTCCAACTTTTCCAAAGGCGCGATACCTTGTCCAGCGCAGGGAATTTGACCATGCTTGCGCGCCGACCGAGCGCGATCGAGCCAGTTATTTTCCAGATAACTTCATGCCCATGCAAAAATCGGGCCAGTGGGATTTTCTGAATGGCGATTCACAAATCTTGCCCGGAATAGAAGTCATTGTCGTCCCCGGACATATTAAAGACATGCAGTGCGTGAAAGTCTCCGGCGGCGGCCAAACAATTTTCTTCGTGGCGGATTTGGTTCCGACCGCCGCGCATCTTTCCTATCCGTGGATTATGGGCTACGACTTGTATCCGATGACGACCCTCGAAAGTAAGCACAAGTGGCTTCCAATTGTGGCCAAGGAAAACTGGACGATCGTTTTCGGCCATGAGCCGCATATGGCCGCTGCGAAATTGCGCGAACGTGAAGGCGGCTTCGACGCGGAGGCAGTTCTACTCGACTAGCGATTTTCATAGCAACGCCGCGAAAAGTTGCACAGGAGATTTTAATGGCGAAGAAAGCGAAACCGCAGCGCGCCGCTGGAAAGCCTGCTGCTGAAATTGGAATCATCGGCGGCAGCGGCCTTTACGAAATGCCGGGCCTCGAATCCGCGCGCGAAGTGCGCATCAAGACTCCCTTCGGCGATCCATCCGACGCGCTCGTCGTCGGCAAATTGGAAGGGAAGCGCGTTGCATTTCTTTCGCGTCACGCACGCGGCCACCGATTCCTTCCTTCCGAAATTAATTACCGTGCAAATATTTGCGCCATGAAAATGCTGGGCGTCCAGCGGATTATTTCCATCAGCGCGGTCGGCTCGCTGAAAGAAAATGTTCAGCCAATGGAATTTCTTATTCCCGATCAATTCTACGATCGCACAAAATTGCGCGTTTCCACTTTCTTCGGCGAAGGACTCGTCGCCCACGTTAGCTTCGATCATCCGGTGTGCCCGCAGCTTTCTGTTGTTCTCGGCGACGCATGTTTCAAGGCCGGCGTGAGAACGCACCGTGGCGGCACTTACATCTGCATGGAAGGCCCGCAATTTTCCACGCTCGCGGAAGCGCAGGTGCATCGCCAACTTCATTTCGACGTGATTGGTATGACCAACGTGACCGAAGCGAAACTTGCGCGCGAAGCAGAAGTTTGTTACGCAACCGTCGCCATGATTACAGATTACGATTGCTGGCACCCGGATCACGCTTCGGTCACGCTCGAACAGATCATGAACAATTTAGGCCGCAATGCGGAAAACGCCCAAAATACGATTCGCGCCGCCGTGAAAGCGATGCCCGTCGATCGAACTTGCAAATGCAGCAGCGCTCTGGCACACGCGCTCGTAACCAATCTGAAATTGGTTCCCGCGGCCACGAAGCGCAAACTAGCTCCTATCGCCGGAAAATATTTCAAATAACTGAATTCCATTCGCATTCGAGGAGATTGCATGTCACTTCTGGTCGTCGGTTCAGTCGCGTTTGACGCAATTGAAACTCCATTTGGGCGTGTTGAGCGTACCGTTGGCGGCGCCGCAACATACTTTTCACTGGCCGCAAGTTTTTTCACGCGCGTCAATTTGGTAGGCGTAGTTGGCGATGACTTCACCGCTAAACACGAAGAAGTATTTCGTGGACGCAGCGTCGATCTTGCCGGGCTGGAACGCGCAGAGGGCAAAACATTTTTCTGGTCCGGAAAATATCACGGCAATCTGAATGATCGCACCACGCTGGCGACAGATTTAAATGTCTTCGCGGAGTTTCGTCCCAAGCTCCCTGAATCTTTCCGCAAAAGCCAATATATTTTCCTAGCGAATATCGATCCCACGCTTCAGCGCTCCGTTCTGGATCAAGTGACCGGCAAGCCGAAGCTCGTCGCGCTGGACACGATGAACTATTGGATTTCAGGCACGCCCGATGAACTGAAGAAGACTCTGAAGCAAACTCAAGTGTTAATGATCAACGATTCCGAAACGCGCCAGCTTTCCGACGAGCACAATCTCCTCCGCGCCGCGAAAGCAATTTTCAAAATGGGCCCGAAGACGCTCGTGATCAAGCGCGGCGAGCACGGCGCTATGATGATTCACGACGATTCCATTTTCTGCGTTCCCGCATATCCGCTGGACGAAATTCACGATCCCACCGGCGCGGGCGATAGTTTCGCCGGGGGATTCATGGGCTATCTCGCCAGCGCTGGAGCGATCAACGCGAACTCTTTGCGCCTCGCGATGGTACACGGCTCCGTCCTCGGAAGTTTTGCCGTGGAAAAGTTTGGCCTCGATCGTCTGCTAAAACTCAAGCGCCGGGAAATCTCCGATCGCGTCCGTCATTTCCACAAGCTCACGACGTTCAAGTTGTAGCGTGAATCTGCTTGCATCAAGCGCGTTGCATTTGCGAACGGTCGCTCACCGCAATTCTCAACGAGATACACGCGCCGTTATATACTTTCCGTCGTTGAAATGAGTGCTACGAAAAAACCTCGAGCTCTCGCGCCCGGCGCGCATGTCCGAATCGTTTCGCCGGCATCTCCAGGCGCAGCGGGAATTGCCGCGCGGGGTCTCGCCGAGCTCTCACGTCTCGGCTACGTCCCGGTGAAATCTCCGGCAAACGCTCCAACAAAAGATTATTTCTCCGCACCCACAAAAGATCGCCGTAGAGAATTGCTCGAAGCGCTGGCGGACAATTCCTCCGGCGCGGTAATCTGCACGCGCGGCGGTTACGGCTCTACATATCTGCTCGATAAAAAATTAAAGCACACAAAGACGCCGCGGGTTTTTCTCGGCTATAGCGACGTGACCACGCTTCAAATTTATTTGTGGCAGAAGCGCGGCTGGGTTACTTTTTACGGCCCTATGGCTGCATCCGGCTTCAGCGGAGGCGCGAACGCGCCGCATGGCTATGACGAGCCATCATTCCACGCCGCACTCACACAGACTCGCGCCGGCTGGTCACTCGATCTCGGCGGCTCAACGCTCTGCAAAGGTTCCGCGCGCGGAGTTTTGCTCGGCGGATGCATGACGCTCGTCGAAGCAACTCTCGGCACTCCGTGGGAACTCGACACGCGCGGCGCAATTCTCGTCCTCGAAGATCGCGGTATGAAGCCATATCAAGTCGATCGCGTGCTCACACATCTTCGTCAGGCCGGAAAATTTCGAGGAGTTCGCGGCATCGTTCTTGGCGAATTTCCGGAAAGCGCCCCGACAGTTGCAGGGAGTCCAACCGTACGCGACGTCGCTCGCCGCATTCTCGGCGATTTAGAAATTCCGGTTGTGTGGGGCGCCCGCGTTGGACACACGCCTCGCCCGATGCTTACTCTCCCGCTCGGCGTCCGCGCGCGTTTGAACGCGCACAGATCCGGCACACTCGAAATTCTCGAACCGGCGGTCATCGCGTGAAACTCACTCGCTCGATCGAACATATTCACCTTAGCGGCATCGGCGGCGCTGCAATGGCGCCGCTCGCCGGCATGCTGGCCGAAAGCGGATATCGCGTCACCGGATCCGACGCCGGTGTTTATCCGCCCGCTTCCACGTTGCTCGAATCGCTCGGCATTCACTGGCACGACGGTTTCGCCGAATCGAGTCTTCATCCGCATCCGGATCTCGTCGTCATCGCGAATGCTCTTCCGCGCGGAAATCCCGAAGTGGAATACGTGCTCGACCAAAAAATTCCGTACATGTCTCTTCCGCAAGCCATCGAGGAATTTTTTCTTCCGGGCAGCGATTCGCTCGTCGTCACCGGCACGCACGGAAAAACCACCACTACATCGATGCTCTCGTGGATTATGCACGTCGCCGGACGCCGCCCGAATTTTCTAATCGGCGGCCTCGCTGAGAATTTCGGAAAGAGTTACGGCCTCGGCGGCGGCAACGAATTCATCATCGAAGGCGATGAGTACGACACCGCATTTTTCGATAAAGGCCCGAAATTTCTTCACTATCATCCCGATGAACTCATCATCACGTCGCTCGAATTCGATCACGCCGATATTTATGCCGATCTCCCCGCCATCGAGTTGCAGTTTCGCCGCCTGGTAAATTTGGTTCCGCGCCGTGGAAAAATCGTCGCCTGGGGCGATAACGATCCGCACACCGCCGCAATTCGCCGCGTAACAGAAAAGGCCTTCTGCCCGATAGAAACGTACGGGCTCGAGGGCACAACAACCTGGATCGCCGGCGACATCACGCACGTCGACGACTGTATGGAATTCCGTATCGCGCATCGCGCGCAAGAAATGGCCAAGATTCGCCTTCCGCTGGCAGGCCGTCACAATGTTCTGAACGCACTCGCCGCCTCCGCAATCGCTTTCGGACGCGAAGTCCCGCGCGACGCCATCGAAGAGGCTCTGCGAACATTTCGTGGCGTACGCCGACGCCTTCAAGTGCAAGGCGAAGAAGCCGGCATTCTAGTCGTTGACGATTTTGCGCATCACCCAACCGCAATTCGCGCCACTCTCGATGCCGCTCGCGGACGCTGGCCGAATCGCCGCCTCTGGGCCGCTTTCGAGCCGCGCTCAAACACTATGCGCCGCAACACTTTTGAAGGCCCGCTCGCAGAATCACTATCGCTCGCCGACGGAATTGTTCTCGGCCCAGTGAATCGCGCAAATCTTCTTTCCGACGCCGAACGCTTATCGCCCGATCGTATCGTTGCATTGCTTGTCGCGCAAAAACGCCAGGCCTCCGCATTCGCAAGCGCCGACGCAATCGTCGAATATCTATCGCGAGAGGCAAAATCCGGCGACGTAATTTTAGTGATGTCCAACGGCAGCTTCGACGGCCTCTGCGGGAAATTAGTGGACAGGTTTTCTAAATCTGTACTTCCGACTCTTCGGGCCAATCAATGAAGAGTTTTCGATCCCCCGACGTGCCATTCTTCACGACTCACCAAAATTGGTATTTTTCGCTATCGCGAGCAATCGCGCTGCTCTCGCTGCTGCTAGTCTGCTCCGGCGCGGCCCGCGCTACCATTACCTATACAATTTCAATCGAACATCCAGAAAACCACCTCTTCTATGTGACGATGAGCATTCCCGATGTCCATGACGGTGTGACGATTCAAATGCCCGCATGGAATGCGACTTATCAGATCCGAGATTTCGCGTCGAGAATTCAGAACTTGCAGGCAATCGACGAAAACAAGAAACAATTGCCGATCGTAAAAGTTGATAAACAGACGTGGAGGATCGCAGGAACTGGAAAGACGATTGATGTCGCTTACGAAATATTCTGGGACGATCCTAGTCCGTTCGGTTCCCAACTCAATTCAACCCACGCCTTCATGAATCTGGCGGAGATTCTTGTCTATGTTCCGGATCGTCGAAGTGAGGTGACCGCATTTGGTTTTGTGGTCCCTCCAATGAAGGTCGCAACCTCGCCACCGCGTGGTAGACGTACCTAAGGTGGACAAGTATTCTGGCCGTCTTTATTTCGGACACACTGCCAACTATGACCAGATAGTGGACATGCCAATGGAGTTCAGTGAGTTCAACGTTTTTCAATTATCCGGCGTGAACCCGCCTGTCTCCGTCGCCGTCCACGGCGAAAACTACAACAAGCGCGAACTCGAAGAAGGCCTCACAAAAATCGTTCGCTACGAAACTCAACTCATGGGCGGCGCGCCTTACGATCACTACCAATTTATTTTCCACATCGATCCCAGCGGCGCAGGCGGAGGAGGCATGGAACACGCCAACTCCACCGCCATCGGCGCGACTTCCAGCGCCAGCGCAATCACCACAGCCGCACACGAATTTTTCCATCTCTGGAACGTGAAGCGGATTCGTCCGCAATCGCTCGAGCCGATCGATTACACCAAAGAAATGTACACGCGCTCACTCTGGTTCGCAGAAGGAGTCACCAGCACTTACGCAGCCTACACCGAAGTCCGTACCGGATTGTGGACCCCAAATCAGTTCTACGATGACGTCGCGTATCAAATCTCAGAGTTACAAGATCGCCCAGCCCGCCAATGGCAAAGCGTGGAAGAATCCAGCCTAGACGCGTGGCTCGAAAAATATCCGCAGTACAATCAGCCAGAGTTCAGCATCTCCTACTACAACAAAGGCCAGCTTGACGGACTTCTGCTCGACGTGCTCATCCGCGACGCCACGGACAACCGGAAGAGTCTCGACGACGTCATGCGCTCGATGAATGACAATTTTGCGAAGAAAGGGCACTTCTACAATGACAGCGCTGATATCGAGGCGACGGCGGAAAATATCGCTGGCGTCAGCTTCCAAGATTTCTTTGCGAAATATGTCGCAGGCACGGACGAGCTCCCGTTCGCGAACCAACTCTCGCGAAAGCCGGCC
Organism: Terriglobia bacterium; assembly: GCA_963840515.1. Classification (GTDB taxonomy): domain Bacteria; phylum Acidobacteriota; class Terriglobia; order Acidiferrales; family UBA7541; genus DASTCZ01. The sequence continues at coordinate 263,006 of CAWIZI010000023.1, forward strand.
TAAATTTAATCACACCGAGTTCGCGCGCCGATCTTGGGTTCGCGACCGCGCGCGCATTTGCGGGAAGCCAAATCATTGTGTCGTCAGTCAGTTCCGGAAGCCCCGCAGAAAAGCCGGCCTTCACGAAGGCGATATTCTAGTCACACTCGACGGTGCAGCCCACGGTACGCCAGTATTCGCATGGCCGCAGCAACATCGCCCCGGCGAACTCAATGAAACTTCACGTCCGCCGCAAGAACGCCGAAATCGACATCTCTTACGCCGCTGGCCCAGCAACGATCAAGCAATATCACGTGTCCCGATAAAAGACCCCACCGAAAAACAGCGCCGAATCCGCGAAGGCGTCCTTCAAGGTAAAACCAACTGACGCGCCGCGCCAACATCCGTCATAATGCCCGCGGAATCTTTTCGACGAATAAAATAAAATGATCCGCACAGCAATCGTCGCCGTTTTCTTAACTCTCTACACGCTCGTCGTCGCCCCGCCGCTCATGCTATATGCGTTGATAACCGGCAACGTCGAACCGTTATTCCGCGCAGGCCTAGCCGGAGCCTATTTCAGCGCCCGCCTCGTCGGTCTGAAAATAAAAGTGGAAGGCCACGAGAAAATTCCGCCCGGAACATGCCTCTTTCTCGCAAATCACACCAGCTTCGTCGACCCAGTTCCCATCGTCTGGGCCATCCATCGACGCATCGCCATTCTCCTAAAACGCTCTCTATTTTCAATTCCAATCGTCGGATGGGCATTTCGCATCGCGAAATTCGTCCCAGTGGATCGCAGCAACGCCCGCTCAGGTATCGCCAGCGCACACCTTGCCACCGAGCGTATGAAGGAGGGATTGTCATTCCTCGCGTACCCAGAGGGCACTCGCAGTTACGACGGCCGCCTGCTCCAATTCAAGAAAGCGAGTCTTCGCAATCGCGATCAAGGCCGGCGTGCCAATCGTTCCAATGGTCCTAAGCGGCGCGCAACGAATAGCTCCAAAAGGTTCTCTGCGAATAAGTCCCGGCGAAGTGATCGTCCGCTTCGGCGATCCAATCGACGCCAGTACTTACGCCATCACCCAGCGCAGGGAATTAGCTCGAACGAGTCCACGCCGCAATGGCCGCACTCCTTCCGCCAGAGCAGCAACCTCTTAACTTGTAATTTGATTTGTAACGATTTATTCAGCTTCGCTAAACAACCGAGGTTGATCCGAACTGGCCGCCGCCGCGACCGCCCTCGGCCTCCGCGCCATTCCCACCACCCCAAGCACCTTCATCTCAGTAATCGCCGCCCGAGGAATGAACATCCGTTGCGTGTCGCCCTGCATGTCCGGCGGGGTGATGTGGACGCCGGAATCCAGGATCGCCAGCAGATCATTCGGCACCACACCTTCAATCGTCTCGGAATCGCGAAACTTCAGCTTCACCCACAACCCATCCAACTTCGGTCGGCTCAGAAACGCTTTCCGCTCCAGCGCGTAGTTTGACGTGAATTCCCGCACAAAATAAACGCAGCGCACCTTGTCAAGAGGCACCTCTCGATGCTCGCCGTCCTGCGTCAGCAGGTCGAATTCTTCAGTTTTGCCAAGTTTCGATGGATTCACGTACCCAGGAACGGCTGAGCCATCGGCCAGTACCACCACAACCTTTTTCAGGGTCGAGCTTGCCGCTTGCTTTTTCACAAATTGGGCGCCCGGAACGAAGGAATTGCAAAAGGGCAATGTTTATGTTATGTTAAGCGGCGCTAGCCTGTCAAGTGCTTGTTTTTAAGGGGCTTATCGACCCGGAGCCCGCCACGATTGACCGAAAAAAAACAAATACTCAAGTCCACGTCGGTCATCACGCTGGCGACTCTGGCAAGCCGTCTTTTGGGCTATATCAGGGACCAGCGCATCGCCCTGCTCCTCGGCACCAGCGTTCTTTCCGACTCCTTCTTCCTCGCGTTCCGCATTCCCAATTTGCTGCGCCGGTTGGTAGCCGAAGGTTCGCTCTCAGCATCCTTCGTTCCCGTGTTCAGCTCCTATCAAGTGGAGCAGACCCACGAAGAAATCTGGGACTTCGCCAATCGCCTGTTCTGGACACTTGCCGTAATTCTCGCCATCGTCACCGTGCTGGGAATGATCTTCGCTCCCACAGTCATCCACTTATTTACAATGATGTCCAGCAACCCAGCCGCGTGGACCGAAGCGATTCATCTCAATCGAATAATTTTCCCATTCGTCTTTTTCATCGGACTTTCCGCCCTTTGCATGGCCATCTTGAATTGCTATCACGTGTTCGCGGTTCCTGCGGCAACTCCGGCTGTCTCGAACTTAGGCGTGATTATCTTTTCAACGGCGATGGTCTGGAAATATTTCGAGTCGCCCGCCGTGGCCCTCGCAGTCGGCGTAGTCTTCGGAGGTATGCTGCAATTTCTTATGCAGTTGCCGCAACTCGTCCGGCGGGGAATGACGTTCAAATTCGGCGTCTCCTTCAGTCATCCGGGCGTCCGCAAAGTTGCGCGCTTAATGCTTCCCGGCGTTTTCGGCCTCGGCGTAGCGCAGCTGAATGTGTACGTGGACACAATTTTCTTGACTTCCCGTCGCATGCCGAATGGCAGCGTAACTTCGCTCTACTTTGCCGACCGCATTATGCAATTAGTTTTGGGAAGTTTCGCGGTAGCAGTAGCGACGGCCATTCTTCCCATGATGTCTCGCCAGGCCAAGATGCTCGACTTCGACGCCGTAAAACGCACGCTGGGATTTTCCGTTCGCATCGTTTCCTTCATCACAATTCCAGCGGCCATCGGAATCGTTCTGCTGCGCCAGCCAATCGTGCGGGTGCTGTTCCAGCACGGCCATTTCGTGGCAGAATCCACTCAACTGACCGCATGGGTGCTGGGCTTTTACGCGATGGGGCTGCCCGCAATTTCCGCGGTCAAACTAATCGTCCAGGCATTTTATTCCACGCGGGATACGAAAACGCCCGTTTGGGCCGCCGCCGGAGTTCTGGCGTTAAACATCGCGCTGAATATCGCATTTCTAATGCTTTTCTTCTCGCAACTGAGGAATGGCGGCCCTGCGCTCGCCACAGTGATCGCGTCCTACGCGAATTGCGCGATTCTTTTCATAATTTTTCGCCAGCGTTACGGACGCATCGGCGGCAAAGAAATTGTAATTTCCAGCGGCAAGGCGCTGGCAGCATCGGCGGTGATGGGCGCCGCGTGCTGGGCAGTCGTGCAATACGCGCATATCGGCGAACATGTTCACTTATCTGTGGACGCCGCTTTGCTGGCAGCGACAATCGGTGGCGCAGCGACAATTTATTTGGCGCTCACCTGGATCTTGCGTTCGGTCGAGCTTAAAGAAGTTTACGAAATTGTTTTTCATCGCCAGGTAGCGGCGGCAGATATTTCCGGGGGAGCAGTCTAGTGGACGTCGAAGCGGCAGGCACAGCGTATCTAAATTACATTCGCGTCGAACGCGGGCTTTCCGAGAATACTCTCGGGGCCTATGGCGGCGACCTCTTCAAATTTACCGGCTTCCTTCGCGATCGCAAACTTGGCCTCGCCAAAGTTAAGCGCGATGACGTCGTCGATTTCCTCTCCAGCCTGTATCGCCGTGGATTGGACAGCCGCTCCGTCGCTCGCCATCTCGTCACCGTGCGCAGCTTCTTCAAATTTTTGGTAGTCGATGGCATCGTGAATCACGATCCCACCACCAATCTCGAATCGCCAAAGATTCGACAGACCCTCCCATCTTTCCTCTCTGTGAAGGAAGTCGAAAAACTTCTCGCCTTGCCCGATTTGAATACTCCGCTCGGCCTTCGCGATCGCGCCCTGCTTGACGTTCTTTATTCCTGCGGCCTCCGTGTCACCGAACTAATCAACCTTCGCTTCGATAACATCGATTTTGAACTTGGCTGCATTCGTTGTATTGGTAAGGGAGATAAAGAGCGCCTCGTGCCCATCGGCCGCAAGGCTCTCGACTCGGTGGTGACATATATTAAAAATGCGCGCCCGGCATTATTGCGCAGCCGCCGCCGCGCCAAGCTCAGTAATGCAATTTTTTTGAATCGGCAGGGTGGTCAATTGGGCCGCGTAGGAGTTTGGAAAATTTTGGCCGCCTATGGACGCGCGCTCGGCGTGCGTAAAAAATTGACGCCGCACAAGCTGCGCCACAGTTTTGCGACGCATCTGCTGGAACGCGGTGCGGATTTGCGCTCCGTGCAAATGATGTTGGGCCACGCGGATATTTCGACAACTCAGATTTATACGCACGTGATGGAAGATCGCCTGAAAACTGTTTACAAGGCGCATCACCCTCGCGCTTAGAAGTTTCAGAATGCAGTACCCCGGGGAAACAGAACGAAGGAAATTTGCAAATTTCTCAGATCAGTTTCGCGCGGCCTTGCAGACAAATGCAGCGCGAAACTTTCTGCTTGAGGGACGGTAAAAAGAATGCCTGATTACATGTATTTGCTCGAAAGCCGGCTATCCGCCGAGCAACGCGCCGTGCTGGCGCGCATGCAGGAACTTGGCGCGTCAACCAGCTCCAACATCTATTTAAGTGGCGGAGCTGTGCGCGACATTATTTCCGGCATGCCCATTCGCGATTTGGATTTCACTGTCGAAGGAAATCCCACGCGCATCATTCGCGAGCTGGAAAAAGAGGGCGCGCAAATCCTCGAAGAAGACGAGAAACTCCGCCTCGCCGAATTCCTTTTTGCCGGCGATGTGGACGGCAGCGTTTCCGCCGCACGCGACGAAGTTTACGTTCGCCCCGGCACCGTGCCCGAAATTCGCTGGTCCACCATCATGGAAGATCTGCGCCGCCGCGATTTTTCCGTCAATGCCATCGCTATTTCTTTGAATCCGGCGTCTCGCGGACTTCTCCTCGATCCCACCAACGGACTTTCCGATCTCGATAAGCACGAATTGCGCGGACTTTCCATTCACAGTTTTACAAATCAACCCGTGCGCCTGTTGCGCTCCCTCCGTTTCGCGGCGCGTTTGAGTCTGAAATTTGAAACGCGCACCAAGGAATGGTTCGATCTCGCCATGGATCGCGAGTTGTACAAACAAATCACTCCGGAAGAAGCCGGCGAAGAACTTCAGCAGTTAGCCCGTGAAGATAAGCCCGGTGCTGCTCTAAAAGCATGGGAAACCGCCGGCCTGCTACATTCCGTAGCGCCACAGCTCGCTAAGAAGCATCCGCACTATGACGCGCTCGCGCGTCTCGTGCGTTCGCGCGATGAACTTCTTTCCGCCGGACTTCGTCCGCGGCTTACCATTCCCACCGCCGCCGCAATTCTGGGCAAACTGAAATCGCGTGACCTCAGCGGCGTTCTTCATCGCGCAAGATTTCGCGCTAGCGACATTGCTGCAATTCTGAAGCTCGAAGCGGAAGGGAAGAAACTCGTCAAACTTCTCATCAGCCGCAAAACCGCCGTGCCTCGCGACGCCTACACGCTTCTCGAAGCGACGCCGCTTGATCTCGTCGGCTACGTTCTGGCGGAATCAAAAAACACCAAAGCCAAAGCGCAGATTCGCAACTACCTCTCCAAGTGGCGTCCACTTCGCATGAGCCTTCCGTCGGTCGTCACCGAGCTGGAAGCTCTAGGAATGGAACACGGACCGAAATTCGATAAGGTCGTCGAAGATTTCTTCAACGCTCAACTAAAAGGCAAAGCCAAGCTCCCCGAAGAGCGCGTGAAACTTCTGCGAAAACTTTCCGGCATCAAAGAGGTTCCCAAGAAAGAAGAAAAGAAAAAACCGGTGAAGGCCGTTCCCTCAAAAGGCGCCACAAAAATAGAAGCCATGCAAGCGGCCAAGGTCCGCGCCGCCGCGGCAAACGCAATTCCCGGCGGAAAGCCAACGAAGCCGGCGGAAAAGAAATCCGCTCCAGCGAAAAAAACAAAATCCGCCGCAAAAAAGGCCAAGAAGCGAAAATAGGACGTAGGGGAGGGTCTGTTTATCCTGACCGAAGTCGACCCTCCCACCTCCAAACGCGCAAACTTATTTGCCTCTTCGCGTTCGCAACGATTCGTAACAGGGCACGAGTTCACTCGTGCCGTAAAACACGCAACGCTGATGGGTTTTAACGTCTGAGGTTTTCTGCGGGCCGACGACTAATTCCCCGAAGGCCTCTCCACATGATCAACGACCACAACTTCAATCATCGCCTTCCCCGATTCCAACCTCAACCCAAGCTGCTCCTGCACGGCTGTGAATATTGATATCGCACCGAAATCCGGCGGCAGTGCCACCCCGCCTCCACCTCCACCCTCACCCAGATTCGCAGGCGCGTGAAAATTCTCCGGCGTGTACTGGAATACAAAATCGTAATTTCCCGTCAGTCCGGTCTTGTCCTGAACAATCCTACCAACCTCACGAGAAATCGTCGGAATAAGTTGTGCTACAGAGACGCCCTGAGAGGTGATCATCACGCCGCTCGGGCCCATCTGAAACATGGTGCTTCCTGCTCCCCCGCCACGTCCGCCCGGAATCTTAATTCCATTCGGATAAGTGTCTCCCGGTTTCGCCTCTTTCATTTTCACGCCGCTCTTTCCAATCAGCAGCGTGTAAACTGGCAACTCTCTCGTCTCGAGGTGAACCACCAGCTTAAATCGGTCGGCCAGCAGCGCCTGCATCATCTTTCTCCGCGCAGCTCCGCGATCCTCCACACTCATTTTCTGCAAGTCGTCCATCACGGAACTTTCCATTTTCGCGTCCACATCAAATTTGTCGGATCCGATCCAGCCCGGCGCCCCTATAAGTTGCTCGGGATTGCGTAGCGAGTACGCCGAATAAATCAGATTTGTCAGCGTAGTACCTCGCATGCTGAATCCATCCGGCGAACTCGATCCGCCACCACCACGACCCGAACTCGTATTCGGCTTCACTGAAACAACGTCGTATTCGTAAGCAGGCGGAGCAGCGGCGGCGCTTTGCGATTGTGCTTGCGCGTGACTCGAGAATGTCGCGACGGATCCGAGCATTCCGGCGGCGATAAGCGCCGCCAATCTGACCGCTTGACGCAAAGCTCGTTTACCATTCTCCAATTCCGATTCATGCCCTCGCATATTGAAAGCCTCCTCACCTAAAAGCGGCGTCCGCAAACGGCCATCATATCCAATCAACAATCTTCGTCATTGAATAATCCGCCGCGCTTCACTAAATACTCCATCTCGCCCCCAATGTCTCCAACTTTTTCCTCAACCCCATCAGTAGCCAAACCTCTTCTTCCAGACTAGAATAGTTTTGTCCATGTCATCTTCGCCTCGATTCGTACACCTGCATCTCCACACCGACTACAGCCTTCTCGACGGCGCTTGCGAAATCAAACAGCTTGCCGAAGAAGCCGCTCGTCGAGGCATGCCCGCCGTAGCCGTCACCGATCATGGCAATTTATTTGCCGCGCAGAATTTTTATTACGAAGCAAACACCCGCGGTGTTAAACCAATTATCGGATGCGAAGTTTACGTTGCGAAGGGAAGCCGTCACGATCGCGGCAACGAACTTGCATCTCAGCGCGACGCTGCCCGTGCAAACGGCTCACTGAAGCCGAACGCGCTCACCAAATTAAATGCGTCCAAAACAAATGGCTCCGGCCCAAGTAAAGGCGGTCCGCGTGACGGCGCCGGAGAACCCGGCTACCGCGGTACAAATCATCTCGTCCTGCTCTGCGAAAATGCCGAAGGCTATCAGAATTTAGTGAAGCTGGTCTCCGCCGGTTTTCTCGAAGGCTTCTACTACAAGCCGCGCATCGATCACGATCTTCTCGCCAAGCACAGCAAGGGACTCATCGCTCTCTCTGCCTGCCTCAGCGGAGAAGTAAACGAATCGCTCCTCGACGATTCCGGCTACGAAAAAGCGCGGAAGTCCGCCTATCGTCTTCAGGAAATTTTCGGCAAGAATAATTTCTTTCTCGAAGTTCAGGATCAAGGCCTCGAACTCGAAAAGAAACTCAATCAGGATATCGTCCGTCTTTCCAAAGAAACCGGCATCCCCCTGGTGGCCACCAACGACTGCCACTATCTAACCCAAGCCGACGCGCGCGCTCAGGAAGTCCTGCTTTGCATTCAAACCGGCAAGACCATGAGCGACACCAATCGCATGAAATTTCCCACCGACCAGTTTTATTTCAAGACGGCCGAGGAAATGGGGAAAATTTTCGCGGAAATTCCAGAAGCTCTCGAGCGTACATGGAAAATCGCCGAGCGCTGCAACGTGAAAATCGAACAAGTAAAGAATCCGTTTCCCGAATTTCAAGTTCCCGAAGGCTTTACCGCCGACACTCACTTTGAAAAAGTAGTCCGCGAAGGTTTCGCCGATCGCGTCCAACATCTCGAATATCTCTCAAAAGCCGGGCGCCTCCGCCGTTCGCTCTCCGATTACGAAACCCGTCTCTCCGACGAAATTCGCATGATCCAGCGCATGAAATTTCCCGGATATTTTCTCGTCGTCTGGGATTTCATCCGTTACGCACGCGCGCAGGGAATTCCCGTTGGCCCCGGCCGAGGTTCCGCCGCCGGCAGTCTCGTCAGCTATGCGCTACAAATCACCGACGTCGATCCCATGCAGTACGATCTGCTCTTCGAGCGATTCCTAAATCCCGAACGCGTCTCGCTGCCTGATATTGACATCGACTTCTGCATGCGCCGCCGCGGGGAAGTAATCGAATACGTGACCGGAAAATACGGCCGCGAAAACGTAGCGCAAATTATCACCTTCGGAACCATGGCCGCCAAAGCCGCCGTGAAAGATGTCGGCCGCGCCATGGACATGCCCTACGGCGAAGTCGATCGCCTCGCAAAATTAATTCCCGCCACGCTCAACATCAAATTGAAGGACGCGTTAGAACAAGCACCGCAATTGCGTCAGGCAATCGAATCCGACGCGCGCGTAAAAGATTTATTCATGATCGCCCAGCGTCTCGAAGGTCTTTCGCGCCACGCCTCCACTCACGCCGCGGGTGTTGTGATTTCGCCGCGCCCGCTCACAGACATCGTTCCGCTCTACAAAACAAATCGCGACGAAATAATCACGCAGTACGACATGAAGGCTCTCGACCGCCTCGGTCTTCTGAAAATGGATTTTCTCGGCCTGACAACTCTCACCGTCATCGACGACGCCGTGAAATTAATCGCGCAGAATCGCGGTCAAACAGTTGATCTTTCAGCACTCGCATTAGACGACGCGCCCACCTATAAACTTTTCGCGCGCGGAGACACCACCGCCATCTTCCAGTTTGAATCGCACGGCATGAGGGACATTCTTCGCCGCTACGATCCCACGCGCATTGAAGACCTGACCGCGCTCAACGCTCTCTACCGCCCCGGCCCAATTCAAGGCGGCATGATCGACGATTTCATTTCGCGCAAGCAGGGCAAAAAGAAAGTCACTTACGACTTGCCCGAGCTGAAAGACATCCTCGAAGAAACTTTCGGCGTAATTGTTTATCAAGAACAGGTGATGCAGATCGCCAACCGACTCGCAGGCTTTTCTCTCGGACAAGCCGACCTGCTTCGCAAAGCCATGGGCAAAAAGAAGCCCGAAGAAATGGCCGCGCAACGCGAAAAATTCCTCGCCGGATGCGCCACAAAAAATGTTCCCGCGAAGAAAGCCGAAAAGATTTTCGACCTCATGGCCGAATTCGCCGGATACGGTTTCAACAAATCCCATTCCTGCGCCTACGCGCTGCTAGCCTATCAAACCGCATATCTGAAAACTCATTTCCCGGTTGAATTCATGGCCGCGCTTCTCACCTCGGAAACCGGCAACACGGAAAAAGTGGTGAAGTACATCAACGAATCTCGCGGCATGGGAATCACTGTCCTTCCGCCCGACGTAAATTCCAGCGATTTAAATTTCACTCCCGTCGGCGAAGCGATCCGCTTCGGTCTCGCCGCCATAAAAAATGTCGGCGAAGGAACTGCCCGCGCCATCATTGAATCCCGCACTCGCCTCGGCCAATTCAAAGCCATGTACGATTTCTGCGACGACGTCGATCCCGCGCGTCCTCAACAAGCGTGCTCTCGAAAGCCTCATCAAGTCCGGCGCTATGGATACTCTCGGCCAGCGCGAACGCCTCTTCGCTTCCATGGACGACGCCATCACCTCCGCGCAGAAACTCGGCCATCACAAAGCCGTGGGACAGTCCGGCCTCTTCGGCGGCTCGCTTCCGTCAGAAATGTACGAACGCGAACTTCGCGAAGCCGACGCCTGGGCCGAACATGATCGCCTCGCCGGCGAATACGCCACCATGGGTTTCTACGTCAGCGGTCATCCGCTGGCAAAATACGCCGACCGCCTCCGCGATCTGAAAGCCGTCGAACTCGGCAGCTTTGAATCTCGGCGCAACAACGAAGAAGTTGCCGTCGCCGGAATTGTTGTGACTATCCGCTCCATGCGTTCCCGCAAAGGCGCGCGCTGGGCTATTCTTTCCGTGCAGGATCCAACCGGCATGTTGGAAGTTCTCGCCTTCCCGGAATCCTTCGCAAAATTAGAAAATGTTCTCAAGGCCGGAGCGATGCTTCTCCTCCGCGGTCGCGTTCAAATCGAAGACGCAGGCACTCGCCTCGTCGTCAGTGACGCCAAGCCAATCGAAGATGCCGTCGATGCGCCAATCTCCATGCTCCGCGTCCGCATGTCCCGCGAATCCGTCAGTGACACCATGCTCGACTCGCTGAAAACTTTGCTCAACGCCAAGCCCGGCATCTGCTCCGTCGAACTCGGCCTCGTCTTTCCGGACGGCATGGAATTGCGACTAGCCAATTTCCCAGCACGTCCGCGCCGATCGCGCCCTCATTGAAGAATTGCAGGATCTCTGCGGCACAGACGCCGTCGAAGTTGTTCGCGAATCCACTCGCGCCGCCGCGGGCAGCTCATATAATTAGAAGGGAATCGGAGTTACACTTACCATGCGCATGAAGAATCATCGCGACGAAATTGACCGCCTCGAAAAGGATCTCGACGATCTTCGCCGCATTTCTTCTGTGGCTTCGCCCGATCCCGATATCGAGCGCCTGCGCGTTCAGGTCAATGAGCTGAAGCGCGAATTTTTCTCGAATCTCGGAGCCTGGCAGCGCACGCAACTCGCTCGCCACGCCCAGCGTCCTTATATGCTCGATTACGTGCGGCTCCTTTTCACGGACTTCTCAGAACTCCACGGCGATCGCGCCCACGGAGACGATCAGGCGCTCGTCACCGGCATGGCCAAATTTCACGGCCGCCCCGTCATGGTCATCGGCCTGCAAAAAGGGCGCGACACCAAAGAGCGCATGGCCCGTAATTTCGGTTCCGCAAAACCGGAAGGCTACCGCAAAGCTATGCGCGTTATGCGCCTCGCCGCAAAATTCAATCGTCCCATTTTCGCTTTCGTCGACACGCCCGGCGCGTATCCCGGCATCGAAGGTGAAGAGCGCGGACAGGCCGAAGCCATCGCCCATAATCTCCGTGAAATGTCCCGTCTGCCGGTCCCCATCATCGTCACCATCACCGGCGAGGGAAATTCCGGCGGCGCTCTGGGTATCGCCGTCGGCGACCGCGTCCTGCTCATGGAAAATTCAATCTACTCGGTAATTTCTCCCGAAGGCTGCGCCTCAATTCTTTGGCGTGACGCAGGAAAAGCCGAAATTGCCGCTGAAGCTCTGAAAATCACCGCAAGGGAATTGGTCGATATGGATCTCGTCGATGGCGTGGTTCCCGAACCCGAAGGCGGCGCGCACACCGACTACGAACAGGCCGCGCAACTTCTCGACGTCGAACTTTTCCGCGCGCTCACCGAACTCAGCGCCATCCCGCTCCCCGAGCTTCTCGAACGCCGCTATCAGCGCTTCCGCCGCATGGGCCAATTTTTTACTCCCACCGCCTAGCCAATCGCAATCCCGCTGGGAACTTTTTCGCCATCTCATCCGTATTAATAAATAGACGAGACGGGAGGCATTCCATGTTCTGCGAACGCTGTGGTGCCAAATTAATTGAAGGCCAGCGATTCTGTCCGTCCTGCGGCAAACCAGTGGGAATCGCGCTCGTTCCGCTCGAGCGCCAGGGCAAAGTCCAGCGCAACCTGCAAGTCCTCGCCATTCTGTGGCTCGTCGCTGGCGCGTTAAATCTGTTCCTCGGATTCGGCATGTTCACCTTCGGCCATATCTTCTCGAACCTCGGCCTCCACTTTGATAATGTCCCCAACTTCGCGCCGTTCATCCGCAGCATCATGTCCTTCGTCGGCGGATTCGTAATTATCAAAGCGCTCGCCTCCATCGCCACCGGACTCGGCCTGCTGCAACGCGAATCCTGGGCGCGTCCGCTAGCAATCGTCATGTCATTCTTTGAGCTTCTCCACATCCCATTCGGCACCGCGCTGGGAATTTACACACTAGTAGTCCTGCTCCCCGGCGAAGCCTCCATCGAATACGATCAACTAGCCAAAGCCGCCTAAGTTTTTTCATGATCGTAGGGGCGGGTCTGCGACCCGCCCGCCTCCCATTGACATTTCCTCTCCTGCTCTCCGCGCCGCCAATCCGCTACGTAGCATTTAAGTCATGCGCCCGTCACACAATCCTTGAGCATCCGCGCCGCGTGCTTTACGCTCGATTCACCTCAGGGAATCGGGAGCATCCATTGTTAGCCAAGGTCATCGAGTTTCGAGAGATAGAAAAAATGAGCGAGATTCCAGACGAAAAGGACGCCGACCTCCACGGGCCATTTCGCCCCTACGAGCGTCTCGTCTCCATCAAAATCTTGGGCAAAACTTTTGACGTCCCCGAGAAGAACTCACTCCTGCGCTGCTTCCAGTTCATCAGCCCGGAGACTATCCCCTACGGCCGTTTCTGCTGGAATCAGGATTGCCAGTATTGCCGCGTCGATTGTAAATTGCCCGACGACGATGAAACTCGCGAAATGATTTCCTGCAAATTCATGGTCATGCCCGGCATGGAAATCACCAAAGTCAGCCCCGAACTAAAAGGCTGCCTCCGCGCCGCCCTAAAGAAGTAGGGGCGGGTCTGTGACCCGCCCGCCTCCGAACTAACGACTATCGCTGCCTCAATCCTTTTCCATCACAAACGAATTGCGCTGAATTTGCTCCAATCTCGCGCCTGTTCTACGATACTCACCATGCCCAACTCTCCCACCAGTGCCCCAATCCTCTGCGACAGTTGCCTCATCCCTGCCGATGCCGAACACATCCGCGCTCGCATGTCCCGCCTGGAAGAAGCCACGCGTCACCGCCCATTCCACATCGGCCTGCTTCTGATTTCCACCGCCCCTCCAGCAAATTCCGCCGACGACATCTACGCCTGGGAACAACAATCCGCCGGCCCCGAAGCTCACGCTTACATCCAATCTCTCTTCGCCTGCGTCGGCGTCGCCCCAGAAAAAAATCCCACGCAACAATTAGCCGACCTCCAACGCCATGGCGTTTACCTCGCCAGCCTGGTGGAATGTCCCCTCCCCGAAAATGCATCGACAAACGATCTCGCCGCGAAATACGGCCCCACCTTAATCAAGCGCATCAACTTTTCCTACAAGCCAAGACAAATCGCCCTGTTAGCTCCGGTCGCAAACGGCCTAGCCGATCTCCTAATCAAAGCAGGCCTCTCCGATAAGCTCGTCGCCGACGGAAAGGGAATTGAAATCCCTTCGCTCGCTTACGCGCCCGCCGTCGCAAAAGTTTGTGCCACCCTAACCAAAGCCATCGCTGCCTCAGAAGCCCCGTAGGATCTTTCCGCGTCCTTCTCTGTGTCCTCCGCGTCTCTGCGTTTAAAACTCTTTGTCCGGGTCTGTGACCCACATCACATCCGCCCCAATCCTCCAATATGATAGAATTCCCCCGTACAGGCGCATCCCTTTGAACACCAAAGCAAAATTCGCCGTAGGCTCCGGCATCATTATCATCGCCCTCGTCACGCTCGGCTGGGTTGGCGCTCGTGAAAGCAGAACTTATTACCACCTGATTTCCGAGCTTCCCACTCTGAAACAGAGCGAGCTCCACGAACGCATGCGCGTCTCCGGCAACGTGGCTCCCGGCACAATCAAATATCTTCCCGGCCGCGTAGAATTCGTTCTCGTGGAAGAAAATAAAACTTTAAACGTCGCATACACCGGACAGGATCCGCTGCCCGACACATTTAAAGATGACGCGCAAGCCCTCGTCGAAGGCAAACTCGGCGCCGACGGAAAATTTACCGCCGAACAGATTCAAGCCAAGTGTGCGTCAAAATACGAAGTTGCTCCAACAAGCGGCGCAGCTCCAACGCCAACGAAGAACTGAGATTCGCCCAGCAATGATGGTAAGAACTCCCGCGAGGATCACTTAGTGGATTTTTTCGGATCATTCGCCCTCCTTCTCGCATTCGTCTGTGCGGCCTACGCGATTGTCGGCGGCATCTTCGCCATTCGCACGCGCAATGCGCTGCTCATCAAAAGCGCGCGCAACGCCGGAATGGCCGTCTGTGGACTCATCGTCATCGCGGTAGCCAGCCTCGAATATCTCTACTTCACAAATAATTTTTCCGTTGCGTATATCGTCGAAACCAGCAGCCGCGCGCAATCCGCATTCTTCAAATTTTCGGCGCTGTGGTCCCACCAGGAAGGCTCGCTCCTTTTCTGGAGCCTGATTCTTTCCATCTATGTTTTTTCTGTCCTCTGGACGTACCGCGGCAAGCATCCCGAACTCATGCCCTACGTCGGCGTGATCCTGGCAAGCGTTCAATTATTCTTCCTCATCATGAACAATTTCATCGCCAGCCCTTTCAAAATGATCGGGCAGGTGGACGCCGCCGGCGTCATGCACTGGATTACGCAACCCGATGGCCGCGGCCTCACTCCTCTTTTGCGCTACCCGGAAATGATCATCCATCCGCCGATGCTTTATTCCGGCTACACCGGATTCACAATTCCATTTGCCTTCGGACTCGCCGCGCTCATCGGCCGCTATCCCGGCGAAAAATGGATTCATCTGACGCGTCGTTGGACGATGATCGCGTGGTGTTTCCAAAGTGTCGGAGTTTTACTCGGCGCGCACTGGGCCTACGCAGTTTTAGGATGGGGCGGCTACTGGTCGTGGGATCCCGTAGAAAACGCGTCGCTCATGCCGTGGCTGATCGGCACAGCGTTCCTTCATTCCGTGATGATGCAGGAAAAGCGCGGCATGATGAAAGTGTGGAACGTGTGGCTCGTCTTCATCACTTTCATGCTGTGTATTTTTGGTACGACGATCACTCGCAGCGGCATGATCAGTTCCGTCCACGCCTTCGCGCAATCCGAAATTGGCCCGTGGTTTTTCGGATTCCTTGCTGTAATTTTCATCGTCTGCCTCGCCGCATTCCTGAAAAATCGCGATTATCTCAAGAGCGACAATCATCTCGACTCTCTGATCTCTCGCGAATCCAGTTTTCTTTTTAACAATTTAATTTTGCTAGTCGCCTGCGTCGCCATTCTTTCCGGCACAATGTTCCCAGTTCTTTCCGAATGGATCACCGGGCAAAAAATCAGCGTCGGCGCGCCATTTTTCAATCACATCAATATTCCCATCGGACTGATGCTCCTGTTCCTCACCGGCGTCGGCCCGCTTCTCGCATGGCGCCGCACGTCCGGCGAAAGTTTGCGCCGCAATTTCGGCTGGCCCATGCTCGGCGGAATCATTGCAGGCGCAATCGCGTATCCGCTCGGCTGCACCGATTTGTTTTCGCTCACCTGTGTCATTCTCTCCGTATTCGTAATTTTCACCATCATCGCGGAATTCTATCGCGGCGCGAAAGTGATTCGCGCGCGTACTGGAGAAAATATTTTCTCCAGCGCGATGCAACTCACCATGCGCAACACGCGCCGTTATGGCGGATACGTCGTTCACCTCGGCATCGTTCTCGTCTTCATCGGAATCGCCGGACAGGCGTTCAATCAAGATAAGCAAATGGATATGCCCGTCGGTGCTCAATGAAAATCGGCGCCATACACGCTTGTCCGCCAAACTTCGATTCGCATCCTGAAGGCGATTACACCGCCGAGCGCGTCACCATCGAAGCGGACAAAGGCAATCGTCAGGTCATGATGCTCTATCCGGAAAAGCGCGCCTACGAAAGCGCGCAGGAAAATGGCACCATGGTCGCTATTTATTCCACGCTGCGCGAAGATTTGTACGTCGTCTACGCCGGACGAAATCCTGAAACGGCTAAGCCCGTAATTCACGCCTACCTGAATCCTCTGGTGAAATGGATTTGGCTCGGCGGAGTCGTCGTAGTTCTCGGCACAATTCTCGCGCTATTTCCGAGCCGTCCGCCAACAATTGTTTTACAAGCAGTGGAACAGTCAGCGCCGATTTCAGCAGACGGTCAGCGCGTGGCGCCAGCGTCGATTACCGGAGCGGTGCACTAACATGACACTCACGCACAACAACGGATCCGCGAAGAACCGCTCGCGCAAGCGTCTCGAATCACTCCGACGGTTCGTATCAGGGCACGACTTCAGTCGTGCCGTACAGATCTCGATCGGGAGGGGTTTTAACCCCTGCAATTCGCGCGACTATCATTTATGTCGCGATATTTTTGCTCGCGTCCGCATCCATTTGGGTTCCCATCGCGCACGCGCAAGCAGACCGACCATGCGAAGAAACTTGGCCTCAATTTAATGTGCATGTGTGGATGCGCGCAAGTCCTCGTCCAATGCAACCACTTGAATTGTCCGAGCTCCGCGCCAATGCTCGCAGATTTGGACGAGCGCATCGCCGACCGGGGAATCAGACGAGCTAGTCATTCAAGATTTCATTCAAGGAGTACGGCGTCGCAGTTTTATCTTCTCCACCAAACACAGGATTCAACCGCGTAGCATGGCTTCTACCCGGAGTTGTTTTCGCGCTCGGACTCGGACTCGTCTCCTGGCTTGTCAGCCGCTGGCGGCACAATTCTTTAGCGACAGCTTCAGCTCCTCACACTCCGCAAATTTCCGTTTCAGCCGACGCGCTCGCCCGCGCCCGTGAAAAAGTAGACCGGGAGACCGAAGAATGATCGCGATGTTCCCGACATCTAATTCCAAACGCCGCAATCCTCTGGCTGCAAAGCACCATCGGCGAAAATAATATTCCCGTTGCCTTCGCCTGCGCTGCTCTCGCCGCAGCGGTCGTCGTGTTTATCTTTGCGATCAACGCGGATCCAAACGATTCCGCGCCGCACCGCTCGCATCTCGATCAACTTCTGGAACGCCGCGACGCAATTTACGAAAACCTGCGCGATTTAAAATTTGAATTCCGCGCCGGAAAATTCGCCCAAAAAGATTACGACGAAACTCGCCAATCGCTCGAAACCGAAGCGGCCATGGTGATCGCACAAATTGAGCAGGCCACGCTAAGCCCGTCGCTTATCGCGCGGCGCGCCCCGGCATCCACAGAAAAGGCGGCAAGATGATTCGCAAGACGGGAATAACAGGCGCGTTTAATTGGATTGGTACGAAGGGTTCGTATCAGGGCACGACTTCAGTCGTGCCGTTCAGCCTTCGTAGCGCAGCGGCTTTAGCCCCTGCGTCTTTCGACGGCACGCGTCCTCTCGCTCGCAAAATATCTTCAAGGCTCGTCGCCTCGATTATCGCCGTCGTGTTCTCGCTCACGCTAATTTCAAATTCCGCGTCCGCCACAACATTCACAGGCACCGTCCACAACGGAACCACCGGCAAAACTGCCGCAAACGTCGACGTCGTTCTCCTCAGCCTGCAAAACGACATGCAATCCGTCGCCA
The DNA here is from genome assembly GCA_963840515.1 of Terriglobia bacterium. Classification (GTDB taxonomy): domain Bacteria; phylum Acidobacteriota; class Terriglobia; order Acidiferrales; family UBA7541; genus DASTCZ01. The sequence goes on from CAWIZI010000023.1 coordinate 280,700, forward strand.
ACACAAAAACCGACGCGCAAGGTAAGTTCACGCTCAATTACACTCCCGCGGGACAAATGCCGATGCTCGTCCGCGCGATTTATAAGGGAATGTTTTTCCACGGAATGCTTCCGCCGGGCGCTTCCACTGTCGACGTGCTAATTTACGAGCCGACCCCGAACGCTAGCTCAGTTCAGATGCCCACGCATCTTCTGGTTTTCCAACCGAACGGGAACATTCTTGATGTCGACGAAATTTACAGCGTCCAGAATTCCACCACGCCTCCATTGACATATTTCAAAACCGATGGCGATTTCGAGTTTCAAACTCCCGAAGGTGCCGACAAAATGACGGTCGGCGCGCAAGGTCCCGAGCAGATGTCCACCACGCAAGGTGTGATCGACCGCGGGAAAAATCGCTACGCCATCGCATACGCATTTCGTCCCGGAGACAGCGCCGTAAGATTGCAATACGACCTTTCGTATACTGGGAATAAAGCCACAATTCATTTCGGAACAATTTACGCCGCCGATAAAGTTCTGATTCTCGCGCCACCGTCCGTTTCAATTTCCTCCGCCGGATTTCAACCTGCCGGTAGTGAGCAGGGAATGTCCGTCTATACTCGCGATGGTGTTCCCGGGGGCACCACTTTTGATGTCTCCGTTTCCGGCACCGCACCACCGCCAAGCAACGCCGATCAACAAGGCCAAGCCGATCCATCCGCGCAAGGCCGTGACGCAGGCGCGCCTCCCGTCGCCGCAGTTGCGCCGCGAACAGCGCCGTATCAATGGATTCTTCTCGCCGGATTCGGATCAATATTTCTGTTGGGCGCGGCATTTCTATTCCGGAGAACCGCTCCCGCGATTGCGCCACCTGCCATCCCTCCTCACGCACCAGCGCCAAGCGCGGCTGCGTTTCAGGGTGCGGCAGTTTCACCGGGACAAACATTTTCCGGCGCGGCAGCAACTCAATCTCTCGGCGAAGTGAATCGCGAAGTCGGCGCAAGCCTCGATCAATTGAAGGACGCGCTTTTCCGCCTGGAACTTCGTCATCAAGCCGGAACAATTTCCGAACAGGAATACGCTGAACAACGCGCCCGCGCGGAAAAAACCATCCGCGATTTGGTAAAAGGCTGACGCGCCAGCGTGTCCGCCTCCGCTTCCACTACCGCAGCCGAATCAGGATTAGCAATTTCATTTACAAATGTAGAAAAACGCTACGGCTCGCACGTAGCGCTGCGCCGTCTCTCGCTGAAAATCGCGACCGGCGAATTTGTAGCGTTAGTCGGGGCAAACGGCTCTGGCAAAACAACTCTTCTGCGCATGGCCGCGCTGCTTTCGCGTCCTACTTCCGGCAAAGTTCAATTTCAAAACGCAGTTCCGAATTCCGCAACAGATGCCGCGTATCAGGGCACGACTTCAGTCGTGCCGAATGGCGAAAAAACCTCACGGGTTTTAACCGCTGCTTCCGGCGCTGCGCTCACTCCCGCTGAAATAAAACTGCGTATCGGCATGGTCGGCCATTTCACCATGCTCTATGACGAATTATCAGCCGAAGAAAATCTCCGCTTCTTCGCTAAACTTTACGGACTAAATAATCCCGGTCGCATCGCCGCGGAAGCTCTTATCCCCGCAGGCCTCGCATCACGCGCGAAGAGATCTCGTGCGGACATTCTCGCGCGGCATGCGTCAACGCCTCGCCATTGCGCGCGCGCTTCTCGCAAATCCATCCATATTATTATTCGACGAACCCGCCGCCGGCCTCGACCGAGAAGGCGCATCATGGCTTGCGCAAACTCTCAGCGCGCTCCGAAAAACCAGCGCAACAGTAATCATGAGTTCGCACGGACAAAGTGAAGCGCTGACGCTCGCCACTCGCGCAATCGCCATGCGCAACGGCACGCTAATCGAAGATTCTGGATCAAACGGAAACGCACGCGCAATCATCGAACGCGAAGCCGCTCCCATCGCGGGAATTTGGGATAGCGCACAATGAGCGCACGCGCAAAATCTGTCGGCCTGACGCGCTCAATCTTCGCCGTGTTCTCAAAAGAATTGCGAGTTGAATTCCGCTCATTTGAAATTCTCACCTCGACAATGGTTTTCGTGCTGATCGTAGTTTTTGTTTTCAGTTTTGCCTTCAATCCATCGACGGCCGACTCAAGAAGATTCGGCGCGGGCTTTTTGTGGATCGCGCTTCTCTTCGCAAGTTCGCTCATGCTCCAACCGTCTTTCACTGGAGAGCGCACGAATGACACTCTCGCCGCTTTAGTTCTCGCGCCGATCGATCCCTTCGCAATCATCGCCGGAAAATTGTTCGCTAACTTTTTCTTTCTCGTTCTCGTCGAACTCATCCTACTTCCGGCGTTTTCCGTGCTGTACAATGTTTCATTGCTCGGAGTTATCGGACCGCTTGCCGGCGTGATGCTTCTCGGCACATTTGGCATCGCAACTGTCGGAACAGTTTTCGCGGCCATCGCATCGCAAGCACGCATGCGCGAATTGCTTCTGCCGCTGCTGCTTTTGCCTGCGCTGACTCCGCTGCTGATTGCGTCTGTCGGCGCAACGATGGGACTTCTGTCCGACGCGCACGAATTGCCGTTGGCATGGGTCGCTGTGATGGCGTCTTTTGACATTATGTTTTTTACAGCCGCGTGGTTGTTTGGCGGATATTTGTTGGAGGAATAATTTGGCGTCCCGCACGAAGGAAAACATTTTCGGGCAAGCGCTCTCGTCGATTGCCGTCGCTGTATTGATCGGCGTTGCGGTCTATGGCGCGTTAATTTGGGCGCCCACCGAAAAAACGATGGGATTTCTCCAGCGCATATTTTATTTTCACGCAGCCAGCGGGGAAGTAATGATTTTGGCGTTTTGCGCCGCGTTCGTCGGGAATGTTGGATATCTCATTCGCAGAAAACTCGAATGGGATTGGTTGGCAACCTCGAGCGTTGAAGTCGGCCTGATATTTAATACCATCTCGCTCGTGACCGGGCCCATTTGGGCAAAGCCCGCGTGGGGAATTTGGTGGGATTGGGGAGACGCACGGCTCACTTCCACATTTGTTTTGTGGGTTCTATATATCGGATATGTGCTGCTGCGCCGGATGATTGAAAATCCGGAGCGTCGCGCAGTGGTCTCGTCAGTGTTCGGCGTATTTGCTTTTCTGGATGTTCCACTCGTTTATTTTTCAATTTGGTGGTGGCGCACGCAGCATCCGCCGCCGCTTATTACAAAATCGGGCGGCCTTGCGCCGGACATGCTGAAAGTATTTTTCTTCACCATGGGTGCGCTAACCGCGCTGATGGCAATTTTGATTCGGCAAAGATACAAACTGGAAGCAATTCGTCATACGGTCGCTGAAATGCAAATTGAAGCGGACTATCGAAATGAAGGGAGCGCGAAGTGAACTTGAGTCATTTTGGAAGCGTTGTTGCGGCTTATATGTTTATCTGGGGAATTTTGATGGTGTATCAATTTACAGTTTCGAGGAGGGTTTCTAATTTGCGGCAGGAAGTTGAACGGCTGAAGGAAACTCTCGAGCGCGGCAAAGGAAATTAGCCGGACGGGAATCGCACAGCGTTTTTATTTTCGCCGCATCGAATTAACCGAAGTCACTATGTCAAAACGCGTCGCCATCGTTTGCTTTCAACTCGGCGGACCGGATTCACCCGGCGCGGTAGAGCCATTCCTATTTAATTTGTTTTTGGATCCGGACATTATTCCGCTTGGCCCATTGGGTGGGCTGCTGCGAAAACCAATTGCGCGATATATTTCGCGGACGCGCGCACAACACGTTCGCGAGCATTACGACGCGATTGGCGGACAATCTCCGATACGTCTTTTGACGGAACGGCAAGCGCGAAAATTAGAAACCACTCTTGTTCCTGCGATGAATGCGAAGGTTTTTGTGGCAATGCGTTATTGGAATCCGCTGACGCAGGAAGCTGTGAATGGCGTGCTCGCGGAAAATTTCGATTCGCTCGTTTTACTTCCGCTTTATCCGCAATATTCTTTTGCGACGACGCTGAGCAGTTTGAAAGAATGGAAGCGTTTATATCATCCGCAACTTCCGGCGCCGGAAGTTCATTTAATTGAACGGTTTTACGATCATCCGCTTTATATTGAAGCAGTTGTCGATCGCATCGAGCTGGCGCTTTCGCATTTTCCCGATCCGCGCAAAGCGCACATCGTTTTCAGCGCGCACGGATTGCCGCTGAGCCTGATTGAAAAAGGCGATCCATATCAAAAACAAATTGAGGAAACAGTTCGTCTTGTGATGGAAGATGGGCGTTGGCAAAATTCACATACCTTGTGTTACCAGAGTAAAGTCGGGCGGCAAAAATGGTTGCAGCCCGCGCTTGATCCCACCATAGAAAAATTAGCAAAGGCCGGAGAAAAAAATCTGCTAATTGTTCCGGTTTCATTTGTCACGGAACATATTGAAACGCTGCACGAAATAAATATCGAGGCGCGCGAATACGCAACGAAACTTGGCGTGGAACAATTTGAAATGATGCCTGCTGTCGGAGATTCACCCCGTTTTATTGGTGCGCTGGCGGATTTAGTTCTTCGCGCCGTCGGAGTTGAAGCCGCCCATTCCGCTCGAGTTTAATCGGTCTCTCGCCCGTAAGTCCTTTATTAGCATAATGATCACCCACAGATCGCTGTAAGTCCTTTATTAGCATATACATCGCAAATTAGGGGGTAGGGGGGGGCGCCGAGATTTTATTTTTGACTTGTTTTTGTAGAGACGATTAAGAAGCTAAGTTATTACAAATGGTGAGGTTAGCTAGTTCGACTGACGGAAAATCAGTACTCAGCTGACGGCGGCTATTGAAATGTCGTTGCAGCCTAGCGCGACTTTTCGGGTGCCACGAAACGAGCTTTCACCGAACGTTCGCGGACCGGCATCGACAGAGTCCGAACTTCCTCGACAGGCATCTTAAGTGGCGATAAGATTCGCGTCGATGGCGCCGGTGCGGAATTGGGTGTGGCGCCGATGAGATGAAATAAAGGAGGAACGCCGGAATGAAAGCGATCAGATTTCTTAGCGCGGGGCTTTTGTTGTTGACCCTGGGATTCGCGGGACCTGTCCGTTCGCAACAGCAGGACGATAAAAATAAGCAAGCGCCCCCACCGAAGCAGGCCGAGCCGCCGAGACAAGAACCGCCGAAGCAGGCTCCGGCACAACACACGACGCCGCAGCCGAGGCAAGCGCCACCTCCGAAACAACAGCCGACGCAGCAGCCGAAGGAGCAACCAAAGCAGCAGCCAACGAAAGCTCCGACGACAACTCAGCACTCGACTCCACCGCACTCAACGCCTCAGCAAGCTTACGGCGGCGCGTATCACGGAGGAGTGAAGGCCACTGCGCCGACGAATGGCGGAGTGCATCCGAGCGGAGTGCCGCAGCATTCGGGGCAAGTGCGGAGCGGATTCGCGCAGTCGAAAGCTGGTAATTGGAGTAGCGACCACAAGACCTGGCAGCAGCGCGGCGGATACACCGGCTATCGCATTCCGGACGCGCGTTTCAGTTTGTATTTTGGAATCGGCCACCACTTCCGAATCAGCGGCCTTCCGATTTTGTTTGTTGGAGGGTATCCGCGGTTCCAGTATGACGGCTATTGGATCACGTTTGTCGATCCGTGGCCGGACAATTGGCCGCCGGATTGGTACGAGACCGACGACGTGTATTTGCAATACACGGATGATGGATATTATTTGTATGACGCGAATTATCCGGGGATTGGAATTGCCGTGACGGTTTCGATGTAGTTGATGGGCCGAGACGTAATCGCAGATTTAAAGACAATTCGAGCGCGGCGGCGAAATTGCCGCCGCGTTTGATTTTTTGGGGTGTAAACATTTAACGCGGACGTTGGCGATGACGGAAAAGCCTCGGGTTCGGCGAACCCGAGCTACACCTCTGCTATTGAATTGTGATGTTGCGGTTGATGGTGGTGATGCGGCCATTGCCGACTTCCTGGACGACTTGACGTAGTCTGTAATTTCCGGGAGCGGCTTGAACGGAAAGTTTTGCGTCGAGGCCTTGGGCGGAAATTGAAGTCATTGTTTCGGATTTCAAGCGGAGATCCATTACGCCTTGAACGCCGGTTAGGAAATGGTTTTGCTCGTCGAATAGAGCGGTGATGAAAATTAGGCGCTCGACTTTGCGGTCCCCCTGAGTTCGGTAGGGCAGTTTATTTGCGTCCACGTGGATTGCTACTTTTAATGTTGGATCGCCTGCGACGGAGCGGCCGACGTCGGTTGTTAGTTTCGTGAGAAGCGTGGTTTGGATATTTGTGCTGGTGACGGCGCTGTCGAGCTGGCCCTTCTTCTTTTCGGAAGGAGTTAATCCCGGGCCGGGCGCGATGTAGCCTCGGCGAGCGGTGATGGTCACGCCGTGAGAGTCGGCGAGTTTTACTTTGAGCGAGTGCGACGCGCCATTTCGTTTTAAATCGCCGGGAGAAAATGTGAGGACGTAGGAAACGTCCGGCGCGGTGGCCATCTGTTTTAGGCCGACGTCGAGATCGTTGCGATTGTGATAGAACTTGCCGCCGGTGCCTTCGGCCAGGAGTGCGAGCGGATCGTTTTGAACTTCGCGATTTTGACTTTTCAGTTGGTCATAGATGGCTTGCCACTTGTCCTTTAATTTCATGGGCTGGCCGTCCTCGTCGTAATTTGGAATGTCCGCGACGAGTCCCTTGGCGTCGAGAGAGTTTATGACTACGTTGGCATCGAGCGCCTGATCGATCAACTTGTCCTGTTTCTCGGCAAGCGTCTGCGTGAGGAATCCGGACGATGCGAGAACGAGCATCCGCTGACCGGGCATTCTGCCGAGGTAGCGAACGACATCGCTGATGATGCCCATTGTTTCCTGGGCGTTTTGCTCCGCCTGCCCCAGCAGATTGGTTGCGAAACTAATCCTGTCGTGAACATCGCCACAGTGTTCCATTCCAGCAAGGTCAAGTGCGTCCGAGTGTTCGAGAAAAAATTGCATGATTAAGTAAGCCTGGTATGGGTTCATCTGACATGCTGAAAGGGTGCCCGACGCGAGCTTTCGATGCGACAGAAGTTGTGCGAGCGTTGCGAGAAGCTTCGGCACGTTGTCGGTGAAATTCAAGGAGACGCTGGTACTGGTGGTAAAAATTCCGATCCTGTCGCCCGGTTGCAGGCTGGTCTTCACGAAGCTCTCAGCGGCTTTGCGGGCCATCACCAGGTCAGGAACGCGCGTGGAGAAGTCGTCAAAGAATAATGCAATATACCGCGGAGGTGGCGGAGGCGGATTCACAGGAGCTGAGATCGGAATCGGCGGCAGGCTGGCGTCAACAATCTGCGGAGCTTGCGGGACTGCAAATGGCGCGGTGGAATAATTCTCAACTGTGAACGAAGCGATTTTTACTGGATGGCCTTCGTCGGTCAACGTGAAATCGGATTGCTTTAGTCCGGCTACGGCTTTGCCTTTGGAATCGCGGACGACTACGGGAACCTGCACGATGTTGGTTTGTACGTGGATGGCGTTCGCGGAGGGAGGGGAGTAGGGGCGGCTGCCCCAGCGGATTTCGTCGTCCGAAATATTTTGAGAGGCGAGGCGAACGGCGCTGGCGAAGAGAGTCAGGACGAGGGCGGCGAGTACGGTTGAGCGGATGAGTGAGTTGGACATGAGCGGCTCCTGTTCTGGGTGGTGCAACGTCTTGACGCGCTCCCCTGTCGTTAAGTAGACATTATAGGGGAGCGTAGGCTTTGTCACATAGGATGTCAAGGGGATAATGTTGGCATGGAGGCGAGGATACGTGGGAGATATTGCTTGGGCTTGTGGATGAGTAATATAGTTAGAGAGGGTTGAGTGCAGGGCGCTCAAGGGGCGTCCGGCTGATCCTTCGCGAGGCAGGCTCGGTCGAGCATGAGTAGCGCCCTTCGCTGTTATTAATGCTTGGAATCTAACGCGTTACATTATATCCTCCGCATGTGATAAAATCGTTTGAATGCGCTGACACGGAGGAACTCTTCAACGACGAAAGCGTCCGCCGTTTTGTAAACATTCGACAGTCAGCGCGACGGAAATTATTGACGCTGCACGCCGCGAAACAGCTTTCGGACTTGAGGATGCCTCCCGGCAATAGGCTTCATGCTTTGGACGGAGACCGAGATGGGCAGCACAGCATCAGCGTGAACGACCAGTGGCGGATTTGTTTTTTGTGGAGAGATGGCGACGCGCACGACGTAGAAATTGTGGACTATCATTGAAAGAGGAAATCGAATGGCGAAACTGAAACCAATTCATCCGGGCGAAATACTTCGCGAAGAATTTATGACTCCGCTCAATTTGAATGCGAACGCGCTGGCGCTGGCGTTGCATGTGCCTGCTCCCAGTGTTTACGAAATAATTCGCGAGAAGCGCGGGATTTCGCCGGAGATGGCGCTGCGGCTTGGCGTGGCATTCAAAACCACGCCGGACTTCTGGTTGAATTTGCAATCGGAATATAATTTGCGGGTGGCGCGGAATGAGAAGGAAGCGATGGTGAAGAGTCAGGTGCGGCCGGTTAGAGCGATGGCATGAGTAATCCGTGGCGATGATCAAGAACCCCGGACGCAGTTACGGCGTCTGGGACACCCTGCGGCCTAATTCCCAGCAGGTCTTTCAATGTGGTCGATCACATAATATTCGACGGGGCCTTTTTGCGGATCGAGACGCAGGCCGAGTTGTTCCTTCAAGGCGACGAAGAGCGACGGGCGACTGGCAATTTCGGCGGGAATCGTTTCGGGTGAAATATTCGGCGGAAGTTCCGGCATAAATTTCAGTGTGAAATCGTAATTTTTGGTTAGGCCTGTCATGTCCACGACGGGACGTTGATCATTTGCAAGGACCTGGCCGAGCCACCAACAGAGATATTCCATGTTGACGCGATCGCCGGTGAAGCCGGCAGCGACTCCTCCGGTGATGGGAATGTTGTAGGCCTGATCGCCGGCGTGTTCCTTCATTTTCAATCCGGATTTATCGATGGTGAGCGCGTAAACATTTCCTTCTTTGATTTCCTTGTGAAATTTCAGTTTGAATTCGTCGGCTAATAAATTTTGAAACATGACGTGCATATCGTCAATGTTGTAGGAATGATTTGCTTTCGCGTCAATTTCGTAGAGATCGGTTGAGAGCCAGTCGGGACCGCCGATGATCTGGCGCTGCGGAATTTTGTACATCAAAGCGATCATGAGTTTAACGGGAGCGTCCTGCGCGATGTATTCTTCGCCACCGGGCATTACTTTGATTGCGCCTCCGGGCGTGCCGGGTTTGGCGAGTTTGATGGAGGCGACCTCAAAGGTTAGGCGTGGGGCATTTTCCTGGCTGTGAACGAGAGTGATTGAGATTAGCGTTATGACGGCGAAAACGAATAGGCGGCGAGTGATCATGACAAGTCTCCGTTGAGCGATATCCCCGCGAGATTAAAGGCTGCACGCGAGATACGCAGAAATATACACCTACGAAAGTGCGATTTGTGCATCCAATCGAATGAGTGAATCGGATTGACTGAAACCGGAAGAGCAGGCGGCGCGTTTGATAATATGTGATTGATGCGCGGGACGAATTGAACAGGGGCGAATCGATATGAACCCGACGATATTGCTTTTAATTTCCGATCGCTTGGTGCTCACGGTGGTCAAGGAAATATTGGAGCGCGAGGGAATGTTCGTATCGGCGGCAGGCGATATTGGCGTAGCGGTGGACCGCATGGGGGAAACGCCGCCGGATCTTTTGATTGCTGGCGCCTACACTTCCGAAATTTCTGGGCGCGAGGCGGCGACGTATCTTCGGACCAAGCGGCAGGGACTGAAGATATTGATACTCGGCGGATTTCTGGACGACGATCGGTTGAGGAATCGGGACGAGCTGGCAGGATTTGACGTTTTTCCGCCGAGAATTACGGCAGCGCAATTGGTGGCGAAGGTGAAGGGGATGCTGACGGCGGCGGGGAAGTGAAGGGAGAGGGGTAAGAATGGTGCGCAGCTATGTTCCGACTTGCAACGAAATTTGGAGTGCGGTTTTCTTGCCCTTCTTTGTGTCGACCACGACCAACATGGAGGTAGTTTTCCAGTCGGCTTTGCTGCTGCGAATCTCGGTACTGACCTGAAGAAAGATCGAATGCAAAATCTCCGGTGTTCCCGGTGACACACGCGCTCACTCGATTTTCAATTCCTGCTTTGTGATCAGCCGATGGCGTCGAGGGATCGTTCAGCGGGCGCGCGTAAACCTCTACCAAAGCGCCGTCGGCGAAATCCGAATATTCGTGCACGGTCCCCCAAAGAGATCTGAATGGCTTTTCTTGAAGATCAATTTGCACGGTAATGTTTCCCCAATGAGTTCGCTCAGAAGTAGTTGGGGCGCAGGTCGAGCGATGGGTTGGCTTGCTGCTGGCAGTAGAGGCGAGAATTAAAATTGTTATCAACAGTCCCATGCTAGGCCTCTGCTTGCGATTGCGGATGGATCCGCCGCACGTGAATTAATTTCTCACGTTTACGAGTTTGTGCGGTGTCGTAGGAAGCCTGCATGCGCATGAGCGTGTCCATTTTTACGTCGAAGGCTTTTTCTATGCGTAGGGCCATGTCGCCCGACATATCCGCTTTGCCATTCAGAAGACTGGAAAGAGCGGGGGCAAGACACGCGAAGGGCGACTGCGGCCGCTGTTACGGAAAGGCCTGCGGGTTGAATAATTTCGGTGCGGATGAAATCTCCGGGATGCGGTGGGTTTTTTATCGCTGTACGGTTAGATGCTTTCATTCTAGAAATCGTCATTTCGCCTCTCGCGCGGTAACGATATTGACGCCTGCTGAGATGGCTGCTCTGCGAAGTTTTGAGTCTGTGGTTGCTAGTGGGAGGCTGAAGCGCAATGCCAGAGCTAAGTGCGCGGCGTCGTAGTTCGTGAGAGAGTGAATTCTTGCAACGTCCGGCAGGTCAAAGATTTCGGATGTAGTTTGCTCAATCGCGTCAATCGGAAGACCTTTCAGCCGCGTGAGGAATCCTTCGATCTGTTCAAGCGCAATTCTCTTGCGGCGGTTCGCCATGACGAGACCATTGCCAACTTCGTAAAACCACAACACCGGAACGAGGGCGCGATTTTCGGAGAGTGTTGCGAGGACAGCGAGACTGTATCCGCGATTTGCTTCAACTTCAAGAAACCACTGGAGCGTGAGAGACGCGTCCAGCACGAAATCACTCACAGGCGGTGGCCCTCGTGTATTAGTTCTTTCACGGAGACTCCTTCGAGTCGGACACGATTCTTTTCAACAAAGGCGAGCATTTCGCGGACAGCGTCGCGATGAGCAACGTCGGATTCGACTGCACGTGTGGATCGTTCCTTCTGGCGCAAGACCTGCAATGCTTCGCCGATCACTTCTTCGGCACTTCGGAAGTGGCCAGACTTCAGTTCGTCCTTGACGATTCTTTCCTGCTCAGGTGTCAGATGAATGTTCATTTTCTTAACCCCAGTATCTTCATAATACCAGTCCTTTAAGCGTTCGATGATGAGATTTACAATTTGACATGCCGACGGCGCCATCTCTCCCGTAAATCACTGTTTCACTATTTATTCTTTTTTCCTAAATCGGCTTGACACTTTGTGAGCCACGGAATATAAATCGTGTGTCGGATTTTGCGTTGTTATTTGTGAGTTTGTTCAGGGGACACTAGCACTCATATGCCTGACCCGATTGAAGGCAAGCCCGCGGCTGCAGGAGCAACTCCCGCAGCACCAGCCGCGGCGGCGCCGAAGCCCGCAGCAAGTGCAGCAGCTAAGGCCAAGACGAAAGAAGTTAGTCCCGAAGAAAAGGTGAACCTGCAACGCCGGCGGATGACGTGGGCGATGGTGTGGGGATACCTGGCGATTAACTTACTTCTGTTTCTGCGATTTTTCTTTCCGCGCGCGCTTTACGAACCCAATCCAATTTTCTCGATCGGCTATCCGGCGGATTTCGAGCTGGGCATCGACCAGCGCTTTCTGATGACCAACCGAGTGTGGGTGGTGAAAGAGCCGGGACGTCTTTTTGTGATTTACGCGCGTTGCACGCATTTGGGATGCACTCCAGAATGGAAAGCGGCGGAAAATAAATTTAAGTGTCCGTGCCACGGAAGCGGATACGACAGCGAAGGCGTGAACTTCGAGGGGCCGGCGCCGCGTCCGATGGATCGTTGCAATCTGGTGCTGGATGCGACGGGAAAAATTACCGTGGATTCGAGCAGGCTGTATATGGATGATCCGCGCGCGGGTGTAAATCACTTTAATGATCCGGGCGCGTTTTTGAACGTTTAGAGATTTTGTGTAACGCAAGCAGGGAAGAGGGGATTGGATGGCGGAAGATAACGGTGAGAAGAAGCCGGGGCTGGTTGAGCGCGTCAAGGACGATGCCAAAGGCCTGAAGCAGTACGTCACCGAAAAAGGGAAAGAACAACTCGAAGGCTTGAAAGAGCCTGAGAAGACCCAGGTCTACCGTTCAATTTTCCGCGTGAAGCATGACGACCAGCCGCGCAATCGCGCGCTGAGCGTCCTGAGCAACGTATTTTTCCACTTGCATCCCGCAAAAGTAAATCGCGACGCGGTGAAATATAATTTTACGTGGGGCATGGGCGGCATCACGATGTATTTGTTCGTCGTGCTGACCTTCACCGGCATCCTGCTGATGTTTTATTACCATCCCACCAAAGTGCAGGCCTTCCGAGACATTCTTTATTTAGAGAACGACGTGCCGTTCGGCAAGCTGCTGCGCAATATGCATCGCTGGGCCGCGCACATGATGGTGATCACGGTTTGGCTGCACATGTTCCGCGTGTTTCTCACCGGATCCTATAAACGTCCGCGCGAATTTAACTGGTGCGTGGGAGTGTTGCTGCTGGTGCTGACGCTGCTGCTTTCGTTCACTGGATATTTGTTGCCGGACGACCAACTGGGTTTCTGGGCCGTCACGGTAGGAACGAATATGGCGCGGGCCACTCCGCTGCTGGGAAATGAAGGACCGTTCGGCGCGATATTCGGGATGACTCCCTATAATGACGTGCGCTTTGCATTGCTGGGTGGATCGATCGTGGACGCGAACGCATTGCTACGCGCGTACATTTGGCATTGCATCGCAATTCCTGTGATTGCTTCCATTCTGATGGCCGTGCATTTCTGGCGCGTCCGCAAGGATGGTGGAATATCGGGACCAGCGCCGATGATGTTGGAAGCTGAGATTAAGGATGAGAAGAGTCCGAGGCCGGTCGTCTTAAGACCTAGCGGAATGAATCGTTAGCAGTTTCAACTGAAAATTTATTTGGCAAAGCAATTTTGCAGCACGGCAGTCACGAACAATTTTTTGAGATAAGAGAGGCGGCTCAGATATGTGGGGGGACTGGCACCAGCTATGGGAGGTAATGTCCTCCCCGGATAACGTGCCGATCGTGGCGCTGCTGTTCCTGATGCCGTTCTATATTTGGTACGCATTTCGTCAGGCAAATGCGAACGACAGGCTGATTGCGAAGCTGGAAGCCGATCCGAATCTGGCGAAGACGGGACATCGGAAGACTCAGCCTTACGAAAAAGGCTGGGACCGCGAAGTTCACACCTGGCCGTATTTGATGCGCATTGAATTTGTGGCCGCGATTTTGGTCACCGTGCTGCTGATGGGTTGGTCGCTGACGTTGAATGCGCCGCTGGAAGAACCTTCCAATCCAAATGTGACGATGAATCCTGCGAAAGCTCCGTGGTATTTCCTGGGCTTGCAGGAAATGCTCGTCTATTTCGATCCGTGGATGGCGGGCGTGGTGATGCCGAGTTTGATCATCGTGGGGCTGATGGTCATACCTTATATAGATGAGAATCCGCTGGGGAACGGCTACTACACTTATAAGCAGAGAAAATTTGCAATTTGGGCGTTCATGATCGGCTTTGTAGGCTTATGGGTCTTAATGATTGTGATTGGGACGTTCATAAGGGGGCCTGGCTGGATGTGGTTCTGGCCAACGCAAACCTGGGACGCCTCGCGTGTGGACTATGCCGTCAACCGGAATTTGGACCAAATTTTCGGGATTGATGGCGCGTGGATGGCTCACATTATGCCGGGAAGTTGGAAGCCATTTTCCGGACTGATTGCGCGCGGAATTTTCGGAATCTTCCCGATTACGATTTACATGATCGTGTCATTTTACGCGCTGCATCTGGTGGCGAACTGGACGGAATTCAGCAGGAAGATTTATCGCCGCATGTCATTGCTGCAAACAGTGACGATGCTGCTGTTCCTTTCGCTGATGCTTTCGCTGCCGATTAAGATTTTGCTGCGCTTAGTTTTTCGCGTGAAGTACGTGTGGGAGACGCCATGGTTCAGCGTCTAAGTAGCGTTCAGTTCACATTTGAGGAGGCAGTGGGTGCCTGAACCGAATAGTCCCGATCCAATAGTCAGTAAATCGTTCAGCACTATTCTGCTGATCTCCGTATTTCTGTTGATGGTTACGGTGGCCTGGTCGCTGTATGACGAGTTCTTTGGCCTACGTCCGTGGCGCGGATACCAGCGCGATTTTACGGCTGCGTATGAAAAGTATTTGACGAAGCAAATTGCACAGGAAAAGAAAACCGAAGCTACAGTATTTGCCGCGCCTGATTATATTCAACTGAAATCTAATTTGGATGCCGCGCAGAAATCCGTGCAAGGTGCGGACGCGCAGTTGGATCAGCAGTTGGCGCTATTGGAAGAGCAGCGCGCCGCGATGACTCCTGCTTTTCAGGACGCGCGCGGAAAAGTTGTTGCCCTGATCTATCAAATGGAAATTGTGCCGGTGTCAGATAAGAGTGGACGCGCGTCACGTCAGAAAGATTTAGACGAAGCGAAGGCCGAAATTCACGAAGTGCAGTGGCCGACTGGCGGCGGAGCTATCGAAGTTAAGAAATGGAATTATGAGGATCTGAATCAAACTTTCACGGATTTGATGGCCGCGAAGGCGGCGCTTGTGGTGAAGCGCGCCGATACGGACACGCCGGTGAAGGACGCGCAGGACAAGCTGAACGATTACGTGAAGCACAATTTGCCGGGGCTGAGTTTGGCGGCGCTCGAAGGTCTGCGCAATTCGCTGACGACTTTCAAAGTGGATTTGCGGCAGATCAACGTGAATCCCTCCGGCACGATGATCAACTATCTGGGCGGCACGGGTTGGTGGATCGCTGCCAATCGTGTCACATCGCAATGGATCCGCTGGTAGTTCCGGTGACGATGACGCTCACCAAGTCCGACCTGGGCATGGCGAAGAGCCATGACGCGCCTTTCACCACGCATCCCGATCCCGAACTCTTCAAGTTTCACTCGCTGGAAAAATTTGGTTGCTCGCCGTGCCACGGTGGTAATGGGCGCGCGCTGGATTCCGTCGAGAAGGCTCACGGACGTTACGAACACTGGCTGTGGCCGTTGAACTATCCCGAAAATTACAATGCGGGCTGCCAGAATTGCCACGCTTCGGACATGGTCACCGAACACGCGGAAGTTTTGAATCGCGGACGTTCGCTGTATCGCACGCGCGGCTGCATCGGCTGTCACAAGTACGCTGGATTCGACGATGAGAATGAACGTCTGACGTCCACGCGCCAGCAAATCACGCAGTTGGAAAGCACGAAATCGGCGTACGCGCTGCAAATTCCGCGTTTGAATACGCAAGCCGATCAGGCCAGTGACAATACCCAGTCGCACCTTCTGAGGGATCGCGCGCTGAATCTGACCGTTGAAAGCGCGAAACTGGATTCGCAGATTGAAGCAGCTGGATACACTTTCGTCGTCGTTGATGCGAGAGGTGAAGCGCGTTGGGCCGGACCTGAAAGAAGCGCAGATGAAGCTGCGCAAGGAATGGGTACCAGTTTGGCTGGCGCAGACGCACACGTTCCGTCCGACGACAAAGATGCCGCAATTCCGCTTAGAGCCGGACGAGATCCAGAAAATCGCTGCGTTTATCTGGCAAGCGGCAATTACGGGACCAGCTTTGCCGAATCAGGCGCCCGGCGATGCAGAATCATGGCAAGCAGTTGATCCAATCGCGTGGATGCCTTGCGTGCCATTCGCATCGGCGAAGGCGCGAATGCGATCGGCGGCGATTACGCCGCAAATTTGAGCCGCGTCGGCGAGAAGGATAATTACGATTATCTCGTTCGCTGGGTTCACAATCCGCGTGAGCGCACTCTGCCGTACTGCGCCGTTCGAAAAGAGAGACCTTGACGCCAGCGGATTACGCGAAGCATGGCCTGCCGTTCGTATTTGATCTGGAACACTCGAAGATGCCCCAACGACGGCCATCAGCTCGAAGTGCAGCAGCCGACAATCATGCCGAGTCTGCGCCTGACCGATGCGGACTCGCGTGATATCGCCAGCTTCCTAATGACGCAGAAGCATGCCGACGCAACCTACGCTGCCGCGCCTTATATGGACGATCCGAAATTTGCCGCGGCAGGGAAAGCTCTCGTACAGCATTATGGTTGCGCAGGATGCCACGAAATTTCCGGTCTTGAGGACGAAGGCCGCATCGGAACGGAGCTGACCAACGAAGGCAGCAAGCCAATCGAGCGTATGGATTTCGCCCGCTACACAGAAGATGCGAAGCGCGGAATTCAGACGGACGGCAAGAAAGTACCGCGCGGACAGTGGTATGACGCGAAGGGATTCTTTGAAGCGAAGCTGATCAATCCGGCGGTGTTTGATTACGCCAAAGTAAAACCGGATCCGATGGATCGCTTGCGCATGCCGTCTCCGAATTTGAATGACGCGCTGCCGGGCATCACTCCGAAAAATAATCTGGACGCGCTGACTTCATTCCTGCTGGGCAGCGTGGATCCGCAATTGCCCGCCGGAATATATGTACAAGCCCGCGGACCGGCGCAAAGCGATTCAAGAGGGCTGGTGGATCGCCACGAAATACAATTGTATCGGCTGCCACCAGATTGGCATCGGGCAGAAGACCGTGATGCAGGATTTGCCGTTCTATCAGTCGGATGACTAAGGCGAATCTGCCGCCGTCGCTCACCAGTGAAGGCGCGCGTGTAAATCCGGAATGGCTGAAGCAATTCCTGGCGAATCCTTCGCTCAGCACCACGGACCAGAATAAGAATGGTGTGCGCAGTTACCTTCAAGTGCGCATGCCGACTTTCTTCCTTTCCGATGACGAAATTCGCAAGCTGGTTCTTTTCTTCGAGGCGATTTCATCGCAGGCCGAACCGTACATTCCGGAAAAGCGCGTTCCGCTTACCGCTACGGAAACGGCAATTGGCGCGCGATCTATTTACGAATCCGGCAGCTCCTTGCTTGAAGTGCCACGCCACCGGCGATCCGACGCACGACAAGACGGCTACTGCGCCCAATTTACTGCTGGCGGGCGAACGATTGCGTGAGCCGTGGGCGGAGCGTTGGGTCACCGATCCGGCGAAGATCATTCCCGGTACGGCGATGCCCAGCGGACTATTCAATCGCGTCGGCGATCATTGGGTATTCAACGGCAAATTACCCGCTGCATTCGACAACTATCACGGCGATCAGGCGGATTTGATGGTGCGATTCCTGCTGGCAATGACGCCGGAAGAGCAGCGGCGGCTCGGCGGACGCACGTCTTCGGGCGGCGGGGCAGCGCCTTCCGGCAAATAGGACGTCGAGACCTGAAAGCACTACAATATTGGTATTCAATCGTATTCAACTCAGGAGGAAAGATTCGCAAATGAAACTTCGTTATAGTGGATACATCATCGTCACCGCGGCGCTGGCCATTGCCCTGGTTAGCTGCGGAAAGAAAGAAGACACAACTTCCGAAACGCCTGCGGCAACCGCCGCGCCTGCCGGGCAGCCCGTGGATGCGGCGACCGCGGGAACAATTACCGGCACAATTAAACTGGACGGCACACCGCCAGTTCCAGGCACAAGATCAACATGGCTGCGGAGCCGTATTGCGCTCGCAGCATCCGACGCCCGTGCCAGCCGAAGATGTCGTGGTCGGCCCCGGCGGAACACTGGCGAATGCGGTCGTCTACATTTCGGATGACATGAGCAAGTAGGCCTTCACAATTCCCAGCACGCCGGCGACAATCGACCAGAAGGGCTGCATGTATCATCCACACGTGGTCGCGATGATGGCCGGCCAGCACCTTGCAGGTCAATAACAGCGATAACACCACACACAACATTCACCCGATGCCGAAGGATAACGGTGAGTGGAACGAATCGCAGCCGCCCGGATCAGCGCCGATAATGAAAAGTTTTCGCGCGGCCGGAGGACGCGATTCCGGTGAAGTGCAACGTGCACCCGTGGATGAAGTCGTACATCTTCGTGTTCAAGAATCCCGTATTTCGCGTCACCGGGACGACGGCAAATTTACGATTCCGAATGTGCCGCCGGGAACGTACACCGTTACCGTCTGGCAGGAAAAGTACGGCAATAAGACGGCGAGCGTGACTGTTCGGCCGAAGGAATCCAGAACGGTAGACGTTTCCTTCAACGCCGCTTCGGGCGATTAGTTTTACATGAGTAGAATTTCGGCGGGGAAGTGTTCGCGGGAGATTCAGTATAATGCGAAAGCTTCCTCGTTAGTTTTTCGCCGTTCTGAATTAAATCTCCATGTCATCGGGCAACTATAACCAATCGCTGCATCGCTTCTGCATCGTGATGTCCGTCCTTACGGGCGGCTTGCTCACGGCCGGAGCGCTCGTCACTTCCAACGACGCTGGACTTTCCATTCCCGGATTGGCCGCTGGCTTACGGCTCGATGGTGCCGCCGTTGGTGGGCGGAATTCGTTACGAGTTCACGCATCGTGTCATCGCCGGAATTGTTGCGACTCTGACAGTGTTCTCGCCGTTTGGCTTTGGCGCACGGAACGCGCGCGTGGGTGCGCTATTCGGCTGGCTCGCGGTGTGCACCGTTATTGCGCAGGCGGTGCTCGGCGGCTTGACGGTGATTTTGCGCCAACCTGGCCCCGTTTCCGTTGCGCATGCGTGCGTAGCACAGATTTTCTTTTGCTCCGTGGTAAGCCTGGCACTTTTCACCAGCCGTTGGTGGCAGGAAGCGATCACCGGCGGTTGGAAGATACCGGTTCGCCTCACTTCCGCACGCTAGCTGTGTGGACGGTTGGCGCAACATTTCTTCAACTTAGCTCGGCGCTGCCTTTCGACATAGTGGATCGGGAATCGGGCCGCACCTGATCGGCGCGGCGGTGGTTACCGGGATGGTTTTCTGGACGGCTGGCTCGGTTGCGCAATCGATTTCCTTCGTCGGCGCCTTTCAAGGGCTGCCGGATCGCCTGCAGTCGCTCATTGGGACGCAGCTTATGCTAGGTGCGGGGCAGCGTGGTGGTCGCGAATTGCAACGCGTGACGTCCCGCAGCCGATGCCGGTGATGGTTACTTTGACGGTGGCGCACGTCGTGGTTGGCGCGCTGACGCTCGCCGGCACCGTGGTTGTGGCGGTCGTGAGCCATCGCTTTGCGTGGCGCAGACGTTTGCTGTCGCGGAGCGTGGCGCGGATGAGGCCGCGCAGGCGCAATGAGCACGGCACGCACGATTCCGCGCTGCAGAACCTCGCGCGCGATGCGCTATCTGGCGCTCACCAAGCCCGATGTTTCGTTTCTCGTCGTGATGACGACGCTGGCCGGCTATTACTTCGGTTCCCGCGGGCCGCTGGATTGGCTGCTCATGGCGCATACCGTTTTTGGCACCACACTTGTTGCCGCGGGCACCTCCGCGTCTCAATCATTTCATCGAACGCGGCACGGACGCCCACATGCGCCGCACGGCCTCGCGCCCGTTGCCCACCGGCCAACTTCGGCCACGCGATGCCGCGATTTTGGCGTGACGCTTGTCGTATCGGCGGGGTTTATCTGGGTTGGCGGGTAGCGAGCTTGCTCGGCATGTGTTCACGTCAGCAAGCTATCTCGCGGTATACACCCCGCTGAAGAAGCGGACGACGCTCGCGACCGCCGTCGGTGCGATACCCGGCGCCATGCCCCCGCTGATCGGTTGGGTCGCGGCCGGGCGGACTTTGAACCTGGAAGCCTTCGTGCTCTTGCCGTGCTCTTTCTGTGGCAGTTTCCGCATTTCATGGCAATTTCCTGGATGTATCGCGAAGACTATGCTCGCGCGGGCATGCGCATGATTCCGCCGTCAATCCCAGGGCAGCGCACGTTCCGCCAGATCATCGGCACGGGATTGCGTTGCTTCCGGTAAGTTTGTTGACCTCGATTCTTGGCATGACGGGTCTGCTTTATTTCTTCGGCGCGGTGGTTCTGGGATTTCTGCTGATTCAGGTCTGCTCTGTGGGCTTCGGCCGAGCCGGACGAATGTTCGCGCCAAGTGGCTGATGCACGCGACGGTTCTGCATCTGCCGATACTGCTTGGGCTGATGATGTACGACAAGATTCGGACGTAGATTATAGGCAATCGTGACCATTGAGAAGGAGGCTTCGGCCTTGGCTGAGAAATCCGGATTCGGAATTTTGGAAGTGGCGCTGATTGGCCTGTTTATTCTGGTCGTCTCCGTGATCGGCATTGCCGCCGATTTTATTTTCGATTTGAAACTCGATATGGATGGCCTGCTGCTGATTTCTGTCTGTCTGCTGATGGCACTGGTTTCCGCGGCGATGCTGTTTTTTCTGGCGAAGGATCAAGGCTGGCTCGGCAAGAGCAAATCCGCAGCGGCAGCAGTTCCGGCCGCGGCGCAGAAATAATTTTGGCCCCCGCGCGTGTTTGATCAAGCAGCTCTCAACGCATCCCTGAATGGAATTAGCGCAATCCTGCTTACCGCGGGATTTTATTTTATTGTGAAGCAGAAAATTAGCGCGCATCGGGCGTGCATGTTGACGGCGTTCGGGGTATCGACGGCGTTTCTAATTTCGTACGTGATTTATCACATTCGCGTTGGCAACGTGCGCTTCCTCGGGGAAGGATGGATCCGTCCCGTCTATTTCACGCTGCTGATTTCGCACGTGTTTCTGGCGATTGTGATTCTGCCGATGGCGATCATCACGCTTTCACGCGCGCTGCACCAAAAATTCCCGGCGCACAAACGCATCGCGCGATGGACTTTGCCGCTATGGCTCTACGTTTCAGTGACCGGTGTGATCGTTTACGTGATGCTGTATCATCTGTATCCGCACTCGTAAGCGCCATTTATGAACGAGCCAAACAATCCGCCGGTTGACGATTCAGCGCAACAGGGAACTGCGCCCGAATCTCCCGAAACGACTCCGCCGCCTGTAAAACCGGGAATGAAAAAGCGCTGGCTGTACTTGATTCTCGCCGTAATGTTTTTATTTGTGTTGATGCCGTATTTAATTTGGCAGGCGACGTGGTTTGGCAAGCCGCTGAACGATAAGCAAATGGCGGACGCGTTTGCCGATACTGAACATCCGCGAAACGCGCAGCACGCGCTTTCGCAAGTTGCCGACCGCATGGAAAGTCCTGATGCCGCTGTGCGCGCAACGGCGAAGCCGTGGTATCCGCAGGCGATTGCGGCGGCGACAAGTTCGGAAAGCGCATTGCGATCGACGGCGGCGTGGGTGATGGGGAAAGATCCGAGCGTTCCGGAATTTCATGACGAGCTGAAAAAACTTTTGGTGGATAGCGATCCGATGGTGCAGCGCAACGCCGCGCTTTCGCTGGTGCGATTCGGCGATGTGTCTGGGCACGACATGATCATTTCTATGCTGAAGCCGTGGATGCAAACCGCGCCGGTAGAAGGGAAGCTCGCCACGAGGCTCACGCCCGGCGAAACGGTTAACGTCGGCACGCTGATCGGAAGAATCGAAACGCCCGACGGCAAAGTGGAAATCCGCACAAAAATGCCGGGGACGATTGATCAGTGGGTGGTGAAAGATGGGACGCCCGTCACCGTGAATCAGCCAATCGCGCAACTCGATCCGGCGGCGGATGTGGTGCTGAACGCGCTCGCGGCGCTTTACTTTGTAGGGCATGAAGATGATATTCCGGCGATCGCGCCGTATCTCCGCAATATTACGGCCATGCCGCTGAGCGTTTCGCAGCAGGCCAAGCTGACGATTGACGCGATTCATACGCGCATGGATATGCCGCCCGTCGCTAAACCGTAGCGTCAAATTTCTCTAAATTATTTTTAAATTGGAAATTCCGCCGGAATTTAATTTCCGGACGGACGTTCGATGTGATCAATCACAATTATTTCGACTGGGCCTTTTCCGGGCTCCAGTTTTAAGCCGAGTTGCTGTTCCAGCGCCGTAAACATTGCGGCGCCAAAAAAATCAGCAATTCTCAAAGGCCGCGCGGCATTCGGCTGGCTCGCCCCGGGGACTGCTGAGTCGGTGTCGTCCGCGGCCCACTTCATGGTGATGTCGTATTTGCCGGTTAATTCGGTCCTTATCGAAAACGGGACGATCCAATTGTCCCGTCAGCAGGCTGACTAAAGCCGATATAGGAACGCCGTAACCCATCATCGTGAACTCGCCGGGGCTTTGTTGCACGATGTAGAGTTGGCCGGCTAGTCCTGAAGGGACCGGCCTTTTCGACCCGTCCCGCGAAGTGATTTCAGCGTTTGGATTCGGGGGTTGAAGCTTTGCGTCATTCTTGGCGACGATCAGCGAATAAATTGGCGAACTTTTGTTTCGCGATGAAAGGTTAATTTCAGGCGGTCGGCTAGAAGCGCCTGCATCATTTTCCCGCGAATCGCACTGCGGTCGGTCACGCTAATCTTTTGCAATTCGTCGGCGAGTGCCGTATCCATTTTCGCGTTCACATCGCAGCGCTCAGAAGTTATCCAACTTGGTGCACTGGAAATTTGATCTTCGCGAACGTCGAAAGCCTGCTCGAACAATAGCTGTATCGTGACGTTGCTCATCGTGAGCCCGTCAGTCGGCTGACCGCGCCCGCCGCGGCCTCTGCCACCGTTTCCCGGCTGGGCTGGTTTTATCGAAACGACGTCATATTCGTAAACTGGAGGTGCCGCAGTTGCGTTTTGGTATTGGGATTGACTGTGACTTGGCGCTGCAAATGTGAAAAGAAACGTGATCGTCAAACAGACGCTCAGCATGCCGACCGAGTAGGCCGTGCCCTGTTTGGAAGCTTTGCTGGTATCGCCGAATATTTTCATCGCTGGCGCCCGAATAAATAGACGCCTGCGCGCAACTGGGGGTTGCACATCAAATCGAGCAGAGAGTGAATTAGGATCCATTTATGAAATTAGCGTCGAAAGTATCAAACTAAAAGGGAAGCGTACCGCGCTCGCCTTCCCAATCAGCCAGCGGCACCATTGCAATCGCGTCCCAGGGACATCCTTCGAGAAACGCGCCGTCGGGACCTTTGCTGGTGCACAACTTGCAGCCGATGCAGAGCAGGGGATCAACGTCAATGCGGCCGAACGGTGGATGATCCGCATCCGGAACCCAGTACATGCAGGCTTCCACGGGGCAATAATCCACGCACGCGGGCGAGCCGGCGCAGCCGGTGCAATTATCCATGATGACGGCAAGAATATGCGGCTTGGGTTTTCGCGCAGTGTTCGTGCCTTCCGAAATCGGATACATTTTTTCGACTTCGACAGGCTCGTACTTAAATCCCGCCGCTGGTGCCGCTGCCGGTACTTCCGCCATGAATCGCCCTCCGCTGGGTCGGTGCTGCAAAACCAATTGCGAAACCATTTTCGTTTACGTGGCGCGGCAAGTCAATGCCGCGAAACATATTATTTCAGTGCGATTTTTCGCTCGCGCGTGGGACTACTTTATCTCGAATATTGTCGGCCATTGCTTCCCGGTGACGAAAAGCCGGTAGTCATGCTGCGAATCGTAGGCTATCCCGTTGAGCACTGATTCGGCGTCGATCCTTCTGGCCTGCAGGAGTACTTGGCCGGTCAGGTCAATCCATGAGATCACGTGTCCATCCGCCGGGGAAATCCGCGCGATCATGTCTGAGTGCCAGATGTTTGCGTAAATCTCGCCTTTGATAAATTCAAGTTCATTAAGATTGTCGATGACTTTGTTTCCGTCCGTCACCAGAATGTGGCGCGTTTCCTGAAAGGTTTCGGGATCACGAAAACGCAGCGTTGCACTGCCGTCGCTGGTGATGATTTCTTTCGCAGTGCGAGTCATGCCCCAGCCTTCTCCCGCGTATGTGAACTGCTTTATAGGCTGCAGCGTGGCACGATTGTAAACGAAGCAAATATGCGACTTCCACGTCCATTCATAGATGTTAGTACCCCAGTCTACAGAATCCCCTCACCGAAATACTGAGGCTGAATTTCGCGATGCTTGATTGTGTTGCCGGTCGTTGGATCGGTAGCCATCACCGCGGAATGTCCAGTGAGTCCGGTACCTTCGTAAAACATGCCGTCGAGGTAGAAGAATCCTTCGGTGTAATTGCTGGTTGAGTGCGGGTACTTTGCCACTATTTTGTAACTGTAGATTGGCGCGCCGTTCGCAGGGCGTCCGCTGGGAAGCAGCATCAGAAGTGAAAGGCTCAGTAACAGAGTGCGAAGGTACGGGATTGAGGTCGGCATTGTCCGTGCCAGCAAATATTCTGACGCTAGATTTTCGCCATGGCCGAGATCACGCCGTCCGTGAACTGCTGCGTTGTCGCGTTTCCCCCTGCATCAGCCGTCAGCGTTTTGCCCGCGCGATAAACGCCGTGCAGTGCGCCTTCAATGCGCCGCGCAGCCGCAGCCTCATTCAAATAGTCCAGCATCATGATTCCGCTCATGATGATCGCCGTGGGGTTCGCAATACCGCGCCCTGCGATGTCCGGTGCAGTGCCGTGTACAGCCTCAAAAATGGCGCCGTGCTCACCGATGTTTCCGCTGGGCACCACGCCCAGGCCGCCGACCAGTCCCGCAGCCAGGTCGCTCACCACGTCACCATAAAGATTCGGCAGCACCAGGACCTCAAACTGTTCCGGCTTCAGCACGAGTTGCATGCAGGTGTTGTCCACAATCATTTCGTGATACGCAATTTCGGGAAAGGCCTTGGCCACATTCCGGACGGACGTCAAAAACAACCCGTCAGACAATTTCATGATGTTGGCCTTATGAATGGCATGAACTTTCTTGCGGCCGTGCTTGCGGGCGTACTCAAATGCAAACTTCCCAATCCGTGTCGAAGCCTTTTCCGTGATGATCTTTAAGCTCTCGACCACGCCCGGAACCACAATGTGCTCCAATCCCGCGTACAAATCCTCGGTATTTTCACGGACGATAATCAGATCCACATGCTCCCAGCGAGAACGAAAGCCTTCCAGTTTGCGCACGGGCCGCAGATTCGCGTAAAGCTCCAGCTCCTTGCGCAGGCCCACGTTAATGCTCGGCGGGCCTTCCGCAATGGGAGTCGCAATCGGCCCCTTCAAACCCACGCCATTCCGCCGTACGGATTTCACCACTTCCCATTGCGAAAAATCCGTTGTCGAATGCGCATCCGCCCGCGCGGGAACCTCTTCCCACTCAATGGAAACCCCGGAAGCGTCAATCACACGCCGGGCAGCCTGGGCGACTTCTGGACCAATGCCGTCGCCGGGAATCA
>CAWIZI010000024.1:0-146092 GCA_963840515.1 Terriglobia bacterium
CGGATGACGCTATGACTTCGCGGTTGGAGGCGGTGGCCGGGGCGGGGATGATTGGCGGGCACACGTTTAATTATTTGACGGAGTTGAGTGATGAGGTGGGGCCGCGGGTGACGGGGTCTCCGGAGGCGGCGCGGGCGGTGCAGTGGGGCGTGGACACGATGAAGGCGATGGGATTGGAAAATGTTCACGCGGAGCATTATCAACTTTGGAAGGGATGGACGCGCGGGGTGGCGGAGGCTTGGTTGGTTTCTCCGACGCGGAGGAAGTTGATGGTGGATTCGATGGGATGGGTGGGGTCAACTGCGGCGGGTGGAGTGGATGCGCCGGTGGTGGATGTGAATTTGAATGTTCTTGCGGATGAGATGGCGAAAAATTCTGGAAATTGGGCCGGGAAAATTTTGCTGGTGCGGCGAAAAGGAACGCCTCCGGCGCGAGTGCCGGGACAGACGGATACGTCATTTGGAGATTTTGGGAAATTTTTGGTGAAGGCTCATGAAGCGCACGCGGTTGCGGTGATTGGCGGACAGGGCGGCGGCAAAGCACAGGGGATTCATTTGACGCACACGGGAATTTTGGGGTTTACGACCTACTACGATATTCCCGTGGTGAGCATGTCCAATGAGGATCAGAGTCAACTTGAGCGGATGCTGGATGCGGGGAAGGCGTTGACACTGCACATGAATGTTCAGAACACGGCGACGGCTGGGCCAGTGGATGCGGCGAACGCGGTGGGCGAAATTCGCGGCACGGAGCATCCGGAACAAATTATTGTGGTTGGCGGACATTTGGATTCGTGGGATTTGGCGCAGGGCGCGACGGACAATGGATGCGGAGCGGCGACGACGCTTGGTGCGGCGGAAGCGATTGTGCGTTCGGGATTGAAGCCGAAGCGCACGATTCGATTTGTGCTGTTCACGGGAGAAGAGCAAGGGCTGGTCGGGTCGTTTGCGTATGTGAAAGAACATCAGAATGAGATGGCGAATCATTTGGGCGATATTATTTTGGATGACGGTCAGGGCGCGGTGACCGGGATTGACGTTGGCGGACATGATGATGTGAAGGATAGCGTGCTGACATTTGGAAAATCGTTGCGAGCGCTGGGCGTGATGACGGTTGGGAGCGATCCGGAATTTGGGACGGATACGGGGCCGTTTATTTTGGCGGGCGTGCCGGGAATTAACATGACGCAGGATCCTTCGCAGTACGGGATTACTCATCATAGCAACGCGGACACGTTGGACAAGGTGGACGCCGCGATACTTTCGCGCAACGCGACGATTGAAGCGGTGCTGGCGTTCTGGATTGCGGACCAGCCGGGGCGGTTTTCGAGTCAGTGGGCGGCGGAACGGACGCGGAAGATGCTGATTGATACGCATCATGATGGGGAGTTGAAGGAGTATGGGATTTGGCCGGTGGGTTGGTAGAGAAAGTGAAAAAAGACAGTGTTTAAGCGGTGATTTGAAGGCGGGCGGGTCGCGAACTCGGCCCTGCGGCGCGGATCGGATGAGGGTTCGACGAGCTGTCCCGCCTCGTACTAGGACTTCAGTTCCAAAAACGTCTAAATTTCGTAGGACTGTTTGGCTAGCAGGATTGCATCTCTTAGGCCATAGGGGAAAGCGGGGGCGGCCGCTACTATGGCCTCACGTTGCGGATGAAGTCTGACGCAGCGTACTGAGGAGAGTGAGATGCTTTTAGCCCTGGCAGTCATTCTGATGCAAGTCCCCGCAGTTCCGGCACCCGCAGCGCCGGCAAATTACACAAGTTCCGCAGTTATTTCCGTCGCCGCAGCGCCGGAAACGAAAACCGAAACCAAACCAGAAACTAAAACTGAAGCGAAATCCGATACAAAAGAAGGCGAGAAGAAATCCGCCGACAGCAAAGAGTCGAGCGCGCCTGTTGCTGTAGTGACGCCGGTGTTCGCGACGGGCTCGAATGTGTCTTACGAACCGGGGCAGACGGTGGTGACACCGATTGATAACGCGATGCCGGATGCGCCGGGATCGTTTTCGTCTTCGTTGGTGGCGGGCGGTGGCGAGCCTGTGATGTCGGTAGCGTTGATGAAGAAGCGACGGCCAGAAGCGGCGGGCCTTGGCGTGCCGAAAATGTGGTTTGTGCTGGGTGCGGTGGAACACGGCGCGGCGACATTTGATGCGTGGTCAACGCGACGAAACATTGAGACAGGCACGATGCATGAGGCGGATCCGATCATGCGGCCTTTTGCGAATTCAAACGCGATGTACGCGGCGGTGCAAGTTGCTCCGGTGCTGTTTGACCTGATGAGCAAACAGATGCTGCGCAATTCGCATTCGTGGGTGAGGAAATCGTGGTGGGTGCCGCAGTCGGCGAGCACGGTGGCGTCAATACTTTCCGGCGCGCACAACGTGGCGATTCACTAAACGCAGAACGAATACTCAACATTCATAACACTCATATGGCGCGGCTCTTGAAATTTCAGGGGCCGCGCTTGCTTTTGGCGGTGGGCGTGCGTTAGTGTGCGGCAGGTTTGGAGAAATTTTATCGGAACACTTCCTACGGAACCGCAGGCATTGTCTGATACTGGGACAATTTCTAATTCTGGGAGAAGTTCGTCTACTGCGCAGCCCGCGCGGATTATTTCGTTGGACGTATTTCGCGGCATCACTGTTGCGGCGATGATTCTGGTGAATGATCCGGGAACTTGGTCGGCGATTTATTGGCCTCTGGATCATGCCCAATGGAATGGTTGGACGCCCACGGATTTAATTTTTCCGTTTTTTCTTTTTATTGTTGGCGTGGCGATGACGTTTTCATTTGCGGCCCGCCTCCGGCGTGGCGGCACGCGCGGCGGATTGGCGCGTCACGTTTTGGTGCGAAGCCTATCGATTTTGGCGGTGGGAATATTTCTGAGCGTGTTCCCGCATTTCCATTTTTCGACGATGCGCTATCCGGGAGTGCTAAATCGAATTGCGGTGTGTTACCTGATGGCGGGATTGTTGGTGGTGGCGACGGCGCGCCGCGCAGACGCGGAAAATTTCGTGCCGAATATTCCGGTGATAGCGGGTGTGACGGCAGTCCTGTTGATTGGATATTGGGCGGCGATGCGATTTATTCCTGTGCCGGGAATTGGCGCGGCGAATTTGGATCCCGCGAATAATTTGGCGGCATGGCTGGATCGTCGAGTGATGTACGGACACTTGTGGGGCGAGTTGAAACAAGTGCGCGATCCGGAAGGAATTTTGAGCACATTTCCGGCGATTGGAACCGTGCTGTGCGGAGTGTTGACGGGCGAATGGCTGCGCAAACCGGGAACGAAAGAGCGCAAATTTGCAGGGCTGCTGATCGTGGGCGCGATTACGTTGATTGTTGGACGGCTGTTGCATCCGTTGTTTCCGATTAACAAAAATTTGTGGACCAGCACGTTTGTAATTTTCACGGCGGGATTTGCAATGGTGATTCTGGCGCTGTGCTACTGGCTGGTGGATATGCGCGGATGGCGGCGATGGGCGCAGCCGTTTCTGGTTTTCGGAAGCAACGCGATTACGGCGTTTGTACTTTCGGCGCTACTGGCGATCGGCAGCGCGGATTTGCGCATCACCGACGGCGACAGGGATCGAAGCATCCACGGTTACGTTTTTGTTCATTGGTTCCGGTCAATCGCGCAGCCGAGAAATGCTTCGCTGCTGTTCGCGATATTTTTCGTGCTGGTTTGCTACCTGATTTTGCTGCCGCTCTACCTGCGGCGCGTTTTCATCAAACTGTAACAATTTCATGGGAAAATAGCGGGTGTAATGCTTGACCATCCGCGCGGATGGCAAGTAACCTTCCTGTACCGGGGCTGATTGGAGGCGCTGCTATGGGTGCGCTGGTCAGCGAGCGAACTTCCTTAATTACTATGACAAGAATACTAATCATTGAAGACGACAAAGATATTGTGGAACTTGTGCGCTATAACTTGGCGCACGAAGGATTTCAGGTGACGTCGATGTCTGACGGCGGATCGGGTTTGGCGCAAGTGAAGAAGGCTCCGCCAGACGTGTTGCTGCTGGATCTGATGCTTCCGAAACTTTCCGGACTGGAAATTTGCAAAGAGATTCGGCGCGACGCTTCGCTGAATCGTTTGCCGATTTTAATGCTGACGGCGCGCGGCGAAGAAGCGGATCGCGTAGTTGGCTTGGAAATGGGCGCGGACGATTACGTGACAAAGCCGTTTAGTCCGCGGGAATTAGTGGCGCGAGTGAAAGCGCTTTTGCGCCGCGCTACGCCGCCGGGCGAGACCGCGAAGACGGTGGAAGCAGGCGCGCTGGTGATTGACCCGTCCTCGTATCGAGTGACACGATCCGGAAAAGCGGTGACGCTGAGCACGCTGGAATTTCGATTGCTGCATTATCTGGCGTCGCGTCCCGATAAAGTTTTTACGCGCGATCAGTTGCTGGATGCTGTGTGGGGCGCGGACAGATTTGTGACGCCGCGGAGCGTGGACGTTTACATCCGAAGGCTGCGCGAAAAAGTGGAAGCCGAGCCGGAAAGTCCCGTCCACTTGAGGACGGTGCGGGGAGCGGGCTATATGTTTGAAGTTGGAGCGCCGGTCCGCGCGGACCGTGGGAGCCGTGCGAGCTAACCGTATCTGGCAGTGGGTGCTCGCGCTCGCAGGATTGTCACTGGGCGCGTGGCTGGCGGTTGAGCTTGCTACAAACGGCGCGTCGGGCGGCACATACTTTTTGCTGTTTGTAATATTGTTAGCGCTGCTTGTTTCCGCGGCCTTTTCATTATTCTTCACGCGATCTTCCGGTCTTCGCATTCAACGTTTAGAAAAATTTTCACGACGAGTCGCCGGCGGAGATTTTCGTCCGCTTGCTCCTGATAATGACAACGACGAACTTGCGATGCTGGGGCGCGCGATGAATGAAACTGCGCTGCGGCTAGCGCAAACGATTCGTTCGCTGACGGAAGAACACGGACGCACCGCCGCGATTTTGGAAAGTATGGCGGAAGGCGTGGCGGTGGTTGGGTCGGACGAGCGTGTGGTGTACTCGAATGCGGCGTTCGCGCAAATTTTGGGTTCGGGAACGACTGCGGCTGGAACTAATATCGCCGGATCGAACGGAGTTCAAGGCGGCGATGGAAGTTTGGGAAGACCGGTGGGGCCGGGTCCACGGTTGGTGGAACTTGTGCGGCAAACGGAATTGCTGGGTGTGGTGAAGCAGGCGCTGACCAGCGAAGAGCGCGTGGAAAGTGAAGTGACGGTTGGAACGGTGCGCGTGCGGACGTTTGCTGTGACAGCGGCTCCGGTGCGAGCAAGTGAAGAAGGCGGAACGGCGATTGGCGCGGTGCTGGTGCTGCACGACATCAGCGAACTGCGGAGATTGGAACGCGTGCGTCAGGATTTTGTGGCGAATGTATCGCATGAATTTAAAACGCCGCTGACGGCGATTCGCGGATTTGCCGAAACTTTGCTGGGCGGCGCGCTGGACGATGTGGATCATCGCGTCAGGTTCGTGGAAATTATTCAGGACCATGCGGAACGACTGACGCGGCTGACCGATGATTTGCTGAAACTTTCCACGATTGAAGCAGGCAAGATGGAGCTGGAACTGCTCACGGTAAGTCCACCGGAGTTATTGAAAATGTGCGCGGACACGGCGAGTTTTGCCGCCAAGAAAAAACAGCAAACAATAAAAATCGAATGCGCGAGCGATTTGCCCGCGGTGCGCGGAGATTCGGGACGTCTGCGCGATGTGTTGCAAAATCTTCTGGATAACGCGGTGCAATATACGCCGGCGGGCGGGCATATTGTCGCGAGTGCCGCGCGGGATGGCGGCGAAATTGTTTTCACCGTGGCGGACAATGGAATTGGAATTCCACAGGCCGAGCAGGAACGCATTTTCGAGCGATTCTATCGCGTGGATGAAGGGCGATCGCGCGAAGTTGGCGGCACGGGACTGGGACTTTCCATTGCGCGGCACATTGCGGAAGCACACGGCGGAAGAGTTTGGGTGGAAAGCGCGATCGGACAGGGTTCGCGATTCCATTTTTCTGTCCCGATAGCCGGATAATTCGCAGGCCGTTTAATTTCCCAAAATTTTCTTGAGGTATTCGGTCGCTGAGAATCGACGATGGTAAGACCGGTGTGTTTTCCAGTACTCTTACGCTGCAAAAGCAATCCTACTTCGAGGGACAAATGCTGAAAACTATTCGCGTCGCAAGTCTTGTACTTGGAGGTTTGATGGTGATTGCAATGGCTGGATGCGGGAGCGGGCAGGCGCCGTCCGTCGCTGGCAAAGGCGCGGCAAACGGAACAAGTGGCGCGAAAGATTCAGGCGGCGCGATTGCGTGGAATACATTGGTCGACCAATATTTCGATCAAGTTTATTTCAAGTTTGCGCCGACCAATGGAACAACGTCGGGGCTGCATCAATATGACGCGCTGCTGGAAGACTATTCGCGCGCCGGTGTGGATCGAAACATGGCGGCATTGTACGATTTTGAAAAGCGCGTGCAGGATTTCGACGTAAAATCGCTGAGCGAATCGGAAGCGGCAGACCGCGAACTTGTGCTCTCCAACATTCACAGCGATTTGCTGACGCTGGAAACGATTCGGCCCTGGGAAAATAATCCGGACACATATTCGAGCGGAATCACCAACAGTATTTATTCGATCATGAGCCGGAAGTTTGCGTCCACGGATGACCGCCTGCGTTCCGCAATTGCGCGCGAGAAACAAGCGCCCGCGGTTTTCGCCGCCGCGCGCGTCAATCTGAAAAATCCGCCGCACATTTATACGGAAATTGCTCTGGAGCAATTGCCCGGCCTGGTGAGTTTCTTCCAGCACGACGTTCCTTCCGCATTTGCGGACGCGAAGGACGCCGCGCTGAAAAGCGATTTTGCAAAGTCCAACGCGGCGGTGATTGCCGAGTTGAAGAGTTACGAACAGTGGCTGAAGTCGGACGTGCTGGCGAAATCGAAAGGTGATTTCCGGATTGGCGCGGACACTTTCGCGAAAAAACTTCTCTATGACGAAATGGTGGATACGCCGCTGGACCGTCTGCTGGAAATTGATAAGGCGGACATGAAGAAGAATCAGGACGAATTTGCACGCGTCGCCAAGGAAGTGGACGCGAAGAAAACTCCTTTGGAAGTGTTGAAGGAATTGGGAGCGGATCATCCGAAGCCGGATCATTTGCTGCAAAGTTTCCGCGATACGTTTGACGGATTGATTGGATTTATCCAGACGAAACAGATCATCACGATTCCAAAAGACATTCGGCCGATCGTGGAAGAGACGCCGCCGTTTATGCGCGCGCTGACGTTTGCGTCGATGGATACGCCGGGGCCGTACGAAAAAGTGGCAACGGAAGCGTACTTCAATGTGACGCTGCCGGACGCGCACGCAACACCCGCGCAAATTGAAGAGCACATGACGGCGTTCAATCGCGGAACAATTATCAGCACGGCGGTGCATGAAGCGTATCCGGGCCACTACATTCAATTTTTGTGGATGGCGCAGGCTCCGACGAAGGTCAGAAAACTTTTGGGTGCGTCATCAAACGCGGAAGGCTGGGCGCATTACTGCGAGCAGATGATGCTCGACGAAGGTTACGCGCAGCCCGGAGCGGGCGCGGCGAACGAGCGCGAAAGTAAATTAATTCGCCTCGGCCAGTTGCAGGATGCGCTGCTGCGGAACGCACGATTTGTGGTGGGAATCGAAATGCATCGCGGAAATATGACCATCGATCAGGGAATCGATTTTTTTGTGAAGGAAGGATATCAATCGCGCGCAAACGCGACGGTGGAGACACATCGTGGAACGTCCGACCCGACGTATCTTTATTACACGCTTGGCAAACTTGAAATTCTGAAGCTGCGCGAAGATTTGAAAGCGAAGCAAGGCGCGGCATTTTCTCTGGAGCAGTTCCACAACAATTTCATGAAGCAGGGATTTCCGCCGATTAAGATCGTGCGGCGGGCGTTGATGGGGGATGATTCGCCGGTGATATGAAGCTTTCGATGAGGTCGAAGGGAGGCTTTCATGCCGGAGACCTATCGCGCAGTGATGGTGACGAAGAAGGGCGGGCCTGAAGTTCTTCAGGTCGTCGAATTGCCGATTGAACATCCGGGGCCGGGGCAAGTTCTGGTGCGAGTGCGCGCCGCCGGCGTTGGCTCAACCGACTTGTTAATGATTGCTGGGAATTATTTGTATGCGCCAAAAATTCCGATGGTGCCCGGCTATGAAATTGCCGGAGTGGTAGAAGAAATTGGCGCGGGCGTGACCGGCTTTGCGGTTGGCCAACGCGTGGCGGCGCTCACGGTGTACGGCGGCTTCGCCGAATTGCTTTTGCGAAACGCGGACGAGTTCATTCCGATTCCCGATGGCGTTTCCGATCGCGATGCGGCCGCAGTGATTTTAAATTACGTAACCGCGTGGCAAATGATTCATCGATTTGCGAAGGTGCAGCCGGGCGAAACCGCGCTGGTCACGGGAGCAGCAGGCGGAGTAGGCACTGCGGCGCTTCAATTGTTGAAATTGGCGGGAGTGAAAGCATATGGCGCTGCCTCTGCGCGAAAACATGACGTCGTGCGTTCGCTTGGCGCTACGCCGATTGATTATCAGGCTGGCCGGTTAGATAAGCTCACACGCGAACTCGTGCCGAACGGTGTTGATTACGCGTTTGACGCGGTGGGCGGCGCGAATATCGGTCTATGCATCGGTGCAACTCAGCGCGGCGGGATGGTGGTGGGATTTGGATTTGTGGGCGCGGCAGGAACGCTCGCAAAGGTGGCGATGTTCGCCAATATTTTTGTGGGCGCGCGTTTGCGTGGACGCCGCGGAAAGTTCTACGGCATCACGCAGATTTACCGGAAGGATCACGGGCCTTTGCGTGAGGATTTGCCGAAGATATTCGCGCTGCTGATTGAGAAGAAGATTGATCCGCTCGTTACGCAGACGTTTCCGCTTTTGGAAGCGAGGAAGGCGATGGAGTTTTTGCAGACTGGTTCGGTGGAAGGAAAGATTGTGCTGGAGAACTGAGTGCATCAGCGCCGACTAGAAGCCGGCGCTACGAAAGTCGCCCTGCCGCAACATCGTTCGCAAGAATTTGAATCGAATTTCCCGTTAATTATTCACGCGCTCGTCATGCGCGCGTAACGTGCGCGGCGCAAGCTAGAATCGCCGGGGTGTAGTGGCGAATCCAGCAGCCTGAAAAACCGGCGGGAGGCCATATGGCGGCAAGTGCGGCACGCGGATCTGCGATGGTGTATCAGGAAGCGCTGGTAAATTATTTGATTTCGATGGCGCGCACGGTGGAAGGCAGCATCAATAAAGCGATGCACGCGCTGGTGGAAGTTTACGATCCGGCTTCGGCGCAGTTGGCCAGCGAAATTTTTATGATGGAGCCGCGCATCAACGAAATGGAAATGTTGATGGACGAGCAGGCGGTTCGCGTACTGCGCTCGGGCCATCTTTCGGACGAAGAGATTCGTCTTACAGTTGCCACGCTGAAAATTACGAATGACTTGGAGCGTATGGGCGATTTGGCGGTGAACATCGCCGAGCGCGTGATTTCGTTGCAGCAAATGGAAGCAATCGCGCCGCCCGATGATCTACCTCCGATGGCCTCGGCGGTTCGCGCAATGGTATCCAAGAGTTTCGGCGCCTTAATTTTTCGGAACGTAGTGCTGGCCGGCGAAGTACTGGAATCAGACGACATTGTGGATCGCTACCGCGATCAAATATTCGAGCGTCTACTGGCGAATATGCTGGAAGGGCCGGGAAACGTCGCCACCGGATTGCAATTCGTGCTGGCCACGCGATATCTGGAACGCATCGCGGACCACGCAACGAACGTGGCGGAAGACACAATCTTCTGGTTGCGCGGACTGGATGTGCGTCACGGACGCGCGATAGCCGCCGCAGCAGCGGAAGAATCGGAAGATCGTCTCACGCAAAATTCGACTCTGACCCAGGATTCGACTCTCGCGCAAGATTCGTCTCTCACATAGAATTCGACTCTCATACAGAATTCACAGTCGATTGATGGCGTGTTGAAGTTCAGCGCCTACACTGGTTCCGTTGAGAGGCATTTTTTCCTCGCTTCTCCGCCTGAGGACTCAAAGCTTCAGGCAGCCACCTGCCGCGAGGCCGGCGTTCCCCTGGCGCCGGCCCCCTTTATTTTCAGCCGCAGTTTTTCTTTGATTGACGGTCGAATCCATTGCGCAGAAAATATTCCGAATGAACTTTCGTGTAGGACGCTACGGAATTTGCTGCGGGGTTAGCTGCTCAGACAAAAATCGGGCGGGGATTCAAGTATCGAATCCCCGCCCGATTTTATTGGCGACCAACTTCTAAGTTAAATCTGAAGCAGGCTTACGGCAGTGTGTAGCGCAAGTCGGCGTAGACCATGAGCAGGTGAGCATCGATCGGCGATCCCGTTGGAACGAACCAGGGGGCGCGCGACAGATACGAAGCCTGAGTGATCAATTGGAACTTGCCGTAGTTGGGATTCTGCCAGAAGGTTTGTATCCAGCCGATGGTCCCTTCCTGAATGGCGCGGTTGTTGGTGTTCGCCGAGCCTGAGAAGCCATAACCAACCATTGGGCCGGTCGGCGCGGATGGGTTGACGCTGAAATCGCGGCCGTAGTATGCGCCGCTGTAGTATCCGTAAATCATGGAGGACTTCCTCATCTGCCACTCGAAGCCTCCAATACCGGACAAAGAGTGGATTGGAGAAGGCGTAAACGCTGAGGTTAAAGTTGCCTGACGCACAACCAGGTCAGGACCGTTGCCACCGATGTAGACTCCACCACCGTCGCTCCAGAACGAATTGGCGATTAGGTGGAAATCTTTGAAGAGTTCGAGGTTCGCATTGATAGAGCCGCCGGCGCCGACAGACGTTCTCGACACGTTTCCGATCCCGGTAATTGAGTTCGGTGTGTAGAGTTTGAAGTCTCGAAGAAGTCCGACCGCTTCCACGTGCATGTTCTTGTCGCCAACCTTCGTATCATTCGCAACCTTGAAGATGAAATCAGGAATGTAACCAGGAGTTGGCGGCGTCGAAAGTGTTCCGCCGCTAGTCGCGTCCAACTGGCCCGCTACCGGCGCAAAAAGCGTCGGCGTGGTGACGGCTGAAGTGATGCTCGCATCCGGATTTTCGATCGACACACCCATCGCCCAGCTGTCGTTCGGGTGATAGACAACGCGGAACTGAGGATCGCGCTTCCAAGTCAGACCAACTTGGTAATTCGTATCCTGATCTTGGCTGTAGAAGATGTCGCCGGGAAAAGCTCCGATTCCTTTGCGGTTCGGAGTAAGCATGCTCCAGTCTTGTCCGGCCAGAAGTTCCCACTTGCCACGGCGGTAATCACCGAAATAAAGGCGCATGCGGAAAGTGTCCGAGTTGCTGGTGACGTTCGCGTTCGCTGCGATCGCGCCAAGAAAGTCAGCCTCGACGTAGCCGGTGATCTTTGCTTCGCCGACTGGCGCATCCACTCGCATCGCGATGCGGGAGTTCTGAACGCTAAAGCGGGTTTCGCCGTAACCCGCTGGACCCGCGGTGGCGCTGTTCGTGTTGATGAAAGGTACGCCGTTGAAGGTCGTGCCGATTCCGTTGCCCGTGCTCTCCGTGCGGTAAACGGTCGTGAAGTCCATGAAACCGCCGGGAGTGAACAGCGCGTCGCCGATCTTGAAGGAAAGTGGCGAATGATCGCTCGTGTTCATTGCTTGCGCTGAATCAGGTGTTGCGCCAGAAATTCTCGCCATTCGTGAAGACGTTGGCGTCGCAGATGGAGCCGCTGCTGGCGCCGATGTTGCCGGCGGCGCCGCCGATGCAGTGGTCACATCGGAAGATGCACCGGCCACATTAGATGTCGCCGCCGAATTTGCCGCAGTGCTGGTCGTCGTGCCTGAATTCGCCGTACTGCCGTTCGTCATCGCCGCCTTCATCGCGGCGAGTTGATCTGCCTGCTCCTTAATCAGAGCGCGCAGTTGTTCGATTTCCGCTTCGAGTTCTGTACTGGTCGGAGCGGTGCCGTTTGGCTTCGTGGTATTCGTAGTCGTCGTGGTCTTATCCGTCTTTGCGTCCGACGTCTTGTCGTTCCCGTCGGCGGCCATTGCTGCTGGTGACATGGCCATGCCGAGAACCAGTACCCATGCTGCTAACTTTCTCATTCGCTCCTCCTTGGAGTTTGAAACATTTCCGCGAAGTCCGGACATACCCGCACGCGATAGCGCACGACCTGCTTCGCTGTTGCACAAGATCGGTGAGCAGCGAGGTTACGGGTTGGGCGTCAATCGTATGTGAGAGTAATGTGAATGTTGTGTTACAACCCCCGCGGCTTTGGATGCGCGCTCCTGCCGGATGGCTCTATCAGGAATCCGCTTTTTACTGGGAATTTGGTGGGTTTTTTCAGCCAGGGCCGGGCATTCGGGAACGTCGATCAACGCGATTATGGCCTGTTAAGGATATCCATTTCATGAACGCAATCAGATCGTCGCGATCCACGGGCGAAAATTTGAAGCCGCAAGCCAGCGAATATTTATTTGGATTGTGAAAACCGTTGCCTTCATTTGGTGCGCTCGCGATTGTTCGTCCACCGGCGGAATAATTGTCCATACTTCGCTGAGAGTTATCGCGCTTTTTCCGATCGCGGAATATTTGCGATTGAATGTGTTTTGGCGTGAAAAAGCAAAGTTGGATTGATGCGAATCGAATTTCGATATTTCACACAGGCTAACTCGCGGAAAGCGCTCCACTTACTCCGTTCACTCCTATTTCTTGCTGCTGTAACAGGACTGTAACAATAGGCGACAAGAATGGGTGAGCGGAGGAAATCCACTTCAAATGAGAAAGTCACTTTTGACGGCGGTTTTGTGTCTGGGTCTTGCGGGTGTAATGCTGGCGCAGTCCGGCAACGTGCAAATTACGGCGGGCGGCGCAACGTTTCCGACCCCCATGTATACAAAGTGGTTCAACGAGTACAACAAAATGCATCCGAACATTCAGATCAACTATCAGTCGCAAGGTTCCGGATTCGGCAAAGCGCAATTGACGGCCAAGGCCATCGATTTCGGCGCGTCGGACGTTCCGATGACCGATGAGGAACTCGCGAAAGCCGGCTTCAAGATTTTGCATTTTCCGACGCTTATGGGCGCGGACGTTCCTTGCTACAACGTCCCCGGCGTCAGCGGCTCGCTGAAGTTCACGCAGAAGGCTCTGGCGGGAATTTTTCTGGGAACGATCACGAAGTGGAACGATCCGGAAATCGTGAAAGCGAATCCGGGTGTGAATTTGCCGGCGAAGGACATGACATTATTGTTGTCCACCGTTCCGACGGCAGCGGCACAACTTTCATTTGGACGGATTTTCTTTCCAAGATCAGTCCTGAATGGAAGTCAAAAGTTGGAGCGGGCACTTCTCCAAACTGGCCGGTCGGTCTGGGCGGCAAGGGCAACGAAGGCGTAACGGGCACCATCAAGCAGACGCCCAACTCGATTGGTTACGTAGAGCTGATTTACGCGGTACAGAACAACATTCCTTATGGCGACGTGCAAAATGCGGCCGGCGAATTTGTGAAAGCTTCGCTGACCAGCGTTTCCGCTGCGGCAGCAGGAGCGGCGGCAAATATGCCCGACGATTTCCGCGTGTCGATCACGAACGCGCCGGGAAAAGGATCGTATCCAATTTCAAGTTTCACCTGGCTGTTGATTCCCGCGCAAATTCAAGACGCCAACAAGCGCGAGGCGATCAAAGCTTTCTTGAAGTGGATGCTGGTTGACGGGCAAAAGGACGTTGAAGCATTGACGTACGCAAAGTTGCCGCCAAACGTGGTCGTCAAAGAAACAAAGGCGATCGCGCTGGTTCAGTAAAACCAATTCAATAGTTGAACGTGAAGAATTAGATCAGCTACAACTTTAAAATGGGAACAATCTCTACGACAACAGGACCTGCGCCCGCGCCTTCGCGCGTGCAGGTCCTGTTGCGCCGTATGCGCGATGGCGACGAAATCGCGCATCTGATCACTCTGATTTTCGGCGCCAGCATTCTGCTGGTTACGGCGGCGCTCGTCTACGAATTGTGGATTCATTCCGCTGAAACCCGCGCGGCATTCGGCTGGAAGTTCTTGGTTACGTCCACGTGGGACCCAATCAATGGAATATTTGGCGCATGGCCATATATTTACGGCACGCTTGTTACTACCGCGGTCGCTCTGGTGCTCGCTGTGCCGCTAGGATTAGGCGCCGCAATTTTTCTTTCGGAGCTGGCGCCGCCAAAAGTTTCGTCTTCACTCAGCTTTGTGATTGATCTGCTCGCCGCAGTTCCCAGCGTGATTTACGGCGTGCTTGCAATTTTCCTGCTCGAGCCGTTAATGCGATCCACCATCCAGCCTTTCCTGAAGCACACGCTGGGCTTTTTGCCAATCTTCACCGGCCCCGCTTATGGATTTGGATTTCTGACGGCCGGAATTGTGCTAGCCATCATGGTCGTGCCGTTCATCATTTCCGTATCGCGTGAAGTTTTGATGGCCGTGCCGCAGGATCAGCGCGAAGCATCACTGGGTTTGGGCGCCACGAAATGGGAAACGACTTATAAAGTTGTCGTCGGCTATGCGCGCACTGGAATTTTGGGCTCTGTGTTTCTTTCGATGGCGCGAGCCCTGGGCGAAACGATGGCCGTCACCATGGTCATCGGCAACGTGCCGAAGGTTTCCGCGTCGCTTTTTTCTCCCGGCTATTCCATCGCGGCGGTAATCGCGAATGAATTTGCGGAAGCGTCCGCCGGATTGCATCTGAGCGCGCTGATTGAGCTCGGCCTGGTGCTATTCCTGCTCACATTTATTTTGAACGGACTTGCGCGCGTGATGATCGTTGCAACATCGCGTCGCGGTGCGGGGGCTAGCCGATAATGGGCCTCCGGATTATTTGGCGCAAAACAGTGAACGTCATCATGCTGAGTCTTACCGGCCTGTGCGCTCTCGCTACCGTTTCCGCGTTGTTTCTGATTCTCGGATGCCTTGCGTGGAAAGGTGCAACTTCGCTTCACTGGAGTTTCTTCACGAACCTCCCCGCTCCAGTTGGCGAAACCGGTGGAGGAATTGCCAACGCCATCGTTGGCACCGGCAAACTTTTAATGCTCGCGGCGCTGATCGGAATTCCAGTGGGCTTACTCGGCGCGGTTTATCTGGCGGAATTTGCCGGCGCCACTTCCGCATTCTTCGTGCGCTACGCAACGGATTTACTGAACGGCGTGCCTTCCATCGTAATCGGAATTTTTGCATACACGGTCGTTGTGATTCCCATGCATCATTTTTCGGCGCTGGCCGGCGGATTTGCACTGGGTGTAATGATGGTTCCGGTTATTCTGCGAAGCTGCGAGGAATTTCTGCGCAATGTTCCCAGATCGTTGCGTGAAGGCGCGATGGCCGTCGGCGCCAGCAAATGGAAAACAATTGCGACGGTTGTGATTCCCGCGGCGTCCAGCGGCATTCTTACGGCAATCTTGCTTTCACTAGCACGCGTCGCCGGCGAAACCGCGCCGCTGGTGTTCACCGCATTTGGAAATCAGTTTTGGCCGCACGGATTGAATCAGCCCACCGCCGCGCTGCCCGTCGTGATTTACAACTACGCCCTATCGCCTTACGATGATTGGCACCGGCAAGCTTGGGCTGCCGGGCTTGTACTCATCCTATTGGTGGTGGTAACCAATTTGCTGACGCGCTTGCTGT
Source organism: Terriglobia bacterium (assembly GCA_963840515.1). GTDB lineage: Bacteria > Acidobacteriota > Terriglobia > Acidiferrales > UBA7541 > DASTCZ01. The sequence continues at coordinate 15,694 of CAWIZI010000024.1, forward strand.
TGCAGCGTCAGGCGATGGCGCGGAGATAGGGAGTTCAAAATATGTCCGCCGCCACAAAATTTGCGCTTAGCAAGGAGACGCCCATGAAGGTGGTCACCGCATCGCCCGGAACCGCGAAAGAGACGGCGCCGGATTTGGCAATGCGGATGCTGATTTCCAACTTGAATTTTTATTACGGAAAGACGCAATCTCTTTTTAACGTCAACCTGCGCGTTGCGACTAATCAAGTTACGGCTCTCATCGGTCCGTCGGGCTGCGGAAAATCCACTTTATTGCGGACGATGAACCGCATGCATGAAACGCTCAGTTACACGCGGCTGACCGGCGAAATTCTTCTCGATGGTGAAGATATTCTGAAGCAGGACGTCACGCGTTTACGCCGCCGCGTAGGCATGTTATTCCAGCGGCCAAATCCATTTCCGAAATCAATTTATGACAATGTGGCCTACGGTCCGCGCATCAATGGACACAAGGGTTCGCTCGATGACGCCGTCGAGCACAGCTTGCGCCGCGCGGCGCTTTGGGAAGAAGTGAAGGATCGGCTGAACCGTTCCGCGTACGGATTCTCCGGCGGACAGCAGCAACGACTTTGCATTGCGCGCGCGTTGGCCGTGGATCCCGAAGTGCTTCTGCTGGACGAGCCATGCTCGGCGCTCGATCCGGTCAGCACGGCGAAAATTGAAGAGCTGCTGATTCAATTGAAAGAAAATTGCACGATCGTGATCGTCACGCACAACATGCAGCAGGCGGCGCGCGTGAGCGATTCCACGGCGTTCATGCTTGACCGGCGAGCTTGTCGAATTCAGTCCGACGCCGCAATTGTTTACGACGCCGACCGATCCGCGCACGGAGGCGTACATCACGGGCCGCTTCGGATGAGATTGTGAGCGCGGGCGAACACGAATTGCCATTCGATGGTTCTTGAATCGATCATTACGAGAAGTTCTGCGAAACTGGGAGAGCCGGAATGGAACGACATTTCGAAAAAGATTTGGACGAACTGAAGGAACGCCTGCTGTGGATGGGCAGTCTGGCGGAGCGCGCCGTGCATCAGGCCATTCATTCGGTGCTCGATGGCGATGAAAAACTCGCGCGCGCCGTGCTGGATGAAGAAGGCGCCATCAACGATTTGCAGGTGGAAATTGACGACCGCGTCATGCATCTGTTGGCGCTCTTCCAATTAATGGCCGCGGACTTGCGTTTCGTGCTGGCCGTTTCGCGCATCAACAATGATCTTGAGCGTATCGGCGATCAGGCCGTCAACATTGCGCAATCCGCGCAGCGCATCGTTCGGCATCCGCGCGTGAAGCCGTATGTGGATTTGCCGCGCATGAGCGAGCTGGCCGAAGAAATGATGCGTGACGCGCTGAACGCCGTCGTCCGCAAAGATGTTGAACTCGCGAAGGACGTGCTCGTTCGCGACGATCAAGTGGATTCGCTTCGCGATCAAATTTTCCGCGAACTGCTTTCCTACATGATGGAAAATTCGGCCGTGGTATTTCCCGCCTTTGAGTTGATCCTCGTCGCGAAAAATCTTGAGCGAATCGGCGATCACGCCACGAACATCGCGGAAGACGTCATCTACATGGTTGCCGGCAGCGATGTTCGTCATTCCGCGCCGGATCGCCGTTAAATCTCGCAACCGCTACAAGCAATCAATATTTTCGGCCCTAGTGTACAATCCCGGACGATTTCCGTTTCCTAACGCGAATTTCACCTGGCGAATATCGCAGTGTGATTGCGCAGCCAGGTCGGAAGGAGAGCCGGGCCATCCGCCTTCACGAATCCGATTCCGGAAATACTGTTCCCGCGGACACGCGCCAATTTTCAATCCGGCGCGCCGCTGCGATATTTCTCGCCGCTCTGATTTTGTTTTGGCCCGCATTTCTAAATCGTTTTCCGTTATTATTTCCCGATTCCATGACGTACCTGGCGTCCGGCAGTCCCGTGGCACGCGCATTATTCCTGCATAAATTTTCAAACTACTACGGCATGAGGTCCTTGATCTATAGCCTTGGAATTTTTCCGTTTCATTGGAGCGTAACTCTGTGGCCTGTCGCCGCACTGCAAGCGCTGATTACCGCCTACGTTATCTGGCTGGTGGTTCGATCATTCGTGGCGCGCCGGACCGTGTTGTACTACCTGATCCTATGCGTGCTGCTCGGCCTGCTCACATCATTAAGCTGGTACTCCGTCCTGATTCTTCCGGACATTCTCGGTCCAATTTTATATCTGTGTATTTATTTAATCGTTTTCGCGCGCGAAACGCTTTCACGTTTAGATCGCGCCGCGTTAATCGTAATCATCTGGTGGGCTGCGGCGTCCCATGGCTCACACCTGGTCGTTGCCGCCGGTCTCTGCGTTCTTCTAATGCTGCTGCTCGTCTTTCGTTGCCGTTTCATGGAACGCCGATGGCGATCCGTCGGCGCGGTAATGCTGGTCCTCGCGCTTTCCGCGGCCGGCACAAATCGCGCTTAACGCGTATTTGACGGGCGAGCCTTCGCTGAACGGCGATTGGCCTCCGCTTCTGATGGCCCGCGTTATCGTCGACGGCCCCGGCCGCTTGTATCTGGAAACGCACTGCCCCGAAGCGAAATTCGCAATCTGCGAAGACGCGCGCAATCTGCCGGATTCCGCGGACGATTTCCTTTGGTCGGACAAAGGAATTTGGCAAAGCGCCTCGGAAGAAAAACAGGCGCGATTGCAACACGAGGAAATGCGATTTGTCCTGGCCACCATTCGCGCCTACCCCGCCGAACAATTGAAAAAATCGGCTGCGAACTTCGGCAATCAATTGACCGCGCTTGGGCTGGATGATTTGGGCTCGAACGACTGGGTGCTGACAGAATTCGATCAAGTGTTGCCGCGCGAAAAATCCGGTTACGAACGCAGCCGGCAAATTGCCGACGCGCTGCCGCTGGAATTTTTCTCGTCCGTTCAAGAATGGACGGTGATTGCCTCGCTCATTGTGATTGCCGCGTTCTTTCCCTACGTGTGGCGCCATCGGCCCGCGCGGATTTTGGGAATCGGCGTTGTGATTAATTCGACGGTGCTTGCGAATGCGCTTGTCACCGGAGTTCTTTCAGGCGTCGAGACGCGCTACCAGAGCCGTGTAATCTGGCTGCTGCCTCTACTTGCCGCTCTTCTGATTTTGGATTGGCGCGGCCGCGGGAGCTTGCATCGGACGAATGCGGAATAATTCAAGTTTACCGCTGGTGTAAATCACATCGCCGATGCTGTGCAGATCCTCCTCGTAATCGGGCACGTTGAATGCATAAACGTAGTCGTAATTTTCTTGGATCGAATCCAATTCCAGTTTTTCACTGTAACTTAAGTCCCAAAATCCATCGGGCGCATAAATTTCTTTTTTCATACGAAGCGGCAGCAGTCCCGGCACTTGGAAAAGATACGGCGAAAACCAGCCGCGATCGATCACTCCATACGCCCAGAAGTGATCGTAGTACTGGTCAATCGCATCTTCATTGTCGTCGCGCTGCGCGACGATCGGCAGAACGCGTGCGTTCGGCGGAGTTTTGTAAAATGATTCGGCGTAGCCCGCAAGCGCCGGTTGCGCCGCGCGGAATTCTCTCGTCAGGTCATAAGTGCGCGCGGCAAATAATAAAATCACCAGCGGCGCCAGCGTCCACGCGCGGCGTCCCATGCGCGCTGTAACAAATAAAACAATGAACAGCACCGGCAGCGCGCGAATATCAATGTCATATCCGTCGCCGTAGTCCACTGGCAAAGCCACGAACGTAATTGCCAGTCCGACAGCAACCACTACCCATCGCCAGTTCCAGTGAAATTCTTTATTGAAAAGCCATCCGAGAATGAAAAACGCCAGTATCACCGCCAGAGTGATTTCGTCCAGCCGATGCGAATCGCCGTGCATGATCATCCACGCCGCGTCGAGTTTGTCGCTCACCGTTCGGAATCCCGCACCTGTCGATTGTTTTTCCAACACACGCGAAGAAAGAAAATAAAGTGTGAGGCACGGCGCAAAAAGCGCGCCCGATTGAATCCATTCGCGAATGCGCGGACGTGTGACCGAATAGAGCGCGACGATTAGCCCGCAAAAAACGAAACCCATAATGTGCGTGAAATATGTGGCGATCAGGGTCAGGCACGTCACCAGCCACCGCGCCGCCGATGGCTCTTTCAGAAAACGCAGCCACAGGCCGAGAGTGATAAACATCAGCGAAAGGCTCCAATAAAATCCCACGAAGCCGTACCGGAAAAAAATATTTTGGCTGGCCAGCAGAAACCATAACGCAATCGCATTTTCGCCGGGATTCACCTGCCGCAGAAAAAACCACGCCGCAAACGGCAAGCCCAGCGCGCCCAAACTGAGCACTATTTTTCCCGCAACAAGCGCGGGCATCAAGCGGCTCAGCGCGCCCATCAGAAAATCGGTGGTGATGTAAGGTGTCGGGCCCCAATCGCCGCGAAAATACTGGCCGAAATTATATTGGGCGTCGTGCAGATGAAAAAGCACGAAGCTGCTGGCCAGATGATTCGGAAAATCCAGAATCGGCGGGTAATGCACGCCCCAAATCGGAAGCAGAATCATCGCCGCTAGAACCGCAATTCCCGCAGTCGCCACGGGACGCTGCCGGATTGCGCTGCGGAAGCCGGTCTGCGGTGCGAGTAGAGGATCGGGCATGGAGTTATCGTGCGGCGGACATCATACGACAGTTTGCAGGGAAACCGCGCGGGCCATCAGTGTCGTGCAATCGTCAAATCTGAAAATCGGATTGCGAAAACAATCAAAGCTCCCCCGATAACTCCGAAAGTGAAACTCAGGGCTCGATTGTGCGTCAGATAGAAAGAGTTGCATATCGCGCTCGCGGCAAGCACCCACAGAGTCACTGCCGCAAAAGGATTTCGGTGTGGTTTCTTCATGGCGTAACTCCAGCATAATTTGGAATCGCGACGCGCGCAACATTTTTGTAAACCACGCCGTCCTTCATCACGAAAACAACTCTGCGCACCGACGTAATATCTTTCAGCGGATCGCCGTCCAACGCGATAATGTCCGCCTCAAGTCCCGGCGCGATCGAACCAATTTTATCCGCCATGTTCATCGCTTCCGCGCCAATCGAATTTGCGGACATCATCGCCGCCATCGGATCCTGTCCGCCATCCCGCACTCGGTCGATAAATTCTTCGGCGTTGCGCCCGTGCGCGCCGGCCACAGCATCCGTGCCAAAAACAATTTTCAGTCCGGGAATTTTTATGGCGCGATGCACCAGCTCGTGATTCATCGGAAGGATTTTTTCCATCGCCGCAAATCCTTCTTCGGTGTAGCCTGGAGTTCCAAGATACTTTTCCTTATTCAATAAATAATTCTCAATCACCAGTCCAGCTTGCGGATCAAAATATGTTCCGCGCTCCGCAAGCACGCGCAAATCGTCGTCGGTCGAAAGCGTTCCGTGTTCCACTTCCGTGCAACCAGCCAGCGACGCCGCGCGCACCGCTTCCTTATACGCATGAACAAGCGTGCGCAGCCCCTGCTTCTTGGCTTCATCGCACGCGGCGTTCAATTGTTCCTGCGAAATCGTCATGCCTCCGCCCTGACGAATACTCGCCGACGCAAAAATTTTAATTAAATCCGCCCCGGCATCCTTCTGCTTCCTTATATACGCGCGAATTTCGTCCGGCGTTCCGGTGCGCTCGCCACGCCCTTGCAAAGGTTCGACGGCCGTCAGAATTCTCGGCCCAACCAGAAGTCCTTTCGCAATGGCGTCGCGCAACGGCACATCGTTCGGCGCTCCCACACTTTGCACCGTCGTGAATCCCGCCATCAAAGTTACAAACGCATTGGACGCCGCTTGATACGCATCCGCCTGCGTCGTGCCGCCTGCGCCCGCGTTTTTGCCATCCGGGCCAAAACTCCAGGTGATGTGAACGTGCGCGTCGATCCATCCCGGCAGCACCGTCAGCGTTCCCAGGTCGTAATCCACCGGCCCAGCCTTGGCATCATTCTTTTCAAGCGCCACAATCTTCGAGCCTTCCACAACAATCCGCGTGTCGTGCAGTACATGCCCACGCCCGTCCAAAATTGTTTTCGCCGCAATCACAATTCGCTTCTGTGACCCAGACGAATTTTGCGCACGTCCAGACGGCGCAATCGCCACCAGCGCCGCCGCAAAAGCAAATCCACCAGCGAAAACCAATTTCGCAAAAGATCGAGAATTTACGCGCATAAAATTCCTTCCCTTCCTAAGCTGAGCATTCCTGTATCACGATTGCTGCCGCATGTCATCCGACTTCGCCGCGGAAAGTTGCGGGCAGGCGGCGCGTCAACTCGATCGTGTTAACCTCCATCCGATGAGGCTCTGGTCGCTCCATCCAGCGCATCTCGACCGCATGGGCCTGGTCGCTCTGTGGCGTGAGGGACTCCTCGCTCAAAAAGTGCTGCGTGGAAAAACAAAAGGATATCGATTTCATCCGCAACTAAATCGCTTTCGCGCCACAAAAAATCCAGTAAGCGCGATCGGAATTTATTTGCGTGCCGTTGCTGCCGAGGCGAAAACCCGCGGCTACAATTTCGATGATTCAAAAATTGTTTCGCGATCGCGTGGTGTCCGCATTTCAGTCGCGGCGGGTCAATTGGAATTTGAACGCACGCACTTACTACGCAAACTTCAAGTTCGCGATCCGGAGAAAGCGCGCATATTGAAGAAAACGAGACTCAAACAGCATCCGATGATGCACGTGACCGCGGGCGGCGTTGAATCGTGGGAAGCGATTTGACCACTCGTGCGGAGAATTTTAGGTATCGCTGCTGACGTGAAAACTACAGCCGTTGTCCGATATAAACCAGATACGCCGCCAGCGCCAATCCAAACAACGCCGTCACTATCCCCACCAGATCCACAACAAATCCCGCCGGCTTGAAATTTCCGGATTCCAACTGCGCGCGCGTCCTGCGATATCGCGCCAATCCTGCCAGCGTCAGCACCACTCCGCCGATAATCGCGGCCGTGCCAAACCAAACGGAAATTCCTCCGGTCGTCGATGTGCGTCCCTGAATTTGCATCAGTTGTCGAATGGCAATCGCGAAACGCCCGATGGCAAAACCAAAAACAACAATCGAAACGCCTGTGCGCACCCAGGCCAGGAAAGTGCGCTCATTCGCAAGATGATCGCTGGCGCGATCGGAATTCGCGCCACTCGCTTTCTCAGTACCGCTTGGTTTTTGTTCCGGCATGCATCCTCGAAGAAATTAAAATTTCGGCTGTACAGCAAAAGTATTCTACGGCTTTTTGAATCACTGCGCTCGCTTCGCCTCATGCCGGATACACCGCGCCAAAATTCCCCAATCTGGCGTAACCCCACCTCTATTGCTATCCTAAATTGCCTCTCAGCATCGCTCTGGAGATCGAATGAAGGAAGTAGTCCGCCTGATCCTTTTTGCGCCGGGCAGTGAGGACGCAAAAGTCCGCAAGCCCTTCGAGGAACTACTCGAAGGTTTGCGCAATGAATTGGGTAAGGACGGCGTGCGTCTGGCCTATCTTCATTCCGCTTCGCCAAATCTAGCCGATGTGGCGAAGGAAGCCGCGGACGACGGCGTCGCCCGCATTCGCATTTTGCCTCTGCTGCTGACGCCCGGCGGCCCACTCGAAAAAGAAATTCCCGAACAAGCTTCAGTAGTCCGCGCGCAAGTTCCGCAACTCACCGTGGAAATATTGGCGTCCGTCGGAGCGCATCCCCGCATGAGGACTCTTCTGCACGCGCTAGCCCGCGAAGCTGCAAAATCCTAATCAGCTCCGAATCATCCAAATCCGTAGCGGCTCATTTCGATTTCTTCGGTTTCTTAGCGGCTTCAAATAGCTTCTGATATTGTTTCGATAGGACGCCAATTTTATTTATGATTCTCTTGTATCTAGGCGTGTTGACTCTCGTACCTCTCACGCTCTGCCACAGTTTTCTAATGCGGCGCAGTTTCTTAATGGCTGTACTCGGTCTCGTCATGTCGCCGCCTCGTTAGACCGTGTATCCAGAAGCTCCGCGATTTCCGCGATGCCCCAAGCATGGTCACTAACTCCCGCCGCCATCGCTGGCATAACTCGCAGCGTTTTGTGGGTCCCGCAGAAGTTGTATCTCATGTAGTGTATCGCGACCACCGACGCTAGGTTCTCAACTTTCCAGGAGAATCCATCGTTCAAGCGAGTGAAGCCGCGCATTCACGGATACTCCTAATCCGGCAGTTTGTTTCCGCGCGTTTCAAATCCAAATGGCAGCAGCAAAATACCCGGAATAAATGCCAGCGCCGTCAGCGCCACCGGATATCCAATGCTCCCATAATGCGCCACGCCCGCGCCCACCAGAAATGTAATTCCGGCGCCGCCAAATCGCGCAAATGAAGTAGCAAACGCGAATGCGCTCGCCCGGCATTCCGTCGGATATTGTTCCGGCAGCCAAATTGTGTATACAGCAAAATTCGCGCCGCCAAATCCCAGCGCAATCAGTGAAAATGCGTACGTCAGTAAGCCTTTTGCCCCCGGCTGATAAAACGCATATCCAAACGTAAACACGATTGCGTTGAGCATCAAAATAAAATAAAGCCCGAGCGCGCCTCTTCGCCCAATCGACCCCACCAGCCACGCTGCAGCGACGCAACCCAGAATTGTCGACGCCGAAAGAATCACAGTAGCGTATGACGCCAGCGTGTTCGCGTTTGCCGGCGAAATGTTATTCCTCTCCGCGATCGCAGTCATTGCAGTCGGAACATAAACCGATCCCGCCCAAAGCCCAGCAACGCTCACCAGCATAAAAAAACTATTCAGCAAAGTGCGCCAGCGATATTCGCGCGTGAATAAAACCGCAAACGGTCGCCACAAACTCCATCGGCGCACCACCTGCACTTTCTCCCGCCAACGCGCCGGCTCCGCAACTCCGTAACGCACCAACGCCACCAGCAGCGCCGGCGCCGCACCCACCACAAACATCGCGCGCCATCCATATCGGCTGCCAATCACCGCATTCAACACCCCGGCAACAAGAATCCCAAAATAGTAGCCGGTGTGCATCAGCGCGCCGCCAGAAACTCTTCGACTTTCCGGCCAGGCTTCGGCGATATACGTCCCGCCCATCGCCCATTCCCCGCCAATTCCAATTCCCGCCAGCAAACGGAACACTGCCAAATGCCAAACCTGCGTCGCCGCCGCTCCCGCCAAAGTGAAAACTGAATACCAAATAATCGTCAGCATCAACGTGAACACGCGCCCGTACTTATCCGCGATTGGCCCCCACAAAAATGCCAGTCCCCAGCCGACCAAAAACAACGCGAACAGCAATCCGCCATAAAATCCCACCATCGCCGTGCTCGCAGCATGTCCAGACCGCGGCAGCAACTCGCGCAGCGCCGGAACCATCACCAGCGCATAAATGAATGAGTCCATTCCGTCCAGCGCCCAACCGCCCCAAGCAGCCAGGAATCCGCGAATCTGGTCACCCGTCAGGCGATCCTTACGAATTGGGCTCGATGCCGGCATTTTCAGGACGCAACTCTATCAGGTGAGCGCCTAAATTGGCCCATAAACTCCTGCAATCATTAGCCGGGGCGTCCCAATGTTCCACGTGGAACAATCTGGAACGGTTCCTCGCCCACAGAAGTCCCTCCAAACCGCCCAGCTTTCCAATCCAGCGTCAATTCCGTCCAAACACCTATCGGGCTTGCCGGAAGGCCCTGACAATGCTAATTTCTACACTTCCCAATAACCAGGTGCGCTCGCAGCCCTGGGAACAGGCTGCTTGCGGAATGTTTCCGGGACGACCATTGAGCACGCCATCTTGACCACACCGACACTCAAACCCGAGCCACTGGACTTACGCACGCAACGCCCCGCTTCAAACGCCGGGCCAATCGTCTTCTGGCGCGTCGAAGGCAGCCTTGCCGACTTGGCCGCCGTGCGCTCGGTCGCCTATTTCACGTGGAACGCGCAGAGTTTCGCCGAACGTTGGACTCGCCGCGGCGGTCTCGCCGCTCTGGCTGTCGCCCGCCCCGGACTTTTCCTGGCTCACAAACGATTCGCCACCCGCGTTCTTCACACTCTGCTGCGTGGAGTAACCCGCGATCGCCTGGATCTGCTCGGCGAAGAATATTTTGAATATGTGCTGAAGCCGCAATTGAAATCATCCGGCGTTGAAAAATTGAAGGAACGTCTTGCCGCCGGCGACCGCGTAATTCTCGTCAGCCAGGGACTCGACGTTGTGATGCGGCCGCTGGCGCGATTTCTCGGCGTGGATCGCGTCCTCACCAATCGTCTTGAATTTCGCGATGGCGTCGCCACCGGACGTTTAATGTCGCCGATGATTTCTCCGCGCGGTCCGCTTGCATTAATGCTGGAAGGCGCCGCCGACGGCCGCATCGCTCCCGAAAAAGTTGCGAGAGCCTTGAAGAAGTCTCGCAAAAATATTCCCACCGCCGAACAGTTGGCCGAGCTGGCCGAGCCTTCCGCGCGCCAGCAACCAACCGGCCTGCTTCCCATTGTCCTGACCGATCACAAAGAACCTGCCGCGCCGCTTTCCGTTCGCGAAACTTTGCGCGGAAAACATTTAATGCTCGTCGGCGTCACCGGATTTATCGGCAAAGTTTGGCTGGCGCAAATTTTGACGGAAGTTCCCGACGTCGGGAAAATTTATTTGCTGATTCGCCGCCAGCGCTCCACCACCTCAGCGCGCCGCTTTGAAAAAATTGCGCAAGAATCGCCAGTGTTTGAGCCGCTGAACATGCTACACGGCGATAAGTTTGGCAAATTTCTTGCCGAGCGCGTGGAAGTTGTCGAAGGTGATTTAAGCCGCCCCGATTTGGGAATGGATGAAGCCACGCGCAAGCGCCTCGGCACGCAACTCGATCTCGTCGTGAATAGTTCCGGCCTCACCGATTTCAATCCGGATTTGCGCGAAGCGCTCGAAGGCAACGTCGCCGCGCCCATGAACTTGCTGGAATTTATCCGCGCCAGCGATCACGCCGCGCTCCTGCATCTTTCCACTTGTTATGTCGTCGGCAAACGCGATGGCCGCGTCCGCGAAGAAGCGCATCCAAACTACACTCCGCAACGGAGTAGCCGATTTCAACGCCGAGCACGAATGGAAATCGCTCGACGAAACAATTCGCAACGTGGAAGCTCGCGCGCAAGGTCCGGAAATGACAGCCGCTCTTCGCCGTCAGGCTCTCGGCCGCCGCAGCGATCCTTCCAAATTTCCCGCCGACGAAGTCGATAATGTTTTGCGCCGCAATCGTCAGCGCTGGATTCGCAATCGCCTCACTCGCGTCGGCATGCGCCGCGCGCAGCGACTTCGGCTGGCCGAATACTTACACGCTCACGAAAAGCATGGCCGAATCGCTGCTCTTACCGCGCGGCGCCGGATTGCCCATCGCCATCGTGCGGCCCTCAATCGTCGAAACTTCCACCGATTTTCCCTTCGCCGGCTGGAACGAAGGCATCAACACTTCCGCGCCGCTTTCTTATTTGCTCGGAACATATTTCCGCCAGCTGCCGACCAACGAGCGCAAATGTCTGGACGTGATTCCCGTGGACATGGTGTGCCGCGGAATGACGTCTGATCGCCGCCGCGCTGATTCAGCGCCGGATCATCTGCGCGTCTATCAGCTCGCAACGTCCGCGATCAATCCCTGCAACATGGGCCGATCGATCGAGCTGACCGGCTTGGCGCATCGGAAACATTATCGCGCGCAGCAAGGCCTCGAGCACTGGCTGCGTTTGCGATTCGATACGATTCCCGTCTCGAAAAGCCGCTATCAGAAAATCAGCGTGCCCGCGCAAAAGGCGGTGATTTCGCGCATCAATCGCGTCGCCGCGTTGCTGCAATTCAAGCAGCCGCTTGTGCGGCAGGAGCGCGATCTTGGACCGCATCGAAAAACTAATCGAGCTTGTACGAGCCTTTCATTCTGTCATAACGAACAGGTGTTCGAAGCGCAACACGTGCAACTGCTTTCCGAAGCGCTGCCCGAAAATGAACGCGCCGCATTTGCGTTTGACGCCAACATCGATCGACTGGTGGGAATACTGGATCAACGTCCATCATTCCCGCGCTGCGCAAGTGGTGCTATCCGCTGATCGAAGGCCGCGCGCTCGAAGCGCCGCCCAAGCGTTCCGTGCAATTTGACGCCATTGCAGTTCGAGACAACGACGCCGTTCAAAATGACGACGCCGTCGGAAAATGATCCCGAAGATCTCCGACGCCCTCTGCGTCGCAAAACTAATGGCCATCTTTCTCACAGGTTCCACCGGCTACATCGGCGCGCACATTCTTTCCGAGTTGCTCGGCAACAGCAACGATCGCGTCAACGTGCTGGTTCGCGCGAAAGATCAGCGCGAGGCCGAAGAGCGTTTGTGGCACGCGATGCAGCTTGCATTTGGACTTTCGCGAAATTTCGCGATTACCTCAGCGAGCGCATCACAATTTTCCGCGGCGATTTAACTGACTCGACAATTTGGCCTCGACGAATCCGATTATTCCCGCGCCCTCGCCACCACCGATTCAATGCTCCACTGCGCGGCCTCGCTCAATCGCAAGTCCGAAAAAAGTTGCATGAATGTGAATTTGCGCGGCACTTTGGAAATGATTCAAATGGCGCGCCGCATTCAAGATTCCAGCGGCCTGCGCCGATTCAGTTTCGTCAGCACGGTGGCCGTTGCGGGCAAACGCGAAAATGAAGTGGTCACAGGAAGACTGCTTCCATCGATTGGAATCGTTCCGACTACGATCCCTACGCGCGCACAAAAAAATTCTGCGAGCACATGGTGCACGAGTTGTTGCCCGACGTGCAGAAAACTATTTTCCGTCCGAGCATTGTTCTGGGCGATACGCGCTACGGCGCAACAACTCAGTTCGACATGGTCCGCGCATTCGTTTTCTGGCAGGCCTGCCTGTGCTTCCCCTGCGCCCCGACGATCGCATCGAAATTGTGCCCGTGGACTACGTCGCAAAAGCCATCGCCACTGCTCCACCAAAAAGAAAAACCACTGTACGACACCTATCATCTTTCTTCCGGCACCGGTTCCGAAACTTGCCAACAAATTACGGACGCTATCGCAAAAGAATCCGGCAAAAGTAAGCCGATCTACGCGCCATCCTGGCGAAAACATTCACCTCGATGGTCAACTCAATCGCAAATCGCACCGGCAAGTTGGGACGCAGCGCCGTCCTTCTAAAAGTTTTCTTACCGTACATTTACTGGAACACCGTGTTTGATAATTCGCGCGTGATCGCCGAAATGGGAAGCGTTCCTGAACCGTTTTCAAAGTATTGTTTCCCGCTGATGAAATTCAGCCGCGAAAATCATTTTCAGTATCCGTATAAGCCGTGGCCCGCAACAGCCGTCACCGAAGCCCACGCTCAGGGAGCGGCGCGATGACCGACGCATTTCTCGAAGCCTGGGTCAGCGGAATCATCGAAAAAACGAAAGCGCGTTGGATGCTCGGCGGCGGCATGCGTTGGAAACCTGGCCAGCCGCTGAAGCTGCTTCTGGTCGGATACAACGGCGCGCGCAATACCGGCTCCGATGTTCGCGTGGAAGAAATCGCGCGGCAAGTCCGGCATGTTCTCGGCGCCGATCGCGTTGAGATTACCGCCATGTCGCAAAATCTCGATTGGACGCGCGATTATTTCAAAGGTAGCCGCCAGGTCTACCTGCCCGACGTTTTCCCGCCATTTCTCTCGCGTGAAATTAAAAAATATCACGGTGTACTCGCCTGCGAAGGTTCCACGTTCAAAAGTAAATTCGCGGATGCGCTCACCACAATGTTTATCGGCGCGCTCGGCATCGCCGCCGCGGAAAATAAAATTTCTCTGGGCTATGGAGTAGAAGCAGGCGCGATGAATCCGCCGCTCCAGAAAATGGTTCGCAAATATTGCCAGTCATCTTTCGTCATCACGCGCAATCCGGAGTCCCAAACAGTACTCGGCCAGCTCGGTGTTCCCACTGAACTTGGTACCGACACTGCGTGGACTTTCGAGCCGCTCGCCCCAGAATTTGGCCGCGCCGCTCTGGAAAAATCCGGCTGGGATGGAAAAACTCCGGTGCTCATCGTCTGTCCAATTAATCCGTTCTGGTGGCCCGTCACGCCTTCGATCGTAAAATATGCGGCGCGCCTTTCCACTGGCGCCTACAAAGAAAGCCACTACCGCACATTGTATTTCCACAAATCCGGACGCGACGTCGACGCGAAATACAAAAAATACATTTCTGAAATGACCGCCGCCGTAAAAGCATTCAGCGCGCGCCACAAAGTATTTCCAATTTTAGTTGCGATGGAACGATTGGACGCGCGCGCCTGCCACGCCATGGCCGAAAATTTGCCCGGCGTACCGATATTCACGTCCGACGAATACAACATGTTCCAAATGGTCAGCGTGCTTCGCCGGGGCAGCATGATGGTTTCCTCGCGCTTCCACGGCATCGTCACTTCCATGCCCGGTCTCGTCGCCTCCGCCGGCGTCACCATGGACGAGCGCATCAAAAATCTGATGCACGACCGCGGTCACGAACATCTTCTGTTCACCGTCGACGAAGACAATCTTTCGGAAAAAGTAATCGGCGCGATGGAAACTCTTTTGCGCGATTCCGATTCTCTGCGCGATGGCATCGGACGCACCGTCGTAAGGAATTTGAAATTAATGGCGCGCATGGGCGTTTACCTCGAACAGCAAACCCATCTGATCTATCCGCAATTTCCAGTGCGCACCGGAATTCATCCGTGGGAACAATATTTACCGAAGCTCTCGCCGGAATTGCAGGCGCTAGTGGATAAGTACGAAACATCAGACGAGCAAATAGGAAGCGGAATGCCGGCGCAAAATTCGCCGGGAATTCCACGGCAAGTGAGCGCGTGAAATTTCCACCGCGCGTTCAGCAGCGCACGAAATAATTCCTCCAATGAACTCCCTCGAACACATTTTCAACAATCTCGAAAGCAGCGGCAGCCGCGCCGTTTTGCAGGAACCTCATGAAAGCGGACTCGTCGCCGCAACTGGCGCAGAACTTCGCGCCCAAATTGAAATCGCGCGCGCATTTGTTTGCAATGCGGGATTGCAAAAAGGCGACCGCTGCGTTTTGCTCGCACCCAACAGCATTCGCTGGGTAGCCGCGAATATGGCGCTGATGGCCGAAGGCGTAATCGCCGTCCCTCTCAATACGCGCCAAACTCCGGCGGAATTAGCAGTGATGGTTCGTGACGCGAATCCAAAATTAATTTGCGCCGGTGATTCCGCACTGGCCGAAGCAATGCGCGCAGAATTTCCGTCCACGCCGCGCATCGTTCAATTTGACGAAATATTTAGCGCGACGGCTGCAGGAAAACTTTCGCCGCCCATTGCGCTCGCCGACTCCGACCCGCTCACCATCATCTATACCTCCGGTACTTCCGGCGAACCCAAGGGCGTAATCCTCACAGCGGACAATGTGAATTTCATGCTCGGCTGCATCATGCTCCGCCTCGACCAATTAATGTGCGGCCACGCCGATGTCGAACGCGTTTTTCACTACGCGCCGTTTAATTTCGCCGCTGCGTGGATGTTGCTGCTCTCTTGCCTCTCTCGCAAAAGTTTGCTCACACTCTCCATGAACATCAGTCGCCTGCAGCTTGAAATGAAAATCGCCGCGCCAAATTATTTCTTGAACGTTCCACTGCTGCTGGAACGAGTGCGCCGCGGCGTCGAAGACAATGTCGCAAAGACTGGCGGCATCGTCGCCAAAATTTTCAACCGCGCAAAAGCCGGCTGGTTTGCGCGGCATGACGCAGAAAATCCGCGCCGCGAAGGCGGAATTTCGCTGGCAATCGCACGCACAATAGTTTTTCCCACAATTCGCAAAAAAATCGGCGCAAATCTGAAAGCTCTTATCTGCGGATCAGCCCCGCTTTCTCGCGAAACCCAATTATTTTTTATGATGCTCGGAATTCCCGTCCTTCAGGCCTACGGACTTACCGAAACAACCGCGATCTGCACGCTCGATATTCCCGGAAAAGTAGAACCGGGTTGGGTCGGCTCTGCCGTGCCGGGTATCGAAATGAAATTAGGCGCAGACGAAGAAATTCTCGTTCGCGGCCCCAATATTTCCCCCGGATATTGGAATCGCCCTGAAGAAACTACAAAAGTTTTGCGCGATGGATGGTTTCATTCCGGCGATCAAGGCGAATTGAACGCCAACGGAAATTGGCGCATCATCGGGCGAATTAAAAACTTGCTGGTGCTAAGTTCCGGACACAACGTTGCGCCCGAACCTATCGAAGAAAAATTGCAAGCCGCTCTGCCCGGCGCGCAACAAGTCGTCCTCATCGGACACGGGCGCAGCTATCTAATTGCAATCGTAGCCGGTAAGATGAATCGTGAAGCGCTAGCAACGGAAATTGAAACGATGAACGCCGCGCAACCACATTACAAGAAAATCCATGGCTTCCATGTGGAACCGCAAGCGTTCACAATGGAAAGCGGCTTGTTGACGGCAAATGGCAAACTACGGCGCAATGCAATCACCGAACATTTCGCGCCGCAAATCGAATGCTGTATCGGGAAAAGACGCGCATGAACTCTTTCACCGGGAACAACCTTGTCGTGGTCCCTGCACGAATCCGCGATCGAATTGGAATTGCATCACCCGCCCGCAAATGAA
This sequence comes from Terriglobia bacterium, assembly GCA_963840515.1. Classification (GTDB taxonomy): domain Bacteria; phylum Acidobacteriota; class Terriglobia; order Acidiferrales; family UBA7541; genus DASTCZ01. The sequence continues at coordinate 32,339 of CAWIZI010000024.1, forward strand.
ATTGGCACGGAAATACTCGCGGAATTGGAACAATTTATCGCGGCGCTCGATGGCCTCGCACAAAACGCAAGTTCCGTGATTGTGTATAGCTCGCTGGCCTCAGGATTTTCTGCAGGCGCGGATTTGCGTGAACTTTACAAAGCTCACTTCCGCTCGATGCCGCGGCGCGTCTCACCGGCGTCCGCGAATTTCTCCATCGCATTCACGCCGTGCTGAACGCGCTGGATGATACTCCGCTCACGACAATCGCCGCCGTTCATGGCGTCTGTTTCGGTGGCGGATTCGAGCTGGCACTGTCTTGCGATTTAATTATCGCCGATAAAATGGCGCGTTTTTGCTTTCCGGAATTGCGCCTCGGTCTGATTCCCGGTTTCGGCGGAATTCCACGCTTGCGCCGCGATCTCGGCAACGCCGTCGTGCGCGATTTGCTCCTGACAGGGCGCAGCATCAACGCGCAAAAAGCCAACGCCGTCGGACTCGTCAGCCAGCTCGCCGCCGAAGGCGAAGCGTTGCACATCGCCCGCGCAACCGCGGCACAGGTTGCAAAATTCGATCGCGCAACGAGCGCCGCCGCGAAACGTTTCTTAAAACCCATTCCGCACGAGGAACTGCGCCGCGAAATTGATCTTTTTTGCGAATTGTTTACGCGGCCCGCGGTAATGGAAGGCCTGCGCAAATTCGCGGAAAGTACCGATGCGTTGCCGTATTTACCGTGATTCATAACGGTAGCCGTTATGAACGGCATGTGTTACTATTGTTGAGTGATTCGCAGCTTCCGCGATGCGGAAACGAAGCGTTTGTGGCTGGCGGGGACATCTCGCCGCAGGCCGCCCCCTTCTCTTCGACGGGCGGCGCTCCGCAAGCTTCAATTGTTGGAATCTGCGACGCACTTGGAAGATTTGCGAGCGACGCCAGATAACCGCCTTGAAGCGTTGAAAGGTGATCGGGAAGGCCAGTTCTCCATACGGATCAACGATCAGTATCGAATTTGTTTTATATGGAATGATTGCGATGCGTTTGACGTCGAAATCGTGGATTACCATTGAGCTTTTGAGGTTTCCTAGAAGAGGTCAAATTCATGCGTAGGTTGCGCTCAACAACTCCAACTTGGCGGATCCATCCAGGAGAAATTCTGCGCGAAGAATTTTTGATAGCCGCTTGGATTTTCGGCCTACGAGCTCGCAAAACAACTTCACGTTCCTCGCTCCGCGAGTGAATGATATTGTGCTTCGAAAAACGCGGTATCACCGCAGATACAGCCGTGCGTCTCGCAAGGTTCTTTGGAACAAGCGAGCAATTTTGGATGAATCTTCAGTCGGCGTACGAGGTACGTTCCGCGCAGCGAAGGTTATCAAGCACTCTCAAACGAATTCAGCCGAGGCGTGCCACTCGAGCGGCATGAAAAATGCGAACCATCGACCAAACCACCGACGAAGTTCTCGACCTCGCGCGCAAGCAATTTAAAGTGCCGCGCGAATCACTTTCGCGCCCGGAGACGATTTCTTCAAGAAAGCTTGGCATCGACAGTCTGCAAGCGCTCGAAATGCTCACGCGTCTCGAACAGCATTTCGGTATCGAACTGCCGGACTACGAAATGCAGGGCGTGAGCGATTTCCACACGCTCGCGACACGAATTCAAGCGCGATTGCTAGCTAGCGCAGCCCATAAATGGCAGCATCTCGCAAGATTCATCCACCGAAATCCTGATATTCTTATGCCTCTGTGCGCGCCACGTAACGTGCCTGCAAGTAAATGCTCGATCTCAGCAAGATACGATTCTCTGGGCGCGGCTCTCCGCGATTCGCTCGATCGCTGGCCAGACGAAATTTGTCTGATCGAAGCCGATCGAGAGCGCGAAAAAGAGCGGCTCACTTACGGCAGTTTAAGAAGCTGCGCTTCCATTGGCCGCAGCACTTGCAAGCGCGCGGATTTAAAGCCGGCGACGTGCCGCAATCATCATGACCAATCAGTCGAAATGGCTGATTTCCGCCTATGCAATTTTTCACGCGGGCGGAGTTCTGGTCCCACTCGATTACAAATTATCGCCGCCCGAACAAATGGCGCTGCTCGCACATTCCCACGCAAGCGTGCTCGTCGTCGAATTTCCAATCTGGCGCTTGATGATGCAGTCCGAAGGATTCGCCGAGCATCGCGTCCCAATCACACTCGTAACGGAAGCGCCGGCTAGCATCGGATCTGGGCGGGGCACTCCGATGGGAAGAATTTCGCGCCGAAATAGAACCAACATTTATTTCGCGCAAGCGCGATGACTGGGCGTGCATCGTATATTCATCCGGAACTGGCGGAAGGCCAAAGGGCTGCGTCCTCACGCACGAAAATTATTTGGAGCAATGCGTCGCGCTCACGAAGCTCTATCCGTTTTGGCCGGGCGTGCGCTACCTCAGCATTCTTCCCACAAATCACGCGATCGATTTCATGGTCGGATTCTTCGGCCCGTTCGCTTGCGGCGCAACCGTCGTGCATTTGCGAACTTTGCGGCCGGAATATGTTCGCGAAGCTTTTCCCAAATACAAAATTACTTACATGGCTTCGTTCCCACTCGTCCTGAAAAACCTGCAAAAAGGACTGCAGGCGAAATTTGACGCGCTGCCAAAATCCAAGCGACAATTTTCAACGCGCTGCTCGCGGCACGAATCGCGCGTTTACTCGACGCTCGCCGAAAATGTGGCTCAGCCGCAAATTATTAAGCCAGGTGCACGCCGCGTTTGGCGGAGAATTGCGCACGTTATTTGTCGGTGGCGCATTCACCGAACCGGAAACGCTTCAATTTTTCTACGATCTCGGAATTCCCGTCGCAAATGGTTACGGACTCACTGAAGCCGGCACCGCCGTCACATTGAATGATTTCCATCCATTTCGTCCGGACACAGTTGGCCGTCCGCTTCCCGGAATGGAAGTTCGCATCATAAATACGGGCGCGGATGGAATCGGCGAAGTTACTGTGCGCAGCAAAACCGTGATGTCGCATTATCTCGACGATCCCGAATTGACGGCTGAAACAATTATCGACGACTGGTTGCAAACCGGCGATCTCGGCCGCGTCAGCGAAACAGGCCACCTGAGATTATCGGGCCGCAAGAAAAATATGATCGTCACCGCGGAAGGGAAGAATATTTATCCGGAAGACATTGAAAATGCTTTTGAGGGTTTGCCGGTAAAAGAGTTTTGTATATTTGCCGCGAACTATATTTGGCCGGAGCGAACCATGGTCGGTGAGGAACTGCTGATCGTGTTGCGTCCCGAACAAAATCGTCCTATCGACGACGCAACACGCGCGGAAGTTTCGCTACGCAATCAAAAACTATTGAATTATAAACGCATCAGCGGGTTTGTAATTTGGGATCAGGATTTTCCACGCACAGCTTCCATGAAAGTAAAACGCATCGATCTGGCTCAGCAAATTCGCACAACGCTAGATCGCGCAAGCGCGCTCGTAAAGTTGTGAGAGTTTCGCTATGAAAAAGGAAATGCTCGCCATCGTGAATCGAGCCGCAGGCGGAGGCCGCGCTGGAAAACTTTATGTTGCTGCGCTCGATAAGTTGCGCGCCTCCGGAATAAAAGTGGACTCCCTAAACACTTCTGGCCCCGGTGATGCTTCGCATTTGGCGCGAGATGGCTATGCGAAGGGTTACCGAAATTTTATTTCTGTCGGCGGCGATGGCACCGGCTACGAAATCGTCAATGGAATTTTCCCGGAAGCATCGCAACACAGCGATCGAGTTGCGCTTGGATTTTTGCCGCTCGGCACCGGCAATTCTTTTCTGCGTGATTTCAGCAAAAATGGTTTGCAGCACGCAACGGAAGCACTGCTCGCCGGAAAGCGCAGACGCTGCGATGTTTTGAAACTCACACATGCCGCCGGCACGCTCTATTACATAAATTTATTGAGTGTTGGATTTACGGCGGACGTCACCGCGCTTGCCAACCGGCGTTTCAAATCACTCGGCGAAGCTGGATATATTCTCGCCGTGCTTGGAAGTTTGATGCGTTTGAAGCGCCGCGCGTTTCCTTTGCGTTTGGATTCCACTGTTGAATTTGACACGGAGCGCTGTCTTTTTCTCACATTCAACAACAGCAAATATACCGGCGGCAAAATGATGATCGCTCCGAAGGCCGAATCTGATAGCGGATTAATTGAATACGTTCGCTGGGGAGCGATCGGCCGTCTGGCGCTTTTGAAAAATTTCCCGACATTATTTGACGGCACGCATTTGAATCATCCACGAGCTTCGCGGAACAGCGCCACGCGCATTGAATTTCAGTTGGAAGGTCCTGTTGACGTGATGGTGGACGGCGAAGTTTTGACGATTCAGCCGAAATTACTGGAAGTCTTACCGGGCGCGCTGGACGTTATCGCATGAAAAATGTGTGGCTTTCGATTCGCAGCGTTCTTTTTTACTGTGTTGCCGGATTATATTTTGCGATCGCAGTTCCCTCGCTGGTTTTCATCACACTGTTAGTGAGTCCGCACAAATTCGATGGTGTCGTGCGCTTTTTTTGCCGCAACTTGATTCGATTGGCTGGAGCGCGCGTAACTGTTCAGAAATCGTCCGGATTCGATCCACAGCGCACGAGTTTTTTCATCGCGAATCATGTGAATTTATTTGATCCATTTCTTCTTTGTGCTTCAATTCCGCAACACGTTCGCGGACTTGAACTGGAATCGCATTTCAAAATTCCGCTGTACGGAATTCTGATGAAGCGTTTCGGAAATATTCCTGTGCCCGACGCGCGCCGTCCCTCCGACCTAAAAAAATTGTGGCGCGAAACCAAAGCCGCGCTCGATGCGGGCACCAGCCTGATTGTTTTTGCGGAAGGAAAACGCACACTCACTGGACGCATGGGGCCTTTTGAAGAAGGCGCATTTCGCATGGCGGTGCAATTCGGCTATCCGATTGTGCCGGTCAGTACCGTCGGCTCATTTGAGTTCAACCGGAAGGATCGCTGGTGGCTGCATCCTTCAAATATTGTTGTGCACATTCATGACACGATTGAAACAGCGGGAATGAAAAAAAGCGATGTTGACGCGATGATCGAAAGCGTCCACGCAATTATGTCGGCGCCAGTTGATGCGTACTACGACGCGCTGGAAAAATCAGGAAATATTGCCGGAAAGAATTAGAGGCTGATGCGAATGCTCGGACAGCGTTCGACCGGCGCGCATTTCTTGCCAAGTGTAAACGATGCGATGAATCACGGTGATTGTCGAAACGACCGCGATTACCCAAAGCACCGGCGCCATGCGATCAAATAATCCACCGATAATCAAAAGCACCATGCGCTCGGGCCGCTCCATGAATCCAACTTTGCAAAGTGGGATCAAAGATTCGGCGCGCGCGCGCGTGTAACTGACCATTACAGATCCGGCTGTAGCGACGGCTCCTAAAATTACGTAGGGCGTTTGTCCATTTGCGGCGTAGTAGACGAGCAATCCCAAATAAAGCGCCATATCGGAATAACGATCGAGTGTGGAATCATAAAATGCGCCGAAGGCGGTGACGCGATTTTGGCGGCGCGCAACTTGGCCATCGAGCATGTCCAAAAAGCCAGCGAAGAAAATCACGATTGCGGCAATTTTGAAAAGTCCGGTTGCGAACATCGCGGCGGCCCAAAAATTTACGATCAATCCAATAAACGTAAGCACGTTCGGATTAATTCCGGTGGCCGCGAGCGCGCCCACAATTTTATCCAGCAGCCATCGGCTGCATGTTCCAATCAAACGGGTGATCATTATTTTTTCGTGGTCACAAATATTATCCGCGCGCGTTCACACAATTGGCGCGGGAAAAAGAAATCCTCGGAATCATACGCTACCGGTGCAGGCGTCTCAAGCGAGGGCCGGTGGGGTGGAGAAGTGAAAAACTGCATTATAATGCATGTTTGGGACGGATTTTGCCGAAAAGTGCATTATAATGCAGTTTTTGGGAGCGGAAAAAGACGAGAAAAGCCCTTAACGCAGAGTTCGCAGAGACGCAGAGGAAAGATAAGAGAGTTCGGAGTGAAATGGAAGACTCGAGGCCGGAGAACGCGAGTTACATCCGGCCTGCGCGAACGTGATTTTACGCCGAACGATGACCACTTAGAGAAGTCCGCTACATGAGCTTCTCCGCACACGAGATCGCCGTAAGTCCTTTATTAGCCACACTTAGCTCACGACCCCGGGGTGGGGGGGTAGCGAGTACTATGGAGTACTGGGTTATTTGCGGGCGATGGGGACAGATGGGCGAGTGTAAAGGATGTCCTGATAACGCGGCGGCTCAGTAAGGTGTGCGATTGGAAATGCGAAGGTTCCTGGTTCGGGAAACTCAGGCCACACGTTTGCGCTGATCGACCTGCCACAGCGAAGAATGGCTGTGCCACGAATCACGATTGGCCCAAAACGTGAATTTCGCTACACTGCGTGTCGTTGAATTGGAGGTGGAAGAGCTATGACGCCTGAAACTGACGCGCGGACTGCGCTGCTTCGTCACACGGTTGCGACGGTTGCTTATCGCGGAGCAAAAGTTTTGCGCGGAGCGCCCGCGGGATTTGCGGAATTCAAACTGGATTCGACCACGCGCACGCCCGCGGAAATTCTAGCCCACGTCGGCGATCTTTATGATTGGGCGCTTGCGATGGCGCAAGGGCGGAACGAGTGGCACGATTCTGCGCCTTTGCCATGGCAAGAAGAGATGGAGCGATTCTTCCGTACGCTTGCGGCATTTGATGGGTACCTCGCGTCGAACTTGCCGCTTGCGACGCCGGCTGAAAATTTATTTCAGGGGCCGATTGCGGATTCGCTTACGCACGTTGGGCAGCTTGCGATGTTGCGTCGAATTTCCGGCAGCGCAATTCGCGGGGAGAATTACGCTAAGGCTAAGATTGTGGTTGGAGAGGTTGGGCCGAATCAGACTACGCCGAGGGTGGAGTTTGGGTAGGGCGCGATTGTTGTGTTGAACACTGGCAGCACATTCAGCATCAGCAGTTAGGCACTTTTCACCGGTAGATGGTAAAATCTCGTTCCTGCGTACACGTGGGCCTGTAGCTCAGGTGGCTAGAGCGCGCCCCTGATAAGGGCGAGGTCGGAAGTTCAAGTCTTCCCAGGCCCACCATTCTTTTCTCCAAATAATCTAGTGGAAGCTGCTTCGTCCGCTTCAGCCTGCTTGAAACGTAATCCGTAAACCATTGGTGTCTGTTCTTGGAGGAGCCGCAGGCCGTATACTGCACGCCATTGTGGCTGACTTCATCATACGTGCTGTAGGCCTTGTTGGCACCGCCGTGTTCGCCCTGTTGGGTAGATGGACATACTTACATCCAGATCGTTGGCTGTTCGTTGGGCAAAGTCGGTTGGTGGGTTGTGGCTGTTTATTGCAGTGTACGGAATCCTAGTGGGCGCGGTCGGATGGCTGCTCGAAAGAATAGTTTCGACCGGATTTCTTATTGTTATTTTCGTCGCTCTATCTGCACTGATCACCTGGCAATTATTGAGGGTGCGGACGGTATCGCCCTAGAGGAAGTATTACCGCGAGCGGGACTCTTTCCATTTTATCGGAGGCAATTCTGCGTTTGCGGTTTTTTTCAGAAAATTTCTAGCGAGATCCGCTGCGCGTTCTTTTCCCGACTCGATGTCGTCGACGGCTTCGGAGGGAGCGATCCAGCTTTTTGTGTTCACGTTGTAGACGGACGTTTGCACGCCTTGGGCGTTGTGCTCTGAGAAGAGGCGCAGATGCACGTCACCTACTTTGATTTCGGCCCAGACGCCTTCGGTTAGCATTTTGGTAAGACCTGCATCGGAACCATTCTACGCTATTCGTGGCGTAATTATTGTCTGCCGGCTTGGGGTGTGCGCCCGGGGTCGCGCGGAGCTCATGCGGAAGACCCGGGTTCGTCGAACCCGGGCTACGCCCGCTGGGAATGTGGTGACAGCGATGAGACTGTTCAATGATGATATTCCCGTACGGTAACAAAAGTGTTGACATCCGCCTCGAAGGCTGTGAATCTTCCCGTACGGTAATATAGAGGAACGTGGATGAAATATAGTTCCAAAGACATCGGAGACATCGTCAAGAAGACTCGGAAGACTCTTGGCGTTACGCAGCAAGCCCTCGCGCTAACTGCCGGCACGGGTGCGCGCTTCATTGTGGATCTTGAGAAGGGAAAGGAAACCTGCGAGATCGGGAAAGCGCTCACCGTCCTGCACACCGTCGGAATAAAATTGACGCTGACAGCACCGTCGATTCCAGTGCATCCACTAAAGAAGTAGACTCTCGCAGCGAGAGGGTGCCCAGGCCCACCATGAAACCGTCTACGGATGCTCAACGATTTCTCCCTTCGGATTTTTTCCGATGCTAACTGATTTGGCGGCGCCGTTTTCTATCCTCGAGCTCGCGTGGATCGGCGTGGGGCTCACATTTGTATATTTCGTGATCGTCGCCATTTCACTTCACTGGAAATCAGCGCACACCGTGGATGTGACGCGCTATGAACCGCCGGAAAATGTTTCGCCGGCGCTGGCTGCATACCTCATTGAAAACGGCCGATGCGAGCGCGCGTTCGCTGCTGCAATCATTTCGCTTGGCGCGAAAGGTTTTTTGCAGATTCATGAAGACGGCGGAAGATTTGCTTTGAAGAAGTTGCGGGATGCCGACGCGTCTCTTCCCGGGGAAGAGTCGTGCGTTCTCGAATCAGTGTTTCCGAACGGCCAGGATTCCTATCAATTCAAAGTCACGGACGCGATGCGTCTGATCGCCGCGCTTCATAAGTTTGAAAATGTGATGACAGAAGGTGCGGAACCAGATCTAATCTCTCGTCATTGGGGACTCTGGTACACGGGCGCGCTGTTCTCGATGTTAATCGTCATGGCGGTTATCGGATCGCTCCCGCTTCACGTCAAGGGAAAGGAATTGCCGGGGATTTTGTACCTCTGCATGATAGGCGTTCTTTGCGGGGCATGTTTCATTTCCGCGCTAAGAGTTTGGCCCGCCACTTTCCGAAAGCTAATCTCCCGGCTTCCCGGAGTAGCGCGTCCGGCGCGTCCATTCAATATCAGCGATATGGTTCCACTCGTCCTCAGCACCTCGGCGTTGATCGGCTTCGGTCTCCTGGCGTCTTCTACATCCAATCAAATCGCTTTACTGGTAAGCGCCGTCCTTTTTATGGATGTTATTTTTCATCATCTTTGCGAAGCGCCCACGGCGGAGGGGCGCGAAATAGTTGAAGAACTGAAGGGGTACCGGGCGTTTGTGGGGCGCGCCGATGCTGACAGGTTGAATCGCGAAAATAGTCCGGGAGCAACGCCGCAAACACTGGAAGCGAATAGTGGCTATGCGGTAGCACTGAATGTTGAACGTGGATGGGGAGAAGAATTCACAGCAAATTTGCTGCAGTTATTCGAGATGGATAGGGCGTACGAATTTCCAACTCCATCAGCAAACGCGGACCCGCCGGGGTCATTGTGGCATCACGAGGAGCCGATTCAGTTGAATATATTTACGCGGACGGTCGGCAAGATTCTTGCTCCAAGAAAACGCCGTCGTTCGCGCCGCACGCAAGACCCGCCCCGTAATCCATAAGCCATCAGCGCATTGCGTGACTACTGCAGTTTTCCGTATCACTTGCTTGAACTACATCAGTTTTCGAGATCTTCGATGCTCAGGTCTGCGTCTTGCAGAATACTCTTCAGGATTTTTGGGTGAAGTATTATTGAAGCGTGGAATGGAACGGTGGCGCGTTTTCCTTCGCCATTCTTATAAATCATGTGGCTACCGCTTTGCCTTGCGAGGGGAAAACCGGCTTTCTCAGGAGCTTTCACGATCTGACGAGCCGTAACGCGCGGTAGCTTCGGCATTAGATTGTGATTTCTACAGTCGAAAGGCTAACCGAAACTGCCTCTGGAATTTCTTCGCCATCGGCCAGGCGGTCTTCCAAATGCAGCCGAATAGCGTCCTTAATGTTTAGGACAGCTTCTTCATACGTGTCGCCCTGGCTATAACTACCCTGAAGCGCAGGGCAAGAAACGAAATATCCATCGGAGTCAGCTTCGAGGACGATGGGAAGAGTGAGATTCTTCATGAACAAAATTGTAGGCCCGTGGCGCCTTTAGCGCTAGTACTTCGCTAGTTTCCGCCCGTAATCCATAAGCCATCACCGTATTGCGTGACTGCTGCATTCCGCGCGCCTTTAGCTCAGACTTAAAGTTCAGACGATTGCGTCAAGAACGCCGCAAAGGAATGCAAAGCTAATTATGGAAACGACTCCTTCGATTTCTGCTCCAGCTCCGAATGCCGCTACAACTTCCGCTGCTACTACTCTTCCGGGCGCTGCTCCGGCACCGCGCGGGGAAGCTATCGCGACTACGGCAATTATTAAGGCGATGCTGGGCGCGGCAAAGCACGTTAGCGATTTGATTTTTTCGCCGGGCCGCGCTCCACAGGTGGAAGCTACCGGACAACTTGTAGAGGTAAATGTTCCGGGCCTGGGCAAACTTACTACTGAAGATACGGCGCGCATTGCCGCCGACTTGATTGGTGGAAGTCAGCAGGCCGTGGACAAACTTCGCACACAGGGTTCGTGCGATATTTCCTACGGACTGGCGAGGCTGGCGCGATTTCGCGTAAATATTTTCACGCAGCGGGGCAGCTGCGCGATTGTAATGCGCGTAATTCCCAATCGCGTGCCGACGTTTGCGTCGCTGAACTTGCCGCCACAGCTTAGAGACATTATGGCCGTGCGCAACGGAATTGTGCTGGTGACCGGGCCGACGGGTTCGGGCAAATCTTCGACGCTGGCCGCGATCATTGACCTGATCAATGATGAAAAGGCTTTTCACATCATCACCATTGAAGATCCCATCGAATTTCTGCACAACCACAAGAAATGCACGATTCATCAGCGGGAAGTGCATAGCGATACGCCGTCGTTTGCGCTCGCACTTCGTGCGGCTTTGCGACAGGCGCCGAAAATAATTCTGGTCGGCGAAATGCGCGATAAGGAAACCATCGAAATTGCGTTGGAAGCCGCGGAAACAGGCCACCTTGTGCTTTCCACACTGCATACGATTGACGCTTCAAAGACGGTGGAGCGCATTGTCGGAGCATTTCCGTTGGGCGATCAGCACATTATTCGGACGCGCCTGTCGAAAGCGTTTCGTTACATTGTTTCGCAAAGATTGGCTCCGCGGAAAGATGGTGATGGGCGCGTTGCGGTAATTGAAATTCTAAAATCCACAATGCGCACGCGGGATTATGTGGAAAAGGGCGAATCGGACGGCAAGTCGTTGCTCGACGCGATGCGCGACGGTGAGACGGAAGGCATGCAGGATTTTGATAGCGAACTGGAGCGCATGATTCGCAACGGTACGCTGGCGATGGATGTTGCGCTGGGATACGCGACGAATCCGGGCAATTTGCGTTTGCAGGTGGCGGATTATAAAGAGGGCGATGCGCCGACGGAAGCGGCGAGAGGGCCGGAAGCGGTTTCGTCGTATAACACGAAATAAATTTTGTGCGGGGGCGCAGGGGTTAAAACCCCGCGTTTCGGAAAATTAACGGCACGACTGAAGTCGTGCCCTGTTACGAACCGTCTTTGATTGCAAACCATCTCTAATACCAGCCGCCATCATTTCGGGGAAGCTGCGGCTTTTAATCCGGCGAAGATTATTGCTTCGCGATCAGCGCGATCGATTGCGGCTTGAATATCGTCTTCGGACATTCCACCGATTCTTCCCAGCAAAAATAAACTTGCCTGTGCGTGTGCAATTGCCTTCCAGCGCGCCATCTCGATCAGTGACGGCAGCGCCTTCGAGCGGATCTCGGCCAGCACGGCAGGATCGCGCGTGAAGGTTATTTCCAGCAAAGCATTTGAAGATTTGTTCCGGTCGGTCCAAACGAGCGAGTTCAGCAAATCAATAAACACGGTTGGCGGAACTTGAATTCCTAATTCGGGTTTCCGCTGAGCATACTTCGCGATGAGCCACAGCGCGCGTGTGGCGTTACTTCGGACCTCGTCATCCGGGTCGCGCGTGGCGTAAATCAAGTCGGCTACGACGTCGCGCTTATCGGCGGCGTAACTCAGAACCATGGCGGCAAGAGCGCGTTGATGCGCGTCGGCCGAATTTCGCAGCACGTCATGCAGTATGGCCGGATGAAGTTGCGCAAGCAGAATGAATTTTTTCTGGGCGGCGCGGGCTTCGGGAAAATGCATCAGCGAATGTCCTTCGGACTGGTCCTCCGCGTGGTCGCCAGCTTCGAGCGCCATCGTATACGCTTGTTGAAATGCTGCACCGGCAGGTAGCACGTCGAATGGCAGACGAACGGCTCCAGTCGGCGCCGGACGGAACGTCAGCTCGGGTACGTCCTGCTCCTGAATGCCGACGTAGAGCGTAGTCTTGCCCTTCTCGCAGCAGACAAAGCTCAGCCGGGCGTGGATGACGCGGGGGATCGCTTCGACGCGTAGTTGGGCCGGGAGGGGCGATTCCGGGGGTACGTCGCCTTCCTTGATTTGCAGGGCTTTGCGCACCTGGCCTGCCGAAACGGTCCGTAACCCATAGAAATCAATGGTCTGGATGGCGGGCAGTTGGGAGTCAGACTGGCCGAAGGAGAGCAGCATTAGGGCGAGGGTTAGCCAGGGCATGAAGGCATCTTACATCGCCGGGACGCCGCGAGCCATGCCTATAAGGGCGTGCCGAAGCGCGCAACGGCAGCCCATCTGACGCTCGCAAGTCCCTTATCCGCCAACCTTTTTCTAGCTTGCCGCGAAGTCCTGTGTTAGGCTTTCGGTGCGTTTGCTGCTCTTGTAAAACCTTTGGATAAGTGCTTCAAAGGGGCTGCGAGTTTGCAATCCTCGCGGCCTTTTTTGTTGCGGCTGGAGGCTCCACAGACTTGGACGAGAAGCACAAATAGCTTAATCAACAGCAAAGGAACTACCGTGAAAGAACAAGGAACCGTAAAATGGTTTAATGCCAGCAAGGGCTTTGGATTCATCCAGCGCCAGTCCGGCGAAGATGTATTCGTACACTTCTCCGCCATTCAGGGAGATGGATACAAAACGCTGAACGAAGGCCAGGCGGTTGAATTTGAAGTCACTCGTGGGCCCAAAGGTCTCCAAGCCGCGAACGTTACCAGCCTCTAAATCCTACTTGGGGCGGGTTCACATCGTGAACTCGCCCGTTTTTCCCGCGACATTCTCAAAAATGGGCGGCGCACCGAAGGGGGAATTGCCATGGCGAAGCTCTACGTAGGAAACCTCTCTTTTGACACGACGGACGAGAGCCTCAATCAACTTTTCGTGAGCAATGGGTTTCAGATCGCCTCGGCGCGCGTGATCCGTGATGCGGAAACCGGCCGTTCCCGTGGATTCGGATTCGTGGAACTGGGGCCGGGTGCGGAAATGGCAGCAGTCATCACAGCCCTTAACGGATTTAATCTGGAAGGCCGTGTTCTGCAAGTGAACGAAGCGCGTCCGCAGGCTCCGCGCGGTGGTGGTGGACATGGCGGAGGAGGCGGAGGCTACGGCGGTAACCGCGGCGGCGGTGGAGGCGGAGGAAATCGCAGCGGCGGAGGCGGTGGCCGTGGTGGAGGCGGCGGACGTGACGGCGGACGCGATGGTGGTCGTGGCGGAGGTGGTGGCCGCGATGGCGGACGCGATCGTGACGGCGGAGGCGGGGGAAATAGGCGCCGGTTCTAACCTAAAACATTAAAAAAATTGAAAACGCCGGAGCGGAAAATCTGCTCCGGCGTTTTTGTTTTTGCAGAATTGTTATCCTTCGCAGATTACTTCGATTTCTACCTTCACGTCGCGAGGCAATCGCGATACTTGAACTGTGGCGCGCGCTGGCGGCTCGGTCGGGAAATATTGGCGTAGACGGCGTTCATGGCGGCGAAGTCGTTCATATCGGAAAGAAATACGGTGGTCTTCACGACGTGATCGAGCGAAGAGCCGGCCGCTTCCACAATTCCTTTTAGATTTTCCATTACGCGCTCGGTTTGCTTCGCCACGTCGCCTTCGATTAGCTGCTGGGTGTGGGGATCGAGGCAAATTTGTCCGGAGACGAATAAGAATCCATTGGCTTTTACGGCTTGTGAATATGGGCCGATGGCTTTTGGTCCGCGATCTGTTGCGATAATTTGCTTCACTATTTTCCTCCTGAGATTGAAATTCTGGTTCTGGTGCGAAATTTTACAAAGTTTTAGTTGGCGGCCGCAGATGTCACATATCGTGCGCGGAACTCCGGCGGAATTCCCGGGCCGTGCATCCATTCGCGGAAAAAACTATCTAGCACTGGGCCGCCGCATTCGGCTTCTATCGCGGAACGCAAATCGGCGGGGCCCCATGTTTCTCCACGCAGTAAACGCGATGCGCGCGCTAGTCCCTTATGGACATTTTTTGCGCCGCAGCGATCTTCCAGCGCGAAAAAGAAAAGTACGCTTTCTGCGCGCGCACGATCTTTTACTTCGGGTGGATCCTGAGCAAGTACGTGACCGAGCGGCTTTCCTCCGTCGGGAATTACGTCGACCTGGTGCAGCAAATCGCGAACGGTTTCATTGCGCGATTGTGGATTCCGCGAAACGGAGAGATCGATTCCCGCATAATCCGGGACGGCGGCGAGCGGGAAGAGAGCGTCATAGCGGCCGAGACGCGCGGAAAAATAAAGCCATGTGGCGGCAAGTTGCAAGTCCACGGATTTCATGTAGCCGTCCGGAGCATTAGCTGAGAAATCTTCGGACGGAATCACCACGCTGTGCGGCTGGGTCAGGCATCCTGTTTGCGAAGTCCACGGCCGTTCTTGCGATCTCGGCGCGCCCTGCGGACATTCGATCAGATAGATTGGCGATTTGGTTTCGCCCGCGCCAAATTCGGTGGAAAAAAAACTGTCGTCCGCCGCGATGAGCTTGCTAAGCTGGCCTGAACGATTATTGGCGAGCGGAGTTGACGTCCAGAATATGACGGTTCGCCCGGTTGAGTGAACTTGCTGCTCGATGTACGGCCCCGCGGCAACGTAGGCGTCAAAGTTTGAGCCAGACTTCTGCTCGAATCTCACACCGGCGCCCTTCGCACGTTTTTCCGCTCCGCGATCTTCACCGCTGGCGCGAACGCGATAGCCTTCGGGCACACTCACGACCAAATCCCATTTCGGTGGGGGCGCGCCGCCCGTTGCAAATGCGCCGTGCGCCGGCAACAATGCGGGGAGCCATCCGGAACTGGGCAGAAAAAATGTTGCACCGTGATTGGCGCCGATGGCGGATTTCTCTGGCGAAATCTTCACGTCGTAGGAAACGAGAAATTCGCCGCTCTCTCCGATTTCCCAACTTGCCGGCAGCGCCGCACAAAGCGTATCGGCTGTGTCATCGGCGGATTTTACCGACGGAATTTCAATCGTCTTGCCGCGCCATTCCACGCGCAAGTCCTGCGGCTGAATGATTTCCGAATCGGGCGGCTGAAGTTCCAGCACGCTGAGCGGCCGCGTCCCCGTGTTTTTCAATTCATAGGACGCGCGCACGGAAACGCGGTCCGGCGTTTGCTGGGTATAACTCACTTCAACGCGCTGCTTTTCAACGGTGTATCCAGGACCAAACGCGGCGGTGCAGCCCGACGCCGTCCACGCGGCAAGAATCGCGATTGTGGGAACTAGAATCCGTGATGTTGCGCGGCGAAACAATGTGAGTGAATTCTACCGAGCGCTGCGGGCGGCGTCAAAAGCCGCTGAGACAATTCAGCAGGACAATTTGGTTTAGCGGCTGCGCGGCTTGCGTCCGGAACCGCGCACAAAACCGACCGGCGGCTTCTGCGATTGATTATGGCTGGCGATCATCTGCCCGGCCTGCTCGTCCGTCAATCCGCGATTGATCAGATCGATCGCTTGCGATTCGGTCATGCCCGTATTTTTCAATTCGACCAGCGACGTGGCCGATACCGTCGGCATGCGCTGCGCGCGGCGATGCGCAATCGCGAGCACCACGTTATCCGAATAACCGGAAAGACGAATGCTCTGCGCTTCCAAAGCCCACGTTCCAATCAAATCAAGTTTCGCCAGTTCCATCACAGTTGCTTCGGAGACGCCTGCGTTCAGCAGTCCCGCTACGGAATCTCCACTTGTGAACATTTGCTTGCGGTCGCGCACGTAGTGCATCAACTTCACGCAGCCATCATCGGAAAGGCCGGCGTCGTGAAGTTTGATCAACTCGTTCACTTCAGATTCGCTGATGTCTAAATCCTTAAGTTGCCTGATGGTGTCCGACCACATGCCGGATTGGTAGAGAGGCTGTGTATCCGTCTTATGAAATTTCTGGCATCCGCTAATGCAGATTGTGGCCGCCAGCAGGCCGACGAGGCAGAGGACCCTAGAATCTCGAATTCTGAGGCTGGGTTTCACTGTCACCATTCTATCGGTAGTTGAGCCATCGAAATGCGCGGGATAGTACTAGCGTGCCGCGAGAATTAACGTAGGCAGAAACGGAAGGAAATGCGGGAGGAATTCGCGTGCGTCAAATTTTGTAAACGCGTTCGACTCCGAACACGCCCGAAATTTTCTTAACGTTCGCCACAATTTTCTCGAGCTGCTTGCGATTGATGATGTCCAGCGTGGCTTCCACGCGCGCATTCAGCTTATCCGGCTGGCTTGCCAGCGTTTGAATATTCGATCCCGCCGCGCTGATCACCGCGGTAATGTCCGCGAGCACGCCGGGACGATTTTGCGTGCGAATAATCAAGCTGACCTTATATTGCGAGCCTTCGGCTTCCGCCCAGTCGACATCAATCTTCCGTTCCGATTCGTAAAGCAAATTCTGCACATTCGGACAGGCCTTCAAATGCACAGCCACTCCGCGGCCGCGCGTCACGTAACCAACGATTTCGTCGCCCGGAATCGGATTGCAGCATTTCGCCAAAAACACCATTAGGCCGCTGTTGCCACGCACTCGAATTGCTTCCGCGGCGCCCATGCCCAGCGCGCGTTTCACACCGGAAACAATTCGCGCCGGCGCGCTCTTCGGTCGAGGCTCCGCTGTAGCCGGCTCGCCAAGCGTTTCTCCGAGCGCCTTGCTTAAAACTTGCCGCGCGGAATATTTTCCGTAGCCAAGTTCCGCATATAAATCATCCATCTTTCCGCAGCCATACTCGCCCGCCACTCGCAGCAAGTCCGCTTCCGGAATGCGCTTCAGCGAACGCCCAAATTGCCGCGCTTCGCCTTCCAACAATCGCCGCCCAACTTCCGTAGCTTCACCGCGTTCGTTCGTGTGAACCCAGTGACGAATCTTGCTGCGCGCGCGCGAAGTGCGTACGAAAGTCAGCCAATCGCGATTGGGAACGTGGCCCTTCTGCGTGAGAATTTCCACGACATCGCCATTCGATAAAGTGTGGCGCAGCGGCACGATCTGTCCATTCACTTTCGCGCCGCTACAAAGATTGCCGACCTCTGTGTGTACAGCGTAGGCAAAATCCACCGGAGTTCCGCCGCGCGGCAACGGAATCACGCGCCCCTTCGGCGTGAACGCGTACACTTCGTCCGGATACAGATCCACTTTCAGCGTGGAAAGAAATTCGCTGGGCTCCTGCATTTCGCGCGCCCACTCAATCAGTTGGCGCATCCAGGTGATGCGCTGATCGTCGGCCTCCGAAATTTGCTTGCCATCTTTATATTTCCAGTGCGCGGCAACGCCTTGCTCGGCCAGGCGGTGCATATCTTGCGTGCGAATTTGTACCTCGAATGGCTGGCCTTCGTGCATCACAGTGGTGTGCAGGGACTGGTACAAATTCGGGCGCGGCATCGCAATATAATCTTTGAAGCGTCCGGGTACGGGACGCCAAATTTCGTGCACTACGCCCAGCGCGCCATAACAATTGCGCACGGAATCCGTGATGATTCGCACCGCGAGCAAATCGTAAATCTGCTCGATGGTGCGTTCCTGTCGCTTAGTTTTTTGATGAATGGAATAGAGCCGCTTGACGCGCGCTTCCACTTCGGCGGGCACGCCATTTTCCACCAGCTTGCGGCGGATCGCGGTCTGCGCTTCCAGTAAAAATTTTTCCAAACCCTTGCTGCGCGATGCGACACTTTTTTGCAATTCCAAATAATCGTTGACGTCCAGATATCTGAACGACAAATCTTCCAATTCGCCGCGGATCAATCCCATGCCCAGCCGGTGCGCGATCGGAGCATAAACATCCAGCGTTTCCCGCGCGATGCGCTGCTGCTTTTCCACGGGTAGAAATTCCAGCGTGCGCATGTTGTGCAGCCGGTCAGCCAATTTGATGACGACCACGCGCACGTCATTTACCATGGCCAACAACATCTTGCGCAAATTTTCCGCTTGGCGTGCTTCGGGAGCCAGCAAATCCAGCCGGCTGATTTTTGTGACGCCTTCCACCAACTGGGCGACATCTGAACCGAACAAATCCGAAATTCGTGCGTGCGGAACTTGCGTATCTTCCACCACGTCATGCAGCAGCGCGGCGGTCAGCGTCATCACGTCCAGCCTCATGTCCGCGAGGACGTGCGCTACTTCCAGGGGATGTGACAGGTAGGGTTCGCCGGATTCGCGCTTCTGAGCTTTGTGTTGCTCCGCCGCAAAATCGTACGCACGCTTCAGCAATTCAGAATCGTCGGCGGGACGATTCTGCCGCAGCTTCGCCACCAGCTCTTCAAAGCGAGATTCCAGCGCGCGCGTTGCGCGGTCAAATCGAAGGACGGGTTTGCCCGAAGGAGGCATAACGCTTTTATTTTACTCCCGGACGGGGTGCGGGAACTTCGGCGCAACAGGATCAACGGCGCGGACTTGCCACTAGATTACTTTTGCTCGGCTACTTCTTTCCGCGGCCTGCGGCGACTTTCTGTTTTTCTGCGGCTTTCTGTTGCGCGTAAACCATAAATTCTTCGTATGGGCCCTTGAAGTCGTCGATGTGGCCGCCTTCAAAATGCCAGATGCGCGTGGCGACTTCATCAATTACGTCGTGGTCGTGCGTAACCAGCAGCACAGTACCTTCATATTTTTGCAGCGCAATGTTCAGCGCGTTGATGGATTCCAAATCCAAATGGTTGGTGGGCTCGTCAAGCACCAGCACATTCGGTTTCTGCATCATCAATTTACAGAAAATCAGCCGCGCTTGTTCGCCGCCGGAAAGCGCCTGCGTCGGTTTTAGCGCGTCTTCGCCGCTGAATAGCATTTGTCCCAGCAGTCCACGCAATTCGGCCTGCGTTGCGGCGGGATTGAATTGATAAAGCCACTCGAGAGTCGTAGTGCCCTTCGTAATCGAATCCGCATGGTCCTGCGCGAAATATCCGACGCTGACTTCATGGCCCCAGGTGCAGGTGCCGCCATCAATCAGAAATTTATGCTCCGCCGGATCGATATATCCCGGCGCATTTCGTAGCAACGATTTCAGCAGCGTAGTTTTTCCCGCTCCATTGCGGCCCATCAGCGCGATTTTTTCCCCGCGCGCAACGCTGGTGGTGAAAGGCAAAATCACTTTCAAATCACCGTATGATTTTTTCAGGCCCTTCGTTTCCAGCGGATGCCGTCCGGATGGCCGATTCACATCAAAACGAATATACGGACGCGCGATATTCGATCGAGCGAGATCCGAGGTTTGTATGCGCTCGACTTCTTTACGCCGAGAGGTAACTTGACGAGAGCGCGTACCCGCTGAGAAACGCGCGATAAATGCATTCAACTGTTCGATCTTTTTTTCGCGCTGCGCGTTATCCGCTTCAATGCTGGCGCGAATCTGCGTCTTGGCCATCACCATGTCATCGTATCCGCCGGGATACATGATCACGGTTTGATAGTCGATGTCCGCGGTATAGCTGCTGACGCTGTTCAGAAAATGGCGGTCGTGCGAAATCACAATCAGCACGCCGGGATACTCGAGAAGATAATCCTGCAACCAGTGAACGGAATCCAGGTCCAGGTTGTTGGTGGGCTCGTCCAGCAGCAGCGCCGGCGGGGAACCAAATAGCGCTTGCGCCAGCAGCACGCGGACTTTTTGTCCGCCCTGCAATTCACCCATCTTGCGTTCGTGCAGCTCGGATTCCACTCCCAACCCATCCAGCAAAATCGCCGCGTCCGCTTCGGCTGTGTAACCGCCTTCTTCACCGACAATTCCTTCCAGCTCGCCCAACCTCATGCCGTCTTTGTCGGTAAGGGATTCATGCGGCTTGGCGTA
Source organism: Terriglobia bacterium (assembly GCA_963840515.1). Lineage (GTDB taxonomy): Bacteria > Acidobacteriota > Terriglobia > Acidiferrales > UBA7541 > DASTCZ01. Next base: position 52,496 of record CAWIZI010000024.1, read on the forward strand.
AAGCGCGTCGCGTTCCTCGAGCGCCTTCCACAGCGTGGAATTCCCCATGATGACGGTATCGATCACGCGGAACTCGTCAAACGCAAACTGATCCTGCCGCAAAATTCCGAGCTTCTTGGGACGGGTGATCGAGCCTTTGGTCGGCTCAATTTCGCCTTCCAATATTTTCATCAACGTGGATTTGCCCGCGCCGTTCGGCCCGGTAATGGCGTAGCGCCGTCCGTCGAGGAATGAGCAGGTCACGTCCTCGAACAGTATTCGAGCGCCGTAGCGCATAGTGATGTTATTTACAGTGATCAAAGGAGTTCAATTATACCGTGTAAACCAGATTTCTGCTTGCGGGTGAAAGTTACGCCTTTCAACAAAACAGGCCCGCGGTATCGCGCGGGCCTGCGAAAAATGTTTGCGAAAGAAAACTACGCTCCCGGTTGGGCCGCGGCTTTCTTCTGCTTAATCTGCTTCACCTGATCCATCAAGGTATCCGCGGTCTTCAGCAACTCGTCCCGCTGCGCAGGATCAGCAGTCATGTCCGCCTTCTGGCGATCCATCAAACTCAAATACGCGATGGCGTCGTCATAGTCCGGCTTCAGGTCAACCGCCTTTTTCAGCGCCGCTAGACCTTCGTCCACCGTTTTCTCCTGCTCGGCCGAAAACTTTTCGCGAAGGTCATTCGGCAATGGCTGCTCGTCCTTGACCTGTTTCTTGTAGTTCGCCGGAATGCGGTTGTACGCCGCACGCGCATTCATGTTCGACTTCCACGCCAGGTTCCAGTCAATCACACCGATCCAGTAATACGGCTCCGGATCGTCTGCCTTAATGCTGATGTGTTTCTGCCAGTAGGTCTTCGACTCAATCATCTTCTCTGGTGAAAAAGGCACGCTGGCCATCGCATTCAACAGCGCTCCCACGCGATCGATCGCATCCAGATTATTCGGATCCACGTTCAACACTTCTTGATATTCCTCAAGCGCTTGCTTTCCCATGCGCTGATTGTCGTCGGAAGGCGCTCCGGGAATGTAGCTGGTTTGATAGGCCGTGCCGAGATAGAGTTTGGCCATCAAGAGGTTCGGATCCAGCACCGTGGCCTTCTTAAAATTCTCAATGGCCGCATCCGTCTGTCCGGCCTTAAACGCCTGCATTCCCTGCTGTAACTGGTCGCGCGCTTTCAGCTTATCGCAACCGCCCAGCCCAAGCACGGTGATTGCTAGAACGCCTACAGTCACAAGCGAACGAATTTTGTTCTGATTCATTTTGCTGGAAAAAGCATTCATACTTGATTACCGTCCTGGCGCCCGCTGTCGTTGTGCCCCACGCGGGCCTCGCTGGTCTCGCGCAAATCTTCGTGCGCTTCCTGCTGGCGCAATACTTAGATTACAGGCAGTTTACTGGCCCGATTCCATTCTTGGGGTCAGAAGGCCAACCTTGTCAATCCCCGCCGCTCGCATAATATCAATTGCGCGGGCCACGTCACCAAAATAAACAGTATCGTCGCCCTTTACGAAAGCGATTTTTTGCGCGCGCTCTTTAAAGATCTGATCCAGCCGCGCCTGCAGCCCGTCCCAGCTTGAGTTTTCTTCGTTGATTTTCACTACTTTCCCGTCGTTCATAATCTGCACCACGATGGTGGCTTGCTGCGTCACCACATCTTGCTGCTGATTCGGCGGAGCTGGCTGCGGCACCAGCGCGTCGAGGCCCATCGAAATCGTTGGCGAAATCGCCATAAAGATGATGAGCAGCACCAGCAAAATATCGATCAACGGCACGATGTTCATTTCCGCCATCGTGCCACCCTTTTGTCCGACTGACATTCCCATTGGATTACTCCGTTAAGAAACTACTGTAAAATGCCGGGATTTATTCTCGCGCCCGGGTACTGTCTTTCTCACTGCTCCGATTAAACCGCATCCGTGAGGCCGCTTGCAAGGCTCCACGGATGCGAACCCAATCTCGCTTACCTTCGACCCGGAGCCGAGGCCGAAGTTGATTATCGTTTCCTACGAGCCTGGCGGTGGAGCGGCCGTCGTTGCACCGCGCCGTTCGACACGCTCGGTCAATAGTCCGACTTCGTCCACGCCGGCTGACCGAACATCATCCACGACCTTGGTGACGTCAATGTACTTCGCCCGCTTATCGCTCTTGATGAATATGGTCTTCTCGAGGCGGTCCTTGACCATATCGCGAATCGTGGCCGTCACCTGGTCTTCGTTTGTTTGATTCGTACCGATGTAGATATGACCTTCGCGATCCACCGCAACGATGATTGCGTCATCCTTGTCGGCGTTCGGCAGATCTTCGGGCCGGTCCACGTGAGTCAGATTCACATCGTGGCCGCGGCTCAACATCGGCGTGACCACCATGAAAATGATCAGCAACACGAGCATGATATCCGCCATCGGAATCACGTTCGGAGCCGCCATCGTTGCTCCTGCTTTTGGTTTATAGGCCATGATGGGCTCCTACTTCTTTGCGTTCCGCCGTGTAATGAAATAGTTGATCAGCTCCATCGAGGAGTTGTCCATTTCCACGTCGAACGATTCAACTTTGTTCGTGAAATAGTTGTAGGCCCAAACCGCGGGCACCGCTACGATCAAGCCCATTGCCGTGGTTACCAGCGCTTCAGAAATACCGCCGGCTACCGCGGAAAGACCCGTCGCGTGCGAGGATTCAATTCCCTTAAACGCGTTAATAATACCGGTCACCGTGCCGAACAGTCCGACGAACGGAGCGGTCGAGCCGATGGTTGCCAGGCCAGAAAGCCCGCGCTTCATTTCAGCGTGCACGATAGCCACCGAGCGTTCCAGTCCGCGCTTGGCTGCTTCGATAACTTCTTCGTCGGGCACCTGAGCTGACGCCGACTGAAATTCGGAAAGGCCAGTCGCAACAACTTTGGCGATGTGGCTCTTCTTGTTGCGCTCGGCGATTGAAATTGCTTCGTCGAGTTTGCCTTCGCGCAGCGCGCCCGCCACTTGCTGGACGAATATGCGCGATTGCTTGCGTGCTGCCGAGTACATTAGAAAACGATCGATCATTACGCCAAACGACCACACCGAAAGCAGGAACAGCAGAATGATGACGCCCTTCGCCACCCACTGCATGCTGTGCCACATTCCCGGTATCGACCAGCTCGCTCCACCCTGGTCTTGTAACCACAACATCCACACTGCTAGATTTGCAAGCATCGAATCGGCTCCTTTTTTCTTTCTTCAGAATATCGCTCACGTATTGACGGTAGCGGCGACAAGACCGTTTCATCCACTATTTATTTCACGATCAACGCGAACTACCGCCAGCCCGCGCCGCCCGCTTCCAACTAACCCAATTTAAAATTCAGATCGAATACGCACTCCACCTGCACAGGAGTGTTGTTCAACATCGTCGGATGGAATCTCCATTGTTTCACGGCGTCAATCGCGGACTGCACGAGCATCGCCGGCCCGGAAACGTATTTCACTTCAATGACCTTACCGTCCTTATCGATCAGCGTGCTTAGCCGAACCGTGCCCTCAACGCGCGCTTGCCGCGCAAGTTGCGGATACACCGGCTGCACCTTGTTAATCGCCGTCGCCATCATTACGTCGCCGCCCTTGGTAATGCGCGTGGGCGTCGCCACCGGAGGAGGTGGAGGTGGCGGGGGCGCCGCGGTGCTTACTCCACCGATGATTCCGCCCAGTACGCCGCCGATTTGTCCACCAGGAACGCCGCCAACCACGCCGCCAGTTACCGTTGTCGCCGCACCCAGATCGGGCGGTGGCGCGTCTTCCTTAATGATGTTTACTTCCTTCGGGATCGATTTCGGCGCCATCAGTTTACCGGCTTCAATCAAATGCGCCACGGGCTTCACATGCACCACGGGCGCTGCCGGAGCGGGCGGCGGAGGAGCCGCGGGTGGCGGAGGAGCTGTCAGCATTGTTGCCAGGAAGCTCTTGGGAAGCGCCGGAGTTACCAGCAGCGGAATAATCAGCATCAACGCAAGTAGTCCGATCTGGATTCCCATCGAGGCAATTAAAGTCGTACCCTGTTTCGTTTTCTTCTTGCCAGTCGGACTGCATTCAACTAGATCGTCGAACATATTTCTTACCTCCTGCGGTTTCAGCCTATGCGGTTGCCCGCTTCGGTGAACCCGGTTTGTTACCGGCTGCGGATCCGGAACTTACTGCTACTTTAGGGCCCTGCCAACGATTCCACGCCACCACTAGCGGCGCGGCAATTCCAAAACTTGAATAGGTTCCTACCACAATTCCAATTACCAGTGCAAAGGAGAAACTCTGCAATGCCGGGCCGCCCATCAGAAACAGCACCAGCACGGTCAAAAATGTAAGTCCACTGGTCAGAATCGTCCGCGACAGCGTTTGATTAATCGAGCGGTTCACGATATCCGCGAATGGTTCCCGCCGCATCAATCGATTGTTTTCGCGCACGCGATCGAAAATTACGATCGTGTCGTTCATTGAATATCCGACCAGTGTTAAGAGCGCCGCAATTACCGTCAGCGAAATTTCAAAATACTGGTGGAACAATGAAAACAATCCCAGCGTGATCAGCACGTCGTGGAACACCGCAATTACCGCCGCCACGCCGTAGATCCACTCAAAACGAATCGCAATATATACCAACATGCCCGCCAAAGCATAGAGCGTAACGTACACCGCCTGACGCCTCAGTTCCGCTCCAACTTTCGGCCCGACAATTTCCACGTTGCGCACCGCAAAAGGTCCAGCGTAATAACCCGCGCCCATCGAACTCACTGCTTGTGCCGGCGCGCCAGAGTTGCTCAGGTCCGCGACGTCCGTAATAATTCCGCTGCGGTTCTTGTCCCGAAAATTTATCAGCTGCTGCGCGATCAGATTGTAGCGATTACCCGCCGCCGTTCCCAAAGCCAGCGGATCTTTCAGCGTCAAATAATCCGTCACCTCCGCAAGCGTCGCCGAATTAAAATCTACTTTTCCGGCAGGCCCTGCGGGGAAGCTCTTGCTCAAGGCCGCAACAATCGCCGTCTTGCCTTCGTCCAGCGCCTGCGCGCCCTCTCCCTTTACCGGAAGGGCGATCTGTATTTCATTCGAGTTCGGATTCGCGATGTCGTGAATGCTCTGAATCGTATTCTGAGTCAGCCCCTGCGCTTCCAGATCGTGCCGAATCGCATCCGCACTGGGGGTCTGCGCGAACCGCACCGTTACCAGCGTTCCCCCTTTAAAATCAATGCCATACGAGAGGCCGCCGTTGTGCACGCACGCCGCAATCCCGATTACCAAAAGAGTCCCGGAAAGCGCGAAAAAGTACTTCGCTTTCTGCATCCAATGAATGTTTGTCTGCTTAAAGAACTCCATAATGGTTGAACTCGCTCCAGTTAGACACCGGCTAGCCTCGCCAGGTTCCATTCAAACTGCTCTAAATCCCCTGCATTCTGGCGCCTGTAAAGTTAGACACCAGCCCCGCATTTGCGGCTTCGATTTCGTCCCCGAGACCGAGCCGGCACTAAATGCTCAGTTCGCTCTGCTGTGTGGACTTCGACAGATGCCAGTCGAAAATCAACCGCGATACGTACACCGACGTAAACAGGTTTGCCACCAAACCAATCGTCAAGGAAATCGCGAATCCCTTGATTGGCCCCGTGCCGAATAGGAATAGGAAGATCGCCGACACCACCGTCGTTACGTGGGTATCGATAATCGTCAGGAAGGCTCGCTTGAATCCCAAGTCCACCGCTGAAACAGGAGACTTTCCCGCGCGCAATTCTTCGCGAATTCTTTCAAATATCAGTACGTTGGAATCCACGCCCATACCGATGGTTAAAATTACACCCGCAATTCCAGGCAGCGTTAGTACCGCGCTGAAATATGCCAGCGCAGCCAGCAAAATCAGCAGGTTCAGCAGCAACGCAATCACCGCATTGATTCCGGCCGACCGGTAATAAATGACCATGAATATCAGCACCACGATCAGGCTTGTCAGCGATGCTTGTATTCCGTGCCGGATTGAATCCGCGCCCAATGAAGGTCCAACTGTGCGCTCCTCCAGATATGTGATGCTCGCAGGCAGGGCGCCGGCTTCCAAAATCAGCGCCATATCGGTAGCTTCTTCTTCAGTGAATGTCCCGGTAATTTGTCCGGAATCGTCAATACGGCCTTGGATGGTGGCCGGAGAGAATGCGATCTTATGATCCAAGATGGTCGCAATCAGGCTCCCGATATGTGATTCGGTAAAAGGACCGAACCTGCGGCCTGCATCTGTAGTCAGGTTAAAGCCCACTGCATAATAAGGAGGCCGCTCTGTGCTGCGCTGGGCTCGGGCGGTCCGCAGATCTCGGCCCGTTATCTCCGCGTGGTTCGATACTAACCACCATACTGAGCTGTCCCCCGCGCTACCCGACGGTGACTCATTCTTACCCGGCAATAGCTCCGTATTCGGAGGCAAGAATCCGTTATGTGCCGCCAACGCTTCCGCCTGTGACGTGTACGGATGTGGATCTTCCACCAATCGAATCTCGAGTTGACCGCCTGCTTGAATAATCTTCTTCGCCTGCGTCGGATCGCCTTCACCGGCCAGTTCCACAATAATTTCATTATCGCCTTGACCGTAACGCTCAACCACCGGTTCGCGTAATCCAAGCTGGTTGATACGGCGGGAAATCGTCGTCACCGATTGATCCATCGTGCGCTGCTGAATCGCGGAAACCGCAGCCGCTTTCATGGTCAGAAGGTAGCCGTTCACTTCACCGGGAGCCGCCGTCAAGTCCCAGTCCTGAAGCGAGTCGGTCACCAGCGAGCGGAAATCCGAAATCCGGTCGGGAGCGAGATTTGACACTTTGATTTGCGTATCGCTTACGGCGATTGGCTGGTCCGACGCGATATTCTTGTCACGCAAAAGCCCGTAAAGTTGAGCGACGCGCTGGTTGGTTTCCTGCCGGACGGCTTCGTTCACCTGCACCTGCAGTACAAGGTGCGTGCCGCCTTGCAGGTCGAGTCCGAGGTGGATCCGCTGCGACAAATTTTGCTTCACCGTCGTCAACGACGTCGGGAAATCAGGCAGTCCCACCAGCCCGTAAACGCACAGGAGAATGACTGCTGCTACGAATAAAGCTTTCCATCTTAGGTTGGAATTCATCGTTGAACTTCGCTCAGGCGCTCCCTGCAAATCAGCGGGGAATTTCCTATAATTTCGGCGCGTTAACTTTCTTTATTTTCAGGCTGCAGGCCGCCGACCGCGGACCGCAATACCTTTATTTTGACCTGATCCGCGATTCGCAATTGAATCGCATCATCTTCAATCCCAACAATAGTTCCGTACACTCCACCTGTCGTGATCACCTTGTCGCCGTTCTTTAATTGCGAAAGCATCAGCGTGATTTTCTTCTGCCGTTTTTGCGCCGGCAGAATCAGCAGCACATAAAAAATCACCATGATCAAAATGATGGGCAGAATTCCGCCCATCTGCGAGGCCAACTGTCCCAAATCCGCCGCCACCAAATTAAGATTGCCAACCATTCAGAATCACCCCAGTAGAACTACGTTGCCTGAATAAATTGCTAGCCTTGCGATAAGTCCGGTAACACAGGCTTCAGCCTGTGTGCCTCACTCGTGCTGACATAACACAGGCTAAAGCCTGTGCCACAGCTTACCCCTTACGAAAAACGTCAGGCGGGACAGCATATCACCAACCTGCGGAATTTAGCAGGGGCCCGCTGCCAGACGCGATTTCATCTCTGAGGCGAGTAAATCTAGGTCCCCGAATTCGATAGCGTGCCTGATTCGTCTCATCAGGTCAAGGTAAAAGTGGATATTGTGGTGGGTCGCCAGGACGGACCCGAGAATCTCATTTGCCATAAACAAATGCCGCAAATATGCCCGCGAATGCCGCTTGCACACCGCGCACGAACACTCCTCATCCACAGGACGCGAATCGTCCGCATGCTTCGCATTCCGAATCAGCAGCCGTCCCGCCGACGTGAAAATACATCCGTGCCGCGCGCTCCGCGTCGGCAGCACGCAATCCATCATGTCGATTCCCAATCGCACGTAATCCGGAATATCTTCCGGCTTGCCGACTCCCATCAAATAGCGCGGCTTTTCCGCCGGCAGCAACGCCGTCGCGGCCGCCGTCATTTCGCAAGTCAGCGCGTGCGGCTCGCCAACCGCCAATCCACCCATCGCATATCCATCGAAATCCAAATCGATAAGTTGCTCGGCGCTTTCTCGCCGCAAATCGGTATACGTTCCGCCCTGCACAATTCCAAATAGCGCTTGCGTCAACGTGCCTGCCGCTTCTCGCGTCGAAGCCTGCGCGGCAAATGCCGCCCGCGACGCGCCGCGCCCAATCAAATGTTCGCGCGGCCGCCTTGCATGCCTGCTCGTGGCTGGCGGGATATTCAATGCACTCGTCCAGCACCATCATGATGTCCGACCCAAGCGCCGTCTGAATTTCGATCGCTATGTCCGGTGAAAGGAAATGTTTTGAACCATCCAGATGCGAGCGAAATTCCACGCCGTCGTCAGTTACTTTCCGCAATTCTGAAAGGCTGAAAACCTGAAAGCCGCCGGAGTCCGTCAAAATCGCGCCGCGGCCAGGCCATGAATCCATGCAGGCCGCCCAACTGGCCGAATCCGTTCATGTCCGGGACGAAGATATAAATGGTAGGTATTTCCGAGAAGTATTTGAACGCCTAATTCTTCCAGCGCGTATTGGGTCAGTCCCTTCACCGTGCCCTGCGTTCCCACCGGCATAAACGCAGGCGTATCCACAATTCCGTGTGGAGTGTGCAGACGCCCCAACCGCGCGCCGCTCTTATCTTTTTTTCTCAGCTCAAAACGAAATGCCATCGCCACCAGTTTAGCAGGCGGCGATGGCATTTACGTATTTCCGGTTTGTATTAAGAGAAGATGCTGGTCACGCCCACGATGATTAATGTGATCACGACGTTAAATCCAATCGCAAGCCCGAGCGCCTTGCCGAATGAAAGCTTTCGCGGATTTGCAGCAGAAAACGCCATTGCCACAAGTATCAGGCACCAAATTGCGAACAGATCCACGGAGCCGGCAAGCACCTGCTGCCATATCGGTGCGCTCGATGGCAAAATCGCCGCAAGATTTGACGCCACTAAATTTTCCGGGTTGATGTTCGTCGGGTCCTTCAGCAATACAATCGGGATCGCAAGTAAGTCGTGTAGCGCGATGGGAATGTAAGCGTACGATACAAGTGCCAGCGACTTACCATAGCTAACTCCCGCGCCGCCGAAAATATTAAACACACCCATCCAAACCAATGCTCCCAGAAGCGCTACGCAAATCGTTCCAATCGCGCCCCGCACGTACCTCGTGATTTTCGCGATTGTAGCTTGCTGGGCAAAGGCCGCCTGTTTCTGTTGATCGTTCAATTGATCGAACCGCGACGCCGCAAATTTGTTTTTCTCAATGTTTTGCTGCGAAACGCTCACCCAATCCACCCGGCCCGCAAGAACCACGTTTGTAGCCATCCAAATCAGAGTCATCAAAACTATCGGAACGACCCAGTTCGGCTTCCGCGCAATATCCGCAAATGTTTCTCCGGGACTAAACAGCACTCCAAACACTCGCCCAATCGGGCTAATCTTTGCCTCCGGCTCTTGCTCTCCCGGCGCTGGCGAAATCGCAGTCGTAACCATATTCGTGATGCCTCCATTGTGAAAATTGCGCGGCCCGGGAACGCCGATCTCCTGATTGGCGCTTTCAATCCTTACATATAGCCCACCCCGGCGTTCCGCTGCCGGGTATTACGGCCCAATCCGCCGAAAGTTTCAAGCAAGAAAATTTTTGGAGGGCGTCACCTGTCAGGCCGGCAAAACCGGCACCGCCGCCAAAAGTGCCTGTGTATAAGGATGCGCCGGGCGCTCCAAAACTTGCTCTACAGGGCCTTCCTCCACAAACTTCCCGGCCTGCATCACGGCAACGCGCGTTGCCAATTGCGCCACCACCGGCAAACTGTGCGAGATCACCAAATACGTCAGCGAAAATTCCCGCTGCAATCGCGCCAATAATTCCAGCACCTGCGCCCCCACCGAAACATCCAGCGCTGAAACTGGTTCGTCCGCCACCACAAGTTTCGGACGCAGCACCAGCGCCCGCGCAATTCCAATCCTCTGCCGCTGTCCTCCGGAAAATTCATGCGGATATCGCGCAGCCGCGGCCGTATCCAATCCCACCGCCGCCAGCACTTCGCTCACCCGACGCGCCCGCTCCGCGCGATTCAATTCCGCAAAATGAATTGCCAGCGGTTCGCCAACAATCGCGCCGACTCGCATCCGCGGATCTAGTGACGAAAATGGATCCTGAAATACCATCTGCATTTCCGCGCGCAGGCTACGCAATTTATTTCCGCGCGCCGCCATCAAATCCGCGCCCGCGAAATTTATTTCGCCCGAGTCTGGCTCGATCAATCGCATCAACATCCGCGCCAAAGTAGTTTTTCCGCAGCCCGACTCGCCCACTATCGCCAGCGTCTCTCCCGCATCCAAGCGCAAACTAATTCCATCCACGGCCACGCGACGCGAGTCCGCGCCAAATCCCGCGCCCGACACAGGAAATGTTTTCCGCAAATTCCGCGCTTCTAAAAGTGGTTCACTCATAATGTTGAATCAACCCGGGAACGCCAATCTCCTGATTGGCGCCGTTGCACTGTACCAGTCACCTCACCCAATCTTCTCCGCCACAATATTTATCACCGGCAACGAGTACTCCAATCGCCCTTCATCATTGATTCTCGGCCGCATCCCCGCCGCATCATTCTCAAATGTTCCCTCCAGCAATCGCCGCGTCTCCGTGTACTCCGGAGTCCCGCGGGGCACTTTCATCGCGTTCATCCATACTTCAAAATTTCGCGTCTTCTCCACCAACTCACTCGAAATCACGCGCATATTCGCGTCCTCTAAATATTCCCGAAATTCCGCGGCAAATAACGCCATCGTGTGCGACGCATCCCTCGCCCGTTCAATCCGCGTGTGCAATTCGCGATCCGACCCGTCCCGCGCCGCCATGTCCGCCAGCGCCACTCGTCCGCCGACACGCACCACGCGCGCCAATTCGCGAATCACTCGCGCCGGATGCAGCATGTGATGAATGCTGTATCCGCAAATCGCCAAATCAAATGTTGCGTCGGCAAAAGGCATTCGCGTTCCATCGCCGCAGGCAAACACGCTGACAGTTTTCGCCGCTGCGCTCACTTCTCCCACAGATTTAACCGCGCGCGCCAAAAGCGCCGGCGTCAAATCCAATCCCACAACAAATCCAATTCGCGCCGCCAGCGCCCGCGTGAACGTTCCCGGCCCGCACGCCAAATCCAACGCGCGCCAATTTTTTATTTCCGTCGACGCAGCTCCCGCCGTTGCCACCGCCGCGAGAAGTTCGCCCTCGCTCACGCGGCTATCCAGCGCATAATCCGCAAACGTTTTCACTGTGTCCGTGAACCGCTCGCGAATCAAATCAATCTGTCGTGACTCAGGCGTATCTTTCATCCGTCGTAGGGGCGGGTCTGTGACCCGCCCGCCTCCAATCTCGCAACGGTGCTGCGCTGTTCGGTTTTTCTGTACCTCGGGTCTTCAGACCCTAGGCTGGGTGCCCCATGTTCGTCCCGCGAAGCGGGCGAACGTGGGGTTTTTGAATTTGCTTTTCTTATTCGCAAAATCTAAACCAATACACATCTCGCCTCATGCCCCTCGCCCGCCACTCGCATCTCCGGCACAGCCAACTTACATTCCTCGCGCCTCACCGCGCATCTAGGTTCAAACGCGCATCCCGGCGGCAACGCGCCCAATCCCGGAACCATCCCCGGTATCGCAACCAACTCTCGTCGCGAAAGTTGCGGTGACGCCCGCAACAATCCTTCCGTATACGGATGCCGCGGCGCACGCAAAACTTCCATCGTCGGCCCTTCTTCCACCACTCGCCCCGCGTACATCACCGCCAACCGGTCCGCCACCTGCGCCACCACCGCCAAATCATGCGTAATAAATATTAGTGACAATCCCAGTTCGCGCCGCAACCGCATCAATAATTCCAAAATTTGTTTTTGCACCGTTACGTCCAGCGCAGTCGTCGGCTCATCAGCAATCAACAATCGTCCGCCGCCATTCGCTTTACGTTCGACGCCATCCGAACGAATCCCCCGCCGCAATCGCCATCGCAATCAAAACTCGCTGCCGCAATCCGCCCGAAAGTTCATGCGGATATTGCCGCGCGCGCAATTCCGGCTCCGGTACAGACGCCCGTGTCAATGCCTCCACAACTCTCCGCGAAATTTCCGCCGCGCGCATTCCGCGATGATGTACGCGAATCGCCTCCGCAATTTGCTTTCCCACGCGCATCACAGGATTCAGCGCCGTCATCGGCTCCTGAAATACCATCGCAATTTTGCGCCCGCGAATCCCCGTCCACTCATCCTCTTTCAGCGCCGCCAAATCCACCGCGCCATCAGAATTTCTTTCCGCAATGTTTTCCGCGCTTCCGCCGAATCAAATTTCGCCGATCCACTAACTCTCGCCCCCATCGGCAAAAGTCCCATCAACGCCAACGCCAACATCGTCTTCCCTGATCCCGATTCCCCAACCAATCCCAACGACGCCCCGCGCTCCAATCGTAGCGATACCTCATTCACCGGACGCACCCATCCGCCCGGCGTCGGCAATTCCACCGTTAATGCACGCAATTCTAAAAGCGCACTCATACGCACATGATAGACTCGAATCGATTTCCATAAAATGGCGACTTGTTCAATCGGCCCTGAGGTTTGCGCGGAGGATCTGTGGCAACTCATTTATTTTCTTGGAATCCTAAACGCTACCCGTGGGATGACCTTGAAAATCAAATCGAAAGAATCAGTCGAGTAGGCTACGCCGATGATCGTTGGAGCTCCGGAACCACCGAAAATCTGCCCGCTGGAAGTCGTTTCTTTTTCATTAGGGTTGGACTCGAGCCGAAAGGAATAGTGGGATCAGGGATGACTCTGTCATCTCCGCAACGCGGCCCTCACTGGGACATCAAAAAAAGGGACGCAGGAGCGACATATCTCTCTGCGGGAATTCGGTTCGACTTCCTTTCAAGCGATGTAATCGTGAAGCTGGAGGAATTGGAGCGACCGCCATTTGCGGCCTTTACGTGGACACTTCCATCTTCCGGAAATCGAATCCCGGAGCCGATTGCGATGGCGCTTGAAGCAATTTGGGAGATGCGGACGAGTGGCGTTCCTTTTTTCCCGAACGAGATTCCGCCCACTGCAACGCTGCCGGAAGGAGCGAGAAGACAGGTCATTGTAAATGCCTACGAGAGAAACTCGGCAGCGCGTGCCGCGTGCATTGCACATCACGGTTCACGTTGCAAAGTATGTGACGTTGATCTCGGTGAGAAATTTGGGTCGATTGCGTTTGGATTTATTCACGTACACCACTTGGTTCCGCTATCGACGATTCGCGCGGTATATCAAGTAGACCCAGTAAAAGACTCGCGCCGGTCTGCCCAACGTGCCATTCAATTCTGCATTTAAGAAAAATTCCTCTTTCGATTTCCGAGGCGCGTGGCCTCCTAAAAGCAAACGCTTCGATTAAGCGTTAAGGACGCTCGCTCACCGGAATCACAAATTTCAGCGCCGTATGCGTCGCAGAAAATCCCACCACCTTAATATCCTTCAGCCCTGCCTTACGCCCCGCCATCAACACATCAATTTCCCGAATCACCTGCAATCCTTTCGGATAAATAATCCACAGCGCTCCATCCGCCGCCATCGCCCGCATCAATTGCGGCACTCGCTTCAAATCTTCCACCGCTTCCGCGCCAAAGAAAATCACTTCGCAATCGCTAACAAGCCGATCCGAAATCGTCGCCACCTCGCCCAACTTCTTCAGAAAATCCTTATCATTCACATTGATGACAACTGCCTTCGCCCCATTCCGCACGCCAATTTTTTCAATCACACTTTTCGGATTCAATATCTGTTGCGCCCATTTCGCCGTCCGCGCCCCCAACACAAATATCGCCTCGCCCTTCGGAAATAAAATCCGCAGCTCATCTTTCGACGCTTTCAGCTTTTTAATTTCCTTCAGCAAAATCTTCAACTTGAAAAGTTCGCCGCGAAAAATAATTTCATTCGTCTCCAGCAGCGCCTTCCCCTCACACGATTGCCCGCCAAATATCACCCGGCATTTAACTTCAGCTCCCATCGGCCTCTCCTCGACCTGTCCCAGTGGCACAGGCTTCAGCCAGTGTGACGGTTTGAATCCTTTACCTCGCATGCGCTAACTCCCTCACTCCGAAATCTGCACTATCTCTCCAAATTTCTTTCCCAGCGCATTAAAATAATCGTCCATCGTCTTTGTCTGGCTCATAAAAAATTTCGACACAAATCGAAATATCGGATTGTAAACTTCGCCTTGCTCGGTTATGCGCAACGATGTTCCGCCATTGACGGCCGCAACCTCGTACGTCCACGATCCGCCAAACGGCAACTTCGGATCTGCAATCTTCGCCACCAATTTCCCAGGAGCCGTGCCAGCAGGCGCCACCGACTCCACAATCTCGTACGGAATATCCTGCGCGCCCGACCCGCCTTTTTCCATAAAAACAATATGCCCGTTCGCATCCGGCATCCGCGTCACGCTCGTCACTCCAGGCCGCCACTTCGGAAAATCTTCGTAACCCGTAATCGTATTCCACACCATGTCCGGCGACTCGCGAAATTTCGCCGCGCGCGTTGCCACATGCCCTTTCGGCAGCATCGCTCCAATAATCGCAACGATAGCCACAATCGCCGCCAAACTTCCGACAATCCACAACGCCCATCGCATATTTATTTCCTCCTCCAATCGCAATCGCTCAGCGTCTGCCGCGGTTCTCTAAATTAATTTCGCCACGTCCGCAAAATTTATTTCTTCCGCGCCGCTCGCTCCGTTCGCCGCGCCCGCCAACTCGGCCGCTCCTCCGCCACTCGCGCCATGCGCCGCTCTGCCGCCTGCGCCAGCAACGCCAATCCGCGCAACGCTCGCGCAAGTTCGTCCGCGTCCAATTCATCTAACATTGCGGACACACGCGCCGGCTCCAGCACGGAACTCGCTTCGCGCAAACGCAATCCACTCGCCGTCAAAAGCAAACGCAATCGCCGACGGTCCTCCGCATCGCGCGTCCTTCGCACGTATCCACGCCGCACCAGCCGCTCCACATTCAATGACATCGTCGAAACCGTCACGCCCATGTGCCGCGCCAAATCCACCAGCGCCGTTGGCTCCGTCTCGTCCAAATGATCCAGAATGCTCGCCTGATGCGCGCTCACCTGCCGGCGCGTCTTCGGATCCTTTACATGCCGCGTATGACAAGCAAAATAAATGCGCGGATAATTTTCCATCACCGCTCGCACCGCATCCCGTTTCATCAACGCCATCCTATCCAAACAATAATGCTTCGTCAAATCAAACTAAAGTGCTGTAGGGGCGCTGCTCGCTGCGCCCTCGGCCGAACGTGGCACAGCCATTCCTGGCTGTGTACGCTTTGCATCCCCGCCGATTCTGTTTCAAAATCCGAATATCAATCCGCACTCAGGAGAAAACAATGCTCCCCGGTCTAAAATCCATGCTCAATATCCACCCGCTCTTCGTACATTTCCCAATCGGCTTCTGGTTCGGCGCGCTTCTTTTTGAAGCTCTCTCCATCTGGCGCTCCAACAACGAATTCCACCGCACCGCCGTCCGTCTTCTCAATGTCGGCACGCTCTGCGCCTACGCCGCAGCTTTCACCGGATGGCTCGCGCAATCTTCCGTCGAGCCAAGCATCGAAATTCAACGCGTGTTCGACATCCACGAAACGCTAATGCTAATCGCCACCAGCTTCGCAACCGCTCTCGCAATTTATTGTTTCGCCAAGCGCGCTGCCTTCACCGCAAACACCCGCCGTATTCTTCTCGCCGGACTAATCGCTCTCGCAATCCTCACCATCGTCGGCACCGACCGCGGCGCCCAACTCGTCTACCAATACGCCCAATCCGTAAACGGGCCCGACGCTTCTAAGTAGCATAGGCTTCAGCCTGTGGCACATTCTCAAACGAACACGTAGCCGCACCAGGAGCAAAAATGGAAAACACCGAATCCCTTCAATTCACCACCTACTTGGAAAAAATCCGCGCCCGCACTCTTCGCGTAGCCCGCTGTATCCCGCCAGAAAAAATCGAATGGACCTTCAAACCCGGCCGCTTCACCCTCGGCGATCTTCTCCGCCATCTCGCCGGAACCGATCGCTACATGTGGGCCGAAAACGCGCGTTTCCAACCCAGTCGTTATCCGGGCCACGGCAAAGAACTCGCAGACGGCTACGAAAATGTCTTCGCCTACGTCGATCGCCTCCACAAAGAATCCGTCGAAATATTCAGCGGGCTCTCCGCCGAAGATCTTCACAAAAAAACAATCACGCCCGATGGCGCCAGCATCACCCTAATAAAATGGCTGCGCCTGATGATCGAGCACGAAATCCATCACCGCGGGCAAATTTATATTTATCTCGCCATGTTGGACGTGCCCACGCCGCCGCTCTACGGCCTGACCGAAGAACAAGTCCGCGAACGCAGCAAGTAGGAGTAAAATGTCGTTGGGATGCTTGAGGCGATCGACCGTCGGACAGCGCAGCACTATTCGTGGGGAAATAATTGCGACGGCTGGCATCTGGTAAAAAATGACGCGCTCAGCATCATCGAAGAAAAAATGCCGCCCGGAACTTCAGAAGTTCGCCATTACCATCAAAAATCAAATCAGTTCTTCTACGTCTTAAAAGGGAATTTGCAAATCAACGTGGAAGGAAATGAACTCGCACTCAACGCCGGACAAGGTCTTCACATTAAAGCGGGTGAACGCCATCAAGTTTTTAACCGTTCCGCAAACGACACCGAATTTCTGGTGATATCAAATCCACCCAGCCACGGCGACCGGATAGCGACGGACTGATTCACGAAAGCATCGAACAGAAGCACCAGCCGGAAACGGAAGCACTTATATGAATTCAAGAAAATCTGATTCGCACGCGCCACTTCAGCCTCCGAAACAAAAAAACTGCCAGGCCTGCGGCACTCAATTCCCGTGCGCGTCACCATCGAGTCCCTGTTGGTGCGATGACGTGAAAGTTAGCCGGCAAACTCTCGCCGAACTTCGCGTTCAATATGACGAATGCCTCTGCCCGAAATGCCTAACTGCCGCAGCCTGCGCCGCGAAGTCCGGATCCGTAGTCAGCTAGAATTCGTCAACTAAGATTCATCTTCTTCATCAACTCGTCATAACGCGGGTCCGCATGAAAGGAATCGAAATATGGTTCCGCGCTGATGCGCGTTAAATAAGGATCGCGCTCGGCAAACGCTGCCTCAAGAAACTCAAATGTTTTTTCCGTGTCGCCCGCAGCCGCATGGTAAATCGCAAAACAAACCGGTGAAACAAATTGTCTTTTGCTTTTCTCCGCAACTTCTGCCATTAATTTTTCCGCGCGCTCGCGCATCCCCGCGCGAAAATACGCCGCAGCCAGGAATCCCGTCGCCAGCGTAAAGAAAGGCGAAAGTTCCATCGTTTTTTCCAGGCAGACAATAGCTTCTTTCAGCGAGCCTTTCTGAGAAAGCGTCATTCCCATCACTAAATGCACCAGCCAGTAGCCCGGATAAATCTCCACCGCTTTCGCCGCGTGTTCCATGGCGATGTCATAGCGTTTCTGACAGTAATAAGCGAAGGCCAGTCCGAAATGCGCCATCATCGAAAGCGGATCAGTTTCCAGCGCACGCTTGTACTGCTCCTCCGCTTCCTTGAACCGGCGTAGCGGAGTTAAATAATAAAGTCCGTAGCGCAAGCCGACTAGCGCAGGCACCGGATTCGCCCTCATCGCCGCCTGAAAATGCCGCAGCGCCAAATCCCAATTAAACTCAACCGCGCCGGTCACCAATCCCAGCACGCTATGCGCTTCACTTAAACTTTCATCAATCGCCAGCGCTCTTTCCGCGGCGGATTTCGCCAGCGGCGCCATTTCCGACATCGGCTTAATACTCAACGCGCCCAGCCCAAAATAAAATACCGCCAGTCCCGCGTACGCGTCGGCGTAATCCGGATCTTGAATCAGCGCCAATTCAAACGATTTCTTCGCTTTTGCCAAACTTTCCGGCGTATACCGCTGATACCAGTACAATCCCTTCAAATGATTTTGGAACGCCTCTACATTTCCAGCGCGCCGTTGCGGCGCCACCAACTTCACTTTCAGCGCGCTCGCAATCGCCTGCGAAATTTCATCCTGAATCGCAAAAATATCCGTCATCTCCCGGTCATATCGCTCCGACCACAAATGTGATTCGTCCGCAATCCGAATCAACTGTGCTGTCACACGGACACGATTGCCCGCGCGCCTTACACTTCCTTCCAAAATTGTTCCTACGCGCAGCCGCTCGCCAATCGTCCGCAAATCCTGCGTCTTGCCGCGGAATGCGAATGCTGAAGTCCGCGCAATCACTTTCAATTCCGACACCTTCGCCAGCGCGTTCATAATTTCTTCCGCCAACCCATCGCTGAAATATTCATTTTCTTTATCAGCGCTCAAATTGGCGAAGGGCAACACTGCGATCGACCGCGTTTCTTCCCGCGTCCCCGCGCCAGGCGCAGCGCTCACGGCCGAACGCTGTCCGACGACCACCCCTTTCGACGACATTTCCGCCAAATCTTTCTTCACATCCTTCATGCTCTGAAATCGCTGCGCCGGATCTTTCCGCAAACACCGCGCCACATGCTCTTCCGCTGCCGCAGAAATTTCCGGCTTAATCTTCCGCATCGGCGCGGGCTCATCTCTCAGCACCGCCGTTAAAGTCGAAACCCACGTTTCGCCGCGAAACGCGCGCTGCCCGCAAAACACTTCGTACAAAACTAATCCATAAGAAAAAATATCCGAACGCGCATCCAGTTCGCGCCCCTCCACCTGTTCCGGAGACATGTACGCCGGCGTTCCCGCCAATCCTTCCACGCCCATCGCAGTAAGCGTTGCCGCTTCCATTCCCAGGGGCTCCGCCAATTTCGCCAGTCCGAAATCCAAAAGCTTCACTCGCCCGTCTTCTGCAATCATGATGTTCGCCGGCTTCAAATCACGGTGAATAATTCCCGCCGCGTGCGCCGCGATCAGAGCGTCCGCAATATCAAACGCAAATTTCATCGCGTCATCAAAAGAAATTTCGCCGCGCGCAATTTGCTGCTCAAGCGTTTTGCCCGCAACGCACTCCATTGCAATGAAGTAAGCGCCGTCCAATTCAAAAATGTCGTGGATTGTAACGATGTTGGGATGATTCAGTTGCGAAGCCGCGCGCGCTTCGATTAAAAATTGCCGCTTGCGCTCCGCGTCAGAAACTTTTTCCGCGGGCAAAGTTTTCAGCGCAATCACACGATGCAGCCGCGTGTCTCGCGCCTTATAAACCTCGCCCATTCCTCCCGCTCCCAGAAGAGCGAGAATTTCGTAAGGCCCGATAAGTGCGCCTGCCGCTAAAGCCATAGGATGGCGAAGAGTTTAACCCGAAACGTAATAGGTCAGGCCAAATCCGTTTCCGATAACCCGGCGATTTTCAGAAGATGTTTTAGAAGCCCAATCTTAAGCGGATGATTTCCGTGGATTGGTACAGAGAGGCGGACGATGCTGCCTGTTTTTCCGAAAATGTGATGACTGCCGTTAACTCGTAGAAGTTTCTAGCCGTGCCGTCCAAGAATTGCAGCCAACTCTCGGCCGGAAACTGACTTCATATAGCGATTTCCATCACCCGCGTTTGGCCTTTGCTCGAAGGTTCTTCAACATCAACAGACAAACATCCTTCGACAGCCTCGTACAGATTCTTGAGGAGCTCCTCGAAATTCTCACCCTGCGTAGCACAACCCGGAATCGCCGGAACTTCGGCCCAATATCCGCCTTCTTCCGCCTCGTGAACCACATCATTGATCTTCATTTGTTCACCTCCGGGCGTGCCCAGCTCTATCGGACTCCGCGATCGTCTCAGAGATAATCCCGCGAAGGCCCTTCCAAAAACGCTCTTAGCTTCCGCGAACGCGATGGATGTCGCAACTTCCGCAGCGCCTTCGCTTCAATCTGACGAATGCGCTCGCGCGTCACGGCAAATGACTGTCCGACTTCCTCAAGCGTGTGCTCGCTGCCGTCGTCCAATCCGAACCGCATCTTGATGACTTTTTCTTCGCGCGGCGTCAGCGTCTTCAGCACCGACGACGTTTGCTCCTTCAAATTCAAATTGATTACCGCATCCGAAGGCGAAACCACGGCCTTATCTTCGATGAAGTCTCCAAGATGCGAATCTTCTTCTTCGCCGATCGGCGTCTCCAGCGAAATCGGCTCCTGCGCAATCTTCAAAATCTTGCGCACCTTCGCCACCGGAATATCCATGCGCTTGGCGATTTCTTCCGAAGTCGGTTCGCGCCCCAATTCCTGCACCAGTTGCCGCTGCGTGCGGATCAACTTGTTGATCGTTTCGATCATGTGTACCGGAATGCGGATAGTGCGCGCCTGGTCGGCAATTGCGCGCGTAATCGCCTGCCGAATCCACCACGTCGCGTACGTTGAAAATTTATATCCGCGGCGCCATTCAAATTTGTCTACGGCTTTCATCAAACCGATGTTGCCTTCCTGAATTAAATCCAGGAATTGCAATCCGCGGTTCGTATATTTCTTCGCAATGGAAACCACCAACCGCAGGTTGGCCTCGATTAATTCTTTCTTGGCGACTTCCGCGTCCGCTTCGCCGCGCAGAATCACTTGCAGCGTGCGCTTCAATTCCGTCAGCCCAACTTCGCTGGCCGTTTCGATTTCCCGCAGCTCGCTTCGGCGTTCGCGCAATTCTTTGCGCGCTTCGGCGGCGTTTTCGCCTTTGCTGACGTCCGCGCGCCGCTCCAGCTTCCCCGCTTCGCGCTCTAGTGATTGCAAGCGCTCCACCGTGTGCCGGATCGTGTCGATCAATCGCTTGCGCTCGAACGGATTAAATTCAAACGCGCGCAGCACATTTGACATTTCAATGCGCGTGCGGCCCAGGGCGAACTTGGCTTTCACGTACGTGCGCTTTTTCGCCTTGGGAATTTTGTCGAACTTCTCAGCCATCTTCATGCTGAGGTCGTACAACTTCTCCAGCTTGTCCAGTTGCTTCAGCGTCGCGCGGGTCTTCGCTTCAATCTTTTCTTCGGTCAGTTCTTCGTCGTCGAACTGAACAATTTCTTTGATCGAACGGTTTCCTTCACGCAAATCCTTTGCAACCGCCAGCAATTCCTTCAGCACAATTGGCGAACGCGAAATAATTTTCAGAACCAGGTTCTGTCCGCGCTCGATGCGCTTCGCAATCGTCACTTCGCCTTCGCGCGTCAGCAAAGGCACCGTTCCCATTTCGCGCAAGTACATACGCACCGGATCGTTCGTCTTCTCCAAAGTTCCCGGAGTCAGATCCAGTTCGCTTTCTTCGTTCGGCGAATCCTTCGACGGTTCCACTTCCGCTTCGCCGTCGGCAGGCTCCGCCGCGGCGCGCGCGGCCTTCGCCGTGTTCGCGTCTTCGTAAATTTCAATTCCGTTGCGCTCAAACGTCGAAAGCAAATCGTCAATTTCTTCCGACGAATGCACTTCCGCCGGAAGTATGTCGTTCACTTCGTCGTACAGCAGGTATCCACGCTCTTTGCCCATCGCGATGAGCTGGCGTACCTGGTCGTATTTTTCTTCCAGTAAAACTGCCAAACTAGCCTCCCAGAACTTCTACAAAAAATTCCTACTACTCAAATTTTTTAATTTCGCGCTGCTGGAGAAAACTTCTCTAAATCGCCCTCTACTTGATAGATGTACCAACTACCCCGGACGGTTCACTTATCGCCGCCATCCGCCCGCGAAAACCACAGCTTTTCCTCATTCCCGAAAATCGTCGAGCGAAGCAGCCGCCTTCTTCCGTCAAGCCCGCATCTGACCCTTCCAGATCCGAGCCTCTTGCATCCCTACGATTAGCCGAAAGACACTACCACCCAGCGATTCCGTCAAAATCCTTCAGAAAAAGGAACTTGCTGGTTTTCCACCTGTGAGGTGATATTCCCTTCGTCGAAGCTCGTCCCAAGTAAACTCGCTGGCCCGCGTCGCTTGCTCGCCGTCCTAGGCGTTCGTCAAAGCAGCCGCGCACACTTCGCCATTCTACGATTAGATGCGGCGAATAGCCCAAAAGTCACGCCAAACCCTGCAAGCCTATATACAACCCCCACCCCCGTCAACCTCTTTATTTTCAAGGGACAGGCCGCTCTTACCCCATCTAGTAGACGCCGCAACTCTCATTTGCGTTCCCTAATCCGTGGCAACAGCCATTCCTGGCTGGGTCCTAAGCTCCCCTGCTAATGTCCGCCCGCCAGCTGATCAAACGGCACCACCTGACAGTCGTATCCACTATTTTTGCATCCCTGTATCACCGACGACGTGCTCCCCACAGCCACATTCGATCTTGTCCCCGTTGTCGTATTCTCCACGGAATTCTCTCCATTGATAATGTTCTCCATGTTCGCCTGCAAATTGTCATACGACCCAATCTGCTGCTCCGTGGAATTATTAATCATCGCGCTGGTTGACTGCATCGTCTGCAAAGTCTGCGCCATCATGTTCTGGTACACAGAGTCGTCCACTTTCCACGAATTCCAAATCCGCATCATGTCGCCAAATTCGCTCGGAAAAATATTCGCCGGCGCGGCCACGTACGACGAATAAAATTGCCATCCCGAAAGCAGCAGCTTCGCCGTGTACACCAGCGCGTAAACTTTATAAGGCGTTCCGTTCACCGTCATTTCCTGCAACATGAATGCGCCCTGTCCGCCTTGCATCGGCGCCTGCACCGCCTTTGACTCAATCACTTTCCCCGGCACGGTAATTAATTTCACGCCGGTCATTTGATTCACCTTGGTCATGTAATTCGTCAAAAATGTAAACGCCGGAACCGGCGCCAAATATGGACTCGCCAGCCCCGTCGTCCCCGGCACCAACTGCGTATTCACGAATGTCACTTCTCCCAACTGCAGATATTCCCCGTGCGGACCGGTAGCTTCCAAATTGCCTTGCGCGCACCCCGTCACTTTCCATCCCGCCGGCAAATTCACCGCCGCGCTTTGGTCTCCGCCGGTCTGTCGAGTCCAACTCGCAGGCGCCGCCAAACTAAACGGCTGTCCGCTCGTCGCGCTCTTTGGAAGTTGCGCGCTGAATTGTTTCGATAAATTTGTAAAAGAACTTTTCAGCGATGCAGGACGGTCATACACCATTCCAAAAACTCCGCCGCCGGATCCAATCACCGTGGTCGCAATTCCATTCACCGCTTGCCCTTTGTAATTTGCGGAAAGCATCACCTGCACCACTTGATCCGCCGAATCGCTCACCGCCGAAGTGAATTGCGGCGCCGCATCAAAATAATTTTTCAGCGCGCCCAAAGCATCTCGCATCGCGCCCTTTGCCGACGTCTGTCCCGCCGCCACGCGCGCCCATAAAAGTTGCCCCGTTCCATCCGCATCCGTCACTGACTGAAATCCTCCCGGCAGCGCATTCGTCCCAGCAGCAACCATCGCCCCGCTTACCTGCGCTCCACCTGATGACGCTCCACCCGCCCCCGAATTTTGCCCACCTGCAGCAGCTTGTCCCGGCGCCGCGCTCTTCGAGCACGCCACCAATCCAGCCATCGCCACCAGTCCAACCATCGCCAACCCTCGCACCCGCAATTTCATAACGCCCTCCGTTCAGCGCCGGATTCTTTCATCACATCCCAACAGGCGCAACAAAAAACTCCTCCTCTGCCTTCCTCGTGTTTTCTCTGTGTTCTCTGCGTCTCTGCGTTAAAATCTTTTGACTTTGCTTTTGATTTTTCCTCGTCTTGTCCAATAAAGCACAAGTACTCTCGTACTCTTGCCCCGCAATTCAATTTTCTCCACACTATCAACAGGAGATCGTGCGTCGTCATGCCCCGCAATTCATCGAAAATAGCAGATACCGCCGTCGAACCCGTCGGCGAAGATACCGTCGACCTCTCCTCCGACGAGCGCCGCGGCACTCCGCGCTACGGCTTCACCGCCACCGCGGAAGTTGTGGACATGCATTCCCGCACGCGCATGAACACGCGCATCAGCGACCTCAGCATGGAAGGCTGCTATGTGGATACCAACGCGCCTTTCCCGGTCCGCACCAAAGTTCGCATTCGTGTCACCGCATCGAAAAAAACTTTTGAAACGCAAGGCGTCGTCGTTTACTCGCTGCCCAACATGGGCATGGGAATCGCCTTCTCTCAGCCCGAACCAGCTCACGCCGAAATTCTAAAATCCTGGATTGACGAGCTAAGCGGCGCTGTCGAAGCCGGCTTTGAGACCACCGAAATCGACGCGCCCACTTCCGCCGAATCCGCCCACAAAGACGCGCAGCTCCACGTTCTGCAAGAATTAATCACCGCGCTAATGCGCAAAAACACTCTGACCGAAACCGAAGGCAAAGCCCTCCTCCAGCACCTGTCAAAATAATTCTAAATTAGATCGATTCGATTTTGAGTGTGTAGCTCACCCGCCGCGGCGAGTGAGGCTTTTGGGTTTTCTGCGGATGTTTTCGGACGAGGTTCTAGCGGAGAGAGGCGCGTCAATTTTGATGCGGAGGAAATTCTACTTTTTGTTCAGCGTGCCGTGCTACCCACCATCCCGTAATTTCACAGCGGCGGCGACTTGAGCGTCAAATTCTTCTCTTGTTGCAGGAAGTTGGTGCGGTTCTTCTTGCTCTTCTTGTTCCGCGATCTCTCCGCTGGATTCTTCTTTGACTTCTTCGTCGTCATCGTCATTATTTTCGCCGTACATCGTGTCCATTGAACGGTTGATGATCTTGAGTTCATATTCTTCGCCACCGGACAAGTTGGTCTCGTAACGAACTCCCGGATTGCTGGTCAATAGCAACTGGCAGATATAGGCGAGGGTTTGCGCGTTGCGAAGTGGAATGCGATTTTCCGCGACGAGCTTGAGAAGATTTCCGAGCACTTCATTCACGGACAAGTTTGTGCGGAAATCGACGATGGGACCAATCAGTTCTTTGGTGACAGATTTGGCGTCGAGGAATTGTTGTTCCATTTGAGCGTGAGGGAGACAGAAGGCGGAATAGCCGGTGGGGCGAGAAGTGTCTCGGGAAGCGAAAGTTCGGCAGCGCCGGCCAGAGGCGGCGACGTATCTGCAACGTGTGTCGATGGCGATCTCCGTGCTGGTTTCTGTGGATGTATTGGGCGACATTTTGGGGATCTCCTTTTGGTGGTGCAAAATTTGGATCAAGATTGAGATTCAAGATCTCTGGACGGACGAGATCAAAAACTAATTCAAAACCCTCGGGCGACCTGAAGGTGGCCCCTACGAATTCAAAGGCAAATTCAAATGCGGAGGGCTATGAGGCCCCCCTCCCCCTGTTTTGCTATGAATATCAAAACAAAGGAGTTACGGACACGAAATATGCTAAGAATATCAATCTAAAGGACTTAGTGAGGCAGGTAGTTGCCGGGACTTGAGGGCCACGTGGGCCGTTCAATCCGCAGGGGCTAGCCCTTCGTTGCATGGGCTTGCGTGAGGCTAACTTTGCGTCACGAGTCTTGGTACAAAACTTGGTGCGGTGAGTTCCTTCGGGGCAAGCGAGCGCTTCGCAGCAGGAAGTGAATTCACGATACTGTTGCAGGGTAACAAGAGAGATAAATTGCGTCAAGTATCTTATTAGGCAATCGATGGAAATAAATCTGCAAAATATAATTAAACGGCGAGTGAGGAGTATTCGAATAGATGGGGAGAAATAAATACGAAAATGGAGATCGGATAGGAAATGAAATTTGGAACAACAGGAAACTAGGTGAAGCATACCCGCGTGCGCGCTCGTTTGATAAGCAAGACATCGAGGAGTCTCGATATAATGAACCGAGAGGTAGCGCGATGCCTTCCGCTTACAAGATCGACAAGGAACGAAGGTTGGTGACCAGCAGCGCGTGGGGCGTGGTTACGCGGGAAGACGTGCTGGGCCATCAGCAGAAAATCACGGCGGACCCTGATTTCGTGCCAACGTATTCGCAGCTGCTGGATTTCACGCGCACGACGAAATTGGAGTTTACCGCTGCGGACGTGCAGGCGTTTGCGGCCAGAAGAATTTTTGCGGCGTCGGCGCGGCGGGCGATTGTGGTTCCGGATATGGAATTATTTGGACTGGCGCGGATGTTTGAGATATTGCGCGACTCGAAGGGCGATGAAGGGATTCGAGTGTTTACGAAGATTGAAGAGGCGCGGGAGTGGTTGGGGGTGGGGTAGGAGAGTGCGTAGATTGATACTTGAGCGGGCGTGACCTTAGGTATATTGTGGCGCATACTGGTAAGCGGAAAAAGGAAGTTCGCCCGGCCATTTAAGCGAGAAAATAAGATGCAATCTAATCGCGACAATTCGCTCGACGTTGCAATCTACAGCACGACTGATGCGGCGCATTACCTGCGCGTGCCGCACCAGACGCTGCGGTATTGGATTGGCAGCAAATCAATTGCGCCTATTGTTACGCCGGCGGAGATGAATCCACCGAGACTTTCTTTTACGAATTTGATGGAGTGCTACATGTTGAGTTCGATGAGAACTCACTACAATCTGCGATTGCCGAAAGTTCGGAAGGCATTGAATACCCTCAAGAGACTATTCCCTTCGCCACATCCGCTGGTGGATAGAGATTTCGAGACGGATGACGTTGATGTTTTTATTCGGAAGCACGGCAATGAGCTGGTCAATCTGAACAAACCCGACCAGTTGGGAGCCCGGGAAGTTCTGGAATTGCACATGAAGAGAATTGAGAGAAGCGCTGCCGGAGTTCCAATGTTTTTTCCATTTATTGAGAAGCGAAGTTCGGATGAGCCGAAGTCGATCATGATTAGTCCGGCGATTTCTTTTGGACGGCCTGTGATTGCGGGAACGGGAATTGCGACGGCTGTGATAGCGTCGCGATTCCACGCGCGAGAATCGATAGGAGATTTGGCCAAAGAGTATGGGCGGACGGACAAAGAGATCGAAGAGGCAATTCGATGGGAGTCCAGAGCAATCGCGGCGTGACCCATTTGTTTTGTTTCTTGATGAAACCCTCCACAACTGTCAGCCGATTCATTCCGCGCTCTAAAATCAAACGAAAAATCGCTGGCGAATTTGGCCTTTAGTTTGCTCTCTATCTGACGAGCCGAGGGCAGTTCGTTGAATTTATTCGACGGACATCGCGCTGGAAATCCTGTTTGGGGAATTTGATCCCGAAATTGATCTCGCTGCGGTTTCCTTGCGGATAGAAGTTCCTTGAGTTAGAGTCGGTGAACAAACAAATGAAAACCGAATTCCTTGGTTTGGAGAGCGAATGAGCAGAACTGCTGCAAAGCGGAGTCTCCCACTATTCGGAAAGGCAGACACGCCAGAGATTTTTGACGCGAGCGCAATGTCCGTAATTCTTGCGGGAGACGCCGCCGAGACGTTAAAGACGGTTCCAGATGGCTCAATCCAGATGATAATCACTTCACCTCCATACAATATAGGGAAATCGTATGAGCAGGCGACGGAGTTGGAAGAGTATTTGGAGAATCTGACTCCAATAGTTGACCAGCTGATTCGCGTTTTGTCTGACAAAGGTTCGCTTTGTTGGCAGGTTGGCAATTTTGTAGAGAATTCCGAGATTTTTCCGCTGGATATCTTCTATTACCCCTACTTCAAGAAAAGGGGACTTAAACTCAGGAACCGCGTTATCTGGCACTTCGACCACGGCTTGCATTGTTCAAAGCGATTTTCTGGGCGGTACGAGGTTCTGATGTGGTTCACGAAATCTGATTCCTATACCTTCAATCTGGACAGCGTCCGCGTTCCGTCTAAGTACCCCGGGAAAACGAACTACCATCCGGGTGCCGATTACGGCAAGCTGTCTGGAAACCCACTTGGTAAGAATCCTTCGGACATGTGGAAAGTAATGGAGAGAGACTGGGAGACGTCGCTGTGGTGTATCCCAAACGTCAAAGCCAATCACCCCGAAAAGACGATTCATCCTTGTCAGTTCCCGATAGAAGTCGTAGAGCGATGCGTGCTCGCGTTTACCAATGAGCGCGATTGGGTCCTCGATCCATTTTCGGGAGTTGGCTCCGCAATACTCGGAGCGCTGCGACACAATCGTCGCGGTATCGGATGCGAGAGAGAAGAGCAATATATCGAGATTGCAAAGCAGCGGATCGCGGACTTCCGCAACGGCACACTACCGTATCGGCCATTAGGCAAGCCCGTGCATCAACCCACCGGGCGTGAAAAGATTACCCAAATACCGCGCGAATGGTTGCAAATGCGCGGGGAGGAAGAGTGAGAATAGCGGGTGTTTACTCGTTCAATGGGGGAAAAGAGTACGTTGAGGCGAAGTATCCGCGACTAATTGATGAAGTGCGGGGAGTCATCGAAGGGGTTTCTGCAGACTACCACAAGACTAAAAAGAGCAAAGAGAAGACAATGCGCGGCCAGATGCTTTTCAGCCCGAAGCTCTTAAATAAATCATTCAAGAAAGGATTCTTCGGACATGATTGGCACGAGGTGAAAGTACCTTGTGATTATTCGACAAGTTTCTATTCGGAGGGTTACGCCCCGAAGGCCCTGAATAAAGGAGCCTTTCGCGAGATGGACTTTGTGAAAGAGAAGCTGGGCGTCGAGGTACAGTTCGGAAAGTATTCCTTCATGGTTTACAACGTTTGCGCAAAGATGACCATCTTTAGAAACCTCGGGCACATTGATTCAGGCATTGAGATAGTTCCTGTAAAGAAATTCGCGGACGAAATGTCCAGTGGAGTTTCATACTTTGAGCAATTTGTGTGGGACCTGCAGCATCGCGGGGTATCGAATATCGATATACCGGTGCTTATTTATGGGATCGACGCGTAGGAAATCGATCACGCATGATTTGGCTCGGCCAACTTTCAAAATTCCTTCCGCTGTTGTTGAATGGTTTGGATTTAATTTCAGTGGAACCCCTCAGCAAAACTCATAATGTCCCTGGTCCAAGAACCTGAGAATTCCCATGTCGCGCAATTCCTGTAGCTGCTGTCTGATTTTCGGTTGTACATTTCGGTTGGCGGGATGGAGTTTTTGAAGCTCGCGTTCAAGGGTGTACGCATCCGCGAGGGAGAATTCTTTTTTGTGGAGAAAGCGGATTCCGTTTAGGACGTCGAGGGTCCAGCCGCGCATTTCTACTGTGAGTTTCCTCAAAGGCTTCAGAATGGAATACCTCTCGCGCACAACTGTAGGGGCTATCGCTTTGCCGTCGAGCACAAAATTTATTCGGGCCTCTGCGGGAATTCGGCCGATTAGAAGATTGCAGCCGATCCAGCCTTTTCTATCTGCAGTTGGTTTGAGCGGAGGGCGCTTCTCGACGATGGCGCGGGAGAACGCAAAGCTAGGAATCAGGAAGAGATTTCTAACCGTCCAGTTCTCTGCTGAATATTCAAGCGCCAACAGATTTGGTGCGCCGTCTCTCTCGATTCTCTCAATCATTTTGTAATAGCCCGCGTCGTTGATACGAGACGCGAAACGTTTCTTTTGGCTTTTGAGTTGGAATGTTGCGTCGCACGAAGGGCAGGTATAGTCGATTGAGGCTTTATTTGTTGGGCATTGGGTTAACGAGTTTGATGTGCAGTTGGGGCAGTAAAGATTCTCGGCACCCCAATCTTCGGTGATGACACCGGCGCGGCGAGAGGGGCTCTTGTAGTGTACGAGCCGGAGTGGCGGGAGTTGTAATTGCACGGATGAATTAGATCATGGTTTGTGGAGGGCGGGAAGAAGGGTAAGAAAGGCCCCGGGTTCGGCGAACCCGGGCTACACGCTATTGTGCGAGGTAGATTTCGGTTTCGGTTTTGATTACGAACATTATTGAGGTGGTGGAATTTTTGCTGGAGTGGAAACGCTGCCAGGCGTCTTCCATTGAATTGGCGGCGGTGGAGAAAACTACTTCGCGTTTGTCGGAGCCTACGAAAAAGAAATTCTTTTCTTGGTGGACGATTCGAGTTGGAAAATCTACGGACATGGATTTATTTTCCGAAGTGCGCCGATCAGGAGATCGGCGTTCCCGGCTTATTGATCGATCCACGGAATGGCTTTGCGGATCAAGATCATTCTGATTATTTTTTAGAGATGACTGTGCCGATATGAACCACTACTAATTGGGAGACGATTCGCTGGATGGCGTGATTTATTGAGTTCGATTCCATTTCGATTGAGATTATTTGGCGGCTTAGGCGGAACGCGGCGATTGCTGTTGTGGCACTGCCTGCGAAGGGGTCGAGAATTAGGTCGCCTTCGTTGGAGGAGGCCAGGAGGATGCGTTCGATAAGGGCGACGGGTTTTTGGGCGGGGTGTTTGCCAGCGCGCTTTTCCCAGGATTCGGGCGGAGGGATGGTCCACACGGATTTCATTTGCTTGCCGGCGTTGGCTTCGCGCATCAATTTATAGTTGAAGGTGTGGCGCGACTTTTTATTTTTGGCGGCCCAGATAATTGTTTCGGTGGCGTGGGTGAAGTAGCGGCAGGAAAGATTGGGCGGCGGATTTGGTTTGACCCACGAGACGTCATTGAGAAGTTTGAAATCGAGTTGCTGCATGGCGAAACCGACGCTGTGAATTACGTGCGAGGTGCCGCTGACCCAGATGCTGCCGTTGGGCTTGAGTACGCGCTGCGCGGCGGCGAGCCATTCGCGATTGAATTCGTGATTTGCTTCGGCGCCCTGAGATTTGTCCCACGCGCCTTTATTGACGCTGACCATTTTTCCGGCGTGGCAGGTGATGCCTCCGTTGGAAAGGAAATAGGGCGGGTCGGCGAAGATGAGGTCAACGGATTCGGCGGGCATGGCGGCGAGAATTTCGCGGCAGTCGCCTTGAAAAATTTCGATGTGGTTTTTGCGGTCGTGGAAGGACGGGGGACATGGGGACGAGAGAATGCGATTTGGATCCCGGAGACGACTTCGAGCCGGGGGATTTGTTGATTGCTTTGGAGGGGGAGGACATTTTTTTAGTGTCGCGGGGCCGCGATGTCTTTGAGTCGCCGCAGGGCTGCAGCAGAACGCACCCTGTCGGCAAAGACGAAAACTCGCGCCCCGTCGGCGGCGCACTTTTTTCTCAGCGCCGCAGAGCCGCAGCAGAACGCGCTCTGTCGGCACAGACGAAAGCGTGCGCGATTGATCAAGTGGGATCGTTGATCGAATGGTTATGGGTGTCAAGTCACAGGCAAGGTCAAAGGCTTTTAACGCAGAGGCGCAGAGGGCGCAGAGAAACACAGAGAAAAGAGGAGAAAGATGCACACCGGAGATGGAGCAACTGCGCAACGACTAGTCTGATCAGTTCGGATTTAGAGGACCGCAGTAGACGACTCGGATTTGTGATGTGCGTTGGCGGAAAAACCTGACGTTCCCGCCGCGGCAGGTGAGCTACACCCTGCTGGAAATCGTGCGACTTGAAGCGGCACATTGAGTCGCTTGCTAGCATCAGACATACAGCCATGTCTCGCCAAACGATTCACTCCGCTGCATTTTTCGTAAGCGTGCTAACTCTCGTAACGGTGGCTCTCGCGCTGTCTCCCTTACTTCCTACGCGCGCTGTTGTGGCGGATATTGCCGCTCCTCTGGAGAGCGCTTCGCAAACACCGTCTGCGGAAACTGGCGAGTGCGCTCCTTTGGAGGGTGACGATACGGCGCGTACCAATTCCACGCCGGGTCATGTAATTCCGGCGCGGCAGAACTTTTCCGGTCTGCAAGACTTCGCGCAGATTACTCCCACGCTGTTTCGTGGTGGACGTCCTACCGAGGAGGGGCTTGCGTGCCTCGCGAAAATGGGCATCAGCATCGTGATCAGCGAGGAAGGAAAATATAAGGACCTGCGTAAGCCCGTCGAGCGGCTGGGCATGCAGTACGTTTCCATGTTCTGGGAATGTTCTTTTCCCAAGGACAACACGTTCGCGAAATTTCTTCAGCTGCTTCGCGATAATCCCGGAAAGAAAGTTTTTGTTTACTGTCACTACGGTGACGACCGCACCGGCATGATGATTGCCGCCTATCGCATGGCCGAGCAAGGTTGGACTGCCGCGGAGGCCAAGGAAGAAATGAAGGATTTCGGATTTAACTTTTTTCATCGCCGCATCTGCACCGGCCTTTCCGATTACGAGAACCATTTCCCGCAACACTGGCGCGAAGGCAAGGCGTTTGAAAAACTTCGTTCCACTTCTCCGACGCAGCCTTGATCCGATGAAGCCTGGCGCGGCTGAAATCCAAACTATCGGATGGTACCGATGCCCCATTGTGCCCCACGGTGCGAATCGGCAAAGTGGGTCTACGAGGAACCATAGACTTTGCTCAGCACACTCATGTTGATTCTATCGTTCGCAGCCGGAGCGCAGTTCTTCGTCGGCTACTGGCGCGCGCTGCTGGATGGCATGGCCGCGCAGCCGTTGTCGGAAAAGTTCTTCGTCGCCGCCGGATTTCAACATGCCGCCATGCGCGCGGAAGATTTCAGCAAGTTGCTCAGCCTTCATCGCCTTATGCCCGACGTGAAAGTTGCGCCCAATACCGTGTGGCGCCTGCGAGTTCACTACTCGGCAATGAAAATGATTGGCGGATTGCCGGCCGTCGGCGGCTGGGCGCAAAAAGAAATGGACGTCTGCACGCGCTGCCTGGCGGTGATGGTCGATCAACGCCTGCAGTTGAATTTGGCCTGCGCCGCTGAAGCGCGTTCGTAATTAGCGCTGATTGATTTTCGTCCCGCCGAAAAATCTCGTCGGAAAAGTTTACGCCTTCTGCGAAGATGGTCACATCACTTCGTCGGAGGAAATTCATGAGGGTGTTCGCGGCCGCATTATTAATTCTCGTGATGGGCGCGGCTTTCGCGTGCAGTCCAAAAGTGCCGCCGGGATGGACGGCTTACAATTCGCCCGAAGGCCGCTACTCCGTACTTTTTCCCGGCAAACCGGAACTGAGCACAGATCAATCGCCGGCGCACACCGGCGAAACGTTGACGGAATATTTTGCAATTTGCACCGACCCGGACGCCGGCGGTGACGTCGTTTATAACGTCACATATTTTGATTTGGCGCCGCAGATGGCCTATTCGTTCGACCAGGCGCGCGACGGCTACCTGAAGGCCGTGAATGGAACGCTTCAATCGGAAAAAAATATCCAATTCAGCGGGTATCCGGGACGCGAGCTGAAAGCAACCACGAATTCTTCGGGCAAAGATTTTAATCTTGTTACGCGGCTCATCCTGGTTGAAAAACGCGTGTACATGGTGCAATTTATTTTTACGAAGTCATTTGATGCGGCGCGCGCCGCGGAAAAATCCGCGACGTTTTTCAATTCCTTTAGGCTGACAAATTCCCGCTGAAACATTTTCGTGTTGCATCCACAATTCGATGAACGACGAATTGTCAGCGTCTCGCAATCAGCATACTATCGCTTACGGATTCGGCGCGCGAAGCGAGGTGCAACTTGCGAAGAATTGGCATGACAATTTTATTGCTGATGATCGCGGCGATTTTATTTCCAGACGGTCCGCGAGCGCAGTGGCGCACACAATGGAGTTACGATGGCGCGCTCGGCCCCGAGCATTGGGGCGATCTGGATCCAGAATATGCCGCGTGCAAAACCGGCAGAGAACAATCTCCGATTGATATTCAAAGCGCAGAAAAATCCGCGCTTCCGGCCATTCGATTTGAATATAAAAATGGCCCGCTGAAAATCATCAACAACGGATACACAGCTGTTCGGGTGAACTATCCTTCCGGAAATGGAAATTTTCTGATTGTAGGAGGCAAGCGCTACGAACTAACGCAATTCCATTTTCATCATCCCAGCGAAGAACAAATTCACGGCAAACCTTCCGACATGGCGATCCATTTAATGCATCAATCCGCTGACGGAAAAGTTGCAGGCGTGGCAATTCTATTGAAAACGGGCAGTGCGAACTCCACAATTCAGGAGCTTTGGAAATACATGCCTCAAACCGCGGGAGCGGAGCACGAAATTCCCGGAGTGGAAGTAAATCCCGCCGGTCTTCTTCCGCACAACACTTCCTATTTCACTTACATGGGATCGCAAACTGCGCCGCCATGCACCGAAGGCGTCACCTGGTTTGTGCTGAAAACTCCGATGGAAATTTCCGCGGAGGAAATCGCCGCGTTCGCAAAACTCTATCCTCACGATGTTCGTCCGGTGCAGCCGCTGAACGGACGCATCGTCAAAGAAAGCCAGTAAATCCGGGCGCCGATTTTAGAAGCTATTGTCCGGGCTTCGGTCCGGGCGGAACGCAACCGCCGCCTCCACTTTTTGTACATGCGTCGTACTGACTTTTGTTCACATTCCACATGGCCGTCGCTTCGCTAAGATTGAGTTGCCTGGTTTCTCCGGCGAGCCACGCATTTCGCTGGCCGGAGTTATGAAATAAAATTCCAGCGGGATCGCCGCCAAGTAATCCGAATCTCAGTTTGCCTCCGATTACCGCGTCGTGCTCGGCAACATTGCGGAAACCAACATTGTTTGTCGGAGAGCTGAGCCACTGCGCCCAATATGTCCCAGCGTTGCCGCCTTGAGCCGCCACTTTTTGGTACCACGCGATCGCCACTTGACGGCTTTGCGGCACTCCGATTCCGAATTGATACGCGCGCGCATAAACAAATTGTCCGTTCGCCCAGCCTTGCAGCGCGCTGGCCTCATAAAGTTTCGCCGCCAAATCCCAATTTTCCGGCACTTGATCGGCGTCTTCGTAATATCCGCCAAGCTCCGCTTGCGAAGCAGGTTCACCCTGCGCGGCGGCCGCGCTGTACCACATGAACGCGGATTTTTTATCGTGCGGAACTCCGTCGGCGTGTTCGTACATGATGGCGAGACGCAATTGCGCCAGCGGATTTCCGGCTTTCGCAGCGGCCATTAAAAGTTGCGCGGCGCCTGGATGATCGCCGGCCATAAATTTCGCTCCGGCCTGATTGTAAATATTCGCGGCGGGAAGTTGCAGGCAATTTGGATCGCTGGAGAGATTCGCATGCGGCATTTTTCCCGAGTTGGGCACAATACCAAGACACTTTTGCAACGCGCCTGATGCCATTACAACGTTCGTGGCACTCTGCGCGGAACTTTGCGCGGGCGCTGTCTGGCCACACCCCGCCAATCCAAAAGCAAGAAATATAATGTACGCGAATGGTTTCACGCTAAATCTCCTTGCAGAACGTCCGCGCGTTGCCGCAAACTTCTCCCTGAACGTGCAGACCGAAGCTTTGTATCGCCAGCAGACTACGCCTGAATTGCACTACTGCAAATGGAAATCTTGGAGGAGCAATGCCATCAACAGCAGCAACATCCACAAGCTCGGATGAAAATACACTGCGCCATTTGAACGAGGAATATATTCGATCGTTCATGGAATCCGACGTCGAATGGTATCGCCAGCATCTTGCGGAAGATTTTCAGGTAATCGAATCGGATGGCGCGGAACTCGATAAAGCAGCTTTTCTGAATCAGACCGCGAAAGGCCCTGATGTCGCCGCGTACGAATTGAAGAAAGTGAATGTTCGTTTCTATGGAGACGTCGCGCTGGTGCAGGCAACAGGATTATTCACGCGCAAAGACGGCTCAACCGGCACGAGCCGGTATACAGATATATATGTACGCGCCGGAAAAGATTGGAAAGTAGTTTCAGCGCAAATCACGCGGTGTTGAATCGGTGTTCAATTGGTGATGAATCGCGCCTAAGCCGTCGCGTCTGCGGACATTGACCCATGCTGCGCAAAATATTTCAGCGCGTCTTCGGGGGTTGGAAAAACAGAAAATAAATTTAGGACGTGCGCAACGTCCAGCACTCCGTGATTGCGCGGTGAAAGTCCGGCCAGCGCCAGCGCGCCTTTACCTTTCGCGCGGCGCACCAGAAGTTGCACCAGCGCGCCGACTCCCGCGGAGTCCATCCATTCCAGCTTCATCAGATTCAGCAGAAGCACAGGCGAAGTTTCTTCGCGCAGAGTGGAATTAAATCCTGCGACGGTTTCCAGAGTCAGGCTGCCGATGAGCGCGATAGTTTTTACGCTGGGCTGCGGCGATACTTCTGTTTCGAGACTGAGTGTTTTAGGCATAGCGTTGGAGCTTATGAAACGATTGTTACAGCAATATGAATGAAAAATCTACACCGATTCGATTTTCGTTTTGCTCGTGAATCCGCCGCGCCGCGCGAAATGTTCCACCGCTTGGTCCGTCGTCGGAAACACACGGAACAGGTGCAACAATTGCGAAACTTGCAG
This sequence comes from Terriglobia bacterium, assembly GCA_963840515.1. Classification (GTDB taxonomy): domain Bacteria; phylum Acidobacteriota; class Terriglobia; order Acidiferrales; family UBA7541; genus DASTCZ01. The sequence continues at coordinate 88,792 of CAWIZI010000024.1, forward strand.
CACCGCCTGATTGCGCGTGGAAAGTTCCGCAATCGCCAGCGAAGTTTTTGCTTTTTCGCGGCGCACCATCAATTGCACCAGCGAGCCAACGCCGGCGGAATCCAGCCAGTCCAGTTTCGCGAGATTCAAAAGTAAAACTGGCGCGGGATCATCGCGCAGGGTGTGATTAAACGCCGCAACCGTCTCGATCGTCAATCCGCCCGTCAGAAGAACCACCTTCAGGCCGGGATATGGTTCGTGCGCGTTGATAGCAAGTTGAATGCGAGACATTCGTTGAATCCTGATTTGAACCTGAGCGCGAAACTTCTGCCGGCTAAGATAGCATTTTCCGCGGTTGCGTTCGACTGTTGCGTTCGTTCGCGGCGCGAAACATTCAAGCGTTGCGCGCGGAGGCCGTCGCTTATATATTACGCGCGAAGCGGACCACGGAAACGCGCGTCACCGCTGGTTACACGCGCAAAGGAGAAATCATGAAGACGAAAGCGATTCTATTTGTTGCAGCGGCCGTGCTCGTGTCGGCGGTTTTGTCCGCATCCGCGATCTCTAGATCCGCCGCGCCCGACGGATGGAAAGTTTTAATCGACAGATCGAAAACCTGCCAGATTTCCGTTCCTTCGGATTGGAAAGTGGACCAATTTTCACCCAGCTCCGCCGGCGCGCCGGACAATAAATCCAGCATGACCATGCACGCCTCTCCGAATCAAACCTTGGCGAAAGCCAAGGGAACATTCGAGATGCTGTACCCTCCGACAAAAGTAATTGAGGATTCCGCAACGCGCGCGTGGATCGCATACAAAGCCGATAGCGTTGCCGTGGATAGCCCCGAAGTGAATTGGTACGTTGCGATTCCGGTGAAGACAAGCGTGTGCGCAGTGCAAATTGATTTCAAAAATCCCGGTTCGGAAGCGATGATGAAGCAGCTTGCGGAAAGTATGTCGGCGGTAAAATAGACGAAGTGTTTTTGCGATGATTAATTTCCAGACGGCCGCTCGACGTGATCGATCACAATAATTTCGACCGGTCCTTTTTTCGATTCCAATTTCAGGCCGAGTTGATCCTGAAGCGCCACGAATAAAGAAGGCCCGTTGGGATCTGGCGGCGGCTGTGTGTTCGGTGCGCCGCCGGCCGCGCTGGAAAGCATTGGAGATTCGCCTTCATCCGGCGTCCACTGCAAAGTGAAATCATATTTTCCGGTAAGGCCGGTTCTGTCCACGACGTTGTGGCCTAAAAGCCATGACAACATTCCCGCCAGATTCGCAATCGGTGCACCTTGCGCAACCAGTCCGCCTCGTCCTTTTAGCTGAACTGTGCCCGGTCCTCCGCGGCCGCCGCTGTCTCTGTATCCGTTGGCGTAAGTGTCGCCCGGTTTTCCTTCCTGAAGTTTCGAGCCGGTTTTCGCAATCACCAGCGTGTACGCCGGAAGCTCTTTCGTTTCGCGATGAATGGTCAACTTGAAACGATCCGCCATAAGTTTTTGAAGCATCTGCTGGCGCGCGCGCGAGCGATCCGCTGGACTGAGATTTTTCAGCGCGTCAACTACAGCGCCATCTATTTTCGCGTCGATGTCGAATCTTTCGGAATTCAGCCAACTCGGCGCGCCTGAAATTCGATCGGTATCGAAAATTCCATACGCCGATTGAATGAATATTATTAAGGGGACGCTCGTGGCGATGTATCCGTCGGCCGTGTAGCTCATCACCGGCCGATTATCCGTGACGGAATTATTTAGTTTGATCGAAGCGATTTCGTACTCGAACTTAGGCGAGCTTGCGACTGGAATTGGGGCCTGCGATTGAGCGCCGATCTGCGCTGCACACGCGATGCCGAAAATAAATGGCAACGCGATGGACACAAATCGCGCGGCAAAATGAAATGAATCTCGTTTTGAAACGGCGCGATACGAAATTTTCGTTAGCGATTGCCGCACGGCTCACCGTCCTCTTCTGAATTGTTATCGTGACGCGAAGAATTCTGCGCGTCGGCGCCGCCGAGGAACGGCAACGTGCCTGCGAGTGAGGCCAGAGTCGGCAGTAGCGCCGCGACGAAAAGGAAAATCCAGCCGCGCAAATGTTCGTAACCGGCAAACGGCATGCGCCCGGTAATAAAATTTGTGCAAAAAACTGTAGCCAAAACTCCAAGCATAACGATCAGCGGAAAAACTCCTGCGATCATTCGCGCGGCACGTTTGCCGCCGCCACGCCGGGACAAGTAAGCGCCGAGCGCGCCGACGAACGGCAATGTTGCGAAGAACAGCAGCGCTGGTTGCACGCGCGATGAAGACAGCCGTTCATAAAGAGCGCTGTGCATTAAGATCGCCCAAAAAAGTTCAGCAGCGCTCAATGTGATCAGCGCCGGGAGCCAAAAAGTTCTTGAGCGGCGATTCAGCGTGTAATTGTCGCGCTTGGATTTTTGAACGCCGCGCGCAAGTTTCCGCCAGTCCGTGGATTCGTAGAGCTCTTTTGCGGTTGATTCGGTTTCGCAAACGCCGCGAGCATTTTCCTCGTCGCTCAAATCTTCAAGGTGAGCGGCAAGCTCGTTGACGACTTCTTCGCGCTGGGATTCCGGGAGTTTTAATTTGGCCACGCGCTGTTCGATCAGCGATTTCCAATCATGCATTTTTCACCCCCACAAGCCGGTCAAGTCCGCGGAAAAACATTTGCCATTCTTTTCGCAGCGGCTCGAGTTTCTTTTTGCCTTTCGGCGTGAGCGTGTAGTAGCGGCGATCGCGCCCCGCGCTGTTCTTTTCCCAGCGGCCTCGTATCCATGCGCGCTTTTCCAGTTCGTAAAGCATTGGATACAGCGATGCCAGATTGAAACGCAGAACTCCGCCACTATCCGATTCGATGCGCTTGGCGATTTCAAATCCGTACAAAGATTGTTTTGAAAGCAGCGCGAGAATGGCAACCTCCGCGCTACCGCGGGCAATTCGTGAACGCGTGTCGCTTGTCATGATGTATATAGGAATCCTATATTCCTAAGTGAAAGTCAAGCGCTTTGCCTGATGCGTGCTATTTTTAATAGCAATTGAAGACTTGGCGGAGTGGAACCACGGGCAGCAAGCCGAGTTGATTTCGCCCGTTTGCCGGTCTATCCTTGATATCTATGTGACCCGCGCTGTCTGGGCGTGCATGTAAGAACCTGGGCGCCAATTACGCTATTTACTTCGCCGTGAAAATGTTCACCACAATCCGCGAATCACTCTACAAAAGGCGGCACGTTTACGCGCTGGCGGTAACGCTTATGGCGGCTGGCCTGTTCATGCAGGCCGTGCATGCGAAAAATTCCGATTATTTTCCGAAGACGGCGCAGGCCGTGCGTTTTTCCACAACCGTGAAGATTGCCGACCTGGCGCAGCATGTAGTTGTTGTGAACCCGGCAACTGTTTCTTCTCCTCGCGAAATTCTGCCGCTCACACAGCCGCAGTCCACGCGCGCTGCTTATATTCCCGAAATTTCTCCGCAAGAACTTGCTGAGCAAGTCAGTTTTCGTCCTCTCCGTTCCCCTCCCGCAAATTCCTAGCCGTTCGCTCTTCGTTCTCCAAGACTAAAGTCTTCAACGTGAATCGCTGCATCTCTGGCGCGAATCATACGAATTAGCAAATACATACAGGAGCAAACCTATGGCGCTTTCTGTAAATAAAGAACTGATTCAATCGCTGAAGCGATTGGATTCATGCACCGTCGCGAACGCGATTGAAACGTTTGACGTTCGCCTGCGCAACATCGGATTTACGAATTCGAGCGTGCACTGCATTTTCGACGAACTTCCGCCGATGGTTGGCCACGCGGTGACGGCGCGCGTTCGCACCTCCGATCCTCCCATGGAAGGCGCCAATTATTTTTATCGCACCGATTGGTGGAATCACATTCTCGCGACTCCCGCGCCGCGAATTGTGGTTGTGGAAGATACCGACGCGCATCCGGGCCTCGGCGCATTCGTTGGCGAACTTCACGCGAATATTCTTCTCGCGCTCGGGTGCGTAGGCGTGGTGACCAACGGCGCGGTGCGTGATTTGCCGGGAGTCCGTGCGATGGGATTTCAGATGTTCGCCGGAAATGTATCCGTTTCGCATTCCTACGCGCACATTTACGAGTTCGGCCATCCGGTGGAAGTGGGCCGCATGAAAGTTCAACCCGGCGATTTGTTGCACGGAGATCTTCACGGCGTGCAAACAGTTCCGATCGAGATTGCGGAAAAAATTCCGGCCGTTGCGGAAAAAATGGCAAGTGATGAACAACAATTGATCGCAATGTGCCGCTCAAAATATTTCACAGTGGAAGGGTTTCGAGAAGCGCTGAACAAAGCAAACAAGTTGCGAGGTGCGGAATGATTTTCAAAAGTATTTCGAGCGCACAAATAAAGCGCCGGACGCGGCCGATGCTCGCAGCGCTATTTATTCTCGCCGGAATTTCGTCCGGCTGCGGAAATGCGCCGGTGAAAAATATGGACGACCCGGCAAACGCGCCGCCCGCCGCGGTTGTGAAAGTTGTGCGGCGGGACCTAACAAGCAATTTGGAAATCGCGTCGGAATTTCAGCCCTTTCAGGAAATTCAGGTTTACGCAAAAGTTTCGGGTTACATCCAAAAAAGTTACATCGATTGGGGAATGCACGTGAAGCAGGGCCAACTGCTGGCGGTGCTGGAAATTCCCGAACTTCAGCAGCAACTTCAGCAAGACGAAGCGTCCGTGAAACGCAGCGAGCAAGCGCTCGAAGGAGCGCGCGAAGAATTGAAACGCGCGGAATCGGTTTACAACGTCGCGCATGTAACGTACACGCGGCTGGCGGACGTACAGAAAACTCGGCCGGATCTTTTGGCGCAGCAGGATGTTGATGTCGCGCAGGGAAAAGATTTGGAAGCGAACGCCGGAGTTTCTTCGGCGCGCGATGCGCTGGCCGCCGCAGAACAGGGAGTGGTCGGCACGAAGGCGGCGCTCGATAAAGACAAAGCAATGTTTGCATACGCGCGAATCACCGCGCCATTCGACGGTGTGGTGACGCAAGTTTACGCGTTCACTGGCGCGCTGCTGCCCGCCGGAACTTCTTCCGGCAAAGATACGCTGGCGCTTTGCCAGTTATCTCAAAATAATTTACTGCGTCTTGTGATTCCGCTGCCCGAGCGCGCGGTTTCCGACGTTCATATCGGCGAAAGCGTTGCGGTGCGCTTAACAAATCCGCCAAAAACTTTTCAGGGAACGATCGTCCGATTTTCCGATCAGATTGACGAGCAAACGCGCACGATGCACGCCGAAGTTCACGTTCCAAATCCCAAGGACGAATTGGTGACGGGAATGTACGCGTCCGTGCTAATCCCGTTGCATACCGCCGCGCACGTGCTCACTCTTCCGATTCAAGTAGTGCAATCGGCGAAGGAAAGTTCCGGCACGGTATTTGTAGTGAACAGCACAAATCACATCGAGCAGCGCGCCGTCGCGCTCGGACTTCAAACTGCCACGCAAGTGGAAATTGTTTCCGGCCTTCAGGAAAACGAATTGGTGATTTTTGGCGAACAGGCGCAATTCCGCGTGGGCGAACTTGTGTCGCCGAAACTTGTCGAGTCCGGCGGGAAGGAATAACCGGCATGCCAACATTTTCGCTGAAGCACCCATACTTCATCATTGTTATTTGCCTGATGGTTTTGGCCGTCGGATTAATTAGCGGCTCGCAAATGCCGGTGGATATGTTTCCGCCCATCAACATGCCCGTCGTGCTGGTGGCCACTTTTTATAACGGCATGCCGCCGGAACAAATCGAAGCGGACATTACCGATACATTCGAGCGATTTTTTACTTTCGCCAGTGGATACGACCACATGGAATCGCGTTCGCTGGCCGGCGTCAGCCTGATCAAAATTTATTTCAAACCTGGCACGGACGCGAATGCGGACGTGACGCAAATTTCCAATTTGGCGATGGCGGATTTGCGGCGATTGCCGGAAGGCACGCTGCCGCCCGTGGTGATGAAAGTGGACGCTTCAAATTTGCCGGTGTGTTTGCTGACGGTGGAAGGCGAAGGGCTGAGCGAAACGCAGTTGCACGATCTGGCGCAATTTCAAATTCGCAATCAGATTGCCGGAGTTCCGGGCGCCACAGTTCCGCAACCGTACGGCGGAAAATATCGCCAACTGATGATTTACGTGGACCCGGTAAAAATGCAGGCGCACCAGCTGAGTCCGATGGACGTGGTGCGCGCCACCGACGCTTCCAATTTAATTTTACCCGCCGGAGATGTGCGCATCGGTCCGCTGGATTTCAACATTTATACCAACGCGCAAGTTGCGAATGCGCAAGCGCTGAATGATATTCCGATAAAAACGGAAGGCTCGAAATCGGTTTTCATTTCCGATGTCGGCCACGCGGTGGATGCGTCTGCGCTGCAATACAACATTGTTCGCGTGAACGGGCAGAGGTCGGTGTATACGCCGATTCTGAAACAGGGCGGCGATACAAACACGATTGAAGTCGTCAGTGGAGTGAAGAAAGCGATTCAAACTCTGCGCGATATTCCAGCTCAATTAAAAACTCATGTCGTGTTCGATCAATCCGTTTTCGTGAAGCAAGCAATCTATACGGTGATGCGCGAAGGCGGCATCGGCTTGCTGCTGACCATGCTGATGATTTTAATGTTTCTAGGAAGCGCGCGGGCCACCGCCGCAATTTTTCTTTCCATTCCACTTTCTGTTTTGATCGCCGTAATTATTCTGCACGCCGCGAACCGCACGATCGATAGCATGGTGTTAAGCGGCCTGGCCATCGCGTTTTCGCGCTTGATTGATGATTCTGTCGTTGTTCTGGAGAACATTTACCGGCACCTTGAATTGGGCGAGGAGCCGGCGGTTGCCGCAAAAAACGGCGCGAATGAAGTTGCTCTTGCCGTGCTCGCGATTATGCTCACCGCGGTTGTCGTATTTTTTCCGGTCACATTTTTATTCGGCGTCAGTAAATTTCTTTTTTCCGCGTTGGCGCTGGGCGTGGTGCTCGCTTTATTCGCCTCGTACTTCGTTGCGGTCACTGTCGTGCCGCTTTATTGCGCGCATGTGTTGAAACCGATTCACCTGCACGGCGCGGAAGCAAAAGTAATGTCCTGGGGCGCGAAATTTCACGCGGGATTCAACGCTAAATTCGAGCGCATGCTTAACGTTTACGAGCGTTGGGTGCGCAAAGCGCTGGAGTCTCCTCGCATAACGCTTCTCGGATTTGGGGCGCTTCTTTTGGTCTCGCTGTTTTTGCTGCCGCTCATCGGCGTTTCTTTTTTTCCGCGCACGGACGCAGGACAATTCGTAATTAACGTGAAAGCCCCGACGGGAACGCGCATCGAACTCACCGAAGGATACGTAAAACAAGTGGAAGACATCATTCGTCAAGTTGTGCCGCCACAAGAGCTAAGCACGGTTGTTTCCAACATTGGATTGCAGGCGGATTTGTCTTCGCTGTTTTCTCCGAACTCCAGCATGAACACGGCGATCGTGCAGGCCGGGCTGGTGGAAGATCACAAAGTCAGCAGCTTCACTTACATGCGCGAAGTGCGCGAGCAAATTGCGAAACAACTTCCGCAATTGCACACGTATTTGCAATCCGGCGGATTGGTGGACGCGGTTTTAAATCAAGGAATGCCCGCGCCGATTGACGTGCAAGTCAGCGGAATGGAATTGCACGCGGATGACACGATTGCGCAAAATCTTTCGCGGCAGTTCAGAGCGATTCCCGGAGTGGCCGACGTTTACACGCCGCAGGATTTGAACTATCCGTCTTTGGAAATCAACGTGAATCGTGAACGAGCGAGCGAACTTGGTCTGACGCCGAAAGAAATTGTGGATAACGTGATCACTTCGCTCACTTCGGATGTGATGATTGCGCCAAGTTATTGGGTCGATCCGAAGACCGGAAACAATTATTTCGTCAGCGTTCAGTATCCCGAAAATCAAGTGAAGTCCATCGAAGACCTGAAGGCGATGCCGCTTCATTCTCCGAATTTGAAGATGCCGACATACTTGAATCAAGTTGCCGATGTGACTTCAATTCTCACGCCCACGGAAGTGGATCACTATCAGTTGCAAAGAACGCTGGATATTTACGTGGCGCCATCGGGCGAAGATATCGGCGTACCCGCGAAAGCAATTTCAAAAATAATTGCAGGTACGCATATTCCTAACAACATTCGCGTGGATGTACGCGGGCTGGTCGTCACCATGCAAACTTCTTTCAAGTACATGGGTTACGGATTGCTGCTCGCAGTTCTACTGGTCTATTTAATTCAGGTCGCGCAGTTCGCTTCGTTCAAAGATCCATTTCTGATTATTCTCGCAGTGCCGACGGGACTCATCGGCGTAATTCTCACTTTGTCGCTGACCGGAACAACTTTAAATATTCAATCCATGATGGGAATCATGATGCTGCAAGGGATGGTGGTGTCCAACAGCATTTTGATTGTGGATTTCGCAAATGTTTTGCGTGGCGAAGGACACAGCGTGATGGAAGCCGTCGCTCACGCATGCCGCATTCGTCTGCGGCCAATTTTGATGACGTCGCTTGCGACGGTTGTTGGTCTGGCGCCGATGGCTTTCAAACTTGAAATGGGCAGCGAAGCTTATGCGCCGCTGGCGCGAGTGATTATCGGCGGATTGCTGACGAGTATTGCGCTCACAATTTTTGTGGTTCCCGCTGCATACGTTCTTCTTTACGGCCGCAAGCAACACGTGGAAGAAATTCCCGGCTCGCCGGAAGCTCAGGAGGCATGATCATGCGATTTCAAATGCGAATTGGTTTGCTTCTGGCGTGTATTGCGATTACGGCGGGAATGATTCACGCGCAAGCGCCGCCTGCGCAGAATTCCGCGGCGGCATCGGCGCAAATTCCCGCGCGGCTAACGATTGATGACGCGCGGCGCATCGCGTTGCAAAATCATCCGCACATTCGCGCCGCGCAATCGGCGGCATCGGCTGCGAATGACGTCACTACAGAAACTCGGTCCGCGTATTATCCGAATATTTACGGCAGTCTTACCGGCGTGGAAGCGGATTCCGGAAGCCGCATTGCCGCGGGAGGATTGAACAACTCGATTATTTTCGATCGCTTCGCAGCGGGCGTGGCTGCCGAACAGCTCGTCACAGATTTTGGACGCACGAAAAATCTTGTTGCCAGTTCACGTTTGCAAGCGCAAGCCGCGAATGAAACTGTGAATACTTCGCGCGCGGATGTTTTGTTGAACGTAGATCGCGCATTTTATAGCGCGTTGCGCGCGCAGGCGATTTTGACCGTTGCGCAGCAAACTGTGAAGCAGCGCGAAACTGTGTCAGAGCAAATCACAACGCTCGCTCAAAATAAATTACGGTCGGGGCTTGATGTAAGTTTTGCGGACGTGAATCTTTCGCAAGCGCGATTGCTTCTGGTGCAAGCGCAAAATGATGTGCGCGCCGCATTCGCGGTTCTTGCGGAAACATTGGGTGTTTCGCGCCAGCAGCAATTTGAATTGGCAGAGCCGGCTGAAGCTTCCGCTGTTTTGCCCGGAGTGGAAGACGCGATGGCCGCTGCAAATCGCGATCGCCCCGAGCTTGCGTCGCAGCGATTACAAGTTGAATCCGCACAACATTTTTCCGCGGCCGAGCGCGATTTGATTCTTCCGACGCTTTCGCTGGCTGGCGCGGCGGGCGAGATTCCTTTTCGTCAATCGGAGTTGCCGCAAAATTATGCGGCGATCGGGTTCAACGTTCACATTCCTATTTTTAATGGGAAACTTATTTAGCGCGCGTCACGCGGAAGCGGAGGATCGCGCGCGCGAAGCTGAGGCCGAGCTGAGCGACGAACAGGGACAAATTTTGCGGGATGTTCAGCTGGCGTGGCTTTCGGCGAATACGGCGTTTCAAAATGTCGCGCTTACCGCGGAACTTCTTGCGCAGGCGAATAAAGGATTGGACCTTGCGCAGGCTCGCTACAATCTTGGACTCGGCTCGATTGTTGAATTAAGCCAGGCGCAATTAAATCAAGCGCAAGCGGGAATCGCGCAAGCCAGTGCGAAATATGATTACGCAACACGGCTGGCGGAGTTGGCATATCAGGAAGGCGCGCTGCGATGATGCAGGGCGGGGGTGGCGAGGGGAGTTTTTGATTTGGAGGGCGAATTTGGGGTAAGTCCTTTATTAGCACACACATTGCACGAGATCGCTGTAAGTCCTTTATTAGCAACACTTAGCTCCCGAGGGTGGGGGTGGGGGGCACGAGTTTTTTTGAAAATGGGTTATGGGAAGTGCGGGGTGGGTGATGGGTAAGGGTAAGGAAACAAAGGGGATGAGGAGGTGGGGGCAGTTCTGTCTCGGAATTTTGGGACAAAGGAGCTTGCGCGCAGATTGTTTGGAAAACGTGCTGGCTGTTCGTGGATTTCCGTCAAGAAATAAGGATGGAGTTCAAAAGCCCCACCCTTTGCGTCCCGCAAAGGATGGGCCACCCTCACGTCAAAAGCTGAAGTCAAAAACATTATTGCGAATTTAAGGGTGTGCCACCCTCGGGTTTCAAAAAGAATGCGGCGGAGAGTTCGGGAGAAATCATCGGGTCAGCAGATGCTTCCGTTCCGGCGGGAGGAAATGGAACTGCCGCAATTCTGGCAGAAACGGTTTTACGATTTCAATGTCTATAGTGCGGCGAAACAGCGGGAGAAGTTGGAATACATGCATCGGAATCCTGTAACGCGGGGCCTGGTGAAAGATCCGAAGGATTGGGAGTGGAGTAGCTATTCGTCATATAGGGGGAGAGGGAGTGCGTTGGTGGAGATTGATTTTGTGGTGTGAGGAAATAGAAAAGTCAAAAGCAAATTCAAAATCAACTTCGGAGCTGAGTAAAGCGGCGAAGAAATCTTCAGGACGGGTACGAAGGTCCCCACGTTCGCCCTCCCGAGAATCCGGGAGGGACGAACATGGGGCACCCCTCGCTTGAAGTCAAAGTCAAAAACAAATTCAAGATCCGATTCAAGATCAAATTCAGAGCGAAGCCAAACCGCGGCCACCCGGCCCAAGCGCTCGCTGCACAAATGCCGGCTGCGCTCATGCACGGGTGTCTGCAGAAGAATTAAAAACGATGCAGAATCGCTCTTGACACGGCCGACTTCGTTAGACATGTCCCCGGGATTCCGTCCCCCAGCCAAGATTGGCTGTGCTACGAAATCGGGATATTGGTCCTGATGGAAGCGCGCCGACACTTCGCAGCTCAGGGCAAGCAGGAGTGTCGGTGCTACTTGGAGCGGAGACCAGTTTGCGTTTACTTCGGCTTTGACAATATGTCGAGTGATTTGAGCGCAAGGTCTTCAGTATTCACCGCGTTGCTTCCGAGGGCATTGGAAAGGACAATCAGCGCGATGCTTGCTTCGCGATTTACGTAAAGACCTGCCTGATAACCGTCGACAGCGCCACCGTGCCCGAAGGCGGTGTAATTATCTCGCCGCGTCAGCGTGCCTCCCAGAACATAACCCTCGGAAAGTTGGTAATTGGCCTGCACCGCCAATTGCGAAAGATTCCGCTGCAGGACGGCGGCTTTCAACACGCTGTCTGGGCCCAGCCCCATTAAGAAAGAAGAAAAGCGCGCAAGATCTCCCACCGTTGTGTAGATGGCCCCGTTCGGGACCTTGTAACCACGGCCGTTCTCATTCTCGCGTTGCGGAGTATCGGTATCTATTTTTGCTCCGTTGATCTGGTATCCCTTAGACAGGTGCGGCAAAATCACTGGATTCAATTCCAGAGAGGTGTGGGTCATACCGAGGGGTTCAAAGATATGTTTTGGAACGTACTCGAGGTACGTTTCGCCTGAAGCGCGTGAAAGCGCTGCACCCAAAGTGGCAAAGCCGATGTTTGAATAGAAAAAGCGGGTGCCCGGTTCAAACGCGAATCGCGTGTGAGTCAGGGCGACGATCAGCGTCTTTTGCCAATCGGAAACCGCACCCTGCACATACTTTTCAGCATCGGCGGGTTCGCGATCCATTCCTGAAGTGTGCGTGGCGAGTTGAATCAGAGTAATCGGAGGCGCGTTGGAAAATCGGCCCTGCACGGTGTTTACTTCCGGAAAATATTTCTCTACGGGATCGGAGAGATGAACTTTTCCCGCGTCCGCCAACTGTTCCAGCATAACAGCGGTAAACATTTTTGTGATTGAACCGATGCGGTAGACAGTGTCCTTATCTGCCGGCAGCTTTTTTTCCATATCGGCGTTGCCATAACTTTTCGTCCAGATAAGCTGGTTCTTATAAACCACGCCGACCGTCACGCTGCCGACGGAATGCTTGGCAAATTCCGCTGCTGCCATAGAATCTATCGCCGCGCACTGTGCGTTTATCTCCGCCGTAGTTCGCTCTGCAATTCGCTTTCCCGGAGGTGATACCCTGTCGCCTTGATGGATAACCATCTCGGTGGCAGCGCCACGATCGTCAGTGTTGAACCAGACTTCGATCGGGCCGATCCTAGCGAAAAATTGCTTTTCGCCAAAAGGAAAGAGTTCAAAGCGATCCTGTCCAGTCGCCTGCGTGTAAAAGTGATCGCCTTCGCGAGACATGGTCACGACAAAATCCGGGCCCATTTGGTATCGTCCGACATAGCTGTCCAGGATTTGCGGATCCGACGGGATCAGTTTGTGTCCAAAGTTGGGATCGGGAAGTGGCCACGCGGTGGCTTTGGTAGCGCGCTGAAGTTCGAGCGGCAGGGTGTGGACTCCGGACCAAGTCCCCTTCATGGATGAGCCGTCCGCGCTGAGCGTTCCTACAAAACTGAGGCCCGGAGGAACGTCGGCGAAAAACTTCACGTCTGATCCCTGGAGCGTCAACGATGTACTGGTTACGCCGATAGGACTCTGGTCGATGCTGTAAAAAGTTGTGCTCCAGCCGCCGCTGTCGCCGTTCGTGATTACAAGAATGACGCGAAGCTCCGGGACATCGCTAATGTGGAGCGTTCCTTGCCATTGGCCGGTGAGGTCCCGCGCTTGAGCGCTTTGCGCGTATGTACTACTTGCCGAGGAAATCGCGGCGATGAATGCAATCGCAAGGACGACGTTCCGCAAAACCATCTTTCCGGTGGTTTTCATGTGCGATCCCCCATCACAGATTTTATGCGGCCCCAGAGATTCGCCGTCGGGCTCGAGCCGGCGCGGAGAAATATTAGCACCAACGGCGGCAGGCTGAAATGAAGCGGGCGTACGAGTTTTGGTTTACTTGGTGGCGGGCTTGGGCGCGGCTTGGAAACTTTCCAGCGCTGACGCGAGATTTGGAAATGTAGGAATGGCGTCGAGCAGACGGGTGACGCTGAGCGCGTCATGCACCCGTCCTGCGGGGCAGACGAGACGGAGGCTGCCGCCTTTGCGGGTGAGTCCGGTACATTGACGGACGAGGGCGCTGATGCCGGAGCTATCCATTTGAATTAGGCCGCTGAGATCGACGAGCAATTTCTTGCAACCGGTGGCGGTGATGCGCTGAAGTTCGCGGTCGAAGAGTTCGCTATTTTCGCCGAGCGTGGCGCGGCCACGCGGCTCGACGATGATGATGTCGCCATCGGTGCGAGTGTTGATTTCGAGTTTTGGATGTTCGACGTTCATGACGAAAGCTTTGCGTGCAGCCAGCCGGAAGCATTATACGACGGAGAAGCGATTGCGCCATCCCGAAGTTTCCACCCGGATACTTCGGGAAGAAGTTTCGAGACACGATTGCTCACTGAAGCGGGCGGGTCGCAGACCCGCCCCTACGCCGTACAATGACCGTCGGAAGATTAGACGTGCAAACGAGGAAATCGTCTACTGACGAATAGTACGCGATGCGTCTAATCCGCAAACACTGTGGAAATCATTTTCCGGGCGAAAGTTGCTGCGCTCGTATAATAGAGATTGCTGGAACAACTATACGCAGTGACCCCCGACTTGGGCGCCGGGCAGGAGTTGGCGCCAATGAACACTCTGATGAGCACACCGACTTCAACTTCGCTTGAGGCGCCGCAGGAAACGCGGCTGGAAGAAATTCAGGCGCAACTAAAAAAACTGGAGCGCCGCGATTGGTGGCTGTGGGCGATCGCGATCGTCGTGATGTTGTTGCTGACAATGGCGGTGGTGTCGCTGAGTTTTCCGGGGCTGATGAAAACGGAAGATCCGATTTTTCAATTCAGCCTAAATGAAGCAGTGCGTGGACTAGTGGGACTGGTGCTGCTGTTCAATACGTATTCGATTTACCAGCAGGTGCAAATCAAGCGGCTGCGGCGGCAATTTTCGGAACAGTTGCAGGTGATGAGCCGGTTGAAAGTGCGCGCGGAAGAATTTCACCGGCTGGCGACGGTGGATCCGCTGACGGGACTTTACAACCGAAGGTTTGCGGAGACGCGGTTGGCAGCGGAAGCGTCGCGTTCGCAGCGATACGGACATCCGATGACGGTAGTGTCATTCGATTTGAACAATTTCAAACAGATCAACGATCAGTTTGGGCATCCGGCCGGGGATCAGGTGCTGAAGGAGTTTGCGGAGCGATTGAACAATGCGATCCGAGTTTCGGATTACGCGATACGCATGGGCGGCGATGAATTTCTGGTGATTTTGCCGGAATGTCCGGCGGAGCAAGTGCAGGCGCTGTTTGGACGATTGACGACGATTGAAGTGAATTATGCGGGGCGCTTAATTCCGGTGAAATATTCGGCGGGGTGGGTGGGATACGAACCGGGCGAGTCGCCAGAAATGTTTTTGGAGCGCGCGGATAGATTGTTATACGCAAATAAACGCGAGAGCAAGCAGACTGGGGCGCCGGAATTTGCGGTGCATAGTTCCTGAAGATTTTTTTCCTGAAAACGAATCCCATCGATGATGGTGAATTAATTGCCGGCGAATCTATTCGCCGCGATTTGGCACGCGGGTTTGCGAATGGACGAGAGAAGCGTCCAGCAATTCGCGGACGCGGCGGGCGAGCTTTCCCGGGTCGAATGGTTTTTCCACGACGGTGCCTCCCGCTGCGATCACTTTGGTTAACGCTTCATTATCGGAACTGTAGCCGGTGGTGAAAATAACAGGAAGTTCCGGGCGAATTTGTTTCATGCGTCTGGCGGCTTCCAGTCCACCGATGCGCGGCATGACCATATCCACTACAACGAGACTGATTTCGCGCGAGTGATTCTCGAAAGTGAGAATTGCTTCTTCGCCATTCACGGCGAGCAAGACGCGATAGCCGCAACCTTCGAGCGCGCTGCGCACCATTTCGCGGATGCCTTCGTGATCGTCGGCGACGAGCAAAGTTTCATTGCCGCCACGCAAAACATTTTCTTCCGGTTTGAGACTCGGCTGGGATAAATCAACAGCGGCGCTTTTTACTACCGGCAAATAAATGCGGAATGTGGTGCCGTGATTCGGCTCGCTATCCACGGAAACAAATCCGCCATGCTGGCGAATGATGCCGAAAACAGTGGCGAGTCCGAGGCCGGTGCCTTTGCCGGGTTCTTTGGTGGTGAAGAAAGGCTCGAAAATATGCTCGCGAGTTTTGGCGTCCATGCCGATGCCGTCGTCGGAGACGATTAGTTCCGCATGACGGCCCGGAGAAAGTCCGGGAGTTCTGCGGCAGGCGGCTTCGTCGAGATTGGTGTTGCGCGTTTCGATAGTGAGGCATCCGCCGGAGGGCATGGCGTCCCGCGCATTCAGGCAAAGATTCATTAAAACTTGTTCAATTTGCGAAGAGTCAGCGCGAACGGCGGAAAGTTCCGCGGCAAGTGAAGTCCTGATTTCCACATCGGTGCCAATTACTTTTTCGAGAAGGCTGAGGACGTCGGTGACGACGGTGTTGAGTTGAATATCCTGCGGCTCGAGAATTTGGCGGCGCGCGAAAGCCAGCAACTGGCGAGTGAGTCCCGCGGCGCGGCCGGCTTGCGTGCGGATTTTCTTGAAATATTCTGAAAGGCGGCTATCCGCCGGCGCTTGTTCGCTGCCTAATTCGGCCCAGCCCATCATGGCGCCAATCACGTTATTGAAATCATGGGCGATGCCGCCGGCAAGTTGTCCGATGGCTTCAAACTTGCGGACCTGATGAAGTTGCTTTTCCAGCGCGCGGCGCTCGGTCACGTCCTCGACGATAATTTCAAGTTCCTGCAAATCGCCGGCGGCGTTGGGAACTCCGCGGCCGCTAAGACGAACGAGAAGCGGCAAACCATCTTTGCGTTTCCATTCCACTTCCACGCCGAGCACGCGTCCGGTGCGGTGATATTCCTCAAGCAACAAACGCTCGCGATCTTTCGGATAGCGATAAGCGGCCAGGGCGGAAAGGTCCATCAGTTCTTTGCTGGATTCATAGCCGAGCATGCGGACCAGCGCGGGATTCACCTGAAGAAAACGGCCGTGAACTGTTTCGCGATAAATACCGTAGATGGCATTTTCGACAAGCTCGCGATAACGCTCCTCGGAGTGGCGCAATGCGAGTCCGGAGCGATTGCGTTCTTCGCGCAAACGCTGCTCGCCGATGGCGCGATCAATCGCGTAAGGCAGGCGCGCGAGACGATCCTTCAAAATATAATCGGAGACGCCCTGCTGAATACAGGAAACGGCAACCTCTTCGCCCAAAGCTCCGGTGACGAGTAGAAACGGAGTTTCATATCCGGCGTCGCGCAGAAGATGAAGCGCGTCCATGCCGGACCATCCGGGAATATTGTAATCGGAAAGCACGACGTCGTAAGTGCGGGCGTCCAACTGGTGGACGTACTCTTTGGGAGTGGCAACAACGTCGATTTGCAAAGTGTAACCAGCGCCGCGAAGCGCGGCGGTGCAAAGTTCCACGTCGGTGGGTTCATGTTCGACTAGCAGCACGCGCAGGGCGCGTTCGTGCGATGCGGAATACTCCACCGGATTTCTCCTGGAACGTCGAACCACGTTTGAACTTCCACGCTTCACATTAGTAGTGGTAAGACCGGAGCTTCGGGAACAATTATTCCGGAAACAAAAAGCTATTCCGAAGACAACGGCTGCTGGATCTGCTCTCCAGCAACGACGCAATCGCGCCCGGCATTTTTGGCCAGGTAAAGATGGCTATCGGCGCAGGCGAGCAGTTCGCGGGGGGATGCGCCGTGTTTCGGAAAAGCTGCAACACCCAGTGAGAGGGTCACGGGCTGCAATTCGATCTCACCGAGTTTAACGTGAAGTTGCTGAGCTTCCGAGCGCAATTGTTCGGCGCGTTGCCAGGCCACCGCTAGCGGAGCCTCGGGCAGAATCAGCAGAAATTCTTCTCCACCATAACGGCAAGCGATGTCACCCTGACGGGTGCGTGACTGCAACATTTTGCTAATCGCGGAGAGCATGGTGTCTCCGGCGGCGTGTCCGTGCGTGTCATTAAATTTTTTGAAATGATCCACATCGAGCATGATAATGGAAAGCGGCCGGCGGGACCGCGCGGCGCGATTTATTTCGCGCTCGAGGGATTCTTCCAAATAGCGGCGATTGAATAATCCGGTGAGCGGATCGCGAACCGTTTCGATCAGCAAATTTTCACGTTGGCGGAGACTAACCAGCGCGCGGCCGAAATGTTCCGCAACAATTGCGGCGCGGTGGCGAATGGCGCCCGCGGTGCGAGGCGAATCGGGATTGTTCTCCACAGGTTCGGCCAACTTCAATTCTAAAAGGCCGAGAACTTCATGTTGTCCGAGCACGGGCATGCACAATGATTTCATGCGTGATGGCGTGGTGATATGCGCGCATGGGCTGGCGCCTTCGAGCGTATCCGCGGGACATGCGGCTCGCACGGCGTTGCAAGTGTCCGAAGGAAATGAGCGGACGGGCGGAGGATCCACGCCCCAGATGACGACGGTCTCGAGCAATTTTGATTCGGGGCGAAGTAAACGCAGCGCGCCGGAATCGTCGCCAAAAAGTTTTGTGCCAAAATGCGCGAGCACGCCATAGGTTTGCGTCGCACTGACCCTGAGCTGGAGTAAATCATCCATCTCGCCAAGCAACGCCATTTCCTTCAATCGCTGCTCAAGCTGAGTTGCCCAGCCGGTTAATTTGAGGTTCGCATTGCGAAGCTCATTTTCAGCGGTGTGGACGCCGGTAGTGTCACGGAAAATGCCGACGCAGCCGCGAAAACTTTCCGTTGGATTGACGCAGGGAGAAACGGCGAGGTCGAAAGTTTTATCCTTGGAAGGAACTGAGATTTCGCCGCGCTCCGGCCGGCCGCTCAACTGCATGCGGCGGTGAGGACAATCTTCGGGCGGTTCGGCTGTGCCATGAATCACCTGATGGCAGGGTTTGCCGATCAATTCAAAAATATTGTGACCGAGTATTTCCGATGCGGCAAAATTCGCGCGCTGGATGACGCAATTTTCGTCCATCAGCAGAACCGGATCGGGAACTTTTTCAAAAACCAATTCCATATTTGAAGTATGGACGGCAAGCCGGGCAGCAAGTTCAGCGGCGGAAGATTCGTGCGCCGCGCGGGACAGCGCATCGCGAACAGCGGTGGGTAGGCGATCGAGATGATCCTTGCGAACGTAGTCGGCAGCGCCGTGCTTCAAACATTCGACGGCCATTTCATCACCGAGTGTTCCGGTGACGATAAGAACCGGCGTTGTTAAATTATTTTCGCGGACCAATCTTAAAGTTTCGAGTCCCGACCAGCCTTGCAGGCGGTAGTCCGTCAATATAACGTCATAGCGAGACGCGCGGAGGCGCACAGCAACGTCTTCGGGCATGCTCGCAACATCGCAGGTAACCTGGAAGCCGGCGCGGTCGAGAACGCGGACATTGAATTCGGCGTCGAGCGGAGAATCTTCGACGATGAGCGCATGCAAACGCTCGGGAGTTTTATCGTTCGATTCTTTCCTGGGGCCCATAACTTTTTTAAATCTAATTTTCCGCGCCGGATGATCGAGACATGATCGGTGGTTGATTGATCAGCATCCAATACCAACCGAGCTGGCGAACGGTATCGCGAAACTTGTCGAAATCCACGGGCTTTTGGATGTAGCTGTTTACGCCAAGCTGATAGCCGTTCACGACGTCGCGTTCCTCGCGGGAAGACGTCAAAATCACGATGGGGATCAGGCGCGTGCGGTCGTCACGTTTTAGTTCGCGCAAAACTGTGAGGCCGTCAATCTTCGGAAGCTTCAAATCGAGCAAGACGAGCCGGGGATGTTCAGAGCCGTTGCGCGCGGCATAGGAATTTCGGAAGAACAAAAAATCCAGAGCTTCCTCTCCGTCGCGAACTACATGAATCGTGTTCGCTAGATTGCCGGATCGCAGAGCGCGCAAGGTGAGTTCGGCATCGGCTTCGCTATCTTCCACAAGTAAAATATCCACGGTACTTTCCATAGTCAGGAAACAATCCTCTCGGCCGGCCACGAGCCTGAAGCGGTGGTAGCGGGAATGCCGACAGTAAAATAAAAAGACGCACCATGTTCCGGCTCGGATTCCGCCCAAACTCGTCCGCCATGTTTCTGAATAATGCGTTGCACGGTGGCCAGGCCGACTCCGGTGCCTTCAAATTGTTCGGAGGTGTGCAGGCGCTGGAAAACTCCGAAGAGTTTGTCGGCATATTTCATGTTGAAGCCAACACCGTTGTCGCGAATCAGAATGGTGGTCTCGTCTTTACCTTCGACCTGAAATACTTCGATCACCGCGGATTCGCGGTGGCGCGTGAACTTCACGGCATTTGCAAGCAAGTTCGCGAAAACTTGTTTCAGCAGATTCGGATCGCCCTGAACGACCGGCAACGCGCCGATTCGCCATGTGATGTTCCGTCCGGCCAGATCGGATTGCATCTCGTTGCGAGCGACATTCACGATTTCGCCGAGAGGAACGCGGACTGGCGCAATGCCTTTTCGCGTGAGGCGAGAAAGATTCAGCAGCGCGTCCACGAGCAGCCCCATATTATTGATGGACTTCTGAATGCGATCGAGGCAGTGAGCGGCTTCGGGAGTCAACTGGCTGGCGAAATCCTCCATTAAAATTTTTGAGAAGCCGTCGATGTGCCGGAGCGGCGCGCGAAGGTCGTGCGAAACGGAATAACAAAAGGCTTCCAATTCATGATTGGAGGCCTGAAGCTGGGAGGTGCGTTCGATGACGCGCTGCTCGAGGACGGCATTCAGCAGGCGAATTTCTTCTTCGGCGGCAATGCGTTCGGCGTTTTCATCGCGCAGCAAATCATTCACGCGCTGGACTTCCATAGTGCGCTCGCGAACGCGATGCTCAAGCTGCACATTAGCCTGAGCAAGCAGACGTTCTGCGCGCAATCGAACGGAACTTTCTCGCCAAAAAATTGCCAGTGCTCCACCCATCAACAGGAAGGCAACAATTCCGCCCCAGAGTTCAAGGCGCTTGGCGCTTCTGGATGCAACGGCCTGGGCATCGGACCGTGACTTCAGAAGACCATCTTCTTCGGCCAGCATCGCCGTGTAAGTTTTGTTCAGGGCGAGAGAGATGGGCCGCACTTGCGCGGCTATCGCCGCAAGCGCTTCCGCGCCGGTCTCGCCCTGATGGCGCAGATCCATGGACTGGCGAATTAGTTCAAACGCTTGATTGGATTGGGATCTGAGATCGGCGACGTTGCGCAGTTGCGCCGGATTATCCACGGTGAGTTGCTGAATGTGATCGAGTGCCGCGTGAATACTGGTGACGGCGGCAGCGAATGCGGGAAGGTCGGCGTCATTCGCGGTCTTGTAGTAATCGGCGAGGACGGTGCTGGCGCTCTTCGCGCCCGCGGAGTAGTCGCCGATGGCGGAAATTACATCACGGCTATGGATTACCGATTCGCTGGACCGAACCTGCTGGCTGGTTTCGCGATAGGCCATACCGATCAAGAAAACGAGGAGACCGGTGGCGAGAAGAAATCCGCTAGCGGTGAGCCAGCGCGTCTGACGTGAGGGAAAATTCCCACGCGAGACTCTACCGGAGCTGCCAGTGCCCATATCGCGTTTGGAGACAGGGATTTCGCTCATCGGATACAGTCCAATACCGATTCTCACCCGAGGAAGATCGGGCGCTACCCATGGGCGGGCAAGTCCATTCTGCCTAACTGCGGGGAATTGTCAATTGGATCGGGGGACAGGTGTGGTGTTCCGGTAATGGTCAGATTTGTGCCGAAAACGCACCCGTTGCCGTTCCATTATGGAACGAGTGATGGTTTAGGGTCCCTAATTTGGACATGATAGCGCTCGAGAAGTTCGCCGGTGGCGTGCTGCACGGCGGTGAGGGCGAGTTGGTAGCTGACTTCAGCGTTGACGAGGGCGAGATCCGCAGTGGCAAGCTCCGTCTGCGTATCCAGAAGGACGAAAAGCGTCTCGGCGCCGAGGTCATACTTGCGCTGCTCGGCGTCCAAGTTTTTCTGAGTGAGATCGCGAGCGATTTTTGCGGCCGACATGGAAAGCTTGGCTTGTTCGAGAGAATGGATGGCGTTGCGCGCTTCAAGTTCGATGGTTTGCAGTTCCGAACGCTGAGCGAAAAGATCGCGCTTCTTGTTTACTTGACTGGAACCGACCGCCGCTTCTGCGGCGCGATTGCGGATGGGAAGGCTGAGAGTAATCGAGGCGCTGTAAGTGGGAAATTGGAATGTACCGACCTGGCTGTATGCCTGGCCAAGACTGCCGGGAGCGACAAGTACGGGCGGTTCACCTAGTTGGAACAAATTTCCACCCAATCCATTCGACGTGAGCGCGCCCTGAAGTACCAGGTCCGGCTGCATTTGATTGTGCGCCACGCGAATGTTGATGTCGTCGATATCCAATTGCAAGCGTTCCAGTTCAAGTTCGGGACGCTTCTGGAGCGCGGTTTGGATGGCTTGATTAATGTCCATCGCAAGAAGTTCGCCAATGGGCTCGACATGTTCCGTCAAATCCAAATCCAGCGCGCCAACGTTGGAATCCAAATCCGCGCCGATGGCATCCCGCAGTGAGTCCTCGGCTTCCTTCAGGGAATATTCCTGCTGAATCTCGGTAACCTTGCGAGAGGCCAATTCGGATTCGGTACGATAAATATCATAGGGTGGGAGAGCACCAAGCTCGAGTGCGCGTTTATCGTGGTCGTAACTGGCCTGCGCCTGATCGACGGCTTTCTTATCAACAATCAAAGTTTGCAGCTGCAGCACGGCAAACCAATAATCGCTGACAACATTCTGAATAATTGAACTGACTTGCGATTCAAAATTATCGCGGGACTGCTGCAAACCTCGCTGCGCGATAACGATGGGAGCGCGGTTTATGAACAGGCCACGATTTTTAAGAAGCGGTTGGTTGAAGAAAAGATTAAGCGACGGCGACCAAGCCGGATTTATCGCGCTATTTATGTCGGAAAAACGGGAAGCGCTGGTGCCTGCCGTTACAGTCGTGCCTGTCGGAAAAAATTGGGAAATATTAATTGACCCGCTCTGATTCAGCGAGCTGGTGTTGAGCGCCGTAACTCCAGCCAACTGCGACGTGCCTGTTGGAGCTGTGCTTCGCGTAGCGCTGAAACTCGAAGTGAAAATGGGATCGAATGGGCCGTGCGCGGCGAGCACGCTGTACCAGGCGCCTTGATACGTGAGTTCGTCGATGCGGATATTGGTGTTATTCGCGAGAGCGAGTTGAATGGCTTGATCGAGCGAGAGGCGCAGCTTGCCGTCAACGACGTAATCACGCAGATGCTCTGTACCGGCGAGTTGCGCGGGCACCAGCGGGTGCTTCACAACTTCCTGAAACCATTTCGAGGTGGGAAAGGGCGCGCTTTGCGCGAGAGACGCGCGCGGTGCGAGCGCGAGAATGGAAATTGCACACAGAGCTAGGATTGAGCGGCGCATTGATCTCCTCCACGGACAGGTTTTGCGTGCTTGCAAGAATTGAAAAATATTATTCGACGAACAAATCCTATTCGTACCGAATTGCTTCTACCGGATCCAGGCGCGCCGCTTTTCTTGCCGGATAAATTCCGAAAATCAGCCCCACGGAAACGGAGACGACGAACGCCAGCACAATGGAAATCCCGGTGACAATAGTGGTCCATCCGGCGAGCCAGCCGATCAAGCGTGACATTCCAAAGCCGACGAGAATTCCCATCAGGCCGCCGACGAAAGAGATCATGGTGGCTTCAATCAGAAATTGTCGGACGATATCACGCTGGCGGGCGCCGACGGCGCGGCGAACTCCGATTTCACGCGTGCGCTCCAAAATACTGGCCAGCATGATGTTCATGATTCCGATGCCGCCGACCAGCAGTGAAATCGAAGCGATGGCTACCATTACAATTCCGAAAATGCGCTGCGTGCGTTTTTGTTCCGCCAGTAATTCGGCGGGAACAATCACGGAAAAATCGTCGGCGCCGCGGTGCGAAGTTCCCAGCAATCCGCGGACGACTTCGGCGGTGTCCGGACTTTGATCGGACGACGCAACTTGCAAATACACGCCGTCAATTTCATCTTTCTGATAACTGTTGGCGTCGGCGAGGCGGAAAATCGTCGTGAATAAGGGCGTGTAAATTAAATTGTTCAGATCCTGCGTGGGCAAGCCGGGCATTTCTGTTTGCGCCGTCAACTGCGGTCCAACGACGCCCAGCACATGGAGCCATTGCGTATTTACTTTCACGTATTGGCCGACGGCTTCCTGTCCGCCAAATAAATTTGAAGCAGCCGCCTGGCCGAGCACACAAACCGGCGCGCCAATATCATTTTCTTCCTTGTCGAAAAATCTTCCGGCGACCACGCGGAGGCTGGCGATGCTCACATAGCTAGGTTCGACTCCATAGACGACCGGCATTTCGCGGGCTGGCTTGGGATTTAATTTCGTGGGAATGAAACGCTTGCGCGCGGTGGTGCCGGTAAGTCCGCCGACGTTGGCGCGAATCGCGCGATAGTCCTGAAACGTAAGGCCCGGCGAAAGTTTGCGCGTTTTTTGCAGCTCGGTGGAGTTGTGCGCTTCCTTCGCTTCCACGACAACGTTACGCAAACCCATTTGCTCGATATATGCCATCACTTGTTGCTGCGCGCCGGCCCCGATGGAAAGCATGGAAACGACGGCAGCCACGCCGAAAATCATTCCCAACATGGTGAGCAGCGAACGCAACTTGTGCGTGGTGAGGTTCTGCAGACCGAGCTGCATATCGGAAACGTACTGGACCCAATCGCGTTCCGGCGTGAGAGGGATCAGCGAAGGATGCTTGCCGGATTTGGCGCTCATTTTGCGCCAGCTTTCGCGGCGCCGGGCGCGGAGGCAGCAGCCTCTGGATTCACAAGCGCAACTTCGGTTCCCTCAGGAAGATCCTTCAATCACCACCTGACTTTCCGACATGTGCTTGATGGTGACGACGCGCGGCTCAAAGCCTTTGCCGGTTTTTGCGAAAACGACGGGCTTACCCTCGCGAATAAAAAGCGCCTGGCGCGGAAGATAGAGAACGCCCTTCAACTGCTCGCCCTGAATAATTACCTGAGTGGTTTGGCCGGGACGCAAACGCGGATCAGGTTTATCCAACTGGAATGTGGCGTCAAAACGTTGCGTGGAATCGCCGCCGAATTCTCCGCCGTTCGCCAGGCCTGCAATTGTTTTTACTTTCGCGGGAAAATCCGTGTGAGGAATCGAATCAATTTGAATTATGGCGGCGTCGCCGGAGTTAATATCGGCGCGGGAAGTTTCCGGAATGCGCGAGAAAACTTCCATCTGGGAAATATCCATGATGGTGGCGATGGCGCTGCCGGGATAGGTCTGATCGCCTTCCTGATATTCGGGAAGAGTCATGCCGGGAAAATTAAAATAAACTCCATTGGTGTTGCTTCTGCGCGCAAATAATCCGGAGATGGGCGCTTTCACTCCCATGCTGGCGATGCGATCCTGCGCGAGCTTCATATCCAGCAGAGCTTTGTTGCGTTGCGCCACGAAGACAGCAAGGTTCGCTTCGTTGGAAGCGACGCGCGATTTGGAATCGTCCTGAAGCTGCGCCAGACGGCGTTTGGCTTCTTCGAGCGCGAGATCATTTTTCTTCGCGTCAATCGCGCTCTTCAATTCATTCTGGCTGACGTCAAGTTCGGCGCGGCGCACGTCAAATTGCGCGTGCAGCAAATCGACCTGATCTTTTGAACTGGAAATGGCTGAGTCGGCTTTATTTTTTGTAATTTGCTGATCGGCTTGATCGAGATTGGATTGCGCTTGCTCGACGTTATATTCCTGCTCGCTGGGATCGAATTCGAGCACAATGTCGCCGGCTTTTACTTCGTCTCCCGTTCGGGCGAATTTTACGATTTGCAAAGTTCCCGCGACGGGCGGCGCCATCAACAGAGAAGTATTCGGCGTGCGGAGTTCACCTGTGACGTAAACTTTCAGGTCAACATTGCCGCGCGTGACACGCGCTGTAGGAATTCCGCGATCCGGCCCTTTCATTTTGGCGAGCGAGTAAGTGATGCCGAAGCCAGCGCCGGCCACAACCAGAACGGCGATACCAATCCGCAATTGCGTTCGCATTTTCATTGCTTGGTGACGGGATCCTTCAGCGCCACGCGCATGCCGGGTTGCAGGCCACTGCGAATTTCCACCTGGCCGCCGCCGCGATGCCCGATCACAACGCCGCGCTCGTTAAAATTATTGCTGCCCTTCGAGCCCTGCTCGATGTAAACGACATCGTGTCCATTTCTGGTGAACACCGCTTCATTGGGAACAAGAATTACATTTGGAATTCGCTGGACGGCGATGCGTTCGGTGACGCTCATTCCGGGTTTCAAGCGGGGATCGAGATGTTCCAACGAGACGACCAGATCAAAATTTTTCACCGGAGGCCAGCCGCCGCTGAAATCAACTTTTGCGAGTGGACTAATTTCCGCAACTGTTCCCGTAAACTCCTTGTCGGTGATCGCGTCAACGCGCGCCGAAACGGTTTCGCCGGCATGCAGGCGGCCGCGATCTTCTTCGTCCAGATGCGCTGTGATGCGAATCGCGGAAAGATCCGGCAATTGCGCGATGCCCGCCATCGGCCAGGCGCGATCGCCTTCTTTAAAAGGAGGCGGATTCGAGCCAAAATTTCCGCCGGCGCGCCAGTTTTGAAGCAGATGAACCATGCCGTCCGAAGGCGCGTGAACGGTCAGCCGGTTAATCGCGTCCTGATAATGTTGCACGTCGAGCAAAGCTTTTTCGCGTTTGTGAGAGATGTTTGAGAGATCAGCTTTATTGCCGGCGATATCGGAATCAAGTTTCTGCTGAACTTGTTTTGCTTTCTGCACGGCATCGGCTAGCAGTAGCCTTTTTTCTTCACCATCGATCTTGGAAAGAATTTCGGCTTGCGACGCGTCAAGCTTGGCGCTCTCGACATCGTAATTCGCTTTTTGCAAATCGGTCAGATCCTGCTGCTCCGCAAGTTTTGCCTTCGCTTTCGCATCGTCAATTTGCGCTTCGGCCTGTTTCAAATCGGAAGTACGCTGATTCAGAGTCATCTGAATCGTCGAAGGATCGAAGACGATGACGACGTCGCCTTTCTGAACCGAATCGCCATCCTTCACGAGTTTTAGAATTTGAATTTGGCCTGCATCCGGCGGAGCGAGAAGATCCACGGAATGCAGCGGGCGAATCTGTCCGCGCAGCTCAACGATATCCACCAGTTCGCCGCGGATTACTTCGGCGGATGGAATCGCGGAGGCCGCGGAAACAGTGGAGGCGTCGTTGTGCGAGCCGAACCATCGCATATACGCCACCGTTGCGCCGGCTACGAGCAAAAGTCCGGCGATGATGATTGTGCCGCGCCGCCGATGCCAGATGCTCGAATTATTTCCCAACATAATTTCTCCGAATCCTCGCGCTCAATTGTTTGAAGTTGCCGCGCTCGCTGCGGCGACTCGCACCGCTTCCGGCGCAACTCCACGGATTACTGTTTCACCGGGCTGAAGTTTTCCTTCGACGGCGGCGTCCACATCATTCGTGTGCAGAACTTTCACTTCGCGCTCTTCTGAACTGCCGCCGCTTGCTACGCGCACAAACATTTTGCCGTCTTCGGAAACCAGCGAATCGCGTGGAACAACCAGCGAGTTGGGCACGCGTTCAAGTTCAACGTCAACGGCGGCCGAAAGATCGGGCATGAGTTTCGCGTCGGTGCCGTCAATCAAAAAGAGCACGTTGAAGTTGTGGAGCTGCGGCGAAAAACCGTCGGCGGTTCCGACCGAAGAAATCTGCGCGACCGTTCCGTGGAACACAAGGTCGGGATAAGCGTCCAGCCGCACTTCCACTTTTTGGCCGGCTTGAAGTTTCGGCATGTCCTGCTGATTCACCGGCGCGCGAACGCGCATCGCGCCGGGATTCACAACCTGCATGAAAGCTGTTCCAGCGCCGACCTGATCGCCGTTCTGCCATTCGCCAAAACCAGTTTGATTGAACGTTGAATTTACGACCACAAGTCCATCCGTGGGCGAATGAATCGCCAGAAGGTCGGCGTTTTTATTGGCATGATCGACGGCCAATTGTTTGGCGTCGCGCTGAATTTCCAGCAATCTCAGCGCGGCGGTAGCCGACTGGCGCCGCAGTAAATAAGTTTCGCGTAACTGTTTTAGTTTCGCGGTGGCCTCGTCGAAATCTTCTTTCTTTTTTTCGGCGTCAATTCGCGAAAGTATTTCGCTACGCTTCACTTCAAGCTCGGCGGTTGCCAGCGCGTCCTCGGCGGCTTTGATGTCGGTATCGTCCGAAGCTTTATCGGAGGCTTGCGTGGCTTTCAGTTTATTAATTTGCTGATCGAAATCGTCGAATTCCGCTTTGCGATCCAACGCGTCTCGAGTTTGCGCCTGGCGATCGAACTCTGCGAGCAAATCCCCTTTTTTCACGTGAGTGCCGGTCGGAACGAGAGTGGTAAGCGTCAATTGATTGGCCGTCTGAATTGCGAGCCGCGGCGCTTCAATCGGATGCGCCACCACAGCTTCGACAGTTCCTTGCACTCGCACGGTGCGCACAAAATCGCGGCGCTCAACTTTCGCGATGCGTTGCACATCGCTGGAAGATTGCGTGATGTTTTGTCCACGGCGAATCACGATGACTCCACCAATCAAAATGGCAATCGCCGCCAGCAGCAACCAGAACCCGGGTTTCTGCCAGAAACTTGGTTTGCGATTGGAACTATTTATCGATTGCGATGGCGGAGTGCTTTCGGACGAGTCTGACGGAGGAGCCGCAATTGGCTCCGCATCAGTGATGGCACGCTGGGACGTGAACGACATTTTTTACAATGCCTAATCGCCGCTGAATGCTCTGTTGGCTTGCTTGGCCGCGAAATGACGCTGAAAGTTCAGACACCCGTCGCACAGACTTGGTGCTGGATATAAAGACGCCTGAAAGCCCAAAAAGTTTGCATCGGCTTTCGCAATATAACCGGGTTAGTAAAGGTGGCAGCTCGGCAGCAAAGCTGGTTGGGGATCTTCTATCCTTATATAATATACAGCAGGTCAGCCGCGATCCTCGACGGGTACGTAGTCGCGTTCGCCGGACCCAAGATAAATTTGCCGCGGGCGCGCGATCTTTTGCTCCGGATCGAGCAGCATTTCCTCCCACTGCGCGATCCAGCCGGACGTCCGCGGAATGGCGAACAGCACGGGAAACATCGTCATGGGGAAGCCCATCGATTGGTAGATGAGGCCGGTGTAGAAATCCACGTTGGGATAAAGTTTGCGCGAAACGAAATAGTCGTCTTCCAGCGCGATGCGTTCGCATTCCAGCGCGATTTCGAGCAGCGGATTTTTTCCCATGAACTCGAAAACATCGTACGCTACACTTTTTACAATGCGCGCGCGCGGATCGTAATTCTTGTACACGCGATGGCCGAAACCCATCAGACGAACTTCGCCGGCCTTCACGCGCTTGATGTACGCCGGAACTTTATCGACCGATCCGATTTCCATCAACATGCGCAGAACTTCTTCGTTTGCGCCGCCGTGCAGCGGACCATACAGCGCCGCGGTTGCGGCAGCCGTTGCCGAAAATGGATCCACGTGCGAGCTGCCCACGTTGCGCATGGCGCTGGCAGAACAGTTTTGTTCGTGATCGGCGTGCAGGATAAAAAGAATGTCCAGCGCGTGTTCTAGCGTTGGATTCGGCCGGTACTTCAGTTCCGTAGTCTTGAACAACATGTTCAGGAAATTTCCGGGATAGCTCAGATCGTTATCTGGATAGGCGTACGGCATTCCCAGACTGTGGCGATACGCAAACGCCGCGAGCGTGGGCATTTTGCCGATCAGGCGATAGGTCTGTTTGCGGCGCGATTCCGCGTTGAAGATATCTTTCGCGTCCGGATAAAACGTGGAAAGTGCGGCAATGGTCGAAATCAGCATGCCCATCGGGTGCGCGTCATAGTGAAAGCCGTCCAGAAATTTCTTGATGCTTTCGTGAATAAACGTGTGATGCGAAATGTGGTAGGCCCAGTCGGAAAGTTGCGACTTAGTGGGCAATTCGCCGTGCAAAATTAAATATGCCGTCTCAAGATAAGTGCTTTTTTCGGCGAGCACTTCGATGGGATATCCGCGATAGCGCAGGATGCCCTTGTCGCCATCAATATAAGTGATGCGGCTGATGCACGCGGCCGTGTTATTGAACGCCGGATCGTAAGTCATCAACCCGAAATCGTCCGCGCCGGATTTGATCTGGCGTAGATCGACGGCGTGAATGGCGCCGTCCTTGATGGGCAGCTCGTAAGATTTGCCGGTGCGATTGTCGGTAACGGAAAGCGACTCGCGTGATTTGGAGGAGCCTTGAGAGGCGTCTGAGCGCGAAGTTGGCTGCTGAACCGGATTCATGGTGTTTTCCCGCGGGAATTATTTCCTTCTCCAATGTACACCAAGAGGCGATTCCGCGGAAACTACGACTATAAGTGCGCGGCAAATGGTTACTGCGGACGTGGGCCGCCGGTGTGGACGTGGACGAGCTGATTCCAAGTCGAAATGTACCTCTTGACAATAGTCGTTATAACGAATATAATGCGTTTGCCTACAGATTTGATAAGGAGGATTCCATGGTTCAAGTGATTCGCAGCGCGGAACGCCATCATCTGGACGCGGGCTGGCTTTCCACGCACTGGCATTTCTCGTTTGACGACTATTACGACCCGGAGAATATCTCGTTCGGGCCGCTTCGCGTATTTAATGATGATGTGATTCAGCCCGCCACGGGATTTCCGGCGCATCCGCACAAGGAAATGGAAATTGTTACCTACGTGATTGACGGAACGCTGGAACACACCGACAGCATGGGCAACAAGGGACAGATTAAACCGGGCGAAATTCAGCGGATGAGCGCGGGAACAGGTCTGCGGCATTCGGAATACAACGCATCGAAGACCGATCCACTGCATCTGGTTCAGTTGTGGATTATTCCTGCGAAGTCGAAGCTGACGCCTTCGTGGGAACAAAAACAATTTTCCGTGGAAGCGCGCAGCGGGAAACTTTTGCCGATTGCTGTGCCGGAAGGCGAAAAAGTTGAAGGCGCAGTTTCGATCCATCAGGACGCCACGATTTACACTTCCCTGCTTTCCGACGGACAGACCGCGAAGCTTCCGCTCGAAGTCGGAAGGCGCGCGTACATTTTCGTAGTGAATGGCGAATTGAAATTGGAAGCGACAAACGGAAGCAAAGGCGCGAAACCACTAACGCTTTCCGCAGGTGATCAAGCGCGAGTGACCGAGGTGAACGCGTTGACGCTGAGCGGAGGCGCGATGGCGGCAGATTTTCTGCTGCTGGATTTGCCATAAACGGATTACTGAGGCGGTGCATTGTTGGGCGGATTTATTTTGCACAACTATGCATCGCCCAACCGCTTCCGCAATTCCTGTTTCCGCACCAGCAATTCATTCAGCCGATTCACCGCGCCAGCAGCGGCGGATTGCGCATTTGCCCGCGAAGTATGCGCTTCAATTTCTTTCTGCACCGCCATTAGTTCCGCTTCAGCGCGTTTGCGCCGCTGCACTCCAAGGCAACTTTCCGCTTCATCCCAATCGGGCGGCGCGCCAGGCTCGAATGCAATATCGAAAAGTAATCTGCGATCCATTTCGTCCAAAGTTGCAGCCAGCGTTGCCGCATCCGGGCGTCCACCTTCGGCACAAATCGGCAACAGCGCGTTAAACACGCGCTCTGTTTCTAATCCGGAGTGCAAATTTTCTTTGATAATTTCCTGTGCCAGCCGCTGACGAAAATCGTCGGCTTCGATAAGCATCTGCACCAATCGACGCTCGGCGGGACGCGCGCTGCGTGCGATTAATTCCGGCTTTGCCTTCACTTCGCCGCGCCGTTCCGCCGCTGCCTTGCGCAGCGCTTCGCGGAGCACAGGTTCTTCCACGCGCAACTGCTGTGAAATTCGCGTGGCCCATTCAGAACGCAGCAGCGGATTCGCGATGCGTTGCACATGGGGCATTAGAAAATTAACGGCGGCCAATTTTCCCTGCGCGGTCGTCAGATCCATTTGCCGCGCGCGGCTGATTAAATAATCCAGAAACGGCGGTGCGTTTTCCAGCAGCTTGCGGTATTCCGCCGCGCCTTTTTTCTGAATATAAGCTGTCCGGATCCGCTGGTTTTCCATCCAGCGAAGGAAGTGCCAGAACGCGCGTATCGAAATCCTGCTCGAGCAGCAGCGCCAGCGAGCGTTCCGTAGCGGCTTGCCCGGCGTTATCAGGATCGTAGTTCACCACAATTCGTTTTGTGAAACGCGAAACAAGTTTCACCTGTGCTTCGGTAAGGCTGGTGCCGCAACTCGCCACAACGTTTTCCGCGCCGGCCCGCGCCACGGCGATCGTGTCCATGTAGCCTTCCACCAGCACCACAAATCCGCCGCGCCGAATGGGCTCTTTCGCGCGGTCCAGATGATAAAGCAGCGCGCTCTTGGAATAAATCAGCGTCTCGGGAGAGTTTAAATATTTCGGCATGTCATCGCCAAGCGAGCGTCCGCCGAACGCGACAATTTTTCCAGATTCATTCGCAATGGGGAACATGATGCGCCGGCGAAATCGATCGTAAAAGCGTCCGTTGGCATCGCGCGAAATAAGTCCGGAAACTTCGATCAATTTTTCCGGATATTTCGATTTCAATCCGCGCAACAATGCATCGCCGCCGGATGGCGAAAATCCCAGCCCAAAGCGCGTGATCGCTTCGTCATTCAGTCCGCGATCCAGCAAATATGCGCGCGCCGCTTTTCCTTCCGCGGTCGTCATTAAATGCCGCGCAAAAAAAGCCGCAGCCGCACTGTGCATTGCCACCAGCGCCGCGCGTTGCTGATTCTTGTGACGCTCTTCCGGACTGCGTTCACGAGCCTCCGGCACCGGAATTCCGCATTTTTCCGCGACGACGCGAATCGCTTCCGGAAATGCAATCTTGTCCACTTCCATAACAAATTTGAAAACGTCGCCGCCAACTCCGCAGCCAAAGCAGTGATAAATCTGCTTCACCGGGTGCACCGCAAACGACGGCGATTTTTCCGAATGGAACGGACACAGCCCAACAAAATTTTGTCCGCTCTTCCGCAGAGAGACGTATTCGCCAATCACGCGAACAATGTCCGCCTGCTGTTTTACTTTGTCCGCGAATGATCCGGCTTCAGCCATGTGACGAGCGAGTGTAATTCGCCAAACTCGAATTGATCAATTCCGAATTGCTCGATGCATTGTACAGCGGCGGGACTAGCTGTGCGCGCGGCAACGCCTGCCATAAAGCACGACGTCAAATCCTCTATGGCGAACATTCCGTTCGTAGCGCATTCCAATTTTTCGCATGATGCGGCGTGACGCGTAATTTTCAGGAATGGCGATGGCGACAATTCGATTCACGCTCAAAATTTTAAGTGCTTCACGCATCACGGCGCCCGCGGCTTCGGATGCGAGTCCGCGTCCCCAGTTGTGCGGCGTCAACCACCAACCGATTTCAACTTCCCATCGAGATCCTAATCGCAACGCCTGTAATCCGCAAAGTCCGATGAGCCGTCCATCCGGTTTGCGTTGAATTTTCCAAAAGCAAAATCCGTTGCACGCGATGTGCCGCATCTGACGCGCAATAAATTCGCGGACCTTCGTATCACTCCACGGCTCGCCATTATTAACGTAGCGCATCACCAGCGGATCCTGCGCGATAGGACGAAACGCAACGGCGTCCGATGGCCGCCAACGGCTCAAGCGCATGCGCTGCGTTTCGATGTCGTGCGGAAATGATTTTCGTTCGGGACGAATCATCACGAATTCTCAACCGGGAAGAAGACGGAAATTCATTCCGACTTGCGCGAAATGTTTATCAGCAGTGAGGACGTCTGTAATTCCAAGTTCATTCATCGTCGCCATGCTGGTGAGATCCGTGAAGGAAATGCGGGGCTTATCGGAAAATTTCAGCCGGAAGTCCCGCGCTTTTTGAAAACGTTCGGCAGTGATGCGCTCAATCGTGATGAAAGGCGAACGCAACAAGCTATCGGCGAAACGCGAAGCCGCTTCAAACGCAAGGCGCGAAAACATCATGGTAAAAAGTTCGTCCAATACATAATCCGAAGTTACAATGAGCCCCGTGCTGCGCGTGCGTTCCGCGTAAAAACTTACCACTTGGGAGTGCTGTTGCTCGCCACGGTCCGCGAGAGCCAGCCAGCCCCACGTATCCACAAAAAGCTTCAACGCGAAAGAAAAAGACAGCCAAGGCAAAGAAGTCAGCTCACACCAACCGGAAGGGTCTGTCGTGAGGATTCCGATTCGTTTGAGACTCATATTGGCAGCGACTGTGACCATGCTGGTGTCGGCTACGGTATTTGTGTCGGTGGCGAGCGCGGTGGAAGCGAAGCCGTTCGGGATCGAGAAGTTCACGATGCAGACGACCGAACGGGAAAGCGTCGAAGAAGTATCAGGGGGCGAATTGAAGCTTGACAGTGTCCCGTATGCGTTTACGCAGGCGGGTGGTCATCCGTCGGCGTTGACGACGACGGTCGAGTTCGCCAACGAACCGCTCGGCCTTAACGGTGCAGGGGAACCAGTGCCCGAGCCGTCGCGTGATGCGAAGGATGTGGTGGTCGATTTGCCGCCGGGGTTGTTGGGCAATCCGAACCCGGTGGTGTTTCCGCGTTGCCCGCTGGCGTTGCTGCTCGCGCAGGTGGAACGGTGTCCTACGGATACGCAGATCGGGGTCGTCAGGCTGCGCTGGTTCGTGGCCAGAAAGCTCGCGCCGATCGTGAATGTGACGCCGGAAAAGGGTCAGTCGGCGGAGTTCGGGCTCGAAAACGACGTTAAAAAACCGGTCGTGTTGACCGCGCATGTCGTGCGTGAGGGTTCGACGTATGGGTTGACGGTCGTCAGCAACAACATCCCACGATGATCGAACTCGTCGAAGTGGAAACGACGTTTTGGGGTGTGCCCGCCGACGCCAGCCACGACCCGATGCGCGGCGTGGTCTGTTCGAAGGGGGCACCACCAGGAAGCGGAATCTGGGCATTAATGGAATGCCAGAGAGAGTGGGAACACGGTTCGAGCTGACGACGGCACGGCGGCGAACGGGAAAAATGTTGGTGGTGTTCTGAGTGGGTTGCCGCAGGTGGCGTTTTTGACGATGCCGGCGGATTGTGCGGCGGGCCCGGAGACGGCGACGGTGCGCTCGGATTCGTGGGAGCAACCGGGGGCGTATGTGCCGGCGCAGGCGACGTTACCGGGGGTGACGGGTTGCAACTTGTTGCAGTTCGACCCGGAACTGGAAGTGTTGCCGGATGTGGTTGACGGCGGATGAGCCCGTGGGGTTGGGTGTGAATCTGAAGGTTCCGCAGGTCGAAAACCCCGAAGCGGCCGCGACGCCGCAGTTGCGCGATACGGTCGTGACGTTGCCGGAGGGTTTGTCGATCAGCCCGGGGATCGTCGACGGGATTCAGGCGTGCAACGAATCCGGTCCGGAAGGGATCAACTTCACGGGTCCTGAATCCGAAGAAGTCGGGTTGAACGGGGAATTGCAGCTGGCGCCGGGGCATTGTCCCGACGCGTCGATCGTCGGTACCGCGGAAGGCGATCACGCCGCTGCTGGACGAACCGGTCGAAGGGTCACGTGTATCTCGCGCGCCCGGTGTGCGGTGGCGCGGGACAGGAAGCGTGTACCGAACGGGACGCGCTGGACGGGAACCTGTACCAGCTGTATCTGGAACTTGGCGGTAAGGGTCCGTTGGCGGATACGGGCGTGAACTTCAAGGTCGCGTTTGATACGGAGGCGAACCCCGCGACGGGGCAGTTGACGACGGTCGTGACGGAAACGCCGCAGTTGCCGTTCAGCAAGCTCGAAGTCCATTTGAACGGTGGTCCGCGTGCGCCGCTCGATAACCCCGCGGTGTGCGGGCCTGCGGTCACGACGAGCGATTTGACGCCGTGGAGCGCGCCCGGGTATCACTCCGGAAGGGTTGTCGATGCCGGGTACGCCGGACGCGACGCCGTCCTCGTTCTTTGACGTGCAGGGCTGTGCGGCCGGTCCGCCGTTTGCTCCGGGGTTTGTCGCGGGGACGGTCACGCCGCAGGCGGGGCAGTTCAGCGCGTTCACGCTCAACTTCTCCCGTGAAGATCGCGAACAGTTCGTCAAGGGCATCCAGATCCACACCCCGCCGGGGTTGCTGGGGATGCTCTCCAGCGTCCCGCTGTGCGGCGAACCGGCCGCGGACGCGGGGACTTGTCCGGAAGCGTCGAAGATCGGCACGACGCGCGTCGCGTCCGGTGCGGGCTCGCACCCGTTTGAAATCGAAGGGAACGTGTATCTCACCGAACCGTACGACGGCGCGCCGTTCGGGTTGAGCGATCGTCACGCACGCGGTCGCGGGCCCGTTCAACCTCGGGCTGGTCGTGGTGCGGGCGCGGATCGACGTGAACCCGGAAAACAGCACGTTGACGATCACGACCGACGAAACGGGCCCGTATGCGATCCCGCAGATCCTCGATGGTGTCCCGCTGCGCCTGAAACGGGTGACGGTCGACATCGACCGCCCCGGCTTCATGTTCAACCCGACGCAGCTGCGACGGGGCAGCAGGCCACAGGTCACGGCCGTGATCTCCGGCTCTGGAAACGCGAAGGCGAACGTCGCCGAGCCCGTTCGCGGTCGGGGGCTGTCAGAGCCTTGCGTTCAAACCGAAATTCGCGGTCTCGACGAGCGGGCAGGACGAGCAAAGCCGACGGTGCGAGCCTCGACGCGAAGCTCTCCTACCCCGCGGGGTCGGTCGGCAGCGAGGCGAACATCGCGTAGCGTCAAAGTCGAACTCCCCAAGCAGCTGCCGTCGCGCTTGACGACGCTGCAGAAAGCGTGTACGGCGGCGACGTTCGAAGCGAACCCCGCGAACTGCCCCGGCGGCGTCGATCGTCGGGATCGTGCAGGGCGAGCACGCCGCTGCTGCCGGTCGAACTGACCGGCCCGGTGTACTTCGTCTCCCACGGCGGCGAAGCGTTCCCGAGCCTGATCGTCGTGCTGCAGGGCGACGGCGTCAGGGTCGATCTGACGGGCTGCACGTTCATCAGCAAAGCGGGGATCACGAGCTCAGCACGTTCAAGACCGTCCCCGACGTCCCCGTCAACACGTTCGAGCTCTACCTGCCGGAGGGCCCGTACTCCGCGCTCGCGGCCAACGGCAACCTCTGCGACGCTCACGACGACCGTCGACGACCAAGCACAAGGTCACCGAGAAAGTACACGGGCACGACCGTCCACAAGACCGTCACGACGCGCACGATCGAAGCCCGCGAGCCTCATGATGCCGAGCGAATTCGTCGCGCAAAACGGCGCGGTGCTCAAGCAGGACACGAAGATCGAAGTCACCGGATGCACCGCAACCAACAACGCAAGGCCAAGGCGAAACCAAAGAAGAAGAAAAAGCCGAAGGCGAAAAGCCGACCACGGGCACGGGGGATAAGTCATGAGGATCGCCAAGATCCCGATTGCGAGCCGTCGCTGATCGCTGGTAACGGTCACGCACTGGTCACGTTCGCCGACGCCGCGGGCTGCGCAGGCCGCGACCCCGCCGATCAAGCAGATCCCCGCCAGCCATTTCGGGGCGGGAGTCAACACCACCACCGGCAGAACGTCTGCATGGTCGAATCGCGGCGTCGTGCCAGCCCGGCCCGAAAGCGCGATCGCTGGGGACTTCGCGAATCCGGAGAGCGTCGCGGTCGGACCAGCGGAGACGTGTACGTCGCCGATCAGAACAACGACTCGTGTGCAGGAGCTCACCGCCGAGCGGCGAGTTCGTGAGGATGTTCGGTGGGAAGTCAACGAAACGAAGGACAAAGAACATCGGCACCGACAGCAGAAAAGAAGCTTGCACTGGTCGGGAAATGCAAGTCCGGTGTGGAAGGGGCGGCCGCGGGACAGTTCGAAATACCTCCAGAGTGTGAGCATCGATCCTGATAGCGGCGATGTGTATGTCGCTGAACTGATTGTTGAAGGAGGGTTCTGGCGAGCGAGTGCAGGAGTTCACCGCTGGTGGCCAGTTCGTGCTCGAGGTCGGCAAGGAAGTCAACGCAAAGACGAAGAGGGAACCTCTGTACGCGACGGAAGTCGAACAAGGGCAGGACGTGAAATTGCACGGCTGCCAGACGTATGTCAGGTGGTCCGCGGCTCGCCGACGAGCACAGCGCGGCGCTTTCAACTTCGAGGCAGGTGGTGGGAATATTCTGGCTGTGGGTGGGCCTGAAGCGACCTGTTGTATGTCGGCGATGAACACCGGGTGCAGGAGTTCGATCCGTCCACGGGGGAATGGAAGGGTGAAATATCGCTCACGTCGATCTCCAACGAGCCGGGAGCAGTAATCACGGCACTTGCGGTCAACAATGAACCAGCCAGCCCCGAATATGGCTACGTCTATCTCGTGTATGCCGGGCCGCAGCCGACAAATGCTGCCGAATCATTCAGCGACAATGTGATTCGTAAGTTCACGCCGGCCGGGGTGGAAGTGAAGGACGGCGATTTCCCGTTGACGTTGAGCCCGAGAACGGAAGGCGCGCATTCTTATGGGGTCCTAGGTATGGTGGTCGACTCTGCCGGACGGCTGGCGGTCACCCAAACGGAAGAAGTTGGTGGGACCCTTGAGCGGTTCGGCGTGCTGCTCGATGGCGAAACGGGCCGTCTGATCACGGAATTCGCCGTTCCTGTTCCCAGGCTCGGGGGCGGGGGTGTTGGTGTGGCGTTCGGCGGCGGCGATGAATTGTATGCCGCCGTCTCTGGAGAGCAGGAAGTGGTCGTGTACCGGCCGGTATTCGTTGCTGAATTGTCTTCCAGTCCGCTCGTGTCGTGCGATGCCGGCGCCGAACACGAAGCGGATATATCGTTTGATTGCACGTTGAGCGGGGAAGTGAACCCGGAGGGTGTGGCTTCTACCGCGGTGTGGTTTCAGTGGGGTGATACTCCCGGGTTCGGGTCGGATACCGTTGTGCAGCCGGTTGCCGCGGTAGCGTGCTCGAGCCGGTGTCGCCTGCGCCGGTCGTTGAAGGGTTGCGTCCGAACGCACGGTATTACGATCGGCTGGTTGGCTATGACGAAAACGTGAAGGCGCCGGAAAGCCCGCTGTCCAGCGAAACGGTGTCGTTTCCCACACCGTTCGTCGCGCCGAAGGCGGTGGGTGCTCCGCGCACGCCGTTCGTGCGGTCCTCCTCGGCGGTGATGGTCGGCGAACTGGACCCGGAGAATGCCAGCACCGAATACTTCTTCGAGTACGCCCAAGCACGCGCCCCCGGCGAAGAACCGCTCGCCGGCTGTGTGACAGCGCTGGACGCAAAGAACGGCGCCTGTCCCGGTGTGATGACGACCGCCATCACGCGATCGGCGGTCTACGCAAAGCTCGGCGTGACGGTCGAAGCGAGCGGCCTGCAACCGGCAACACCTACCACTATCGCCTGGCGGCGATCAGCGAAAACCGCGAAAAAACCATGCAAGACGAAACCGTCGGTCCCACGGCAGCTTCACGACCACCGCCTCGGCGCCCGTGAGTGCGGTAACGGGCTCGGCGAGCGGGATCGCGCCCACGAGCGCGGTCGTGTCCGGCACGCCGACCCCGACGGTCAGCCGGCAACATACGCGTTCGAGCTCGGTGTCTATAACGCCACCGAAACGCAATACGGCGTCGTGTTCTCCGGACCTACCGGCCCGGGCACCACACCGGTGCAAGAGGAACTAGCGCTCACCGGCCTGCAACCGGGAACGACATACGCCTACCGGATCCTCGTCAAGAGCGGCTACGGCACCGCCACGGGCGCGCCGGTGACGTTCACGACGACGGGACTACCGGAAGTGCTGCTCTCACCAGCCTCGCTCGCGCTGCTCGCGATCCCGAGCGTCGTGTTCCCCGCGCCGGTCATCTCCACGGGCAAGGCCAAGGTCGCGCCGAAGAAAGCAAAGAAAAAGGCCAAGAAAAAGCTGAAGAAAGGCAAGGGTCAGAAGGCGAAGAAGGCGCGCAAGAGCACGAACCAGAAGACCCAGCGATGAGCTGTCAAGCCAGCCAAGCTTGATAACCGAACCGAGAGGAACAACCCGATGTTCTCAGCAATCCGTAAACACCTGAACCCCACGACGGTCGTGGCGTTCGTCGCGCTTGTTTTCGCGATGACGGGCGGCGCGTTCGCCGCGAGCGGCCACGGTGGCGGTTCACCAGCCAAGGCCAGGCTGCCTCCACGGCTGCGACCGTCGCCAAGAGCAAGGCCAAGCCCAAGGCAAAGGCGGGCGCCCGCGGCCCCGCCGGTCCCGCGGGTAAAAACGGTGCGCCGGGCGCGACCGGCCCAGCGGGCCCGGCCGGCCCAGTCGGCCCGACCGGCGCCGCGGGCGCGGGCGGAGCGAAAGGCGAAACCGGCACGACCGGCCCGCAGGGCCCCGCCGGGCCCAGCTGGCCCGACGGGCGCAGCAGGTCCCCAGGCAACATCGGGGCGACGCTCCCGGTCGGCACTTCGGAGACCGGCCAGTGGGCATACACCGCTAAAGCCCTTGGGATCGTGTTCGTGGGAGGCATCTCCTTCTCGATCCCGCTCGCGAGCGCGCCCGGCGAAGCGCACTCTCACCTGATCCTGTTCGAAGAAGGCGAAGGCGAAGCCGGCACGCTAGCGCCGGCGATCAAACGGCGAATGCAAGGGCAACTTCGAAAAACCCGAAGCGGCCAGCGGCAACTTGTGCGTATTCGCCTCGGCAGCGCTGGTAAACCTCACGCGGCTCTCTATCGGAATAGTCAACAATGAAGAAAAACTAAACGTCCTCGGCAGCCCCTCAGAAGGGCTAGGAGCCGGGCCAGTCTGGTGCGAGCCTGATCTTCTTGGCCCCAACAGAAGGCACTTCCGACGCATACGGCACATGGGTCGTAACTGGGTAAGTCTCAGCACGCCGCAACCGTAGACGACGACACACCACCGTGAAGTACCGGCAGCCCGGGCGGCGACACGCCGTCCGGGCTCTCGATCGAAACCCCTCGGGATGATGGGCCGGCGGCTATGACTGGAGCGCCTTCCAACTTGCCGTGATGGAGTATTGATGGTTCGCTGTTTTTTTAGGTAGACAGATACTGGATTGTCCCTTTGGGAAGAGACGGCAGCCCGGTATCGTGACCGATACAAGGAATACTCATAGATGGTTGGTAATGGTGTTGGGTTACTGATCGAGCGGTTGCGGGCGCGGCGGGAGGAGATTGAGCTGGCGATCTTCGAACGCGCGCGTGACCTCATATCCGACTCCGCGAGCGACGGCGACGCGGAGTACGTGACGGGACTGCGCGCGACGGTCACGGCCTCGCTCGACTACTGCCTGACCGGCATCGAGCGCGACCAGGGGTCTTCTCTCGGCCCGGTCCAGGTCCCGGCGCAGGCGCTGGCGCAGGCCCGGCGCGCGGCGCGCAACAGGGTGAGCCTGGACGCGGTATTACGGCGCTACATGGTCGGCCAGGCGATCCTGCTGGACTTCATTCTCCAGGACGCCGAGGCGATCCCGTCGCGAGACAAGGCGGAGGAGCTGCGTGGGATCTCACGCGCGCTGTCGAGGTTGCTGGACGAGCTCGTGCTTGCCGTCGCGCGGGAGTATGTCGGTGAGCTGCGGCGTGCCGGCCGCTCGAGCGAGCAGCGCATGCTCGACCGTGTCCGGATGCTGCTCTCCGGTGAGCGCATGCACGATGCCAAGCTCGATTACGAGCTGCAAGCCGAGCATCTCGGTGTGATCTGCAGAGGCCCGCGCGCGCACGAAGCGCTGCGGAGCCTCGCTCGCATGCTGGACCGGCGATTGTTGCTGGTCGACTGCGGCGCGGAGACCGTGTGGGGGTGGCTCGGGGGATCGCGAACGCTGCCGCTGCCAGATCTGGAGCGAGGCCTCTCCGACGCCCCACACGACGCGTTGTTGGCCGTCGGTGAGCCGGCCCGTGGTCTTCAGGGATGGCGTCTGACGCATCGCCAGGCGCAGGAGGCGCTGCTGGTCGCGTTACGCCGGCCGCGGCCGCTGACGCGCTATCGCGACGTTGCGCTGCTCGCGGCCGCGCTGCGCAATGAAACGTTGTCGAGGTCGCTGCTTGACGAGCTCTATCTGTCACCGCTGCGGGACTCCCGCGACGGCGGCGCGATGCTGCGCCGTACGCTGCGGGCCTACCTCAGCGCCGAGCGCAACACCACGGCCGCCGCCGCCACCCTGGGGGTGGTGCGCAACACCGTCGAAAATCGCTTACGCCTCGTCGAAGAACGACTCGGCCAAACGCTGCACCCATTCCCCGCGGAGCTCGAAATCGCGCTGGCGCTCGACGAGCTCAACGCCCACGCCCCCCAGCCCAACCACGAGCCCGACCCCGCGATTCGCTCATACAGTGAGCAATCTGCTCGATTACGCGCCGTCGATCTGAGCAGATTGCTGTAGCGCCCGTCGTTCCGCTGCCCATAGCCTTGCGTCAAAGCGCGTCGAGCGCCCGAAATTGCTCGCACGCGGCGGCTGCA
Source organism: Terriglobia bacterium (assembly GCA_963840515.1). GTDB lineage: Bacteria > Acidobacteriota > Terriglobia > Acidiferrales > UBA7541 > DASTCZ01. The sequence continues at coordinate 130,582 of CAWIZI010000024.1, forward strand.
GGAGGGCCGCGAGGGCGAGTGGGTGTTCGCGCGACACACACGAGGCAAAGGAGGACAGATGAGAATCAAGGTTTTCGGATTGGCGTTGATCGCGCTGATGGCTTGCGGCGCGCTGTCGGCGGCTGGTGCCGGCGCGCAGGCTTGGGAGAATGATGGTTCGCCATTGGTCGCGCAGCAGCAGATCGAAACGCAGGGAAATATAGAAGTCGAAGAGCGCATTGTGGGCGGCGCTCGGATTTCGTGCGCTTTTGATCAAAAAGGCAAGCTCGGGCCGGGTGGCATGGGTGAAATAACCGGCCCAAAAACGTTGAACTGCACATACCTTTCCGGTACACAGTGTGAATCCGCGGCCGCGATCGAACTGGAAGCTCTGCACCTGCCGTGGAAGACGGAGCTCGTGGACGTGGCCGGGGGCGTGATGCGTGAGAACATCACGGGCGACGGCAGTGGGACTCCGGAATGGATGCTGAAGTGCAACGGTATTCGGGGTAAAGAAGAACAGCGCTGTAGCGGCGCCGAAACCGGCCTGGGGGATCAAAAATGTCGGGAAAGAATATGTGACGGCAAGCTTTGACGAACAGTCGGCCAAGGGCCAGTGTACGACGTCAGGAAGTGAAACGTTCGTCTTGCATGGCAGCGAGAAGATCAAGTTCTCCACGGAAGCCGCGAGCCTGACGGCGGAAACGTCGCAGTGGCTGCTGAACGGCCGTGTCCCGGAACACTCGGTGACGGTCGCGTCGAAAGGGACGCTGAAGTTGGGCGATGCGGACGGGTTTCTCGGCTACTCAAACGTCGCGGAATGCGCGAGCGCCGAGGAAGCGACAGTGATGCCGGGCGATCTCAGCGAAGTGACCCACGCCAAATTCACCGGTTGTAAAATTAAGACGAACGGCTCCGAAGGCGTGTGCCTATCGGGCTCGGGCGTGGAAGCGCAGAACCTCCCGTGGCAGGCCGTGCTGGGAACCTCCGCGGAAGGCACCCCGCGCCTGTTCCTCGTAGAAGGCGGCAAAGGCGAGCCCGGATTCAAGCTCACGTGCAAAAGCGTCGTCGGCACCGGGGAAGACGTGTGCACCGGAACTACCAGCGCGTTGCTGACCCCGATCGCGGGAGGCCTCGAAGAAAAGTTCGACTCCCACGCGCAGAAGCTCAACTGCTCTGTCGGTGGCGCCGGCAAGGGATCGATCGAAGGGACAAACCTGATCGAAAACCCGGCCGGCGGCACGCTGACATTCGCGGAACAGTGACCGCGGCAGGATGATGCGATAACTCGCCGACCTGGGGTGGGGACCCGTCCGCACGGGCCCCACCCCAGCCGGCGGACGGCCGGGCGAAGTCTCCGTCGCTGTGGGATCCCGCATAGACTCAGGCGACCGTGTCCCGCTTCCGCGAACCCCAGCACCCGGACTTCCAGCGCCTGAACGCGTCGATCGACTTCGATCGGCGGCTGTGGCCGCAGGACATCGCGCAGTCGCGCGCGCACGCGCGCATGCTGGCGGCGCGGGAGATCATCGCCGCGGAGGATCGCGACGCGCTGCTGGCCGGGCTCGACGCGGTCGAGCTCGAGCTGCGCGACGGGCGCTTTCCCGTTCGACGCGGACGACGAGGACATCCACATGGCGATCGAGCGGCGCCTGACCGAGCTCGCCGGGCCGGTCGGCGGCAAGCTGCACACCGCCCGCTCGCGCAACGACCAGGTCGTGACCGACCTGGCGATGTTCACGCGCGAACGCGCGATCGTGGCGCAGACGACGATCGGCGAGCTGATGGGCGTCGTGCTCGCGCGCGCGGAGGAGCACCTCGACTGGCCGCTCCCCGGCTACACCCACCTGCAGCGCGCGCAGCCCGTCTACCTCTCCCACCACCTGCTCGCCTACTTCTGGATGCTCTCCCGCGACCGCGCGCGCTTTGCCTACGCCGAGCACGAGGCCGGCCGCCTGCCGCTCGGCGCGGGCGCGCTCGCGGGGGTCAACTTCGACACCGATCGCCGCCAGGTCGCCGCGGAGCTCGGCTTCCGCGAGGTCATCCCCAACTCGATCGACGCCGTCTCCGGGCGCGACTTCATCCTCGACTACCTTGCAGCCGCCGCGACCTGCGCGACGCACCTCTCCCGGCTCGGCGCCGAGCTGGTGCTGTGGTCAAGCGTTGAGTTCTCCTTCTGCGAGCTCCCCGACGCCTGGACGTCGGGCTCCTCGATCATGCCCCAGAAGAAGAACCCCGACGCGGCCGAGCTGCTGCGCGGCAAGGCGCCGCGCGTGGTCGGCCATCTGGCGGCCCTGCACGGCGTGATCCATGCGCTGCCCCTGACCTACAACAAGGACCTGCAGGAGGACAAGGAGCACCTGTTCGACGCCTGCGACACGCTCGAGCTCTCGCTCGCCGCCGCGCGCGGGATGCTCGCGGGCGTCTCCTTCTCGCGCGAGCGGATGTCGGCCGCGGCCTCGGATGAGCTGCTCGCCGCGACCGACATCGCCGACCTGCTCGTCGCGCGCTGCGGCGTGCCGTTCCGCGAGGCCCACGGCGTCGTCGCCGGGCTCGTGCGGACCGCGGTCGACAGCGGGCGCGCGCTGTCCGAGCTAACGCGTCGACGAGCTCGCCGCGCACAGCGCCGAGCTGGCGGCGCACAGCGAGCTCTACTTCGAGGCGCTGCGGCAGAGCTCGTGGCTCGAGTCGAAGATCTCCGAGGGGGGAACCTCGACCGCGCGGGTTCGGGAGCAGATCGAGCTGGCGCGCGCGACGCTCGATGCGGACGCTTCCGTCTGACTTCTACGCGCGCCCGGTCCTCGAGGTCGCCCGCGATCTGATCGGCTGCGTCGTCGAGCATCTCCCCGCCGGCGGTGGCGAACCGCCTGACCAGCGGCGTGATCGTCGAGACCGAGGCCTACCACGACTCCGAGCCGGCCTGCCACGCGTTCGTCGGCCTGACGCCGCGCACGCGCACCCTGTTCGGGCCGCCCGGCCGCGCCTACGTCTACCGCTCCTACGGCATCCACGCGATGCTCAACGCGGTCTGCGAGCCCGAGGGGATCGGCGCCGCGGTCCTGATCCGCGCGCTGCAGCCACTCGCGGGGATCGAGGCGATGCGTGCGCGTCGCTCGCCGGGGGGAGTGGGTATGGGAATCGCGATGCGCGACGAGGAGCTCTGCTCCGGCCCCGGCAAGCTCACCCAGGCGCTCGGGATCGAGCTCTCGGAGAATGGCGTCGACCTCGCGCACGGTCCGGTCCGCATCCGCCCGCGCGAATCGGCGTGGCTTGAGCCCAGCATCGTCGCCTCCACGCGGATCGGGATCACGAAGGCGGTCGCATTGCCCTGGCGGTTCAGTGCGGCGGGGAACCGGCATGTGTCGAGGCCGCGACCTGAGTAACTTGACCAGATTGACCAAATAGCCTAGTCTGTTGTCGTGGCTACCGTTTCTTCGCTGCCCACCCGTGGCCTGTCCGAGGCCAAGGCCAGGCTCTCAGACGTGATGTCCGGGGTCGTCCACGACCACCAGCCGACGGTGATCGAGCGTCATGGCGGCAAGGAGGCGATGCTGCTCCTGGGCCTCTCTGACATGGGCCCCCTGTTGGGCCACTTCGCCTTCCACACGCTCTCCAGCGTGTCCGACGGGGAGTTCGTGCTGCGTCAGTCCGAGCTGAACCTCCTCGCCGGTGGCGAGACGTTCGAGCAGGCCGCGGCGGAGCTCGAGGAGTTGGCGGTCGCGTACGCCAAGCGGTACTTCGAACGCCTGAACTTCTATGCACAGACCGATCGTGCTCAGCAGATGCCGTGGCTCTTGCGACTGATCCTCACCCCCGAGGACGATCGGCGCGCCTTGCTCATCGGCGCGCCCGAGCACCAGACCGGTACATGACGCCGGACGCCCCAACCTGGGGCGAGATCGAAAAGTTCCTCCAAGTCGACGGTTGGACTCGACTCCCTGCGTCAAGCCGTGGCGGCTCGAGCGAGAATCACATTTTCTACGAGAAGCTTCTCGACAGCGGCGCGCTGCTGCAGACGCACATCTCCCATTCGCGGCGCGGCCGGCCCTCGCCGGGACGCTTCGGCCTGATCTTGCGTGAGCAGATCAAGGTTTCTCGTGCGCAGTTCTGGGAGGCGCTCCGCTCCGGCGAACCGGCTGTGCGGCCAGCACCCGTTGAGGCGGAGCAGCAGGTTGAGCACGACGCGTGGGTGCTCGCGGTGCTCGTGGGAGAGTTGCACATGACCGCGGCGCAGATTGAAAAGCTCGATGCCGAGCAGGCGAGGCAGCTTGTGTTGGACTATTGGGCTCGGCCGACGCAACTCGATCGGTAAATGATCAGCCCCCGGCGCTGACCCCGCCCGTCGGCGAGGGCGAGGAGGGTGTCGCCGGGGTGGACGGCGCGGGTGCGGAGGGGGTGGACGGCGCGCTCGGGGCTTCTGGCGTGGGTGCCGCCGGCGTCGGCGAGGCTGCGTGTTCCGGTTCGGCCCCCGCTTTGGGGGTTCCGGTCCCGGTCCCGGCTTCATTGCCCCCACCGGGCGTGGCGGACTTGCCGGCGCCTTCCTTGCCCGCGCCCGTCGGCGCCGGGGTCTGGCTCGGGGTCGGGGCTTTGGTGGCCGGCGCGTTGGTTTCTGCTTCGCTCGTGCTCGAGGTGGCGGCGCCACTGCCGCTCGCCGAGCCCTTGGGGTGCGCGGCGTGTTCGGCCCGTTCCTTTTCGATCCCCAGCGCGGAGGTCATGAAGTTGTGCCAGATCAGCGCGGGGAAGGTGCCGCCGAGCACGGGGCCGCCGTCGTAGTCGGTGAGCATCGGCTTGGCGCCTTCGGGGTAGCCGACCCACACGGCGACCGTGTACTTGTGGTTCCAGCCGACGAACCAGGCGTCGACGTAGTTGGAGGTCGTGCCGGTCTTGCCGGCGGCGAATTCGCCGAGCGCGGCGGCTTTGGCGGTGCCGTACTGGAGCACGGTCTCGAGCATTTCGGTCTCGGTCGCGGCGACGCCGGGGGGCAGCACGGGCTTGGTCCGCACCTGGTTGACGTCGCGCCGGGAGCCGTCGGGTAGCGGGCTGGAGGGCGAGACGACTTCCTGGATGCCGACGGGGGCGTCGTCTTCGGCCAGCGTCCCGCTGACGCGCTGCCCGCCGTGGGCGATCGTCTCGTAGGCGTGCGCCATGTCCAGCGGCGTGACGCCCACGTGCAATCCCCCGATCGTCATCGCCGGGTTGGTCGAGATCGGGGTCGTGATGCCCATCCGGTGGGCGAGGTCGGCGATGTGGGTCGTGCCGACCTTGAGGCCGACTTCGGCGAAGATCGAGTTGTCGGAGTAGGCGATCGCGCCGGTCAGCGTGTTCTCGCCCGTGTAGGCGCCTTCGTCGTTGTGGACGACGAACTTTTCGACGCCGTTCGGGCCCGGGACGTAGAAGGTCTTTTCCTTCGATGGCCACTCCGAGTCGGGCGAGATCCCCCGCTCGAGCGCGGCGGCGAGGTCGAACGCCTTGAACGAGGAGCCGGGCTGGCGCTCGCCCTCGGTCGCGAGGTTGAAGGGGCTTTCGTCGTAGTTGCGCCCGCCGACCATCGCGCGCACCTCGCCGGTCGAGTTTTCGATCGCCACGAGCGAGGCGCTGGGATCCCCGGAGTAGGCGAGGTAGCTTTCGATCGACTGTTCGGCGGCGCGCTGCAGTTCGAGATCGAGCGTCGTCTTGATCCGCAGGCCGCCGTCGAACGCCCGCGGCGCGCCGTAGCGTTCGATCACCTGCTGCTGGACCCAGCTCGTGAAGTAGCCGGCGTTGACCCCTTCGACGGTCTGCTCCTCGGGCGCCTGGATGCCGCTGGAGTTGGGCAGCGGCTGGCCGACGCTCTGTTCGTAGACGGCCCTCGTCAGATAGCCCTGCTCGTACATCTGTTGCAGCACGACGTCGCGGCGTTCCTTGGCCGCGGCCGGATGGGTCGCCGGGTCATAGCCCGTGGGGTCCTGGATGATCCCGGCCAGCAGCGCGGCCTCCCACGGCTGTACCTGTTCGATGCAGAGCTGATGGTCGGGGGTGCCGCAGCCGCGGTGGGCCGGTTCCTGGCCGAAGTAGGTCTGCGCGGCCGCCTCGATCCCGTAGGCGCCGTTGCCGAAGTAGATCGTGTTTAGGTAGGCGGCGAGGATCTTTTCCTTCGACCACTTCCGCGAGAGCTGGTAGGCGAGCGCGGCCTCGCGGAGCTTCTCGAAGACCGTGCGGTGCGACTGCGCCTGCAGCGCGTTCTTGATGAACTGCTCCTCGATCGTCGAGGCGCCCTGGACGGCGCCTTTGTGGGCGATGTCGTCGACGAACGCGCGCGCGATCCCGCGGATGTCGATCCCGCCCTCGGTCTCGAAGCGCTTGTCCTCGATCGAGATCACCGCCTCCTTGACGACCTGGGGGATCTGCGCGGAGGTGACGATCACGCGGTTCTGCTGGCTGAGCACGCCGATCGGATGGCCGAGGTCGTCGAGCAGTTCCGAGCTCTGCTCATCCTTGTAGAGCGAGAATTTGGTCAGCGAGGGCAGGTCGGACGCAACGGCGACGAACATGCCGAAGACGAACGAGATCAAGCCAAGCAGCAGCACGGCGAAGAGAATCAGCAGGAAGCGCAGCCTCTTCAGACGTGGCCGGCCGCGGGCAGGCAGTGCGGCGGACTCCACAGAGGGCAAGACTCTACCATTGCCCCTCAATGGGAGACGCACCTAAGGGGGGGGCGGAGGAAGCCGCCGCACTCGAGCGCAACGCCGTCGACAGCCTGCCCGCGGGCGCGCTCGCTACCAAGCTTCAGACCGCGCGCGCGGAGGGCCGGCCGCTGCGGGTCAAGCTCGGGATCGACCCGACCGCGCCCGACATCCACCTCGGCCACGCGGTCGTGCTCGGCAAGCTGCGCGAGTTCCAGGACGCCGGGCACCGGGTCGTGCTGATCGTCGGCGACTACACCGCGCGCGTGGGCGATCCCTCCGGACGCTCGAGCCTGCGCCCGATCCTCTCAGCGGAGGAGATCGAGGCCAACGCGGCGACCTTCCAGGAGCAGGCGCTGAAGATCCTCGACCCCGACCCCGCGCGGCTGGAGGTCAGGCGCAACAGCGAATGGCTGGACATGAGCATGATCGAGCTGCTGGGACTGCTGCGCACGACGACCGTCGCGCAGCTGCTCGAGCGCGACGACTTCGCCAAACGCTTCGCGGCGCAGGAGCCGATCTCGATGCTCGAGCTGCTGTACCCGCTGCTGCAGGGCTATGACTCGGTCGCGACCTGTGCCGACGTCGAGCTGGGGGGCACCGACCAGAAGTTCAACCTGCTGCTGGGGCGCGAGATCCAGCGCGCGTACGGCAAGCCCGAGCAGGCGATCATGACGATGCCGATTCTCGTGGGCACGGACGGGCACCGGAAGATGTCGAAGTCGCTCGGCAACCAGATCGGCGTCACCGACGAGCCGGGGGAGATGTACGGAAAGACCCTCAGCATCCCCGACGAGGCGATGGCGGAGTACTACAGGCTGCTGCTGCATGAGACTCAGCCTGACCAACTGCCACCCAGGGACGCGAAGCGGGCTCTGGCGCGTGAGCTCGTCGCGTGGCTGCACAGCGAGGCGGATGCGGAGGCGGCCGAGCGCCAGTTCGACCGGGTGCATGTCGAGCATGAGCAGCCCGAGGAGATCGAGGAGTCGGTCGTGGTCGGCAAAGACGGGATGATCCATTTGCCCAAGCTGATGGCCGCGAAGTACGGCATGTCGAGATCGGAAGCGAGACGACTGATCGAGCAGGGGGCGGTATCGCTGAACGATGTGCCGCTGAGTCCTGGTCAGTATGATGTGGCCGTGGAGGCCGCGCAGAATGCGGTGCTGCAGATCGGCAAGCGGCGGTTCTTGCGCTTGCTCGTCCAATAGCGCTATACTTCTCGGTCGGCCCGCAGAGCGCCCTTGGGCGTTGGGTCGGAACGGTCTTCTCCGGGGACGTCCTCCCCAAAGAGGCACGGCGGTCTTTGAAAACTCAACAGCATGCGCATCTACGATCGAGATCGATCGTGGTGTGCGTCCAGGTTCGACCCGCCAACGGGTGCACCGATCGAAGATCGGCCAGCGTTCCGGTGGCGGTACAAAGAGTCAAGTAGATTGGTAGTACCCCGTCATGGGTCGGGACCACGGTGTATGGGTCCCGGCGGATGTGAACCGATCGTGCGTTCGCGCACGGGAGGTGAGCGGAAAACCAATGACAGCTTTTCGTGAAGTTCTTCACGGAGAGTTTGATCCTGGCTCAGGACGAACGCTGGCGGCGTGCTTAACACATGCAAGTGGAGCGACGAACCGGGGCTTGCCCCGGGGCAGAGCCGCGAACGGGTGAGTAACACGTGGGTTACCTGCCTTGATGACCGGGACAACCCGAGGAAACTCGGGCTAATACCGGATGTGCCCGCAAGGGGAAAGGAAGCTTCGGCCTCCGCATCGAGATGGGCCCGCGGCCCATTAGCTTGTTGGTGAGGTAACGGCTCACCAAGGCTTCGATGGGTAGCTGGTCTGAGAGGACGATCAGCCACACTGGGACTGAGACACGGCCCAGACTCCTACGGGAGGCAGCAGTGGGGAATCTTGCGCAATGCGCGAAAGCGTGACGCAGCAACGCCGCGTGGGGGAAGAAGGCTTTCGGGTTGTAAACCCCTTTCAGTTGGGACGAAGCTTCTCCGGTGAATAGCCGGACGGAGTGACGGTACCTTCACAAGAAGCACCGGCTAACTACGTGCCAGCAGCCGCGGTAATACGTAGGGTGCAAGCGTTGTCCGGAATTATTGGGCGTAAAGAGCGTGTAGGCGGCCCCATTAGTCCGCTGTGAAAGTCCAGGGCTCAACCCTGGAATGCCGGTGGATACTGTGGGGCTAGAGTCCGGAAGGGGCGAGTGGAATTCCTGGTGTAGCGGTGAAATGCGCAGATATCAGGAGGAACACCAATGGCGAAGGCAGCTCGCTGGGACGTGACTGACGCTGAGACGCGAAAGCGTGGGGAGCAAACAGGATTAGATACCCTGGTAGTCCACGCTGTAAACGATGACAACTAGATGTGGGGGGTGTCGACTCCCCCCGTGTCGAAGCTAACGCATTAAGTTGTCCGCCTGGGGAGTACGGCCGCAAGGCTAAAACTCAAAGGAATTGACGGGGGCCCGCACAAGCAGCGGAGCATGTGGTTTAATTCGACGCGACGCGAAGAACCTTACCTGGGCTTGACATGTGCCTGACCGGCGTGGAAACACGTCTTCCCTTCGGGGCAGGTTCACAGGTGGTGCATGGCTGTCGTCAGCTCGTGTCGTGAGATGTTGGGTTAAGTCCCGCAACGAGCGCAACCCCCGTCGCATGTTGCCAGCATTTAGTTGGGGACTCATGCGAGACTGCCGGTGACAAACCGGAGGAAGGTGGGGATGACGTCAAGTCCTCATGCCCCTTATGTCCAGGGCTACACACGTGCTACATTGGCGCATACAGAGGGCTGCGATACCGCGAGGTGGAGCGAATCCCTTAAAGTGCGTCTCGGTTCGGATTGCAGGCTGAAATTCGCCTGCATGAAGGCGGAGTTGCTAGTAATCGCGGATCAGCATTGCCGCGGTGAATACGTTCCCGGGCCTTGTACACACCGCCCGTCACACCACGGGAGTGAGCAACACCCGAAGCCGGTGGCCTAACCCGCAAGGGAGGGAGCCGTCGAAGGTGGGGCTCGTGACTGGGGTGAAGTCGTAACAAGGTAGCCGTAGCGGAAGCTGCGGCTGGATCACCTCCTTTCTAGGGAGCACATAACAGTGCCCCGATCGCAGCGACCGTCCGGCCTCGAGCTCGTCGTACAGAGCGCGAAGGACCGGAGGGCATTCGAGCGATCGGGCCTAGCATGTCGACCGAACCTGGCTGGATGGGCGCGAATCACGCGTCTCCCTTACTACTTGGGGAGCACAACTGACCACGCCCGCTAAACGACCCCAGCATGCTGTTGAGTTTTGAGAGACCGGCGTCCGCCGGTGATCGCGTGGACATGTCCTTTATGGCGTGACCGCAATGCGCGAGACCGGCTGGCGTTATCGCCTCTCCACGGTCCTTGAAAACTGCACAGAAGCCACAAATCGGCCGCCATCGATAAGCGGCGGCCGATAACGGGTATCACCGGGCCCTGCAAGGTCAACTACGTGAGCCGTGTCTCGCAAGAGGCGTGGCGATCGTCTGAGATCATGTTGGGCCAGATCACCGTCAAGATAGTAAGGGCGCATGGTGGATGCCTTGGCACCAAGAGTCGAAGAAGGACGTGAACGGCTGCGATAAGCCACGGTTAGGCGCTGAATAGCCTTTGACCCGTGGATCTCCGAATGGGGAAACCCAGCGCTGGTAATGCGGCGTTATCCCCGGCTGAACACATAGGCCGGGAGAAGACAAGCGGGGGAAGTGAAACATCTCAGTACCCCGAGGAAAGAAAATCAAAAGAGACTCCCTGAGTAGTGGCGAGCGAAAAGGGATCAGCCCAAACCTCATAAGTGTAAGCGGACATGCGTTGCTTATGAGGGGTTGTAGGACGTCTGTTCCGAGTCGTGTCCGGCTCGGCAGGAGTTACAAAATCATGTGGTAGTCAAAACGTGTGGAACCGCGTACCATAGAGGGCAATCGTCCCGTAGACGAAACTGCATGATCTCCTGTCAGATGTTCCTGAGTAAGTCCGCGCCCGTGAAACGCGGACTGAACCTGGGGGGACCACCCTCCAAGGCTAAGTACTCCTTGGTGACCGATAGCGGACTAGTACCGTGAGGGAAAGGTGAAAAGTACCCCGGAAGGGGAGTGAAATAGTACCTGAAACCGCGCGCCTACAAGCGGTGGGAGCACCTTCGTGGTGTGACCGCGTGCTTTTTGCATAACGAGCCGGCGAGTTACTCGTCTGCGGCAAGGTTAAGCGATGAGCGGAGCCGTAGCGAAAGCGAGTCCTAATAGGGCGACATAGTCGTAGGCGGTATACCCGAAACTGAGCGAGCTACCCATGGGCAGGCTGAAGCGGGGGTAAGACCTCGTGGAGGGCCGAACCGACCTAGGTTGAAAACTGGGCGGATGACCTGTGGGTCGGAGTGAAAGGCTAATCAAGCTCAGTGATATCTGGTTCTCTCCGAAATATATTTAGGTATAGCCTCGGATAAATTACGTGGTGGCCGTAGAGCACTGTTTGGACTAGGGGCCCTACCAGGTTACCGACTTCAGGCAAACTCCGAAGACCATCACGTCTACTCCGGGAGTCAGTTGCTGGGGGATAAACTTCAGCGTCGAAAGGGAAACAGCCCAGACCGCCAGCTAAGGTCCCTAAGTACTAGCTAAGTGGGAAACGATGTTCGAGTGCATAGACAACCAGGAGGTTGGCTTAGAGGCAGCCATCCTTGAAAGAGTGCGTAACAGCTCACTGGTCAAGTGTTCGAGCGCGGACAATGTAACGGGGCTCAAGCTAGTCACCGAAGCTGCGGGTGCGTGAGGTCATTCGGATCGATCGCGCGGTAGGAGAGCGTTCCCATGCCAGTAAAGCGGCGGCGTAAGCCAGCCGTGGAGGCATGGGAAGTGAGAATGCCGGCATAAGTAACGAAAGAAAGGTGAGAATCCTTTCCACCGATTGCCCAAGGATTCCTGAGTAAAGTTCGTCTGCTCAGGGTTAGTCGGGACCTAAGGCGAGGCCGAAAGGCGTAGTCGATGGCCAACAGGTTGATATTCCTGTACCACGTCGCTTCCGTTTGACCGATGGGGGGACGGGGAAGGCTAAGGGAACCCAGGCGATGGTTGCCCTGGGGTAAGCATGTAGGGGTGGCCCATGTTAAATGCGGGGCCGCATAACCTGAGGTGCGATGCCAGCTGGCTCTAAGCCGGCGAGTCCCTGACGCCATACCTCCAAGAAAATCCTCTAGGGAGGAAGCGCGTGCCCGTACCAAAACCGACACAGGTGGGCAAGTAGAGAATACTAAGGTGATCGAGATAACCCTCGTTAAGGAACTCGGCAAAATAGCCCCGTAACTTCGGGATAAGGGGCGCCCCAGTAGGGTGAAGGACCTTGCGTCTGGAGCCCGAGGGGGCCGCAGTGAATAGGCTGAAGCGACTGTTTACCAAAAACACAGGTCTCTGCTAAGTCGAAAGACGACGTATAGGGGCTGACGCCTGCCCGGTGCCGGAAGGTTACGTGGAGTTGTTAGGGCTTGACCCGAAGCAGCGAAGCTAAGCCCCGGTAAACGGCGGCCGTAACTATCAGTTGACCGAGGTAGTTGTAAAACTCGGCTATATGCTGGAACATCCGAGTATCCCGCACTACTCGTGGCGAGCGATTCCGTCCGAAGTCGGGCGCTACAGTGAAAATGTGACGGGTGCGGACAATCAGCAGGAAAGACCGTCCATCGAGGCCATACCGGCCTCGCTTGGTAGCTTCTTGTCCGGGTTCGCGCTGGGAGAGGGGAGCTTCATGATCGTCTGTCGCAAACGCGGCGACTATCAGCGGAGCTTCAAGATCTCAGCTGCCTTCAATGTCTCGCAGCACGACCGCGTGCCGCTGGATCTCTTTCGGGAGACCCTCGACTGCGGGAGTATGCGGAGGGCGGGAAATGGCGGTTGGTATTGGGAGGTCAATCGACTTTCCGATCTCGCCGGCCGGATCGTGCCCTTCTTCGATCGGTTTCCGATCGTCGGGCAGAAGGCAGAGGACTATCGGCTATGGAGAAGCGCTGTACTGCTTCTCGTCGCCGGTCGTCTGAGCGACCAGGATTACGCCAAGGTTCTGGCTCTCCGGGAACGGATGAACCGCGGCGGAAAGAGACGCTATCGGATGGACGGAATCCTCAGAGACTATACGCCGAGCCCGCTATCTAGAGCGGTATCGGGATGATATAGTCCGCTCTCATAGGCGACATGAGAGGTCCGTCAGAAATGAGCGGACCGCTTAGTTGATCTAGTTGCCTAAGTAGTAACAGTCAGGAACGGTCCTAAGGTAGCGAAATTCCTTGTCGGGTAAGTTCCGACCTGCACGAATGGCGTAACGACTTCAGCACTGTCTCAACGAGGGGCTCGGTGAAATTGCAGTCTCGGTGAAGATGCCGAGTACCCGCGGCTAGACGGAAAGACCCCGTGAACCTTTACTACAACTTGGTATTGGGATTCGGTGCATCTCGCTCAGGATAGGTGGGAGGCTTTGAAGCGCCGGTTGCGGCCGGTGTGGAGCCAACCTTTAGATACCACCCTTGGTGTATTGGATTTCTAACAGCATTCCGTGAATCCGGGTGCTGGACAGTTCCAGGCGGGTAGTTTGACTGGGGCGGTCGCCTCCTAAAATGTAACGGAGGCGCACAAAGGTTCCCTCAGCACGGTTGGAAATCGTGCGTAGAGCGTAAAGGTAGTAAGGGAGCTTGACTGCGAGACTGACAAGTCGAGCAGGTGCGAAAGCAGGTCTTAGTGATCCGGCGGTAGCAAGTGGAAGTGCCGTCGCTCAACGGATAAAAGGTACTCCGGGGATAACAGGCTTATCGGGCCCAAGAGTCCACATCGACGGCCCGGTTTGGCACCTCGATGTCGGCTCGTCGCATCCTGGGGGTGGAGTTGCTCCCAAGGGTTGGGCTGTTCGCCCATTAAAGCGGTACGCGAGCTGGGTTCAGAACGTCGTGAGACAGTTCGGTCCCTATCTGCCGTGGGCGTTGGAGAATTGAGAGGATTTGTCCCTAGTACGAGAGGACCGGGATGAACGCACCTCTGGTGTATCTGTTGTCCTGCCAAGGGCATAGCAGGCTAGCTACGTGTGGATCGGATAACCGCTGAAGGCATCTAAGCGGGAAGCCGGCCTCAAGATGAGTTCTCCCATCCCCTAGAGGGAGTAAGACCCCTGGTAGACCACCAGGTTGATAGGCCGGATCTGGAAGGACGGTAACGTCCGAAGGAGACCGGTACTAATCGGTCGAGGGCTTGACGGATTTTTTTGATCCACCTAAGAAAGACCCATGCTATGGGACCCTTTACGGGGTTCCTCGCGGACCCTTACCGGGTGCCCTGCCGGCGTGGTCTTACACTGGGTGTGTGGTACCCGTTTGTGGCGCTGTGCAGTTTTGAAGGATCGTGGGAGGGCGAGGTCTCTCGCCTTTTTCCGGTGGCCTTGGCGAGGGGGAAACACCTCTTCCCATTCCGAACAGAGCAGTTAAGCCCCTCAGCGCCGATGGTACTTGGCTCGCAAGGGCCTGGGAGAGTAGGACGCCGCCGGTTTTTTCATGAAGTACGAGACATGGGCCGCCTCAGGGCGGCCCATCGTCGTTCATGACCCTGAGCGCTACCAGCCCAACCGAGCGTTGTCGGCCCAAACTGAGCCGACGGGGTGACGCTGCCGTCCGCAGCCGAGGCAGATTGCCTGAGTGAGGATCAGGGCCAGTCGATCTGTTCGGCCAGCTCACTTGGGCCGAGGTCGATCAGGCCGCTGCGTTCGATCGGGCTGTACTCGCCGCCGCTGAGCCCGAGCCAGTCGACCGCGCGCTTAGCTGGATCGACGATCAGCACCTCGTCGACGTCGTGGGCGGCGAAGAAGGGGAGCTTCTTCCAGCTCTCATCGCCGGGGGACACGATCTCGATGACGAGGGCGGCGGTGGGGTGCCACACGCCGGTGGCGCCAGGGCGGTGCAGGCCTCCGTCGGGCACGCGAAAGTCGTCCGTGCCGTCGCCCAGCCCGAACTCTTGGATGAGGGGCTCCAGGCCGGCATCACGCGCCAGCGGGCCAAGCAGCTCGGCCAACTGCTGCAGAATGACCTGGTGCTCGTGCGAGGGCGGCGGATTCATCCGGTAGACACCCTCCCACATCTCGTCGCGGTGGTCGAGCCCGAGGCGGCGCCGGCGCTCGATCAGCGCGTCGATCTCGGCCGGAGCAGGATCCATCACCAGCGTGGGCATAAACGCAAGGATACCCGCTCTGGGACGGCGCCCCAAGCCGCGACGGAGGTGCCGGCGAGCAGCGGCGGTGGGACGAAGCCCGAAGCGGGCGCAAATCGGAGCGCTGACCCGCTGGTCCATCACCGATCTCCTCGACCGTCGACTAGAGCCTCTGAGGGACTCCCGACTCGTACGGCATCTCAGAGGACCGGCGCGATCGCCCGCGGGTCGCACCGGCCGACGGGGTGACGGGGCAGAGGCAGAGTTGCGGCTCTGGAGCCGGCTCGCCCGGGCGCCGGCGAACGGATCCCCCGCGCAGCGGCACTCGATGCGGATGAGGCGCCTCACGAGATGGCTCGTCCCAGTCGACCTCCCAGTCGACGGCATAGTCGTCCTCGAGCGTGAGGAACGAGCGGGTGAGGTGCAGCGCATCGAGTGCGCGCCGGGCGAGAGATGAGTTCGCTGATGGGAACATCTGTTCGTACGATAGGTGTGGGTACGGATGGAACTGATACGAACGTGTGTACGTATCGGAGGTCATGCCGAAAAGGCGCGTGCTAGAGCCAAATATTGATCGCGAATCTGCAATGGAAGTTGCATCTTGGCCGGTCGGGTCGTCGCTTCGGCACGTCGGCAGGTCAGAGCGCAAGGACCGCGAACTGGAGTGGAG
>CAWIZI010000025.1:0-13955 GCA_963840515.1 Terriglobia bacterium
AATTCTCACCGTAAAGTTCGGAATCAATATCCGTCGCCAACCCACCATGATCCGCGATTCCGATTACGTCCAGCATCGGATCGCGCTCGCCACTCAAAATAACGCGCAGCCGATCAAGCGTTTTCTGCCGGAACACGCCATTTTCCACGGCGCTCTGAAAAAGCTGCACAAATTCATCTTCGCCAATCACAAGATGCACCCGATTGTGTCGTCCATCTCGATTCTTGCAGAATCTCAGCCCTTCCCAGGTCTGTCCCTCAAACGCAAATAAGTTGCGCTCAATGCGCGCCTCGTCGTGCTCGTCCCAATGGTACGAGCCGACTGCGCGGTACTCCACCGTAGCCATTTTTTCAGACATACTCGCCTCTAGTAGAATCTACTAAAATCTACTAGATTCTACTAGATTTGTCAATCCTTCAAACTAACCAACGTTATCGCCGCCCCGCCACGCTCCGGAATTTCGCTGGTGATTTTCTCAACCAGCGGATGCCCGGAAAGAAATTCCGCAAGTCCGCGCCGCAGGGCTCCAGTCCCGTGTCCGTGAATAATGCGAACTCCTAATTTTCCAGCAACGGCCGCCTGATCTAGAAATTTGTCCACGCGCCCTGTCGCTTCTTCTACCGTGTTCCCGATTACATTTATTTCGTCCGCTGAAGGTTCATCGCTTGGCTGCGATTTCACGGTGACGCCAGGCGAATATTGTGCCGGCGTAGGCTTTTTCTTCGCCGCCGCATCGTCTTCCATGATGGAAAGAATGTCGTCAAGCGCAATTTTCATTCGCAAGGGGCCAGCTTCCACGTCCGCATTTCGCGAATCAATTCTTCGCAGCACGACGGGCGACGGAAATCCGCGCACGCGAATTTTTACGCCGGGCACCAAACGTTCCGCGAGCACGGGTTTTTCTATCGGCGTAACAGCCGTTCCCAAATCTTGCTGAGACGCCGACAAATGTTGCACCACCGCTGCATCAGCTTCTTCGCGCGCGTCGGTGCGTGCTTTTGTAATCGAGCGCTGCGCCTGTTTTGAAAATTGCTCGCGGAGCTGACGTTCCTTAATCGCCTCGAGTGCCTGCGTCAACGTGGATTCGTGTTGCTTCAGCGCTTCCGCAAATTTCTGTTCCAGCTCAGTGATGCGTTTGCGCTGACGATCCGCCCACTCCGTCTGCAAAAGTTTTCTTTCGCGAGCGATTTCTTCGGATTGCTCGCGCACCGCCGCGCGCAGCGCGTCCACTTCATCGCGCGCGCTGTGCAAATACGCGATCAGATCCGCGGCTTCGTGCGCCGCGGGACTCATTTCCGCCCGCGCGCGTTCCAAAATGTGATGAGGCAATCCGAGCCGCTCGGCAATCGCGATGCCGCTCGATCCGCCCGGTACTCCGACAAGGAGCCGATACGTGGGCCGCAAATTTACCGTGTCAAATTCCACGGCAGCATTTAAAACTCCGGGTGTTGTGGAAGCGTAAGCCTTCAGCCGATCGTGATGCGTAGTGGCAAGTGTCAAGCAATGCCGCGTGCGAAATTCTTCCAATAGCGCGACAGCCAACGCGGCGCCTTCTTCCGGCGCGGTTCCCGTGCCAAGTTCATCCACGAGCACGAGCGAATTCTGCGTGACCGCCGCCAACATCCCGCGCAAATTCAACATGTGCGCCGAAAAAGTGGAAAGATTTGCGGAGATAGACTGTTCGTCGCCAATATCCGCGAGCACTTGATCGAACAACGGCAGCTCCACCGATTGCGCCGTGACTGGAATTCCAGATTGCGCGGCGAAAACAACAAGGCCGACAGTTTTTAGCGCGACAGTTTTTCCACCGGTGTTCGGTCCGCTAATTACCAGAACCGTTTCGTCGCCGCCCATCGCCAACGACATCGGCACAACGTGTCCACCATCGCGTCGAAGCGCCGCTTCCAGAACAGGATGCCGCGCCGCGTCGAGTTTCATTTGCGGACGCGCGTCATAGCTCAGGAAAACAGGCAGCGCGCAATCGAATTGCCGCGCGTATCTCCCACGCGCAAAAAGAGAATCAAGTTCGGCGATTGTGTCGGCTGCGTGGCGAAGCGCGGGCGCATTCGCGCGCAGCATATCGCTGATCGCCGCAAGAATGCGCGCGATTTCCACGGACTCGTCTTCTGCAAGCCGCACCAATTTATTATTGAATTCGATCGCCGCAAGCGGCTCGACGTAAACAGTTTGCCCGGTGGCGCTCGCACCGTGAACAATCGCGTTCTTCACGCTGGAATGCTGACGGTCCGCGGCACGAACAGGAATTACATAACGATCACCGCGCAGCGTGACGTAGTCTTCGCCGGCTTCCGCTCCGCGCGATCGCTGAATTTCGCGCAGCGATTTCTGAATTGAATCGCGTGTGCGCGCAAGCGTTCCGCGGATCCGACGCAGCTCGGGCGAAGCGTCATCACTGATCGTTCCGTCCGGCAAAACTGTTTTGCGAATTACGGTAGCGATCTGGCGAAAATCCGCGAGCGATTCAGCACGCGCGGAAAGCCCCGGAAACGATTCTTGCGCTTCACGAAAATGAGTTTTCAGCCACGCAGAAGTATTCAAGAGTGAAGCAGCGTCCAACAATTCGCCAGGCGCAAGAACAGTGGTCGATGCAGCAATTTCCGACGCGCCCGGTTCCAACCGCGTCAGCCACGGATCGGGATCGGCCAGCGCGCCGAACCCCAATTCATTGCTGCCGCGCAGCCACTCCATCGATTCACGAATCAGCGCGAATTCTCCTTGCAACTTCGCGCGATCCTGCGAAAACTTCAGTGCTTCCACGGCGCGCCTTCCGGGCGCACAGGTGTTGAACCCGCCAACAATTTCGCGCAGGCGGCCAAATTCAAGAAGTTCTTCAGCGGAACGAGGCATGATGGTTTCGGGGCTTAACTTAACAATTGTAGCAAATTAATTTGCGCGCTCACTTATGCGCAGGAACCGCGCGCCGCGGGCCCAGTTCTTCAACCATCGCGACGGTCAGCGCATCAATCACGTCAGTTGCGGCCTTCGGTTTCATGTCGTGATTGTTCACAATAAAAGAAAAAACTAAATGCGCGCCTCTTGTGGACGTTGCATATCCCGCCAACGAATCCACATGCGTCAGCGAGCCAGTTTTCGCCGACACATTTCCCGCCGCCGCAGTGTCTTTCATTCTGTCCATCAACGTTCCGTCTTCGCCGGCCACGGGAAGCACGGAACGAAATGTTGCCGCCCACGGCTGTTCAGTAGCCCATCTCAATAATGAAACTTCCGATTGCGGCGACACCAAATCTTTTCGCGAAAGCCCGGACGCATCCGACATCACAACATCATTTTCTTTCAGCCCGATGCTGACGCGGAAATCCTGTTCAAATTGCAGCGCCGCGTCCGCCGAAGGATCTCCAGTTTTCATCCGCCCCGCCGCTCGTAGATACATTTCCGCATGAAGATTCTGGCTAATTTTCGCCATCACTCGAAGCGTATCGGGAATCGGCGGAGAAACGTGCTCAGCAAGCACGTTGGCTGGAGGAATTTCTGAATCGGAAAGCGATGGCTCGAAAAAATGAAGAGCGGGCGAGGCCGCACAGGCAGGGATCACGACTTCTTCCGCTGTCCAGCTGCCGTTAGCCGTGTACCACGCCCCCGAGTCTCCCGCGTGTCTCGCCCGCGCACGCCCCTCGATCACAACTCCGCGCGCCTCCAATAAATTTTTCAAAAGCGCCGCCGCATATTCCGCGGGCCGATCAATCGCAATCGCCATCGAATGCGGTTGCGCACCAACCGGCATCGACCCGCTCACAATAATTAAAGTAGATCCCGGTTCCCGCGAGACAGAAAGTTTCTGCGCCGATCCCCTGGCGCCAGTCACAACTTCGCTTCGGATCTGATAAATATTCGTCGAAGGCGAAACAGTATATGTAACGGGTGTTCCGGCAGTTTCGCCCGCATGAAGCTCCAGAAAAAATACTCCGTCATTAATTTCCAGCGCCGAAACCGGCACGCCATAACTCCACAGCATGTCGTCAATCGCCCAGCCGGATGGATACGTTCCACCCGCGAAATAACTATCGTCGCCAATCACGTCTCCTGAAATTTGTTTCACGCCGCGAGCCACAACCGCATCCGCCATGTCCGCAAGAATCTTTTCCGGCGGCCCATCGCGTTCCACCTTTTTCGCAAACGGAAAAACTCGATTGGAAAGATTGGGATCGCCGCGCCCCACAAGCACCAAGTCTCCGTGAATCACTCCATCAGCATCCGCCGCCGACCGGCTCTCAATCGTCGTGTGAAAACAATAATCCGACCCGAGCGTGGCAAGCGTCAGCGCCGCCGTAAATAATTTTGCGTTCGACGCCGGCAAAAAATATCGATCCGCGTTCAACGAATAAAGTACCTCGCCGCTATCGGCGTCCTCAACGAGCATTCCCCAATAACCGCGATTCACATCCGCTGCGCCAAGAATTTTTTCCACCTTCGCGCGAAACGCCGCAACTCCCGGCCGTTCGCGCGAAGCCGGTGCAGACGCAGCACGATGCGCCGGCGTTTGCGCGCCGACGGGCAACACCGTTGCGGCCGAAATTAAAATCAGCGTAAATAATTTTCGTGGACTCAAACGATCCATTTTCCCCATCACACAGCGTCAATACTCTCAGTAAATCGCCAAGCCCATTTCAAAAAGTTTCAACTCGAAGCTATCGGTTTCCATCGAGCACGTCAATCCAGTCAGCGCCAAAAGTTCCGGCCAACCAATCATCCACATTTTGGTTCTTATCGGAGTAGCGCTGCTTTGCGCAGTGCTTGCGACGCGCCGGCTGGCTCGTTCCGGTTAAGTTGCGTGCGTGCGCGGGAAGCACTATCATCATTGCGCCCATCCCATGGAGGATACGAATGAGAAAAGCAATTGCTCTTGCCGCTGCCTTTGCACTGGCCGCTATGCCCCTCGTTGGCGCCGATAAAGACAAGGCTGAAGATCGCCTGATGGATTGCGGCACCGCAATGCACGAAATTCTGAATGTGCCGGACAACATTCCCCAAAATCTTTTGGATAAAGCCGAATGCGTTATCGTGATGCCCAGCGTGCTGAAGGTTGCGTTCATTGGTGGTGGCACCTACGGACGCGGCGCGATGGTTTGCCGCAGCGGCCCGCGATTTGATGGCCCTTGGGGATCGCCGACGATGATGGCGATGGAAGGCGGAAGTGTCGGCTTTCAAGGCGGCGCATCCGCAACGGATCTGGTTCTCTTGGTAATGAACGATCGTGGCGCTCGCGCCATCTTGGAAAATAAAGTGAAGCTTGGTGCCGATGCAACGGCAGCGGCTGGCCCGAAGGGCCGCACCGCCGAGGCAGACACGGATACCAGCATGCGCGCCGAAGTGCTTTCGTATTCACGCTCACGCGGATTGTTCGCCGGTATTTCACTCGAAGGCTCCACGCTCCGTCCGGATGAGGACGCCAATGCGCAGCTTTACGGAAAAATGGTTCACGCCCGGGATATAGTTTTGTTCAACTCGATGCCCGCGCCGCTCGCCGCGAAGGATCTGCTGGATACGCTGACGCAGCACTCGCCGCGGAACGATTCCTCCAATAAGCCAAAGTAACTTTTATATTTGATTTGAATTTTGAAGACGGCCTCGGCTACAACCGGGGCCGTCTGCGTTTAGGAGTGACGGGGAACATGCTCTGTCCGATTTGCAATAAACGAAAAGCCGAGCGATTCTGTCCCGCCAAAGGAGAAAAAATCTGCGCCGTCTGCTGCGGCACCGAGCGCGAAGTCACCATCGATTGCCCGGTCGATTGCAGCTACCTTATCGCCGCGCACCGCTACGAACTAAAGCAGAATAAGCCGTTGCCCGTTTCCGAAGTTCCATTTCCGGGCGTCGAAGTTCCGCGTGATCTAATTCATTTGAATCGCTCGCTCGTTTCCGGCCTAGGGTTTGCAATTCTGAGATGCGCTTCCGAAAGTCCTTCAGCCAATGACACGGACGTGCTCGCCGCGCTGCAAGCGCTGGCCGAAAAATTCCGCACTCTCGGATCAGGAATTTATTACGAAAAGCCGCCGGCTGGCGGACCTCCGCAAGCAATCTACGGAGCGCTGGATAAATTTATCGAGGATTTCAAAGAGCAACTGGCGAAGCAAGGTGGCCCGACGCACCTACGGGACACCGACATATTTCTTTTCCTCGTATTCCTGTTGCGCGTAGGCCGTCAGCAAACAAACGGGCGTCCAAAATCGCGCGCCTATCTGGAATTTTTGCGGGGGCAATTTCCAAAAACAGTAGCAGCGCCGGCTCCGGAAGCGCCGCGAATAATTGTTCCATAACTTGCGACCTTCTCGGATTCTGTGGCTCAGGGCGCCCGGCGCGGTTTGCCGGGGCCCTGAGGCTTTCCGGCCTAGCGTCGTTGCCCAACATTTCGCGCACCGCTTTGAACAACCGTCTCTCGCCGAGGCACAGCGCCCAGCACACACAAAATTCCCAGAACCACTGCGACGATACGAATCCATCTGCCGGTTACCGTGTGATTTCTTCTCATGGAATTTTTATCCTGCAAGTGAATTTGAATTCAGTTAGAAAGTTGATTCCTGCTACGAGATCGAATTCCGCCATGAAGTCGAAAGCTGCGGCTGTGTATTGCCAAGTGAAAAAGAAAGTTGCGTATCGCTCTCCGGACGAAACGGCGCTTGCGGCCGGTTTCCCAGTCCGTATTTCGCTCGAACTTTCACCAGACGCTCCGAAACTTCGCGCCGATAAACATCCGGTGGATAAGCAGCGTGGCTATAAAATTCGCTATAGCGCTTTGCAAGACGTGGAAATTTCTCTTCAATAAACGGCAAAAATTCCTTGGCTGCCGAAGGCATCAGAAAAAGCGCGGACGCAGCGAACCATTGCGCGTCAGCATCTTTCGCGGCGTACGCCATCCTCTCAAAATGTGGATCGCTATCGGTCAGTCCCGGCAGCACCGGCATCATGAAAACACCGGCCGCAAGACCTGCCTCGCGCAACTTCCTCACCGCCGCAAATCGCAAGTCCGGACGAGGCGCGCGCGGTTCCAACATTCGCGCCAGCCGGGTTCGCACCGTAACGATCGTTACATTAATGGTTAGCGACGAGCGCGCGGAGATCCGCTTGAGAAGATCGATGTCCCGCACCACTTGATCCGATTTCGTCGTGATGGAAATACTCAACCCCTGCCGTTCGGCCAGCCGCTCAAGCACCGCGCGCGTAACTCCGAATTCGCGTTCCGCCGGTTGATAGGGATCCGTCGCAGATCCAATCGCAATGTGCTCGCTGGCCACGTGTTTTTCAGCCAGATCGCGCGAAACAATCGGCCCAGCATTCGCCTTTGCGTAAATTTTCCGCTCGAAATCTGAGCCGTCCAGCTCCATGAATTCGTGCGTGTAGCGTGCATAGCAATAGCGGCAGCCAAATTCGCATCCGCGATACGGATTGATCGTCCAGGGAAACGGAACTCTTTTTGAATCACAAGAATTCAGAATCGAACGCACGGGAAGCAAAAAATATTCCGTGCCGCGCTTGGTTTCAGCGCAAGGTGAATCAGCGGCGAGGCGGGCGATGCCGACAAGGTCGGCAGCAAGCTTCGGTGGTAGCGAAGCCGTGGGCTTGTCCCGGTGGAGCGGGACGTTGGGGAATAAGGTAGGAGTGGGAATAGTGGCCATCGTCCGGCTCGCCGCTGAATTCGATTCAGCTTGGACGCAGTATTTCGCCTTTTGTTCGCCATGTCAAGGGAAATCATTCGCTATTTGTTCGCCTTATGAACTGGCCTTCTGTCGAGGAAGATTCATCGTGAATCTGGCGAAAGGCTATCTTTTTTCGGGTGTCAGCGAGAATCCAGTTTTATCCAATCCAAATCTCCTACGGATTGACAAAACCACGAGGTGATCGAGGTCGGGGTCGTGATTGCCTGGAGCTACTTCGATGGGATGTGGAATTTCAAGACTCACAGGAACAGTTGGAGTTCCTGTCAGACCCAAAACGACAAACTCACCGTGAGAAGTTTTCCAAAGGCCGATTACAGTTATTTTCGCGGCTTTGAAGTCGCTTTGATCGAGAAGCTCGCTAAGCAGCACGCGCGAGAATTCCTAGTTCGCTTTCCGCTGGATCAAGCGGGACGACTTGGACTGTGGTGGGAATTTTAATTCGTAGCGTTTTCGGCTCTAGCTCGATGGGCGTGCCGGCGAAATATTGCTTCCAATAATTCAACAGTGCTTTGGTTTCCAGATTTACCAGACGTCCCGTCGCCATCGAAAGCTCAATCTGGGCTTTCACAAGATTGTCCAAGCGGAGAGCGGATTCTTGTCGGGTCGTGCCTACTGCGATAAGGTCCAGATCCAGGCAATGCGCGACGTGTTTGCCATCGGCTTCTGAGATCAGGTAGTGCACCGCCCACAGTTGTGGCAGCGCGGAAACCATCAGTTCTTGCGTAGCGTTATCCATCAATTAAATTATTGGTCTCAGCAAATGCGGTGTCAAGCATATTCAGCGCCCCGGCGTGTCAAGCGGCGGCATCCACGGTTCAACCCAATAATCGATGGCCAGCCAAAGGCCGCGCGTCGTTCGCACCAGCAACAATGAAACGATAATTGCTGCGCCCATCCATGTCGCGATTTTTAATTCTGGAGATGCGTGCCACATTTCCGGCAACAATCGCGAAAGAAGATACACCACCAGCACAAGAAACGCCGTGATTCCGTAATTGATCATCATCGCGCCGACGTAGTAGCCGGACTCGCGATAAAAACTAAGTCCGCACACCGAGCACGCGCGATTCATGCTGAGAAATGTTGTGTAAAGGCGCCCTTCGGCGCAGCGCGGACATCGCAAACGCAGTCCGCGTCCAATCGCGGCCTTAAATTCTGGGCGGTAGGGGATCGCGCTTTCATCCATAAGCGACATTGTATCTGGAACCGCGCATTGCACGTGTAATGTTCGGGACTTTCCGAGGCATTGCGCGCCGCGTTGCTCAACTCGCGGCGTCGTCCGCAACGGTTCCACTTCGCACACGCCGCGAAGGATATAATTAATCACGGAGCACAGCGTGGATCACATCGGAATCCTGATTCTTGATGACGACGTCGTAAGCCAGGCCGCGCTTTGGCAGGTGCTCGATTCCGAAGGCTGGCAAATCCGCATGATTAAGGATCCAAATCTCGCGCTCACCGAATTAGCGAAGGGCGAAGCCAGTCTGGTAATTGCGAATATTGCCATGACGGGACTTTCCGGCCCCGTATTTGAAACACTGAAAATACTTTCCGAAGCGCCGGCTGGAAATGGCGAAGGCGCGCGCACTCCGGCGCGAGTTTTATTTTTGGTGCCCGCAGGAGTTGCGCCTGAAGCTCAGCCATTATTGGAAAAATCCGGGCTGCCATTTTTGTTGAAGCCGTATCACCTTCACGATTTCCTGGGAAAAATAAGCGACCTGCTTCTCGAAGCGAACGCAATTACGGCGTCAATGCGAAATGTTCAGGACCAATTGAAAATCGCGCCGCGTCCGCTGGTGCGCAGCGGAAGTCGATTGGACGCGCGCCGCACAGACATGTTCGCCGGCCGCGGTGACTACACCATGACAGAAGAAGAAATTCTGGAATACGAGCGACAGGAAATCGAAATCAAAAAGAAAAAGAATCCCAAGCGTGACGATTATATTTCCTAAGAAGTTTATTTCTGCACCCGCCGCACCTGACTTCGATCCTTTGTCCCCGCTAATAATTCCGCCATCGTCAATCTCAGCACTGGATGCCGCAATGCCGGCGCAATTTCCGCCATCGGCACCAGCACAAATCGCCGCTCCGTCATTCGCGAATGTGGAACTTGAAGATCCGCCGCATTCATAATGCTCGTTCCGAAAAATAAAATATCAATATCAATTGTTCGCGGCCCCGATTTAACAATTCTTTTTCGCCCAAGTTCACGTTCGATATTCCGAATGACGCGCAAAAGTTGACGCGGCATCAATTCCGTTTCCGCTTCCACGGCAATATTCAAAAACCATCCCTGCGCCAGAAATTCCACCGGCTCCGTTTCATAAAATGATGAACGCTTCACGACGCGCACATTTTCTTCAGCAAGACGCGCGAGAGCGCGCTCAATATGCGCGGCGCGGTCGCTAAGATTTGATCCGAGGGAAAGATAAACGGTGTGCGTAGGCATGTCGACAGCCGCTAAAATAATGGCTGCTGGCGGCGCGGAACTTCCAATCCAAAATGTTTGTAGGCCAACGGAGTTGCCACGCGGCCGCGCTGCGTGCGATCCAATAATCCGAGTTGCATCAAATACGGTTCGTAAATTTCTTCAATCGCATCTTCTTCTTCGCTCAGCGACGCGGCGATCGTATTCAATCCCACCGGCCCGCCCGCATATTTGTGCAGAATGGTGAGCATCAAATTGCGGTCGGTTTCTTCCAAGCCGTGTTCATCGACTCCCAGCATCGCAAGCGATTCCTGCGCAACCGTTTTTGTGACGAGTCCTTTCGCGCGGACTTGCGCGTAATCGCGCGCTCTTCGCAGTAAACGATTCGCCACGCGCGGAGTTCCTCGCGCGCGGCGCGCAATTTCCACGGCGCCTTCATCATCAATTGGAATATCCAAAATTTTCGCGGAGCGATGCACAATGATGGCGAGATCTTCCGGTGTGTAAAAATCCAACCGGTGAACAATTCCAAAACGCGAACGCAGCGGCGCAGTGATTAATCCCGCGCG
The DNA here is from genome assembly GCA_963840515.1 of Terriglobia bacterium. Classification (GTDB taxonomy): domain Bacteria; phylum Acidobacteriota; class Terriglobia; order Acidiferrales; family UBA7541; genus DASTCZ01. The sequence continues at coordinate 10,692 of CAWIZI010000025.1, forward strand.
AGTAGTGGCGCCCACCAAAGTAAATTTGCTTAATGGAAACGGATGAATGCGCGCGCCAGGGCCTTGTCCAATAATTAAATCGATGCGGTAATCTTCCATCGCCGGATACAAGACTTCTTCCACGGCCGGCATCAATCTGTGAATTTCATCCAGGAAAAATAATTCGCGCGGCTCCATCGCAGTTAGAATCGCGGTCAAATCGCCTTTGCGTTCCAACAGCGGACCGGAACTTGTTTTGATTGCTACGCCCATTTCATTTGCGATAATTTGCGCGAGCGTAGTTTTTCCCAATCCCGGCGGCCCGAAAAGTAAAACGTGATCGAGCGCTTCTCCGCGCGAGCGCGCCGCTTCAATAAAAATCGCCAGATTTTCCTTTACGCGCGATTGCCCTATAAAATCCGCGAGCTTTTTCGGACGCACACTTGATTCAATGTGCGCGTCTTCGACGGAGGCATGTCCGGAAACAATTCGCTGGCCGGTTTTGTCGTTCAGCGGATCTTCGGCTCGCACTGGTTTCATCGCGCTCATATATTTTTTCTAAACTATCTCGCGGCCCGCGCCATTCTTTCAACTGGCGACGCAAGTTTTTGCAGCGACGCTTTCAGCAGCACTTCAAAATTTTGCGCGCCTTTTTGTTTGCTGGATTCCACAGCCGATTCCGCAGCATGCCGTTCGTATCCCAAATTTATCAACGCGGAGATGACATCTTCAACAGGTCCAGCCGGGGAGGGCGCACGCGAAGGCTGATGCGCTTCCATGGTCGCGAGCTTATCGCGCAACTCGAGCACGATACGCTCGGCCGTCTTTTTGCCGACGCCGGGAATTTGTGTGAGAGCGGCGATATCGCCGCGGCGAATTGCGGGGATTAATTCTTCCACGCTCATACCGGAAAGGATTTTCATCGCCAGCGAAGGTCCAACTCCGGACGCGGCGATTAAAAGTTCAAAGCAATGACGCTCGCGCGAACTTAAAAATCCGTAGAGAGAAATTCCGTCATCACGCATGTGCGTGTGAATCAGCAAAATTACTTGGGTATGCAAATCGCCGAGCGTCGCGTAAGTCGAAAGCGGAATGTGCACGAAATATCCCACGCCGCCCACATCCACAACAACTTGATTGGGCTGTTTTTCCGAAGCGTTCCGCGAAGCTGTGCAATCATAAATTTGACGGGGCGAAAGCCCGGCGAAGAGATTATTCAGCACCGCGCGCATCATGTCAACGCGTTAGCTACAAGCGCCAAAGATAAGCGGCGCATTATGCTTCGAGTAGAAACAGCAGCGCGGCAGCGACGAAGAACCCGGCCGCGAATCTCGGCTGCTTGTTGTTCCGTGCGGCCAATCCGCAACAAACCGCTACGACTGGTGGAAGAAGGTTGGAATGGCTATCAGCAAGCCGGAATAGAAGCGGGGAAAGATGTCTCTCGTAAGCGAACAGAAAGACTATGTAAAACGATACGACCGCGGTCGCAATTCCGAGGACTAAACCTACCAAGATTCCCAGCCAAGCGTGGTCAGAATTCCGCTCGGGTCCAGTTTCGGCCGGCTCCATGTGATCTTCGCTCCCTTTACAAGATGTGAAGTGGGGCAAGCGCGCCCGCCTGCGCCTCAGCCGCGTGATGCAAAGGCGCGAGCCGCGTTTGCTCCAGACCGTCGCGGTAAAACAAATTGTAGGTATCAAACGGGATCACATCCGCCCGTCCGGATGCGCGATGTGGATGCAGCTTTTTTTCACCGAGCGCACATCGAATGCGTGAGCATCCATGAATTGAATGATGAGCACACGAAAAATATTTTCAGTACGTCAATCCAGCCGGCGCTTTTATTTGAGGCAAGCAGCACAAGAGATCGCGCAAACTGTGCGCGGTTGAATCCGGCGAATGATTCGTCGCAAATAGTTCAAACAATCCGCGGCGGACAGCGTCATCTTCCTGACACAATTGTGTTGCGGCCGCCTTCAATCAGAATTTTCGGATCGATCATGCCCGTCAACGGCACAACTTTGTTGTTCAGTTTCAATGCGTACGCCATCGCCAAACAATCCGGATGGCAGGGCACTGGCAAAGAATTTCAGCGCGAAAAACTGAACTCTGTTCGAGAATTTTGCGCCGAACTTCGGTCAGCGTTAGACGATCTGTGGCGGGACTGTATTGTTCAACTCTACCTGCATCTTGAATAGGCTGGAAGGTTACACCGCGAACGCAAGATTGTTTCAGGCCGTATTCGATGATGCTGCCGATCTCATCGTCGTTCAGACCTTTTTGCAGCGTGACGACAAGCGTCGTGGAAATTCCAAGCCGATTGAGCCGCTCGATGGCGCGCTTGCGTATCGCTCGCAAATCTGCGCCGCGCAAAACAAACAGTGGCTCGGCTTTCAGCGAATCGAATTGAAGATACACCTCAAGTCCGGCATATAACCAGCGAGGCGAGCCGCGAATTCTTCATCCTGTGCAATGCGAATTCCATTCGAGTTCACCATCAAATGCCGGATGGGGCGAGCCTTCGCCAAATCCAATACCGCGAAAAAATCCGGATGTAGAGTCGGCTCCCCGCCGGAAATTTGAACTACGTCCATTTTTCTGTTTCGTTGCGAACTATTGCATCGAGCATTCTCTCGATTTGTTCGAGCGAACTATATTCCTGCCGTTCGGGACCACTTTCTGCGTAGCAGACAGGGCAGCGCAAATTGCACGCATCGCAAATCTCCAACAGCGAAAGACACGAGTGCTGTTCGCGATCCGTACACAAACCGCAATCGTAAGGACATCCCCAACGAACAGGCGTGTTGTAATGCGCGGGCATCTCCGGCGTTTTAATGAATATTTCCCGGCAACGCCGATAATATTCTATGTCATCCGCAACGAGCACTTTTTCATGGCCGTGTGCCGGGCAATGTTTCAGCAAAAAAACATTTCCATTTTACAATCTTCCCTCGAGTTTGCGGAAACAAGTCGAGCAGATTGTAAGTGCGATGTCATAAAAGAATATGGCCGTACCCGATTTGTCATTCGCGTGCGCCTCGTTTCCTCACAAGTACAAGAATCAGAGCCACAATCGCCCAGACGATTGTGAAAGGAATAGCCACCAATCCAGCGAAAAATCCCAAAGTTGCGAGACCGAATAAATTTTCATGGCCTGTTCCCCACGCCGCAGACATGGCCGCGCACGAAGAACCACCGAGTATGATGGCTGAGACGAAAACTATCGCTATCTGTTTCCACGGGCCTGACTTTCGTCGCGCCAGAGGCGATGGCGATTGATCGTTCGA
>CAWIZI010000026.1:0-9840 GCA_963840515.1 Terriglobia bacterium
ATGACGGTGTCCGTCGGGATCCATAAAATTTGCGGCGAACATTGGTCCGGCGACGGCGCGCGGCTCGGTGAGAAATTGCACACCCTTGTCGCGCAATTCATGATAGGTGGCGGTCACGTCTTCTACACCAAAAACCAGTTCTGTTGCACCAACGCGAACCGCGCTGGCGCGCGCTAAACCTTCGCTGAGGGCGAGAGTAAAAAGTCCGGCGTCGAGAAACGCGAAGCCGGGATGTTCCGCTTGAACGCTAAGTCCAAGCACGTCGCGATAAAACGGCAATGCGCGCGCGGTGGTTTCCACTCCGAGCATCACGTGCGTAATTTTTAGGCGTTCCACAATTACCTCCATACAAATTCGAGTTGGCGCATTCTAGCGCCTACACACGCACAATAAAAGGGGCAACGTAGCGGTGGGGGTTTTTGGATTGAGTGTGAGTGTGGTTTGTTTGGAGAGTAGTGTGGACGTTTTGATTGATGTGATCTGTGGACGGTTTTTGTGTCGATCAGTTGTAAGTGATTGAAAATGGGTGGATCCCGATTTTGAAGGGGATGGATTTTTTGAGCTAAGTCCTTTATTAGCACAACGATCGACCACAGATCGCTGTAAGTCCTTTATTAGCATACACATTGCAAAACAGGGTGGGGTGGGGGGGTACGACAAAAGTGAAATTTGGGTTTTGGCGGAGGGAGGCGGGAATGCTAAGTTCTTTAGATTGCTTTGGTTACGGGAGGCTTAAGTTAACAAACTGCATTATAATGCATGCTGGTGACTGTTTAGGTTAACAAAGTGCATTATGTTGCACTTTTTGGGGTTTGAAAAAATCGAAAATTCCGTGTTTTTATGTTTTGAAAAAGTTGGAGAGACGATGGATTCGGTTGAGTGCGGGACGCTCAAGGAACGCCCAAATTTTTCGGGATAGAGTTTCTCGGCGAGTCGAACATCGGGTACTTTCGCGCGAGGTGAAATTCAAAACTCAGTTCAAGATCAAATTTAAAAACTAAGGACGAATCAGAACCACACGCAAGTACTCCGGACAGGCACGAAGGCTTACTTCAATTTCCGGTCGTGAATCGTCGCAGGGCGATGTTCGTCTGTTGCGAATATGTCGCCGTCAGATTCCAAGAGGTAATTGCGTGTGGTTCCGCGCTTGTATTCGACGGGGCGTGCAATCATCGAGTGGTCAGTTAATTTGCCTGAAGAGTCTCGAACAACGTTGGAGAACTCGAAGACATATCCTTCGTCGAAGCTCAACCGATTGGCACTTGCATGGGCGCCCATCGGGATATCCAATTCCAGGAAGTTCGCGCTATATGTTTTTTTATCCGAAAAATAATTTCCTTCAACGGTATGAAGAGCCATCAACTCCGCGAGCACGCCAGCTTCGTAATGCGGCATGCTTTCTTTCCAATAAAGGAAGGCCGCGCCGGCGGCGACGAGGAATAACCCGATGCCGAGCAAGAGCGCAAGCGTCCAAATGACGAGGCCGACGCGGTCACGCCGAGTGAGTTTTGATTCCGGTGCGTTCTGTTTTTCGGTGGTCATGGTTGGAGCGGGCGAATGATACCACCGCAACAGCGGACCGAATGCAAATACCGCCTTCTGTTGTTGACATTTCGCGTGCTCCGGGTGAATGCTCTTTTTTATGTCGACTACTTACGTGCTCGCGCTCGCGTTTCTTATTGGTGTTATTTCGGGACTGCGTACTTTTACTGCGCCTGCTACTGTCGCTTGGGGGCTTCACCTCGGCTGGTTCACTGTGGGCTCAAGCAGGCTTGCGTTTATGGGATCAACTGCCGCGGTAATCATTTTTAGTCTGCTGGCGTTCGGCGAACTTGTTGCCGATAAACTTCCGTCTACGCCGAGCCGCACGAGCGCTCGGGGACTGATCGGGCGTTTTATTTTCGGCGGTTTTGCCGGAGCAATCCTGGCGACGGCTGGAGGTGAATCTTGGATGCTCGGCGCAGTGCTGGGTGGAGTCGGCGGAATTGCAGGGGCGTTCGTTGGCCACTGGGTACGCACTCGCACGGTGAAAGCGCTGAAGTGTCCGGACTTTGTGATTGCGATTTTGGAAGACGCGGTGGCCATCTGCGGCGGGCTGTTTATTGCGTCGCGGTTCTAGTTGATTTGGAATTAAAGATAGGCGCGCGGGGTCGAGATTTTTCAACGCAGAGACGCGGAGCGCGCAGAGGAAGACAGAGAGAAGCGCACAGACCCTTCGGGGCTCAGGGCAAGCACGAATGTCTGTGCTACTGAGATAACCAAATTTTGGGGGTGGGACTCTGCGGCGAGTTGTGAGACATGCGCAGGATTTTGGCTGGTACATCCGCAAGAGGGTATTCATGTCCAAGTTCACCGTTCTGGGCGCTTTATTGTTGTGTTTTCTCGCGGTCCCGGCCTTTGCTCAGGAGGCGGCCGGCGATTGGATCGGCCAACTCGATAGCGGTTTCAAAGTCCGAGTACACCTGGAAAAAAACGCTTCTGGATATATCGGCCATCTGACCAACCCGAGCGGGAACGAAACTGACTTTGACCAGGTTACATTGCAAGTTGCTTCGGATGGCACGCATCTACATTTTTCAGTCACCACGCTGAACTTAAGCTACGACGGCATCTGGAACGATCAAGAAAAGGCTTGGAAAGGCAGTCTGACTTTTCAGCAGGTTTACCCGCTGATTTTGAAACGCGCGGCGGCAGCGGACCTAACACCCGTTGAGCACAAGCGGCCACAGGAAGCAGCGATTGCTGCCCAAAGTCGCCCGTATGTCGAGCGTGACGTCCGAATGAACAACGCGGCTGCGCAAGTCCAACTTGCTGGAACATTGAGCGTGCCGAGAGGGGAAGGACCGTTCCCTGCGGTCGTACTAATTTCAGGCACGGGCCACAATACGCGTGATGAGGATGTATGGGGACACAAAGTATTTCTGATCCTTGCCGACGCGCTGACTCGACGGGGGATCGCGGTTCTTCGTTATGATAAGCGCGGCGTCGGAGGCTCAACTGGCGACTACGATGCAGCCACGACGGTGGACTTTACTTCCGACGCTGAAGCAGCCGTGACCTGGATCAAAGCCCAACCGGAAATCGACGTGCATCGTGTTGGAGTGCTTGGGCATTCCGAAGGGGGAGTTATAGCGCCCGCTGTTGCCGCTGAAGATAAAAGCGTCGCGTTCGTCGTGATGATTGCCGGCCCGGCCATTCGCGGCGACAAACTTTTCGTACTGCAATCGGCCATGACGGCAAAGACTTATGGTGCGCCGGACGACTATATTGCCAAGCGCAAGATTTTCGATCAGATGCTGTATGACGCTATCATCTCGGCGCCGTCCGATAAGGTTGCGCTCGATCGTGCGAAAGCGATCGTCGCGCAAGGCGTTGCCGACAAGATGATTGACGCGGACGAAGCGAAAACTCTTGCGCAGGACGACACTCGGCCCTGGGAGCGATACTTCCTCGCTTATGATCCCGCGGCGACACTTGCTTCACTTCGAGTTCCGGTGCTAGCGCTCAATGGATCGCTGGACGTGCAGGTGCCGGCGAAAGAAAATCTTCGCGCTGCTCGCGAATCGCTGAAGGGAAATCCAAATGCCACGGTAGTTGAGATGCGGGGGATGAATCATCTTCTGCAGGACGCCCAAACCGGTTCGCCGAACGAATACAACGAGATTGAAGAGACGATGTCGCCAACGGCGCTGAAGATTATTGCGGATTGGGTGATTTCACAGACTGCCGGGCGAAGCAAATAGGCAACGATCGTCTAAAAATGCGGGCGTTGTTGGTTAAATTGGGTGAAGGCGTGCCCGGGAAGGAGCCGAAGATGGAGAGATTCGTCGCCAGAAATGTGAGGCATCGGAAAGTTATGCTGCGTGTCGGCGGAATGGCGGCGGCAATAATGGCGCTCGTCTTCATCTTAGGGATTCCTGATGCGGTATACGCTCAGGCCGAAGCTCAAAAAAGCGCCACTGCTGTGCGGGTATACAAGTATGAAGTTGTTTCGATAAAAAGAAATAAGGCCGAATTCGATACCAGTGGAAATGATGGGACACGGACGACGCGCGACGAGTTTATTTCCAAAAACATTCCGCTCCGCATCCTGATTGGGAATGCGTATGGAATTCGGCATCCTGAGCAACTTTCGGGAGGACCTAGCTGGGCCGACTCTGACAGATATGATGTTGACGCGAAAATGGGCGAGTCTGTTGCGGACGAACTACAGAAGCTGAGTCGTGAGGAGCGGGACGCGATCCGCCGGCAAATGCTGCAAGAGCTTTTGGCGACGCGATTCAACGTGAAAGTTCATCAAGAATCCAGGGACTTCCCGGTTTATTTCCTGGAGATTGCCAAGAGCGGTTCCAAATTAAAGGAAGCGAAAGCCGAAGACCCGAACGCGCCTAAAGCTCCCAACGGCGCTCCAATGACGAATTTTATCCAGTTTGGATCCGGGGACGCAGGCGCCACTAAAATGACGGGCCACGGAGTATCCATCTTGTTTCTGACGGGAAGTTTAGAGCGTCAGGTTGGGCGTGTTGTGGTGGACAAGACCGGACTCACGGGCCATTACGATTTTTCGATGCAGTTTATGCGGGAACCGAACGCGCCGCAGGCTGGAGGCGACTCCGTATCGACTGGTGCGGATCCCGGCGCGCCTTATATATTCACGGCCATAGAAACGGAATTGGGTTTGAAGTTGGTAGCGGGCCGGGCGCCAATTGATGTGGTTGTGGTTGATCGTGCTGAGAGGCCTTCGGAGAATTAGGGACGGATTTAGAGGACATGGGTAAAGATGTCGAAAGGTGCAGGCGAGAAAAAGAAAAGCGGAAAAAAGACGAAAAGAAAAAGCAGGTCCCTCGGAGCTCGGGATGACAATCAAAAGCAAAGGAAGAAACCAAAGGCTGGCAGCCTGAAGGCTGCCGCTACATAGGCAAGGGCAAATTCAAAACGGGAGCGTCGCATTAATTTGTGCGGCGCTCCCGTTGTTTTGTTAGAAGAGATTGCCGAGAGTTATCCGGCAATTTCGCTAGATGTCGTTAGTGTTTGACGGTGTGGCCCCGTCCGTCGCGCATTTCATTTCCTTTGAAGTTGGTCATTTTTTCGGGGGCCTTTTCGGGCTCGCGTTTATCGCCAACTTTTGGCGCGGGGCCCTTATAGCCGTGTTGAGGATCGAAACGGTTATTTACGTGGCCAGAGAAATGTTCGTCACCGTGGAACCACGGGCCTACGCCGATGAAGACACCACCGCTAAACCATTCGGGGCCGTAGTAGCCGTAGGGTGCGCAGGCGTATGGAGCGTAATCATAGTAGCCGTAAGGGCAGTCGGGAGCGACGCCGATGTTGACGGCAACTTGAGCTTTTGGTGTAGGAGCGCTGGACATTTTTGGAGCGGACAACATCAGGCACGCGGCGATTACCGCGGCGAATGCGAAATATTTGAACTTATTCATAAGTCCTCCTCCGGTATGAACTCTATAAAGTCAAATGCAAGGCTAGACGGAGCCAGATTAGCAGGCGCGGCGCGAGGGGCGTATCGGAGGCATCCTGTAAAATTGATGAGGATTTCGCTGTATTTTTTGTAAGGACGAAACACAGGGTGCGCTGGCGCTTTCGCGGAAAATGAAGCAAAGCCGCGAAACTAAGGTGTGGGCCGAATCATCAGACTAAGGTGGGTTCGAGATATTGGGCACGACCCAAAAGCGAAAGGATAAAAAAATGTTGATGAGAAAACTAGTTATGAGTTTGTTAATCGCGGGATTGGCTCTGCCCGTCGTGGCCCTTGCGGCGTCGCGCGATGAAGACGCCCGGCGGCTGGACCATGCAACAAGAGTTCTGCATGAAATTATGGACACGCCGGACAAAGCAATTCCGCATCGCTTGTTGGCATCGGCGAAGTGCATCGGCATCATTCCGGGCGAGGAAAAAGTAGCATTCTTCCTCGGCGAAAAAGGCGGCAAGGGTGTAGTGGTTTGCCGTCACGGTGGCGGCTGGGGCGACCCAGTATTCGTCGTGGTCGGCGGCGGCAGCTTTGGGCCGCAGATCGGAATTTCTTCGACCGATGTGGTGATGTTGTTCATGAACGATCGGGCGGCCGGACGATTGCTGTCCGATAAATTCACCCTCGGCGGCGATGCAAGCGTGGCGGCGGGACCTGTGGGCCGCGATGCAGCAGCGGGAACCGACGTCAGCATGCAGGCGGAGATACTGACTTATGCGCGCACGCACGGCGTGTTCGCGGGAGCGAGCCTGGAAGGCGCGAACGTTCACGCCGAACATAACGACGACAGAGACATGTACGGAACCGCGAGCCGCGAGCGGATTCTTCACGGCGAAGTGCCGCAACCGGCGGAAGCTCAGCCGTTGATTAAATCACTGGACGAGTATTCGCGATAAGGGCTGTTGGTTGATGGGTTGAAGTTTTTGCCGCGCCGGATGGGAGCTTTCGAGGGTTTCCATTCGGCGCGGTTTTTTTTGTGGGGGGGAGATGCTGTGGCGTTTAGCGATAGATTTCCTTGCGAGGGCCGACACGAAGCACGAGTACGACGAGCCGGTTGTTTATAAATTCGCAGATAAGCCGATAGTCGCCGACGCGGTATCTCCAATACTCTCTAAGCTGCGCTCCCTGAAGCGCCTTTCCAATAATGCGTGGATCGTCCAGCCTTGCCACGCGATCATGAAGAAACTTTCGGATTCGGCGTTCGTTTTGAGGGTCGAGCTTTTCGAGTTCCCGCTCGGCGTCCGGGTGAAGTTCAACGCTCCAGACCATGGCGCTTGATCACCTTCCTCAGTGGAATGGTGCGCACCTCGCCACGGTGGATTTGCTCCGATCTCTGCTCAGCCAGATACAAATCCTCGAGATCTTCCAGATGCTCCAAGATAGCTTGGCGGGCGTAGAAGGTTTTTGTGCGCCCGGTGCGGCGCGCTAGTCTGTCAAGTCGTTTTTCGATAGGTTGCGGAAGTCTAATTGCTAGCATATGCGCCTCGCTATACAAGTATAGCACAGAAGGATTTAGAGAACATGGGCGCGTGCTTCCGGTGAAGGGTGGGGCGCGCGAAGGGCAAAGAAACCAAAGGCTGGCAGCCTGAAGGCTGCCGCTGCATAAGATGAAAAACAAAACCGGGAGCATTGTACGACACTTTCAGTGCCGCAGGGCTGCAGCGAAACGCAGCCTGTCGGCAAAGACGACACCGTGCGGCGCTCCCGTTTTTGAATTCAATTTAATTAATTAGAAAGTTCGCCCGAAGTAGACGGCTCGGCCTCCTGGCTTGAAGACACGCGTTGCTATGTCTGGATACGATCCCGCAAATAGCGTGTAGCTCGGCGTTAAGTCTGGAATCAGGTGCAGCCCTGCGAGAAATACATCCGGTTTTGTGTCGATAGCGGGCTGGAGCGTTAGAAATGCGTCTCGATGCCCGAATGGGAGCGTGTTTGGAAAAATGGATTCGGGAAGCAGCCTTACTTCATTCCCACCGGGACCGCCTGGGCCGCCTTGGCCGGTGCCTACTTCTTTTTCGGTTTGGTCGGCGTCCTGTTGTTGCTGCTTCACTTGATTTGCGGCGTCGGGATCGGGAGTGCCTTGTCCGTTGGGATTTGGCACGGCGGTTGCGTCAGGAGCGGGCGGCATACCGTTGGTGCCCTGCTTCTGCGAAAGATTTTTTAGGCCTTCGTCGGTTTGCGCGCGGAGGTCGTTGGCCATGTCCTGCAGATCGGTGACCTGCACGCGGGGTTGCGCGCCGGAACGGCAATCGGATGGCTTGCTATTGAGCACGCTTACGGCGACGGCGCCATCGGAGCCGGGAGAATCTTCGACGCGGGAAACAATGTCACCGGCTGTGAGAGAGCAGGGCTGATTCCCATCGGTAACTTGCAAAGGAGCGGAAACGACGAAGACGCGCGCGTCGGCAGAAAGAGCGGGAGGCGCGGAGTCGGTTGCGGGGCCTCCAGCCTGCTGCGGATTACCTGAATTAGCGGCGGCGTTCTTTTCGGCGTCCAACTGGCGCTGAACTTCGTCTGCAATTGCCTGACGAACGGCGGGCGAAACTTGTGCGCTGTTGTAGGCGTTCTGGTCGGCGGCAGAGTTGTCCGGTGGTGGCGCGGAATATTGTGCGCCGATGGCTTCCTGTTGCGCTTCATATGAGGCGCGCAAATTTTCGGCAATAATATAATCGGTGAGCCAGAGCGACGCGCTTACGTAATACGGAGCGGGCGCGAAATATCCGCCGTAAAACCACGGCGCGCGTCCCCAACCCCATCCCCAATACACGGGACGAACCCAGGGATTCCCGGCCCAGATATAAAATCGCGGGCCGTAATAATACGCGGGCACATAGCGCTGATAGACAATTCCATGCCAACTGTAATTGCGGTAGACGCGAACGTAGGAACGTCCGCCGACGACATAAGTGCGCTGGACAAATCCGACGCGCGCGAGCGGACGCTGGACGAATCCACGATTGCCGATGGTGACGACGGTTACTCCACCGGGACGGACGGCGACGACACGACGGCCGTAATCGGTGTGATTAATTGTGACGCCGGCGCTGGTGTGAATTGTGGTGACGTGAGAGTTGGTGCTGCGAATTACGGTGGCGTTGCCATTGTGAAGATGGACTTGTTCGCCGCCGGTTGGCTGGAAACGATTTGGCTGGGCGTTATTATTATTCGGTTGGCCACCACTATTTGGTTGAACTCCGCGATTCGGCTGGCCGTTGTTCGGCTGTCCATTGTTATTCGGTTGGCCGCCGCGAGGTTGACCGTTATTCGGCTGGCCACCCTGCGTTGGATTTCCTGATGGCGGCACTACACCCGACTTCGGGGCATCCTTTGGAGGAGTACCGTCCTTTGGAGGGGTGCCATTTTTCGGTGGCGGAGCATTCTTGGGCGGCGGATTCGACTTATCAGATTTCTTGGGCGGCGGAGGAGGGTTCTTCTTTTTATCTTTGTCTTTGTCGTCTTGTTGGGCGAGCACTAGCGCGGGCATCATCAAAAGCAAAAGCAGGATGGGCCACTTTGAAAGGACGCGTTTAATCTGGAAATTGAAATTCACGGTTGTCTCCTCAATTTTCTCTGCGATTTTTCTCGCCGTCACCCAAGACACGCCAAGACAAGCATTGTATCGAAATTACGTGAGTGGAAAATACGGAACGCCGCAACTGCCACTGACTTAACAACAGCTATATCGCAGTCAGCTAGCGAGCGCCTTCGATTAAATCCACTGTATCTATGATGCCGATTACCGCCATATCGATCGGAGAATTCGGGCGGCCGACGGCCGTCATTGCGGAAAATCCTTCGGCGATGAGAAGCACGCGGTCGCCGACGCCGGCGTCGACTGAGTCGAGCGCGAGTACGGCTTCGCCGCGATTGGAGCCGTCAAGCTGCAGAGGTTGGACGATCAGAATTTTCCGCCCGACGTGGGACGGAGTTTTCTGAGTTGCCACTACGTCGCCGACTACTTTGCCGATTAGCATAAAATTTTGACCATCACCTAAAACCTACTTACGATCCGCCAGCGGTAAATTAATTTCGTCTACGATGCCGACGATGGTGGCCTCGGTTGGGACTTCGTCGGGTAGAAATGGGAAGCTGGCTTCTTTGCCGCGGCACCAGTAAATGGTTTCGCCAACGCCTGCGCCGACGGAATCGAGCGCGACGAGGGAGCGTCCTTTTTCCGCGCCGTGCTTATCAATCGGCTGGACCACCAACATTGTGCGGCCGATGAGACGCGCGTCCTTCATGGTGCAAACGACTGTGCCGATGACGCGACCGAGTTGCATGATTTTATTTCCGGCGGGAGCTGGCGAGTTCGCCTTCGTGCGCGGCGTCAAGCTGAACTGTGTCAACGACGCCGA
>CAWIZI010000027.1:0-131310 GCA_963840515.1 Terriglobia bacterium
TTCTGGCGCCGGATCGGTTCAATCTGATCCTGCAGCCAAAATCCCGGGGCAGCGCGCGCGAGTGGGGGCTGGAAATTTCGGGCGGTTGGTCGGGTTGTTGCCAGGGAGCGGTTAGGTGTTCGTCAGTGGGACGGCGGCGGAGGGGCAGCTCTTGGCGCCGTTGCTCGCGGAATATCCGTTTGTGACCGATCTGACGGGGCGGCTGACGCTCGGGCAGCTGATAACCTTTCTTTCAAAGGCTGACGGGCTGATCGCTGCCAGCACGGGGCCGCTGCATCTGGCGGCGGCGTTGGTATCCATGCGCTGGGCATTTATCCGCCGATCCGGCCGATGCATCCGGGCCGTTGGGCGCCGGTGGGGCAAAAGGCGCGGGTGTTTGTAAAAGCGGGAGCATGCAGCGCCTGCCGGGCTGGCGGTGATTGCGGTTGTATCCGGGAGATTGCGCCGAAAGCGATAGAAGACTATCTGCAAACCCTTGGTGAGGTTGGAAAGGCGACACAAACGGGACCTGGAAAATAACTTATTTTTGCAGACTATGACCAATTTCATTCCTGTGTTTCCCCTGGGTATTGTGGTATACCCCGGTGAGACCGTGAATCTGCATATTTTCGAGCCGCGGTACAAGCAACTTATCAATGAATGTCATTCGGAGGACAAGCCATTTGGTATCCCTACAGTCGTTGAAAACCGGTTGAACGAAATGGGAACGCTGGTTAGGATAACGGAGCTGGTGAAGCAGTATGAGAACGGAGAGATGGACATCCGGACACAGGGGCTGCGTATTTTCCGCATGCTGGAGCTGATAAAGGCGGTCCCCAATAAATTGTTCAGCGGGGCGATCGTGAACTATCCGGACAATATCGAGGGGCCGGGCAAACGGGCGCTTATGACGAAGGTGATCAATGCGATGCGGGAACTGCATCACCTGCTGAATATCACCAAAGAATTCCACAAACCAGACGAAGAACTGGCTCGAATCATTGCCCGATACCGGGCGGTTCCATGACCTCAGGAAAAAATCCATTCAAGCGAGGTCACCGACCATGAAGAGCATATTTGCAGTTCTGTTGTTGGGGTCATTTGTTTTCATGCAGCAGGCCAATCAGGGTTCGTCGTCGCAGGACATGCATCATCAGGGTGTGAATGAACGTGGCGATAAGGCCATGGGATTTTCACACGACAAGGCAACGCATCATTTTGTTCTCTATCCCGATGGCGGCGTGATTGAGGTGAAGGCGAATGACGCGGCGGATACGGAGACGCGCGATCAAATTCGCACGCACTTCACGCACATCGCGAAAATGTTTGCGGACGGCAACTTCAACATTCCGATGCTGATCCATCAGGAGAATCCTCCGGGCGCGGACGTGATGAAGCAGATGAAGGATCGGATTGCGTATAAGTTTGAAGAATCGCCGCAGGGCGGGCGGATTCGGATAACCAGCACCGATGCGAAAGCTGTCGCAGGCATTCACAAATTTCTTGTGTTTCAGATTAAGGATCATGAGACGGGGGATTCGACAGAAATTACGAAAGCGCAGTAGTGGCGTTGAAGCTGGGTGATGCCGCGCTCGTTCTCGGCAACGGGAATTCGTGCGGCGTCAAACCTTGCGAGGAGTACAATAAGAACGTGATGCGAATTGCGATGCGCGGAATAATGATCCTGCTGGCGGTGGTGCTGATTGTTGCGAGCGCGGGAACGGTTTTGTGCGAGATGGATTGCGCTGCTGGCGGACATGCGGAATCTGCGGCGATGACGCCGACGAATGCTGGCGCTTCACATTGTGATGGCGAGCAGATGGATTCGGCGTCGCGGGAGCTGGGCGCGCATCATGGCAGTTCCGACGGAAACAAGAAACATGGCGCGCATTTGCATTCGGGAAATGTGGCGACGGTTACCGCCCAAATTCAAATCTTGCCGACTATTACACTTCTTGATTTTGCGGCGATTCCGGTTAATTTCGGCGCCGCTATTTTTGCGCGCGCCGGTCAATATTCTTGGAAAACTAATTCTTCGCCACCGATAAATTCTCCTTCAGTTTTTTCTACCGGTGTTCTGCGTATCTAGAGTTTTCTCCAGACATTTAGGATGGCGTGCAATCTGAAGGTTGCACCTACAGGCGCGTCCCGCGGATTGCGGCATGAATTGATCGCGCTATCCGGTGGTGTCAGGTATGTGCCCGGTTTGTAAAAAATGGGCACCCCCACCCCGGGGGTCATGAGCTAAGTGTGGCTAATAAAGGACTTACGGCGATCTCGCGCACTCCAGAGCGATTAAGAGTCGCTATAAGCGTCATATTTGATCGATTCAGCGCGTGTGACATGGCGCGACATCTAAACTGAATTCAGGAGCGAAAATGAGGCCCCGGAAAATATTCGGTACGGTTCTTGTTCTGCTGCTGGCTGGCGGAGGGTTCGCGCGCGGACAGTCGACTTCGCAAACACCGCCGCCGAATCCGATGGCTGGTATGCAAATGCCCGCGGGAACTGATGCGGCAATGCAAATGCCGATGATGAATTACGCGGGAATGTATTTGATGGGGCGGACGTCGGGGACTGGGGCGAATCCGGAATCGGCGGCGATGAAAATGTTTTCGTGGCGCGCGCGCGGATGGAATTTAATGTTTCACGGGCAGGGATTTATCAGCGATGTGCAGCAGACGGGGCCGCGCGGCGCCGATAAATTTTATTCGACGAACTGGTTCATGGGAATGGCGGAACACGATATCGGCAAAGGCGCGTTTACAATTCGCGCGATGTTGAGCGCCGAGCCTGCGACGGTGACCGGACGATATTATCCGGAATTATTTCAGACGGGTGAGACCGCATTTGGAAAAGCGCTGGCGGATGGGCAGCATCCGCACAATTTTTTTATGGAATTAAGCGTGGCGTATGCGCGCACGGTCGGCGAAAAAACAAACGTAGAGATATATTTCGCGCCGGTGGGAGATCCCGCGCTGGGGCCGATCGCATTTCCACATCGAATTTCAGCGGAAGAATTGCCGCAGGCCCCGCTGAGCCATCATTTGCAGGATTCCACGCACATCGCGGATGAAGTTGTTACCGCGGCGTTGCGGCGTCCACATTGGGGCGCGGAAATTTCTGGATTTCATGGTGCCGAGCCGGGCGAAAATCGCTGGATCATTCAAACCGGCGGGCTGGATTCCTGGTCAGCACGTTTGAGCTGGACGCCCACAACAAACTGGAGCGCGCAAGTTTCCGCGGGAAGTTTGCATAAACCAGAAGCACTGGAGCTGGGCGATCAACTGCGCTCGACGGCTTCGGTGACGTACAACCGGCCATACACGCGCGGAGATTGGGCAACGAGCGTAATTTGGGGACGGAATCACGAGACGGATACGAAGCGAAATTTGAATTCATATTTGTTGGAATCCGTGGTTCGATTCAGGGAGAAGAATTACATTACCGGACGCGCGGAACTGGTGGACCGCGATGAACTCCTCGCCGACCAGCCACTGATCCAGCAACAACTGGCCGCCACGGTGGGAACAGTGTTTCGTGTTGGAGCATTCACGGCAGAATACACGCGCGATGTGCACATTATGCCGCACGTTCTGACAGGAATCGGCGGCAACTTCACGCTCTACAAAGTTCCGGAGGCGATACAGCCGTTTTATGGGGAACATCCCGTGGCGTTTTATGTGTTTCTGAGATTCAGGTTGGAAAGCGAAGACAAACGAGAGATGTAACATTCGAGGACTGTCCGTTCCGCGAAATGGACATTTGAGTACTAACACTATGAAGTGGGCAGGCTGATTTGAAAGCGACGAGTTGATTTTCCCACAACATGCTGATAATAAGCCACTTACAGCTTCTTATGCGTCACGCCCGCGAGTTGTCTCTCACGAAATTCTTCGTGCGGAAAGTACCTGTAATTGACCCGAAAGTACCATCGTCAGTCCATCGCTGATTCCCGATAATTTAAAGCGGTTAAGAAATGCGAGAAGAGTCTCGCATTTTACGTAACGGAGAAGCTCGAAAACATTCGGACGAACCTGATCATGGAAACAAACAACCAGTTCGGCGGCCAGCCGCTAAAACTCACGTATGTTCCGGTGTTGGACGGGCTACGCGCCATGGTTCTTTGCGTCATCTTTGTCCATCTTGAGATGCTCTGCCCCGTGTTGGACGGGCATCGTCTGGCGAAACTCCTTTTGATCGACCGAAATTGGTATGGGCTGAATATATTTTTCTGCCTGAGTGGTTTCCTGATCACCTGGCTGCTTGCCGTGGAGATACAGAAGACCGGGACGCTGAATCTGATCCGATTTTACAGGCGCAGAACTGTTCGGTTGCTTCCGGCGTATCTGACGGCGATTATCGCAGCGATGTTGCTGGCGCGGCTGTGGGGCTATTCGTTTCGAGAAATCACGCGCGATTCGGCGACATTCCTTACGTACAGCTACAACTTATTCCTTGCGAGGCGTGGCTTGACGTTCGCGCCGGCGATGGCATTATTTTTATTGCCTGCGTGGTCGCTGTGCGTTGAAGAGCAATTCTATTTTGCATGGTCGTTAGCGTTCAAATGGCTGAAAATGAAGTATGCGCTAAGGGCCGTGATCTGGGCGGTGATTCTGTTGAGCGTTTATCGCTGGGCGCTGCTTTTTGAAATGAGCCGCGCCGGCCGCTCGCCGGGAGACATCTTTCAGCGTTTTTATTTTGGGACGGATACGCGGATACACGCGATTCTGATTGGCTGCGCCGCGGCGCTGGCTCTGCAGAATCGGCGGTATTACGACGCCGCCCAAAAATATTTGACGGCGAAATGGCTTCCTTATGTGCTGCCGGTGATTATCTCGGCGATTGTGTTCCTGACGGCGCGCCAAGGAGAACCGAGCGTACAATTTCAACTCTACGGCGCCGTAACCAGCCTGACGTTTCTGACGGCGTGGATTGTTTGCCTATTGTTCCAACCAGCTTCGCTGGTGACGCGAATGATGTCCGCGCGCCCGTTCAGGTTCATCGGGCGGATTTCGTACGGAATATTTATTTTCCATTTCTTGGTGATCAGAATTGTGATGCGGGCGTTTGAAATAACAGGCGCGCCGTATTCTGTATCCCGGAATCTGGCGGTATGGTTCCTGGTGTCCGTGACCGCGACATTATTTGCGGCGGCACACTATTACCTGATCGAGGTGCCGCTGCAAAGCAAGTATAAGAGTGCGGTTCAAGTACCAGCTTCGCCGGACACCGGCGGCGTGGCACCGTTGCGTCAACCCCGCCCTGTGAACGTCTCACTTACGGCGAGCCAACGCTAAAGGTTGCGGGCCGGCGGCGGGATCTGGCGCGCCTGGAAAACCCGCGCTCGATTGCTACTGTTTGAATTCAATTACCAAGCCATAGAGGCGATGCTGAAAGCCATCGAACTCGCCGAAGATCGGCGACGTGTTGTTATTGAAAACGTCAAGAGGATTTGTGTGGTTGGTTAGATTCAGCGCGTAGACGCCCAGGCGCAGCGTGCGAGTTTCTTCAAACTTGTGATATTTGAAATGCACTTTAATTTCTCTGTAAAATTTTACGTCCAGCGCAAAGAAATTGGGGAATCGCTGCGAATTGGGAACGCCCACATAATTCTGAAGGCTATCAATCACCGAATAGGGCAGGCCGGTGTGGTAGTCCACGACTGGCGCAATTTGCAGTTTCCAGGGCAATGAAAAAATTCCCCAGGCTACCAGGCGATCCGGAATATTTGCGGGAAGAACACCGCTAACGTTTGGGTGGACGATGGCCGACTCGAATGGAACGTAGATGCTGGACACGGCGTTCAAATCACCATGAGCGTAGCTGTGAATGTAGGAGGCACTGAGAACGTGCCGCGCGGTCAGCCGGTAATTGAAAGTGGCTCCAACCTCGTAATAGTGCTGGGTGCCTGTGTTGGCAAGACCCAAGTAGGAACTGCCCGCTAAAACGCCCTGGATGGGAATGACAATCGCGGAGTCCTGGATTTGGCTGGAAAGGAAATTGAGGCGCAGCACAGTGTTGCGGGTGATTTCGCGATCGACTTCAGCGCTGGAGGTAATGTTTCGCGCGCTGGTGTTTGGACGAGTGGCGCTGGGCGTGAGAGTTCCGTCGGGGCCCGGTATGAGATAAGTGTTTGTAAAAACAGTTGGCGGACCGAGAGCGAGGCCGGTAGGGCCGAAGAGTGTGACGACGCGCGTGGGATTATCCGTGAAGTCCGTGGTGAGCAGAGGAACGCGGTCGTAGAAAATACCGGAGCCTAAATGAATCAAAGTTTTGTGATCGTGGCCTGGAGAAAAAGCGAGTCCGGCGCGCGGGCCGAATCCAGCGGCGCGGCCAGCGGACTGGCTAACGAGACGCGCACCGAGGTCAATAGTTACGTGATCTGAAATTGTCCAATTGTCCTGAATAAATTCGGCAACTTCGGTATCCGTGGAATGAAGCAGTGAGCCGGGGAGAAAATCAATTTCCTCGGCGAGAGTGCCATCCTGCCGGAGAATCTGAATCGGATTGGATTCGCTGGTGCCACTGTAATAGCGGTGGGTGAAATCGACGCCGAATTTAATATCGTGATGGCCAAGCCATTTTTTCAAGGGAAGCTGAACGATGGGTTGAATCTGGAACTGACCGGCGGTGCGGGCGAAAGTGTTGAAGAAATCTCCTTCGCGGCCGTCGGGCGTAAGAAGCATGTCCGCCTCGCCCTGAGGATTGGCGTTGCTTTCGATACGGCTGAAGCGAAGCACGGTGCTCAAACCGATGCCGGATTGAAATTGTTCGGTATCGGTGCCGCCGACGGAAAAACCTTTTTGGCCGTCGTTGGTGGAAGCAGTTTGCGGGACGAGCGAGCTGATATCCGCGAAGCGCTGGTGGCGCGAAAATATGATGATGTTCCCGTTCAAAATATTTTTTGAAGAAAGAATCGATCGAAAAGTGGTGAAGGAATCGAAACCCTGGGTCTTGAGTTCGTTAAGAGGCCAGGGCAGGCCGCGAATCGGTTTTCTATCGAAGTCATAATCGAACGCTTCCGTAAAAGTGAGTTTCTTTTTTATGAGCGGGCCGCTGATGAGTCCGCGTGGCTTAAAATATTGAATGCCGACGACATGATCGTTTTTTCCGCGAAACGTCGGAAGGAAATCTTCAAGGTCATACTTCCATGTATCCGAGGGAGGTTTTGTCTGAATGATGGCCAAGCCGCCGGAGAAGCCGCCGTACTCCGCTTCGTAGGGAGTTTTGGAAACGGAGAGCGTGTCAATCGCACCGAGCGGAACTGGAATGGAAAAACTGCCGGTGACAGGATCGACGGTTTCGGCGGAGTCCACGAGTAACATGCCCTGACTTTCCGTGGTGCCTTTCATGTTGAGGGTTCCGTTTGACGCGCGGACGACGCCGGGGACGAGAGGCAAAGCTTCTTTAAATTTTTGTTCGGCGAGCGGAACATCAGTTGATTGCTTGGCGGTAATCGTGGCGGTGCTATTGACGTTCTGCGTTGACATCGTCTCCTCGTCAGCACTTACGTCGACGGATTGCGCGACGGCGGCGATTTTCATCGAAAAATCCTGGACGAGAGGGGCGTCCGTAATTTTTAGGACGGCTTTGTAGGCCTGGAACCCTTCGAGCGTTCCCTCGAGTGTGTAGTTGCCGGCGGATAGTCCGGTGAATGAATAATGACCCTTGTCGTCTGTGATTGCGGTGAGTGCTGCCGAGCCTGATTCAGGAGTAAGTTTTAGTTGGACACCCTGGACGGCGGAAATTTGGCCCTGATCATCGGTGTGCGTGACGGCGCCTTGAACGCTTCCTCCGGCGGGAGTTGGTGCCGAAGGATTTGGGGCGGGCGGAGTCTGTGCGCGGGAGACTGGCGCGGCAATTAAAATAAAAAGTATAGCGAACACGGAAGCGAGCCGCATGATTCGATTTTTTCCGCCAACAGCGGTACGAATGGGTTCCGATATCATTAAAAATCCTTTTCCCGTGACGTGAACTTTGGAAAAATCACCGATATTTGCAATCGCTTGGAACTTTTCTAACAATAAAATGTCGAGTCCTTTATCATTGATGATCGCCGTGCTTACCGCGTAACAAGCGGCTTTAGGTCAAGAGAGCCGCGCGGATAATCAATGGTGACTTCAAATCGGCTGAGAAAATCATTGCCTATAATTCCATAAAATTTCGTGTCGATTACAGAATCGAAATTGCCAAGAAAATCCCCCACGCTCACTGGGGCATCGGATATAGACGCTTTTCCGACGAAAAGAGAATCGAGCGTTGCGGAGAGCATTCGGATGCGGCCACCCGCGCCTGTTCCGGAGCGATTACCGATGGCGACGATGCCGAGTTTTCTGGCCAGAGCAAATGAAAGAGTAGTTCTGGAGGCGCCGGTATCGAGGAAGAATTGAAACGGTCCACGGCCATTTACGAAAACCGGCAAGCTGATGAGCGGCTTTTCAGGAGTGGCCAACTTAAAAGGGACCGACGTTACCGAGCGAATGTTGCCTACTGCTCCCGGCTCTGTGGAAGAACGATCCAGACGAACTACGCCGCGTCTGTAATCCAGGGTGACGCGGAAATCTTTTAGGAAATTTGAACCGAGAACTCCATCAACTTTACTTTGCACGGCATCGCCCAATCGGGAAAGTTCACCGGTGATGGCGACTTCGATATTTTCCTGGCTGGCGTTTCCGACTGACAAAGATGAAACGCGAGCGGAGGATATGTTGATGGTGCCTCCGATTCCTGTGGCTTGCTGTTGAGATTCAGGCTGAATTCCGATTGAGGATGAGAGTTCGGGCGACAACAAACAGCGATATGCGCCTGTATCGAGAATAAATTCGTATGGGCCTTTTCCTTGGATGTAGACTGGGACCAAGATTAACGGATTCTGCCCGCCGGCCAATCGGAAGGAGACGTCTTTTGAAGGAGCGCCTCCGTCACTGGCGACGGTTGGCGCGAGCCAGGTCAATCCCGCGAGAACCCAGAAGCAGAACGTCAGAGCAAAAAACATGTGAGTCCTTTCCGCGCCCCACCACTGCCTCGCACTACTGCGATTTGTGCGCCGATTCCGACTTTCGCGATGCGTGCCTGAGAGAATCGAGCGAACGCTCGTCCAATAGCTGTAACGGACTGTTAATTCCCGCATCATTATTGAGGTGTACCGATTGCGATTTGCGTGCTGCTGCAACTTTGTCAATGACATCTGGCGCGATGGCCCGAAGCGCGATCCATTTACTTCTGCGGCGAATGCCTGCGCACTTTGGGCACCATGAACCGCGTTTCACTTTGCCGGGTGTTGCGCTCCAAATATGTCCGGCTGCGCAGTACCAAGTCAGCGGCGTGCGTTCGTTGACGTAAGCCTGTGAAAGACAATCTCCGCCGCGGCTTGCTGCGATTTTCTGAAGCGCTTCCAACTGGAGGCGCTGATTGTGAGCGCACACGGGGCACCAAGTTCCGTGAAGAACGGAGACGGGCATGGCGGTCCAGAGGTGTCCGCGAGAGCATTGCCAGGTCAATTTTATTTTGCTGCCCAAATATTCTGTGGAAAGACAGAGGCCGCCACGAGACGAAGCCACTTCGTTCATGGCGGCAATGTCGTGTTTCGGTCGAAAAATGCGGCGCGAGTTGTAACATTGCAAGCACCAAGAGCCTTTCCTTCGCGTGCCGCCCTTGATATTTGCGGGGCATGCTTTCCATCGATGCCGCTGACTGCATTCCCAGAGAAGCGGGGTGCGGCTATTTTTATATTCTGTTGAAAGGCAACGTCCACCGCGCTCGCGCGCGATTTGACGCAACTGCTCGAATTCTAATTCTCGATTGCGCGCGCAGAACGGACACCAGTTGCCGGATTTTACGGATGCCGGCCGCGCGTTCCATTCGTGGCCGATGGCGCATCTCCAGCGCAAAGGCTTCGACGAGTTTAAATATTCAGCCGACAAACATTGACCTGACTTTCTAGCGGCGACGTTATTCATTTCTTGCAGCGTCAGCCGCGCCACCCGAGCGCACACCGGACACCAATGACCTCTTTTAATATGAAGCGGAGCCGCGTTCCATTCGTGGCCCGCTCGACAGCGCCAACACAGTTTTGTCGCGCTGTTAACGTACATTTCCGAGATACAAATTCCGCCGCGAGATTCGGCGATTTCCCGCATCTGCTGAATTGTGCCGCGCTTAACACCCGCACAAGCGGGGCACCAACTGCCTTTGCTAATGCTGGCCGGAACCGCTTTCCATGTGTGGCCAACGCCGCATCGCCACAGCAACGGCGTTACCGAATTCACGTACGACGCGGAAATACAACGCCCGCCATTCTCGCCGGCGAGCGAGGACATTTCGTAAATGGTCAGCTTCTTCATTCTCGTGCGCGAAGAAAGAAGGACTCCGCGTTAGCCTGTGGAGGTGTGCAGGCCCACGCGGAGTCTTCGAGCAACTTGTTAGAAGTGGAAGCCGAGTTCACCTGAGAACGTGCGCGGCGAAACGTAATGCGTGCCGCTGAACGTAGACAGGAAATTGTAGAGCGCGTACTTGTTGGTCAGGTTGATGACCGTGAAGCGCGCACTCCACTTATATTTGTCACCATGGAACAAGTTGTCCTGCCCGATAGAAGCGTCAAACAAGTTCCGCGGAGCAATGCGCGGCGGATTCTTGTCGTCGTCTTCTGTTCCGGGCGCCGGCACTTGCACAAGCGTCGAGCCGAATTGCGACGCGAGACAGGTAAACGGCAGAGCGACAGTCGGCGAAGCGTGTTGAGTGCCGCAGAAAAATCCGGCTTCAAATTCCTGATCCGCTGTAAGAGGAATACCAAAGGGATCGGTCATGTTGATGGCCGGAAGTCCGCCGAGAGTTGTGGATTGCGGGCAATCATTCTGCGGGCCGACTCCGTAACAGGGCACGGCGCCGGCAACGAGTCCGCTGTCATATCGCCAGTTGAATCCGATCCACGGCCCGCGCTTCCACGGTGTTTGGTATTGAATGTGAGCGGTCATGTTGAAAAGCTCGTCGTGATCGATTCGGAACGGAGTGAACGTGCCGCTGGTGTTCACGGTGGTGCCCAGTCCGCCGATTTGTGGAGTAAAGAAACGCGCGGCGACGCTGGACGCCACAAACAACGCGGTGATGCCGTGATAGTTCGGCACGCTGGCGCGGATTGCGTAGCCGGGGATTTTGGAATTGTTCCATTCAATCGGAAAGGTGATTGGAGTGTTGCCCAGGACGCTGAAGTCATAGGCGTTGTGCGTGTATTTCCAGATGTATTCGCCGCCAACTACGAGATGCTTTCCGAAGGCCTGCTCGAATCCGGCGTGGAATTCATTTCGATAACCGGGAGCGAGAACCGCGGGAACGCAAGAGATCAACGCGGCGATCACTGCGTTGTTGCAGCCCGTGCTGGAGAGCACGAGATTTTCGTTGAACGGAGTTTCCAGCGTGCGCGCGTAGGAAACACGCAGGATTGTGTTGGTCTTCTTCACGTTGTAGGCAATTCCGGCTCTGGGTTCGGCTTGACGGGCGACGGCAAGCCCGTTGTAAATGTCTCCGCGAATTCCAATATTGAAAGTCCAATTCTTCACGGAGATGGCGTCCATCACGTACATAGCAAGTTCCTTGACGTCCGTGTGGCCGCTAAATGTGAAGTAACCGCCGCCGCGGGTGAAATCAAACGGAAGCAGCGTTGCATTGAACAAAGGAAATTGCGCGGTATCAGGAGCATTCGGATTCGACGCGATGTTTGGTTGCAGTCCAGCGCCGGCGCACTGCCCTGGATTTGTGAATCCAGCGACGGGAGTTCCGGTTAAATCCAAACATGGTGCGTTGAGGGTGGAATCCACGATGGTCAGACGATCATCTTCCGAAAGAAAAGTCTGTTCGTAGGTAACGCCGGCTCGAATGTTGTGAATGCCGTGGACGTAGGAATATTCCGTGCGGCCGCCAACGTTGGTGAGAAAGCGAAGCTGGCCGATGGATTCCCGTTGCAAATTTTGCGGGCCGAGATCGGAGAAAGGATCGTTGCTCGGATAATAGTTGTATTGATCGCGTCGCGCGAAAGCGCCGAGGGTGAAGACGGAATTATCACTGACGGTGTGAGTCCAGACCGGCGCAATGTTGTAGGTGCCAATTTGCGAGCGCTGATCGGCAGGACCGACAGTTTGTCCCGCGAATGCACTGTCCTCGGGAACGACGACGCCCAAGTTGAGGTTATCGAAAGTGTTTGGAGTCTGAAACCACGAGCGGCTATAACCCATATTCATATGAAACGCATCGTTTTTCGTTAATTGAAAGTCGACGCGGTCGAAGACGTTTTGTTCGTTGCCTTTATCGTGGATTACGGTGAATTCCGGCCCGTCAAGAAATCGGCCGCTATCTAATCCGCTGACGGCGATAAAGTTCCCCCATTTTGCGCCACCGAAAAGAAAATTAAATCCGCCGCCTGAGCTGCCGAAGGAACCATAGTTAGCCGTGACTTCACCATGAGGCGTAGTGACGCCCATGCCGGAACGTGTGGTTACGTCGATGATCAAGCTGGTTTTGCCGCCATAGTTAGCGGGCGGCGCGCCGGAAATAACTTCCATCGATTGGACCGCTTCGAGGGGGATTTGATTGGAGAAAACTTTACTTTGCTGGTCGGTGATGGGTTGGCCGTCAACGGAGAAAGAATTTTCCGCGTGATCGCCCAATCCGTGGAAAAGGCCGTTGGAGTCCGCAGAGACACCGGGAGTAACCAGCGTGACCAGTGAACTCAACGAAGAGGATTGACTTTCCAGAGGAAGTTTCTTGAAAAGATCGCGATCCACGTCAGTGTGAAATGTTGGATCGTTCTCGAGCAAGTCTCCTCCGGCTTCGACAGTTACGTTGACAGTAGTGCCCTGAACTTTCAGGCTGATTTTCAGAGTTACCGGCACACTGGAACGAACGTCGACGTCCTGACTAAAGACGTCAAAGCCCTTTGCTGTGACGTCGAGGTGATACGGATTGAAGGGCACGTTGGCAAAACTGAAATTGCCGCTGGCGTCGGTCATGGTGGTGCGTTCGAGTCCGCTGACCGGATTGTGAATTTTCACTGTTGCGTTTGCAACGACCGCGTTGGTGGAATCCAGCACTGTTCCGTTGATTGTTGAGGAATTGCCCGTCTGCGCGTGCGATGCCGGAACCGAAAGCAAAAGCGTGCCAAAAAACATTGCTAAAAATGCCCAAAGAAATTTATTGCGAAACATAATTGTCTCCTCCTAGGAGTGGCCACCCCGGGCCCATGCGTAAATAAAATGGTTAGACAAATGCCGCGCACGCTCCACGAGACGAGGAGCGGCGAGCGACACTTCGGGTGTGCTTATTTGTTGCTTATGAAACTAGGAGGCGACGGGAGGCGCGCGTGGAGACTTCGAGCTGAAGACCGGTTCGGAATGTCCGGAGAAAACGGGAAGTACGACAAGGCCCTCGACTGTGAATGCTGGCGGAGCCAGCGCGGTCGAGATAGGTTGCGGTTGAGTGGGCGTTGAACCCACATGGCAGACAGTGCAAGACGCTGCTTCTTGTGCACTGCTGTGCGTATGCCAGAGGCCCGTTGCCGCTACGATGAGTAACACCGCAAACAACGCGGTGAAGAACATCAGCGGAGCGCGACGGAACGTGGATGGACTTCGTCTGTTCATGGCTGTCGCGTTACAACCTCCATTCAGCCACGAATTCTACACCCGAAGCGCGTTTCCCGTCACGCATATCAATCGGCGAAAGTGTCACACCTGCAAGACGTCGCCATCGCGCGCAACCATTTGATAAAGCACTGGACTGACAACGCGGCCGAGAAAGAGACGCGAGATGAGTCCGGCGACGACGACGATGGCGAATGGCTTTTGCGAATCCGAACCGACGCCTGTGGAAAGCGCGGCGGGCAATAAGCCAAGACACGCGACGAGCGCCGTCATCATGATCGGCCGGAGCCGAACGATTGAACCTTCGAGCGTCGCCTGGCGAATGCCCTGACCATCCAGCCGGAGCTTGTTGATGTAGGACGTATCGAGAATTGCGGTTTCAGCGGAAACTCCCATCAGCACCATCAAACCCAGAAGAGAGGAGACGCTGAAGGGAGTGTGCGTCAACTTGAGAGCGATAAGCGCGCCAACGGGTTCCGTCATAACCACGCTGAGCACGACAATGAGCGGGAATTTGAAATTGCCGTAGAGCGCGAAGAGGATCATGAAAATCAGCAGGATGGTGAGCGGACCGACCAATTCCAACTGTGATTTCGCTTCGAGCAATTCTGTATATTCGCCGCCCCAATCCAGGCGATAGCCTTCGGGAAGTTTTACCTGCTTCTCGACGGCGGCCTTGCCCGCGTTCACCACACCTTCCAGGTTGCGGCCGACGATTGAGAATTGAATTCCGATGTAGCGCTGATCATTTTCGCGATAGATGAACGAAGCGCCGGAACTTTCTTTGATTGTGGCGAGTTCGGAAAGCGGAATCTGCGTTCCAGACGGCGTTGGCACCAGCAGGTTGCCGATTTCCTGAGCGTTGGAGCGATACTTCGGTTCCATGCGAACGACCAGATCGAAAAGTTTTTCGCCTTGAATTACTTGGGTAGCCGCCTGACCACCCACGGCTGCCTGAACGACGTTTTCGACGTCTGCGACGTTTACTCCATAACGGGCAAGTTCTGGGCGGTTCACATCCACGATTAAGCTGGGCTGGCCGAGTTCGCGAACGACGGTGAGTTCGGTGAAGCCCGGAGTTTTATCGAGAATGGATTTAATCTCGAGAGCTTTTTTCTCGAGCACGTTTAGATCGTCGCCAAAAACTTTCACAGCGAGGGAGCTCTTTAAGCCGGTGAGCGCTTCGTCCACGGCGTCTTCGGCCGGTTGGGTAAAGTTGAAAATAATTCCGGGATAGGATTCGAGCCGTTTATCGATGGCTTCGGTCAATTCCTTCTTGTCATGGACGGAGCCCTGCTTCCACGTGGGATCGCCGTAGGGGCGCAATCCTACATAAAATTCGCAATTGAAAAATCCGGTGGGGTCGGTGCCGTCATCGGGACGCGCAAGTTCGGAAGCGACAGTAGTGACCTGCGGAAATTCCCTTAGCATGTCTCGAATTTTCGGCGCGATGGCGCTGGCCTCTTCAAACGAAATTGTGTAAGGCATGGTGGCGCGAACCCAGATGGCGCCTTCGTCAAGATGCGGCATAAATTCGCCGCCGATAGACGGGACTAAAAATAACGTGGCGACGAAAATTGCAGTGGCGAGGAAAATCGTCAGCACGCGATTGTTCAGGCACCAGGTGAGCTCGGAGGAGTATTCGTTCTTCAGCCAATCGTAAACGAAATTTGTTTTCTGGCGAACGCCGCCCTTGAAGAAATAGGAAGCGAGGACAGGCACGAGAGTCAGCGTGAGCAGAAGAGCGCCGCCGAGGGCAAAAGCCATGGTGTTGGCCATGGGATGGAAAAGTTTTCCGGCTGGACCGGTGAGGGCGTAGATGGGAATGTAGCCGGCGATGATAACCGCGACGGAATAAAAGATGGGACGGTCCACATCGCGCGCGGCGGCGAGGATGACCTCGTGAAGTGAATAGGATTGATCCTTGCGAAGGTCAAGTTCGCGATAAATGTTTTCCACCATGACGATGGTGCCGTCAATGATGATTCCAAAATCAATCGCGCCGATACTGAGCAGGTTGGCGGCTTCGCCGGTTAGGTGCAGGAAGATGAAGGCGAAGAGCAGCGCGAGAGGAATGGTGAGCGCGGTAATGATGGCGGCGCGCGCGCTGACCAGGAAGAAAATCAGGACGATGAGCACGAGGCCCATGCCGCGCAGAAGATTTCCTTCCACGGTGTCCGTAGTTACGCGGACGAGATCGCTACGGTCGTAATAGGGCACGACCTTCACGTCGCTGGGCAAAATTGTTTTGTTCAGTTCTTCGGTTTTCTTCTCGACGCCTTTCAGAACATTTTGCGCTTGCTCGCCGGTGCGCATCAGGATGACGCCTTCGACAGCGTCGTCCGTTTTCATGAAGCCGAATTCGCCCAGGCGCGGCGCGTAGCCAATCTCAACATGCCCGATATCCTTCACGCGCACCGGCGCACCATTTGCGCTGCCGACGACGACCGCTTCAATATCCTCGATGGTTTGCAGCAAGCCGAGGCCGCGAACGTAATAAAATTGTCCGCCCTGCGAATAGAAACCACCGCCGGTGTTGGCGTTGTTGATGGAAAGCGCGTTGATTACCTGCACCAGCGGAATGTGATAGTTGTAAAGCCGGGAAGGATCTAGCAGCACTTGATACTGCATAGTAGTGCCGCCGAAACCGGAATCGTCCGCTACGCCGGGAACGCCGCGGTAGGCGCGCTCGACAACCCATGCTTCGATGGTGTGAAGTTCCTGAGCGGAGCGGTCGGGACTTTGCAGCACGTAGCGATAAACCAGTCCGCTGGGACTAAATAGCGGCGACATGCTGGGAGTGATGCCTGTGGGAAGTTGCGCGTCGGCAATTCGTTGGAAGACGGCGTTGCGCGCGAAGTAGGGATCGGTGCCGTCCTCAAAAGTCATGATGACGTCGCTCAAGCCATAGAGCGAAATCGAGCGCATCACCGACATTTTCGGCGTGCCGTTCATGGCCAGTTCGAGCGGCAGAGTTGTGAGACGCTCGACCTCTTCAGCTGCATGGCCGGGCCACTGCGTGATTAACTCGACCATTGGCGGAGAAAGATCCGGGTAGGCGTCCACCGGCATCCTTTGAAACGAGATGGACCCGGCGACAACGATCAGCCCGGTGACCATCAGCACCAGAAATTTCTGGCGCAACGCGAATTGAACTATCCGATGAATCATTGCTGTAGCCCCCGAGCTGGCATCACAAAACCTCGCATCATGATTCGTGAAAAATAAATCTAGTGCTGCAATGAATTCTTAAATTGCAGGAAGAGCGCGCCATCACCGACGACGTGCTCGCCATCTTTTAATCCTGTGGTGATTTGCGTGCGGCCATTGTTGCTATCACCAAGCGTTACCAGCCGGCGCGCGAACTGATTGGTTTTGCTCATATCCTGAACGTATACGAACGGCTGATTTTCGGTGTCACGCAGCACAGCGGCATCCGGCACGACGAGCGCATCGGAAATCCCGCCGGCCTGCACCGTAGCCGTTACATACATATTGTTCTTTAGCTTGTGGCCGGGATTATCGGTGACGATTCGCGCCTGCAAAGTGCGAGTTGTTGGATCAAGCGCCGGCGCGATATAGGAAACGCGTCCGTGAAAAGTTTCTGGATAGGAATCGGTGGTGATGTCAACCGTGTCCCCTGTCTGCACGTAGGCCATGTCGCCCTGATAAACGTTCAGCAAAACCCACACGGAGGACATATCTGAAATTGTGAAGCACTGCGTTGCGCCAGCCGCCAGCAATTGTCCGGGACCGACGAGGCGATCGGTGATTTCGCCGGCCACTGGAGAAAGCAGCGGAACCTGAAATGATGCCGGAGCTTTCAGCAACGCTTCGGGATCATTAATTCCCAGAACTTTCAGTCCGGCATCGGCGGACTGCAGATCAGCTTCGGCTTGCGCGCGATCCGATTCGGCTTGTTCCAAATCGCGTTCGGCGATGGCGTGATGTTCGTAAAGATCCTGCGCGCGCTTCAGATTTTTTTCGGTGAGTTGAGCCGTATCGCGCGCTTTCATGTAGCCGGAACGGAGCAGCGAATAATCCGGGCTATTCACGGTGAGCAACGGCTGGCCGGCTTTCACAGTTTCGCCGGGCGCGACAAGAATTTCATGCACCGGACCGCCGACAGCCGTGAATACCGGCGTGGTCTTGAACAGGTTGTAAGTGACCGTGCCGGTTAAGCGCAGAATGCGCGGCAATTTTATTTTCTGGACGGGCACAACCTGCACGTGCGCCATTTGGTCCTGCGGCACGGTGAAAAGATTCGCGGTTTCCGACGCGGTCTCTCCGCTGGTGTAGGAAGTCATCTGCGAGGCGGATTTATCCTCGGAGCCGCATCCTGCGCAGAGCGCGGCCACCAGACAAGCTGCGGCGAGTGCGCCCGCGAACGAGAAAGTTCGCACGGAGGTTGTTTTGAATTGTGATTTGACGGTAACGGATCGTTTTATTTTCATGGCAGGTCCTTGTTCAATTCGCTGTTCAGTTTGTTGAGCGCCGGAAGAATTGATCAAACTCGCGGCGCCGCGCCGATAGGCGTATTTAGTGATGTCGCGCGATTGCTTGGAAACGCCCCAAAATCCACTTGTGATATGACGGTAATTGATCGTCACGGAATAATCCTTGTACCCACGGCATCGCGCAATTGTTCGAGAGCGAGCATGTAGCTCGCCAGCGCCTGGCGATAGGCAAGTTCGTTGGCGCGATAAGTGCGTTCGGCGTCGAGATAATCCATCAGACTCGCGGCGCCGCGATGGTAGGCGTATTCACTGATGTCGCGCGATTGCTTGGAATCGTCCAGAAATCCGCCGCGGTAGAGAATGATGATTTGGTCGTTGGTGTGCAAAGCTTCGTAAGCGCTTACGACGTCTGAAAGCGCCTGCTCGGCGGCCGCAATGTTTTGTTCCTGAAACTGTGTGATGGCGTATTTGGTACGCGCGATTTCGCCCTGATTGCGGTCAAAGATCGGGATTTGTATGCTGCCGAAAATTGAAACGGAATTTACGTCCGCGACGTGGGTGTAATTCATGGAGGCGGTGACGTCGCGTTTGCCGTTGGCTTCGGCGAGCGATTCCTGACTCTGTGCCGCAGTCACGCCCAATTGCGCGGCGCGGACATCGGGGCGAGTGCGAAGCGCCAGCGCTTTCAGGTCGTCCAAACCGGTGCGCACCGGCTGATAATCCAAATCGCCGTTCACGTCGTAGTTATCCGGCACAGCGGCGAAGCCCATGAAATTCCGTAGAGCGGAGAGCGCCTGCACTTTGGCAAGTTTTGCCGCGGCGACGTCGCTCTGGAACTGCAATAGTTGCAGTTTGATTTTCAGGAAGTCGCCTTCGCTGATTGCTCCGGCCTTGTACTGCGCTTGTCCGATGTCCACGGTCTGCTGGAAACTCTTCACGTCTTGCTCGGCGAGATCGAGCGTGGATTGCGCGAGAAGCACATTGATAAATTGTGTTCCGACATTGAACGAGAGGGTGCGCTCGGCGTCATCCACTTGAGCGGTCGTTACGGCCGTGGCGTCTTTTGCCGCCGCCAGCCGATGCTGGCGCTTCTTTCCGCGCTCGAACAGATAGCCGATGCCCAGATCGAACTGCGCGTCATTGTCCAAGTATGTTGATGTGAAATTACTCGGGTTGAAGAGGGGAATAAACTGCGCGTCGCCGTTAATCGTTGGGTTCGGACGCAAGTTGGCCGTGATTTCCTGCGCCTGGTTTTGCAGGATGGTGGTGCGCAACGCCAGCAGCGCATGACTGTGCTTCAGCGCGAGATCGATGGCTTGATCCAGCGTGATCCGCGTTGGAGCACTTTGCCCGCGAGCTTGCTGCGGAATAATTGCGGAGATTGCCAGCGCAATGCCGAGACTGACAGCGAGAATATTCTTACGTTTTACAAACCCATGTAGGGAACTCATGGCAACTTTCTGCCTCCAGTTAGAAAATCATTGAATGAAAAACGAGTGGACGCTGCACGAGAAGCGGAATTCACGAAAGCGTTTGCGTCACAAGTGGCGCGCAACGATGCTTCTTGCCAGGCCCGGGGAAAAACTGCAAAGAAATTACGCGATCGGAGGGGCTCGGGAAATATTGAGGATGATTTCAGGTCCTGCAACGCGGGTGGTATCCACCGGCAAAGCGGTGATGCCGATGGCAACCGGCGCTGAAACATTTGCGGAGACAAGGTACGACGTTGCCGTCTGATGGCTTAGGTGGCAGGTTTGGCAATTTGCGCTGGATTCACCGCTGTGATTATGCCAGGCGGTGCTGCCAACCAAAGCAAACACGAGCAGAAGCGCGGCAAGGATAACGCCGAATTTTGCGGCTCGGATTGTGCGGTCTTGCTGCATAGCTGACGTACTGTGCCGGTTCTGCGCCTTAGCTAAATAGATGCTCGACGACAGAAAGCGGATGTACAGTGTACTCCAGACGCGCCCGGGACGTAAATGGTTACAATGTAAGTGGTAACGGGCTGGCTTACGCCGTTTGTTTCAGCGCGCGTTCCACCAAATTCAAGCAGCGTTCTGTGCGATCGCGCAGGGCGCCTTTCATATCCTGCTGACTGCGGCGCAGTGTGTGCAGTTCGTCCGCAATGGAAAGCGCTGCGAGTACGGCGACGCGCACGGAATCCACGGTGTGTGTTTCTTCGGCAACGGTCGCCATTTTCGCGTCCACATATTTCGCGAGGTCCTCGACATAGGCCGTGTCCAGATCGCCCTGCATATAATATGTCTGGCCATAGATTTGGATCTTCATTCGCTCAGCCATTTGCGAGCCTCCCGATGGACTTGAACATTTTGATGCGCGTGGCTCGGCAATGCAAGTTTAGAAATTTATTGCGTCGTGGATTGATGCGGCATTAGGATGCGCGAGCCGGATTTTTAGATGAGTTGGCGGAGCTTCC
This sequence comes from Terriglobia bacterium, assembly GCA_963840515.1. GTDB lineage: Bacteria > Acidobacteriota > Terriglobia > Acidiferrales > UBA7541 > DASTCZ01. The sequence continues at coordinate 20,508 of CAWIZI010000027.1, forward strand.
ATGGCGCTGCAATCCCACGACGCGCTTGCTGAAATTCACGATACGTTGCTGGAAACTTACGCAGCTGACGACGCGATGAGCCAGTTGATCATTAAACTTCTGGACCGACGTGCGTGGCGCGCGCAACCGCCGGGAGTGAAAGCCGGCGGCCGGACAATCGCGTCCATCTTTGCGCATATGCACAACGCCCGTCTGAAATGGCTGAAGGGTTCCGCGCCACATCTGAAGTGTCCGCCGTCGCTCAATCCTCATCGCTGCACAATGAATCAAGCTGCCGTCGCGCTCAAGAAAAGCGCCGCACAATGTTTGCTGATGCTTGAGGATGCGCTTTCGGCCGCGCCGAATCGCCGCGTAACAAAATTTCATCGCGATAGTTGGATGCCGACGTGGCGCGCTAGAGGCGCCATGTTCACTTACATGTTCGCGCATGAGGCGCACCATCGTGGACAGATTCTGATGTTGGCGCACCAGTTGGGGTATCGCGTGATGGACAAGAATCCGCACATCTGGCAGTGGGAGAAATTTTGGAAGGAATCCGGACTAAAGACGCATCCACGCTGAATTTTATTCTCGCCAAAAGCAAAAAGCCGGCCCCATTTGCGGGACCGGCTTTCTTATAGATTTCGTTATTTCGTGACTGAGATTATCGTCGGATTAAGTGGTTGTCGGCTGAAGCTCGGTTGCAAACACTGCTTCAAAGCGCTTTTTTTCGTCCTGATCGTGCAGCATTACGATGGGCACAACGCGCATGGAGCGCTTGCAGCCGCGGCACACGGTTACTTCGCCCTGCAAATCCTGCAGGAAGCCGTCAGTGAAACGATACAATGACCGTTCGCGCCGTGCATTCTTTGCGCCGACGATGCCGCAATGAGGACAGGTGAATTCCACCTTATCTTCCTGCGGATCGCGGTTCAATGCCGCCCAGCCAGTCGGACGTACTCCTAAGGTTTCAACGGATTGCCGTAGCATATAACTGTACCTACCCTTTCGACTTTCAGGGAACTCCCCCCAAAGTCTCAGATGCTCTACTAAGCCTGTTGGATGCAAATACAGGTGGGAAAAAATCCCGGGGCCCAGCTAACTTATTGACGGCCCGTTATTTACCACATCCAGACTGGAGGTGTCCAGCAAGAAATGCAGGTGCCACCGGATTTTATCGAGCCAAAATATGGTAGTCCTAGTACCCCACCACCCACAAAAAACTACATTAGTAGTCAGTCCCTTTGAGCAGGTCTTTGTTCGGCACATACTGGAAGCGGTTGGGGTCGGCCTTCACCAGCAAGTCTGCCGTTTGATTCCAAGCGGTTGCGTGCTCGCCGGTGTTCTTATCCACGATCACCGACTGATCCAGCGTGTATTCCTGGAAGCTTTTGCTGGCCCGGGCCATGTTATCCCAGTGAGCTTCGACGCTGGCATTATGAGCGTCATTTGCCGCATGGGCGGCGTCGGCTCGCGCCTTGGCGGCCGCGCCTTGAGCGTGGATTTCGTTGATGGTCTGCTGAGTTTGCGCCTGAATTACCGCGGCATTTTGCCCCATGCTATTTGCGACGGCCAGCATGGTGGGCCATTCTTCCTGCGCGAATTTCTTGGGAACGCTGATCGTCGTGGCGGTGAGACTCCAGCCGGAAGGTTCGATGCGCTTCATCGGTGCGAGCTGGAAAAGCGCGGTACGCATTCCAGAGCCGTCATGCAAGTCCAAATCGGCCATAATCGTGAAACCACCGATCGAATATTGGCCCGCAGGAATTTTTGCGGTGCTGGTGACGGTGAATGTCGGCGTGGGGATCTTGGCACGCTGGCTTGCCTGCTGGAGGTATGCGCGAAACGATTCGACCAAGTCCCGGCCATACGGATAGATCGTGAATTGGTCCGGCAACTGCTTTCTGCCATTTTGGGTTACATACTGAATCATTCTCTGTCCCTGAGGAGTGGAAGGATCGAGGAAGGCATGAATCTGCGAAAGCCGCTCGATTTCTCCGTTGGGGCCGGAGACGACTACGGCACCTCCGTGGCCGCCAATAATTTTCCATCCAGTCGGCAAACCGATGGTGCCACTATTGTCGGGGAAAGTGGTTTGATGCAACTGCGCAACCGGAGCCGCTTTTCCCGGCGCTGCTGCGCCCGAGGTTGAGCCGGGAGTGGTGTCAACGTGCCACACTTCGTTCAATTTTTTCATCATCGGATTCAGCGTTTTGCTGAACTGATTGGCGTCATCGTAGATCACTCCTGCCGCCGCTTTGCTGCCGTTGGGCATGGCCACAATCACCAGTCCCGCGATGTGTTTGCCGCCTTGATTTTTCGCGGTGACGGTGAAAAAAGTTGCGAGCGAATCGCTGCCGTGAGTTTGAAATAGACTGCCGATCACCGGGCGGTCGCCAAAGTGTCCGTGAATATTGCGCAGCATCGCGACCATCGCATCTTTCAGCGAAGATTGATCGGGCAATGGCCCGTAGAGGATTTGTCCGCCGCCGGGATAGTCGATCGTCTTCAGCGCGTTGTTGTCCGCTGCACGGGCCGGTGCCAGAAACGTTGCGGCGCACACGAGTGCGACGATCAATTTTCCTGCGAAACTTGCGTGGATTCGATGCACGGCGGCCTCCGGGTACTGCGAATTCCCTATTGTAGGCGGCATTGTAGCACTGCATTTGGCGAGGATTTTGGCGACGTCAATTATTTATTTCAGGGGCGTCACTTCTTCACAAATTCTATTCGCCGATTTTCAGCGCGTCCTTCGGGCGTCGCATTCGATCCGACCGGTTTCGTTGCGCCGAATCCATTTGCGGTCAACCGCGCGACGGAAATCCCAAATTGTGTGACCAGCACGGACTGCACCGCCTGCGCGCGCAACTTGGAAAGCTCCACGGAATGTGCCGCATCGCCAATCGGATCGGTGTACGCGTCGATTTCCAATTTCAATTGAGGATCTTTGGTCAGCGCCGCGGCAATTTCTTTCAGCACCGCCGCTGATTCCGGTTTCAGATGGTCGCTATCGGAATCGAATTCAATTCCGTGCGTGACAAATTTTCCGCCGGCGTTGATTGCGCCTGTGAAGTCGGGCGCTGTTTCCGCCACGCGCACTTTGTGAATTGAAACGTCCCGGAATTTCGCTTGCACTTCTTCAAAGTGATTGATTGCCGAGAACTGAAACTCGTTCACATCAATCACTCGCTGCCCATTCAGATAAACGCCCATGCGGCGTTGTTGCGCCCACAGCGCAAATTCAATCGGCTTCGACGTATCCGCGGAAATCCTTCCGCTCCCCAGTGCGCCGCCATCCGCGCTGAGAATTTGTACGCTCGCGAATTTATTTTCTGAGTCGGCGTGAACCACCGCGGTCAGCACGATCGTTTTGCCATTGCGGAAATTCCATTCCATTTCACCGCCGCCGATCCATTCCGATTGAAACGTGAAATTCGCGGGAACAATCATCGGCGGAGATGTGAGCGCCACACTCTCCGGTGCGTACATTTCGGGCCGCTCGCCTTCTTTCACGCGCATTTCGATTTTTCCATCGTGCACGGGCCAGTGCGGAGGAATGTCATCCGCGCCAACATCCGTGAAATCGTCGAAGAAAATTGTTCGCTCACCGGGAATGAAATCAATTGCCGCGGATTTCATTTCCGGCTGACCGGCTGCGCTTGTGGGAGCCATCGCGGCAGGTTTCGCATCGGAAAAATTCGGCAACGCGTAAGGATCCACTTCCGGCCCATTTGGTTTTAGGCCGGTCAAATCTCCCAGGCCATTTGATCGCGCGGAAATTCCAAGCAGGGAGCCAATCGCCAGCGTAGACTCCCGTCCCTCGCCGACAACGCGAATGGAAGGAGGATAATCGTCCTTGTCGTGCGACGCGGTGCCAGCGCTGTCCGAAGGCATGCCGATCATTCCACCAACGTTCGCTCCAAACTTTCTTTGCTTCGGACCTTTGCCGGGAATCGTGGTGGCCTGCACGGGATGTCCCGCCTCGTCCATACTTTGCTGGCCTTTGGAATTTTGCACGGAAACAATTTTGGCCATCATCTTGTAGTCATTCCCACCGTGATGGACATATTCAAATTGAAATTCCACGGTGGCTTTGCCTTTGGAAACTTTTGACGCGATAACTCTTCCTTTCACTACGTCGCCCTTGAATGAGTCCGGAGTTAATACTTCACCTGTAACGGATTGGCCGACGGGCGCGCCCGCCACATTAAGCGTGCTGGTGAGCCTGACGCTCATCGGAATTTCCTGCGGCATGGCGGCCGGCGCAATTGCAGATATCACCAGTGCGAAGGCTGCCGCGTAAGCAAACTTCCGCGCGCGGTTTTTTAGAATGGCGAACATCATGCAGAACCTTCGGCGCATAGAGTCGAGCGTCCTTTTACGCAGTATACGCTGGGATGCACAGTTTACGATTTGAGTTCGCTGAGCGCACGAGCGCTGGAACACAAGCGTCGGAATACCGGGACGGGAACATTCGCAGCGGCGCGGTGTCCAACGTTGCAGAGGGCGCGCTTCTGCAAACTTACAAACTACGAGTGAGATGCGGCGGAATCAATCTTCAACGCCGCGGAAATCGGAGAGGTGTGTATGCGCGTTAGAAAAACGGGCCCCGAAGTATCGAAATCGGCGGGAAGTTCGCCGCAAGCTGAAAAATCTGTGCACGAAAATTTCGGACTTTCCGCATTAACGAGCTGTTTGGTGGATACCGACCGCAACGCGTCAGCTGGCGCTGGCCGCGCGCGGAGAAAAGCGTTGGGTGTTTCCGCGCTTGTTCAATTCTGTACGCTGCTGGCGCTGCTGATTGTGCCGCTATTTGCTACGGGCACGCGGTTGATCATTCACGCGACGAATTTTGTTCCGCTGCCGCCGTATGGAGGCGGGCCGAAGCAAGCGCCGGCAAATAATCAGCGAGTACAGCCACGAACGATCAGGCATCCCAACGCAGATTTCTTTCCGGCGCCACCGCAGATTCAGATGCCGACTCGCCCGACAATAAACAACGACTTAAACGAAGTTGCGGATCTGAACCTGGGAATAACGACATCCTCGAATACCGACGGTATCCCCGGCGGCACCGGCACCCCGGGGTCAGGAAACTTGCTTCCGGGTTTCCCGAATGCATCGGGCCCACCACCTCCGCAGCCCGAGCCAGCGCCGGTTCCGCCTCCGCGAAGACCGATCGTTGTAAGTCAGGGAGTTCAGCTCGCGCTACTGACTCATCGCGTCGAACCGATTTATCCGAGCTTCGCAAGGCAAACTCACCGAGAAGGCACCGTAGAACTGCGCGCAACAATTTCCAGTGATGGCGTAGTGAGAGACGTTCAAGTGTTAAGCGGCGATCCTGTTCTTGCGCAAGCCGCACGCGATGCCGTCGCGCAATGGCGATTCCGTCCAACGATGCTGAACGGCGTCGCCGTGGAAGTAATCACATTTGTTACGGTGAAATTTCACATGGACCAATGAATATTCGCGGCGCGTGGAATTAAAGGAATTGTTAGCGCTCAATCTGCGGGTGCGGAAATCTCTGCGGACGAAAATGGCGCATTCTGTTCCGCGGCGGATTCACTTTCATGCGAAACAGTTTCCGTCCAAAGCGAAGGATCCGCCAGCAAACGCGAAACCAGCTGCGTGTGCAGCGCGTGACCGGCCTTGTGCGCTTCCACACGTCCGAGCAGCGGCCGGCCGAGCAATGCTAAATCGCCAATCAAATCCAGCGCTTTGTGACGCACGAATTCATCCGGCGAGCGGAGCGGCCCGTTCATCACACCATCGCGCGTCAGCACAATTGCATTTTCCAGTGAGCCGCCACGCGCCAATCCGGCGGCGCGAAGTTTATCCACTTCGTGCAGAAAACAAAAAGTGCGCGCGGTGGAAAGTAATTTTGTGAAGCTTTCGCGATTCACTGCAAGCTCCACACTCTGCGGCCCCACCATCGGATGCGCAAAATCCACAAACACCTTCACGCGAAATTCATCCGAAGGATAAATTCCGACGCGGCGGTCGCCATCTTTCACTTCCACCGGCGCCAGCACTTTCAAATATCGGCGGCGCTTGCGCAGCTTGCGAATGCCGGCCTGATCGATCATTTCCAAAAATGGCTTCGCGGAGCCATCTAGAATCGGCAGCTCCAGCGCGTCCACGTCAATATAGATGTTGTCGATCTCGCAGGAATAAATCGCGGCCAGCACGTGCTCTGTGGTGGAAAGCCAAACGCCCTGCTTCATCAAACTTGTTGCGTAACTGACGCGCGCAACGTTTCTTCCGTGCGCTTCAATCTGGAAATTCCGCAAATCAGTGCGGCGAAAAACAATTCCCACGTCGGGCGGCGCGGGATTGAAACGCATCCGGCAATGCACTCCGGTGTGAAGGCCAACGCCTTCGGTTTCCACCGAGCGCTCAATCGTGGTCTGATTCGGCATCGAAGCGACATATACTAGCAGTTTGAAGCCCGTCGCGCAGTAGAATATGCTATTTGTTATCAGTAAGTTACAACGCTACATCACGGCGCCACGGACGAGGTGTGGTAATAACGCAACATTCCACTTGATATGCCGAGGCCGTTATAGGTCAGTGCCTACCGCTCGGAAACAATTGCCGCCGCGAAGCGTTATAACATTGGTGCCAAAGTAATGGCCCGGAGGTTGAGAAGAATGCTGGATCATTTATTTCAGGATCTGCGCTACGGCGTCAGAACTTTAATTAAGAATCCGGGCTTATCGATCGTCATCGTTCTTTCGCTCGCGCTGGGAATCGGCGCGAACACAGCAATCTTCAGCGTCACCAGCGTGCTGCTTCTAAAACCGCTTCCATATCCGCAACCGGATCGTCTCGCAATTTTGTGGCTGCGTTCTCCCGGACTTGGAATTCCGCAGGATTGGCCTTCGCCCGGCGAGTACATGGACATCAAAACGCGCAACCACGTGTTTGAAGAAACTGCGCTTGCGCAGGGGCGGATGGTGACTCTCACCGGAATCGATCAGCCGGAACGCGTTGCGATTATTAACGGCACCACGAGCCTGTTCCACATGCTCGGTGCGCGCGCATTTATCGGACGCGTATTCGTGCCGCAAGAAGATTCCCCGGGCCAACCGTCAACCGCGTTGCTTAGTTACGGCTTCTGGAAATCGAAATTCGGTGGGAATCCGAATATTCTGAACACCACGCTTACGTTGAATGGGAAACAGGCCACGATCGTCGGCGTACTCGCGCCGGGCTTCTCGCTGAATCATGAAGTGATGCCGACGGTGGGCGGCGTCGAGAAGGGCGAGATTTTCATGCCGCTGCCGCTTGCGCCCGATGCGGTAAACGATCGCGGCAATGAAAATTTCAACGTGCTGGCGCGGATGAAACCAGGCGTCACGCCGCACGAAGCGCAAGCCGACGTCGATGTAATCGCCGCGCATATCCGTGAAATCGATAAGCGCGATCCCACATTTACGATTAGCGTGGTTCCGCTGCTCGAACAAGTCGTCGGCAACGTGCGTCGCACCGTGCTTATTTTATTTGGCGCCGTTGGACTGGTCCTATTAATCGCGTGCGTGAACGTTGCGAATCTTTTACTTGCCCGCGCAAGTGGACGCCAAAAAGAAATTGCCGTTCGCGCAGCGTTGGGCGCAAGCCGTCTACGCTTGGTGCGCCAGATGTTGACCGAAAGCGTTTTTCTTAGCGTGCTTGGTGGCGCCGCCGGCATTTGGATTGCTGCGTGGAGCCTCTATGCTGTGCGCACAATTAATCCCGGAAATATTCCGCGCTTGGATGACGTTGGCATTGACGGCACCGTGCTTCTTTTCACTCTCGGAATTTCTGTTTTGACAGGCATCGTATTTGGATTAGTTCCCGCGCTGCGCATTTCTCGCGCCGACTTGAACACTTCGCTGAAAGCGGGCGGACGTAGCGGCGGTGATGGCGGCGGTTTGCACGCCACGCGTGACAAACTTCGCGGCTTACTCGTCACAGTGGAAATTGCTCTGTCATTGATGTTGCTCGTTGGCGCTGGATTATTGGTTCGCAGTTTCGCGCGATTGCAAAATGTTCCGCCGGGGTTCAATCCCAATCACGTGATTTCCCTGCTCGTTTCCGCGAACGGCCCGAAATACAAGGAAGAAAAGGCGGTCATCCATTTCTATCAGGAAGTTGGAGATCACATCCGGAATTTGCCCGGAGTGATTTCAGAGGGCGCAGCCGGCGAATTGCCTCTTACTTCTTCAATTAGTTGGGGCGGCATGTCCGTGGAAGGCTACACGCCGCCTTCCAACGAGCCGGAGCTGCAGGTTGATGAGCGTGAAGCCGACGCGAACTATTTTCAAACCATGAAAATTCCATTGATCAATGGAAGATTTTTTTCGGAAACAGATACGGACACGAGCCAGAAAGTTGTTCTGATTGACGAAAAAATGGCGAAGCATTTTTGGCCGCATGGAGATGCAATCGGCAAGCGCGTCCGGCCGGGCGGCAACGTTCCGCAAAACAAAAATCCGCGGTGCACAATCGTCGGTGTTGTGGGAGTTGTGAAGCAATACGGCTTGGATTTGGACACGCGAATGGTTGTGTATTTTCCCGCGACGCAAAATGTTTCCAGCGGCATGTATATCGTAGCGCGAACCACCTCCGATCCTTCCGCAATGGCCAACTCAATCGTTCGTGAAATTCATGCGATTGATCAGAACGTGGTCGCCTATGACATCAGCACGATGGACGCACGCGTAAGCCGGTCCCTCGCTCGGCAAAGATTTTCGATGGCGATGCTCGGCGCGTTCGCGGGATTCGCGCTGCTTCTCGCGGCTATCGGCGTCTACGGAGTGATGTCTTACTTGGTCACGCAGGGAACGCGCGACATCGGCGTGCGCATCGCGCTGGGAGCGCAGCAGTCCGACATTCTGCGCTTCGTGCTGAAGCAAGGCATGACGCTCGCGCTCATCGGAATTATCGCGGGACTTGCTGGAGCTGCGGCGCTCAGCCGCGTGATGGGATCGCTACTCTTCGGCGTGGGCTCCACGGATTTTGTGACGTTCACAAGCGTGGCGGTTTTGCTGGCACTTATCGCGTTTGCTGCGTGCTACATTCCCGCGCGGCGAGCCATGCGCGTGGATCCGCTGGTGGCGCTGCGTTACGAATAATTAAATCGCCCAATTGTTATCGGCTTCGTAGCGCATTACTTGTCACTCGTCCGCCCGCAGCGTAAGATAATTATTCGAGATTCACGCGCAAATGGCCACACCTTTCAATATTCTGCCCAGCGGTTCCGTTCCCGGCATGCCCGTGCCGCCGCCAAACGCCCACCCGCGTCCGGACTGGCTGAAAGTTCGCTTTTTCGGCGGAGAAAATTATCAGGATTTGAAGAGCATCATGCGCACGCTGGGACTGCACACCGTTTGCGAAAGCGCGCGCTGCCCGAATATGGGCGAATGCTGGGATCATCGCACCGCAACTTTCATGATTCTCGGAAATATTTGCACGCGCACCTGCGGATTTTGCTCTGTTCCTTCTGGAAAACCGCTCGGTCCTCCGGAAGAAGACGAGCCGGAGCGCGTCGCCGAAGCCGTTGCAAAAATGGGCTTGCGATACGCCGTGGTAACTTCCGTGAATCGTGACGATCAGCCCGATGGCGGCTCCGCAATTTTCGCGCGCACAATTACAGAAATTCGCCGCCGCGTTCCCGGATGCCGCGTGGAAGTTCTAATTCCCGATTTTCGCGGCGAATGGTCGGCGCTGGAAACCGTTTTGGAAGCGCGGCCCGACGTGCTGAATCACAATATGGAAACCGTGCCGCGCCTCTATCGTGAAGTCCGCAAAGGCGCAATTTACGAGCGCTCGCTCGAATTGTTGCGCCGCGCGAAAGAATTTTCCGCTGAAATCCCCACGAAGACTGGAATGATGCTCGGCCTGGGCGAAACCCGCGATGAAGTGATCGCTGCAATGTCCGATCTCGCCGCGCAACACACGGACATCCTCACGCTTGGCCAATACATGCAGCCGGACCGCGAACACCTGCCCATCGTGCGCTACGTCCACCCCGATGAATTCGCCGAATACAAACAAATCGGCGAGCAAATGGGATTCAAACACGTTGAGTCAGGGCCGCTGGTGCGCTCTTCGTACCACGCGTTTGAACAATCCGAATCCGCGCGAAGTTAATCCCAGCCCTTAGCGCGCCCCAACCATTCCCAATCCTTCCTTCACTAAGGCATCCACCCGCGCCTTACTCGCGTTCTCCGACGCAGGCAACTCTCTCGCCAAATTTTCCGCCGTATGATAACTCGCCGCCGCGCGCTCGTTCCTTCCGAGCAATGCATTTAAATTTCCCACGAACAGCGCAAAAATCGGATTCTGCGGATATTGCGCCACCAGCGGCTCCATCACCTTCAACGCACGCTCGTATTGTTGATCGTAGTACCGCAAATTTTTTGACAAATAAAATCGCGCGTCCACGCCGGTCAATTCGCCGTGAACCATGGCGTCTTCTAATTGCGCGATTCCCAACTGTTTATCGCCGGCAGGCAGTCCCATGATCGCGCGCAGCACTCGCGCGATGCCGGTAAGCGTATCCACATAATAGTTGTACAAACCCAATCCGGTTTTCGCGTCGGCTAGCGACGGGTCCATTTCCAGCGCGCGCATCAAGTGCGTCCGCGCTTTCACCGCGGCCTTCGCTGTCGCGCGATTCTCCTTGCGAATCCCTAGCATCCTCACACGCAACACGTATCCCATTCCCGCGTACAGATGCATCTCCGCGGTTTCCTTCGCGCGCAATTGATTTTCCGCCAGCTCGGCAACTTTGTCGGATAGCGCAAGGTACGCGTCATCTCCCGCCGAAGGGTCGTGCTTCCAAAGGTCAATGTGATTCCATTTAAATTCCAGCGCGCCGCAATAAATCCGCCACCATTGCCCTTCCGCCTCCAGCAAATATCCCAGCGGATATTCAGGCCGCGAATTCTCCATCCGACGCGCAATTACGATTGCAGCTTCGGCGTTGCCGCGATAGAGCGCGTTCAAACTTTCATGCGCTTCGGCGGGAAAAACTCCGCGCGAACTTTGCGCAAAGCACGTGCCCGACGAGCATAAGCACAACGCAACAATCAGCGCCGCCGCGCACGCAACTAAAACTCCGCGAATTGAACTCCGCAACATCACGCAGCATTCTACTTCAATCGCCACGCTCCACCTGTCCCGAAGAACAGCTAGCCTCCAAAGCACAACGCACTCGGAGGCGCGCCAGTTCCGCAGTGCCGCGTGAGAAAATTACTCGTGGCAATCACCGCGCAATCCGCGTAGGAATTGGCATCGCTATCCTTTATCTATTGTTTTATTTGTTCGGGCCTCCGCTCTTCATTTTCTACACGACGCGGCGTGAGGCGAAGACGATCCCGGCATTGAACATGGTTCCGAAGCCGCCTGCGGACTACTCCATTTCAGATGGACCGGGCAGGCAAGTGTCTTACTTCGGCTATGAATTCACCGCTCCTTGGAATTCAAACTTCACGAAAGCCGCGCCGGTGGGTAACGGCTTCGTGGCGCTCAAGTTCGAGTCCGGCGAGGCCATAATTTTCAAAGTGTTTCCGGATCGAGGTGGTTTGATTACAGAGGCTGCAAATAATCCATGCGCACACGTAGAGTCTCTCAAAGATCTTTTCCCAGACCTTATGCAGCGCTCGGAGTATGACCAGGATATGGCGGTATACAACACAACACCCGCCAGCATTCACGCGTTCGGGTCGCGTGCGGAGGCAACCCGTGGAATGGTTCTGTTAACGCTGAAAACGCTTGCTGTTCCCGCGGACTACGTGACCGGCGCATGCACATTTGAGTTAAACGGCAAACGTGGATTTGAAATCGGCGACCCGCAGAAAACGAATCACATAATCCTCGATATATTCGACGCGAACGGCCAAGACGTCGAAATCATTCTCCTGACAAAAGTCACAGATCGGCTCACCCAATCCGAAGTGAATCGAATCGTCAGCAGCCTCCACGCCGTTCCTTCGCAGCCGACCGTAACATCCGCTACACACAAAACCGCTTCGCATAAGTAGCTTAGAAGCCGTTCACTGCTTCGCCGGCCTGCTTTCCGGCGGAATAATTCCATTCATCCGCAAATATTCCACCATCTGCCCGAAGTGATTCATGTCATGCGCTACTACATCTTCCGCGAACGAAAGCCGTGTTTTCTGCCACCCACTCGGACTTGGAACGGGCTCAACCACGTTCGTCGCATCAATCGTTGCAACGGCCTTGTGCAGTGCTGCGAATGATCCTTTCAGATACTCCATGATTTCCGCTTTTGTCTTTACAGAGTCCGGCCCCGTCTCATTTTCCATTTCGGCCGTCGGCTTCTGCAGCAGAATCAGCGCCGCCATCCGATAATTATTCGCTGAAAGATGTTTCACCTGTTGCGCGAACGTCCTCACTCCCGCGAAGTCGCCAAAGGCTGGCGGCGGCGCGAAAGGGTATTTGTCTGCCGGCATCGCATCGGCACCGGCCACCACCAGTGTTTCTACGCGTGCGATCCAAGAATCCAAAGTTTCCGCGATAGTGCGTTGCTGCGGAACTTTGTTTGTCTGTGCAAATGATCCAAAACCACACACCAGCAAAATCACCGCTGCGAAAATACATTTCGTTTTCATGTTTAATCCCTTTGGGACAGCAGCCTTCCTTGCGCCGCCAGCCTCTGTGAAAAGGCTACGACTTCAAGTCGGCTTTAAGTCAAACGCTATTGTTGGAATAAATGAGCTGCCAATTTCTTCGACATTTTGAGCGTTCCCCCGCCGCGGTGCTATCCTACCCACTCGCCATCCCAGCGAACGCCAACAGTGGCCCACTCAACTCCAACTCCTTCACCTAACGCGACCAACGACCACTCGCTCGAGCGCGGCCTCGGCTTAATGCCCGCCACGGCGCTGAACATGATCGACATGGTCGGCATCGGCCCTTTCATCGTAGCGCCGCTGGTGATTACCGCGATGGGCGGCCCGCAGAGTCTGCTCGCGTGGGTTGCGGGCGCGGCGCTCGCGCTGCTGGATGGATTTGTGTGGTCGGAACTTGGCGCGGCAATGCCGGAAGCCGGTGGCAGCTATGTTTTTCTGCGCGAAGCGTACGGCCCGGGGAAGTGGGGCAAACTTTTTTCATTTCTCTTAATCTGGCAAACATTAATTCAGGCGCCGCTCGTGGTCGCATCCGGCGCCATCGGATTTTCGCAATACCTAACATATTTAATTCCGCTCACCTCTCTGGAACGCAAAGCAATTTCAGGCGCGCTGGTGATCGTGCTGGTAATTTTGCTCTACCGGAAAATCACCACCATCGGAAAAATTTCCATTCTGCTTTGGACGGGTGTGATCGGCACCATGGCCTGGGTGATTTTTGGCGGCGCGACGCACTTCAACGCGAAGCTCGCATTCACTTATCCGCCGGGCGCGTTTAGCTGGTCGTGGGTTTTCTTCGCGGGACTCGGCGCGGCCACCGTGAATACCGTTTACAGTTATTGGGGCTACTACAATATTTGCCAGCTCGGCGGAGAAATTCGCGATCCGGAACGCAACATTCCGCGCGGAATTTTTCTTTCCATCGGCGGAATCGCAATTCTCTATCTCGCCATGCAGACCGCCTTGCTCGGCGTTCTGCCCTGGCGCGAAGCCGCAAAATCCGATTTCGTGGTCAGCGCTTTCATGGAGCACATTTACGGCACGCGCGCCGCGCAGGGCGTCACCATAATGATTTTGTGGATCGCATTCGCATCTTTATTCGCGGCGCTACTTGGATACACGCGCGTTCCTTACGCCGCCGCTCGGGACGGCAATTTTTTCGCCGCGTTCGGCCGCGTGCATCCCACCAAAAAATTCCCTCATGTATCCTTGTTAGTGCTGGGCGGCGCGGCATTCGTCTTCAGCCTTTCGTTCAAGCTGGTTGACGTAATCAAAGCCATTCTCGCCATGCGCCTGCTTGTGCAATTTATCGGACAAGCCGTGGGCGTAATGATTTTGCGGCGGCGCTGGCCCGAAAAGCGTCTGCCTTATAAGATGTGGTTGTATCCGCTGCCCGCTTTGATAACAATTCTCGGCTGGGCCGCGCTTTTCGTTGCCACAGGAAAACGTTTCGCAATAGGGGGACTCATCGTGATCGCTGCGGGAATTTGCGTGTATATGGTGCAAGCATTCGTGCGCCACGAATGGCCATTCGGCGCGCCGGCAATTTCGGCGAAAGCTCAGGTGACGCAATGACGCGCCGCGCACAATTGAGTTACGCATCGCGAAAGAGAATTTTCACCGCCGCAGCTTCCACGCTCGCACTTATATTAATGTTCAGCGCAATTCCGTCCCGCGCGCAACGCCCCGCGAAAGATCCGAACGGCGAAAGTTTGCCCGACGCCATCGAAGCCATCGATCGCGCACGCGTTGCCACGCGCGTTCTCTTCATCACCGCGCATCCCGATGACGAAGCTTCCACACTGCTCACATATTTATCGCGTGGCGCTGGTGACGACGTTGCGCTACTCACACTCACGCGCGGCGAAGGCGGCCAGAACGCCATCGGCTCCGAGCAAGGCCCGCGTCTCGCCGTAATTCGCAGCGCCGAACTCAACGCCGCCGCGCAAACTTACGGCGCAAAATTATTTTTCACGCGCGCACCGGATTTCGGCTTCTCCAAAACAATGGAAGAAACTTTGAAAATTTGGGGAGATACGGCTACCAGTGACATGGTGCGCGTAATTCGCACATTCAAACCGGATATCGTCATCAACGGATGGGGCGGAGTTCGCGGCGGCCACGGAAATCATCAGGCATCGGGATTTCTAACTCCGAAAGCCGTTGAGCTTGCCGCTGATCCAAAAGCATATCCTGACAGTGGCGCGCCCTGGAAAGTTGGACTTCTTTTGCAACAAGGCGGCCGCGGCGGAAACGGCGCGACCGTCACTCTTCCCGTAAATGACATCTCCCCGATCTGGGGCGAATCCTACGGAGAAATCGGCCGCGCCGGATTTGCAAATCAGCGCTCGCAAGGTGTCGTGGCGTTCACAAATTCCGCGTTCCTGCGACGTCCCGCTTCCATTCAACGCGCGGACGGCGGAAATCTTGATATGAAAATGATCGCCCAGCCGATCTCTTCATTCGCGGATCGGTTTCCATCATCGCGCGATAAACTTCAACCCGGGCTGAGCGAAATTGATGCCGCGCTGGTTCGCGCACGCGCCGCCGCCCTTGCGTTGGACTGGCCACGCGCCGCGCACGAATTAGCAGCCGCAGGAAAACGGTTGAATCAAATTGAAGGGCCGGGCGTCGCCGGTGGCATATCAATCGGCGGCATCGAATTTGAACTCGAAAGAGAGCGCGCCCGCATCGATCACGCGCTAACCATCGCCGCAGGCGTCCGCATGATCGCCCAATCCGACCGCGCCAATCTCGTTGCCGGCGAAACGTTCACCGTTCGCGTGGAAGCTCTGCATCGCGACAATATTTCCGGCGCGGATTTTGCTGCGCCAACTCTCGTTTTGCCTGCAGGCTGGCAAGCCGCCGCGCCAACAAAAGATCAAAACGAAGCGTGGTCAATTCAGGTCACGCTTCCGAAAGACGCGACCGCTCCACACGGCCCCGCCGACTGGATGTTCCCCTTCGCTCCGCCGCTGGTCCAAGCGCGCACACATTCAACAATCGAAGGCTACGGATTCGATTCTGACACTATCGTTCAAGCGCAGCGCTTCACCACCACAACCGTAATCACCGAACAATTGCGCGTCACTCCAGCCGTCGGACTCACACTCGAGCCCAACGAATTTCTACTCGCAGAAAATCCAAAAGCGCCCGGCGCGGCGCATCAACAGTTTGAAGTTTTAATTCGCGTGCATTCCTATTCCAGCGCTGCTCAACAATTAAATGTCGGCCTTGACGTTCCCGCCGACTGGCACACCTCCGCCGCACAGCCAACCAATCTCGCCGCTGGCGCCGATGAACTTTTGCGTTTCACGGTTACGCCTTCCGCAAGATTACCGGCCGGCGATTACGAATTGAAAGCATGGGCCAAGCGCGGCACAGACACATTTCGCACCAGCATCGAGCCGCTTCCATCGCTCCCCACATTTCTTTGGAGCGAGCCTGCCGTTGCGCCCGTCCGCGCATTTCCAATCATCGTGCCGGAAAAATTGCACGTCGGTTACGTCGCCGCGGATATCGACTTAGTTCCGGAAGCTATCCAGCGCATGGGAATTCAAGTTGACCTGCTCGATTCCGCCGCGCTCACCTTCGGCGATCTAAAACACTTTGACGCCATCGTCATCGGCATTCGCGCTTACGAATTGCGCGGTGACGTGCTCGCCAACAATCAGCGTCTACTTGATTACACCAACAATGGCGGCACGTTAATTCTGGAATACGAGCGCGACGGTTTCTGGGGCAGCCTGAAAACGCAGATCACGCCGTATCCCGCGAAAATGGAAGGCGGCACGCTGCGCATCACCGACGAAAAATCCGACGTGAAATTCCTGACGCCCGATTCGCCGCTTCTGAATTTCCCAAATAAAATTACGCAGGATGATTTCAAGGGTTGGGTGCAGGAGCGCGCAAATTATTTGTGGTCCAGCTACGACCCGCATTATCAGGCCGTTCTCAGCATGCATGATCCCGGCGAAGCTGATCTTACCGGCTCGCTCGTTTGGACGCGCTACGGCAAAGGCGTTTACATTTATGCCGCTCTGGAATTTTTCCGCCAGTTGCCCGAAGGAAATCCCGGCGCGTACCGGCTATTCGTAAATTTGCTAAGCCAATCGCGCGCGAAATAATTTCTCGCGCGCAAATATCGCTCTCGAAATGCGCGCCGCAATTGTTGCCGCGTTCGCCACGCCGCGCGAATCGCGCGCTTCCAACATAATTCCCCCGTGCTATCGTTTCACGCAGCAACAGAAGGGGGATCAATGTTTTCAACGCACTCGAATTTGCGTGCAACTCCGCGTCTGCGAACGCTTGCATTCGTTGCCGCCGCATTCCTACTCGCAGTTGGCGCGCCAACTCAAGCTCAGAAAACCAAAATAAAACAAGTGCCGGAACCTCCGGGCCCTCCCGTTGCCGAAAATCATGTGATCGATCTGGAAATTTCAAAAATGCTTGGCGCGTGGCAAATGGGTGACGCCCAGGAAATGCACAAATTTTATGCCGACGACGTCGTGGTTGTCAGCGGCGCGTGGGAAGCGCCGATTTACACCTGGGCGAATTATCTTCCCGCATACCAAAGCCAGCATGCGCGCATGGCTTCGCCTCGGATTGACCGCACCAATACCGTCGTCAGAATAAAAGATAATTCCGCGTGGGCAACCTATCAGTGGGAGTTGAGCGCTTACGTGGATGGAAATAAAATTACCGCGCGTGGTGACACAACTCTGGTGTTTGAAAAACGCGATGGTGTTTGGCTCATCGTGTTGAACCACACATCCGTCACGCCCGATGCCGCTCCCGCTCCCGCGCAAAAATCCGGCGCACAATAATTTATAAACAGAAATCCGCCGGCATCACCGATCGCCGCTGGTCAGTTGCGCGCGTTCATCCCCTGCCACAACCACAATCCAACAATCAGCAGAGTCAGCGCGCCATCCAGAATTCCCAGGACCATCAGCGGCTTCGCAAGTTTCATCAACTTGCTTACGATCGCGCTTTGTTCCTGAGCTCCCGGTGAAGGTGTGCTTCCTAAATACATCTGTTCTTCTTCTCGACTGGCCAGCCACGCCCGATATCCGAGCAGCGCCACCCAAATAAATGTCAGCACCGCCCAGCCTAACGACATATCCCCCAGCCACCCCGTCATAAAAGCATCCATGGCATCCTCCCCGTTCCGGTCGGATCGCCCGCAAATATTTCGCGGGCACACAGAGCCCCATTCTGGGCGGATTATAGCACCGCCGGCTGCACTCGGCGGTGCTATGCATTTTACGTCGTGCTCCTCGATCCTCGCGTAATCGGATGCTCCCTACTTAT
This sequence comes from Terriglobia bacterium, assembly GCA_963840515.1. Classification (GTDB taxonomy): domain Bacteria; phylum Acidobacteriota; class Terriglobia; order Acidiferrales; family UBA7541; genus DASTCZ01. The sequence goes on from CAWIZI010000027.1 coordinate 38,438, forward strand.
TAATATCGTCCTTGTTCTCCAGCCGCTTCAAAATCCCATCGAGTTGCGGCTTCAACGCGTCCGGCAATCCGGCCTGCGACAACTTCATTTCTTTCAGTGCCGTATCGTAATCGCCTTTGGCGACGGCGAGACGCGCCGTTTCGTTATGCGCCACCCAACTATTCGGATCTTTTTTGATATTCACGCGGAAAATTTCCAATGCCTCGTCATATTTTTTTTCCGCTTGCAGTTGACGGGCATAGGCATGCACCTGCGGCTGCGTTCCCATCGACAGCGCCTTCGCACGCGCGGCCTTCGCCTCATCATTACGCTTCAACAGTTCCAGCGCCTTTGCCCGATCCATCTCGTTCTCGAAGCGATCTTCAAGCGCGATGGATTCTCCCGTGTCCTTCAGCGCTTCCTCCGCGCTCATCTTGTTGTCCATCAAATAAGCAGCGGCTTGATCCCACGCGATCCACTCATATTTCGGCCGCGCACGCAGTTGATTGTGCAAACTCGCCAGCACCGTCTCGTTTGTATCCACGGACACGCGCACCGGCACGGCAACTTTTTCCCAGCGCATCACAATCGTCGCTTCGTTGGCTTTCACGTTGTCGAAGTCATACGCCAGCGCTTCCTGCATATCCGCCGGATGCGGCTTCACCGTCACGCGCAAAGCATCCTCTGTCTGATCGTAAGTAAAACTTCCCCACGAAGTGGAATTCTTGGAAAAAATAACCGTCCAATCCGTTTCGCCGGGAATCATGTGCAGTCCGTAAACGCCCTTCGCCAGCGGCTTGCCTTCCACCATCACATCGGTCGTGAACTCGATCGTCGTATTCTCGTTTGCGCCCGCTCGCCAAACTTGTCCATAAGCCTGCGCGCTTCCCGGCCCAAAAACTTTTCGTCCATTCACCAGCGGGCGATGATAATTAATCGTGATATCCGTAACTCCAATTCGCTGCGAAACCATCGCGTGCTGGCTCTGTCTCGGCAAATTCAAAACAGCCGACTGCGCGCCCGCTCCCTGCGCTCCCGCAGACAATCCTCCGACCACCATCGCCACCACGAAAATATATTTCCGCATGACCTGATTCTCCTATTCGTTTGTGAAGTCGATACCTTTTGTCAATTCAATACCGTTCGCGAAATCTGCAATCATTCGTGAATTTCGTACCGTGCGAAGACACCCCTAACCACATGCGTTCTATGATGCGCCAAACCGTTCCCGAGCAACTCGACCTGAATATATAACGCTCAATTGCCCCGATTTGTTTCCCGCGCTGGCTCGAATTTACCGCGCCTTACGTAGGGGACACCTTCAGGTGGGCCGCTTCCGTTTCAGAGGGTGCTCAGAAATTACCTTTTTTCCCTCTTTCCTTCTCCTGCTCCGGCGGTTTCTGATCCTTCCCCGGAAAAACCGGCGCCGGCAAAAATGTTGACTCATATTCCGCCAGCCGCAGCCGGCCGCTGGTATCCGGCAATGACGGCGGTTCCTTCTTCGCGCCGTCAAATCGCAGTGCCGACGTCATATCTCCAAACGTACCCCGCCGCCAATCGCTGATGTTCGGCTCGCGCACGCCGGTAAGTTTTTCCAGAAATCGCAGCGTCGACGTGTGATCGAACGTGTCGCTGCACACGTATCCGCCCGTACTCCACGGAGAAATCAGAACGCACGGCACTCGGAATCCCGCGCCAATCGGCACGCCATCCACAAATTCATGTTGCGCCCCATCCTTCGGAACCGGAGGAGGTACGTGATCGAATATCCCGTCGTTCTCGTCATAATTTAAAATGAATAAAGTTTTCGCCCACACGTCCGGATTCGCCGCGATCGCATCAATCTTGCTGGCCACGAACGCCGCGCCGTCCGCGGGCATATAATCAGGATGCTCCGACTGAAAACTCGTCGGAATAATCCACGAGACGGTGGGCAGCTTGTCATTAATCGCGTCATATTCAAATTGCCCCTCCTGTCCGCGCAGCATTCCTTTTTTATAAAGCCCCGAACTTACCGGCGCCGTCTGGAAACTTTTGAAAAGTTCCACCATGTTGCATTCGTAATTGTCTTCCTGCTGATAAATTTTCCAACTGACGCCCGCTTCCTCCAACCGTTCCGGATAAGTTTTCCATCCAAATCCGCCGGGCGGCATCGTGTTCCGTGTGATCGGCCCTCCGCCAATTCCATCCGGATCAATCGTGCCGGTCATGTAGTACATGCGATTCGGCCAGGTCGGCCCCATCACCGAACAAAAATATTCATCGCAAAGTGTGAATGATTCCGCCAGCGCAAATTGAAATGGAATATCGTTGCGCGTGTAATAGCCCATGCAATAAGGCCCGTTTTCTTTATCCGCCTTCCGATGCGCGGGCAGCCAGCGGTCCATCTGTCCGCGATTCCACGCGTCATGCTGCACGCCCCACGCATGGCTCGTGCTCGGAATTTTCTGCGCGCTAGTAGTGCGCGTATTCAAATGGAACGGCAACATGTACCCATCCGCGCTCAGCGCGTCCGGCTGATAAAATACGGATCTCCCCGTAGTCGGAATCTTCGCCTCTTTCGGATCATTAAATCCGCGCACTCCAGCCAAAGTTCCAAAGTAATGATCGAACGACCGATTTTCCTGCATCAAAAAAACAACATGCTTAATGTCCGCCAGCGACCCGCGCGCCGAAATTCCCTGCGCCAACACGCGCCGCACATGGAAAGGCATCAACGAGTGTGCGGCGGCGGCCGCGCCCAACGTCACCGCGCTCTTCAGCAAGTTGCGGCGCGTCAGAATTCCTGAAGTATTTGGCGCAGAGTCCGAATTATTTTTCTTCCCAGCCACGAAGATACCCCCAATGAATTGTCTAGATTTCGCCGCGAATTATACATCCGGACCATTAATGTTGGGTGAACGCCGCCGACGTCATACCCAGGTTCTCTAAATCGCGCCGACCAGGCCTGCCCTGCTTGTCCCGAGTTGCGAGGGGCGTTGCGAAGGGTCCTCTAAATCCGTTCTCCGCAAACGTCCGCCATAGCTAAAGCGGCGGCGGACGCCTTGTTCTGTTTTATCCGACGATTTCCCAGGGAGGATTTAAGTGCTGATCGGCAAAAAGGAATCTGCTCGCATTATCGAAGATGATCCAACTCATCAAACAGCGAGAGTTGTATTCTTGTTGTCATCTCATTCCACGCAAATCGCATCGGAACGAGATTCTTGAAGACGAGGTGTCCACTTAGTTGGATCGGAGAAGCCAGTTTCAGTACTTTCGACAACCGAACCTCCTGAGTTCTTAATACATCGAGCCGATCAAGGTGCCGTCTCAGATTATCGGGTTTTCCGTCCGAGCTGATTTTGCCCCGGAAGTCGGCAAGCTGTTCCGCAACTTCTCCGAGAGTCTTATGAAATTGTAGATCCTTACACTCCATCGCCAAGACCCTGCCAGATTCGGGTCGCCATGCTAGTACGTCAATGTCGCCGTAATCCCGATCGAGAGACATTTCGAGAATCTTCGTCAGTTTATTTTCTTGTCTAACCTCCCAACCAAGCTCGCGCATGCGATTGGCGACGGTGGAATTGAACCCACTTCGCTGCAAGTTGTTCGCACGCCCTATCCACCGGCACATAGCTGGCGACCGTGCCTGCGACGATGCAATTCCTCCATCATGGAAAAGACGAGCTGTGAGAATCACAGCTTCGCGGATTAATCCTGGCGCGACAAGAATGGTTGGATCAGCTCCGCCGTCCAACTGTATGAATGGTCTACGTAGAACGGATAGACGCCGCCGAAAGCGCCATGGGAACCAATCCTTGTCTTTGAATTCGCTGCCGACGGTGCGCCACGTAACCCGCGGTTCCAGCGTCAGCATCGCCAGGGTCACGGAAGCATCTCCAAGAGAAATACCAGCCGCACTCCGTAGCAATTCTCTAAGCGCGGATCGAGGGAATTCGATAAGTGCCTTGTTTTGACGCCTCCCATGCTCATCCAAATCGTCCATGAAAGCCCGAACGCCATCTAGAGAAGTGCCAAATTCAGCCTTCCACGCGTCAAGAAAATCATCTTCGAGCACTCCCTTGACAGTAGGCAGCACCTCGGCTGGCTCATATATTTTTGAATACGAATCCGCCGCTCGCCTCGTCTCGTCCTCTCCGAAAGAACGACCGAAACGTTCGTATACTTCCTCGACAAAATCATGGTTTGAGTGGACGTCGCCGAGCGGAGTGATCCTTAGACGAGGCTCCATTGCACCCCAGTGGATCGCGTCAGACCAATTCCCGAGATTGTAGGCTTGATTTGCTCTGGCTAGGCCCCAAGATATATCCAGATTTCCGGGCGAGCGACCACTGCTGAGCGGACACTCACAAATCGCGGCCTCTAACAATATTCTAGAAGCAACGAACGCGACGTTTAGCCGGCCTTGGTGGTCCACAATCGTTCGCATGGCGGCGTCCTTGTCGGTACGTAAGGCCAAATTAGCCTGTGCCGTACGCTTCCAACGGTCTCGATCGCCAGCGATTACTTCATGATTGTGAAGTACCGCTCTAACCAATAAACCTCGATCTAAAGACTGAAGTGATTTGCAGACGTCGTTCAGGACGATTCTAACTAGGTCATTCAAATATGACGTGCATTCATATACGCCCAAGATCTCTGCTGGGTTGTCCTTCGCGCGTACTCGCCAGCCTAGGCCGAGCCGAGAAGTGGCATCATCCATGTCGTCGATCAGTACAGGTGTTCCATCTAAGTCCGATCCGACAAAGTCCCGAAAGGATGACGCCTGAAACCTGTGCATTGACCTCGCCGCCGAGTTCGGACATATCTCGCGGACCAACTCCGCCTGTTTGCCAGTATCCTGACCCTCACCGCCCAGCTCTGCCACGCCCGCTACCAAAGCCTCAACTAAAGCGCGCTCAGCATTATTCTCTGGTGCAAACACACCATCGGCAAAGCCACTCCGAACATCGATTTCGATGTTGCACGTTCCCGGAACTACGGAAGTCTCAAATAGGGAACGGAGTCCGGTAATATCGATTGGTGTTACGAGGCCAGCCGTCGCTCCGACGATCTCTGCGAAGCGCACCGTAAATAAAACGGGAACCAGTGGTAGCGTTTCATACGCCAAATCGAGGACAGGTGCAGCCCTCTTCAGCCAGGTATGCAACATTGTCCAATATTCAAAAACAGAATCCGTGTCAGATCTGGTTGGCGCCACGATTTTCACCCACCATGATCGCTTCGCCGCAACATACACAGCGCAGAGCTTACCCGCGCGAAGGTCTTCTTCACTTCCGTAGAGAGGCGCCAAATTGTCCTCTTCAAACTCGCCTCTATCGAGCTTAAGAATTTTCACCCACTTTCCCTTTGGATTCAGGATACGCATAGGAGCCCACTCAACAGAAACGTCATGTCTTAATTTGCGAACAGCATTTGGAGGAACGACAATGGCGTCGGTGAATTCGTCAGCCATATGGCGATGCGGCACGAGATGACCATCGAGTTCTCTTGACCATGCGACGAGATTTAGAAGCCCGCTGACATTTAGCAGCGATGTTCCCTGCCTGTTGACCGTATCTCGAGCCTCGAGTAATCGCCACAAAGAGAGCGCATCAAACCCAGAGAGCTAGTTGAGAGTGACTAAGTCGTGTGCTGGGATCGATTCCAATCGCCAGCCCGCCGGTACGTCTTCCATCAGTTCTGTTTGCAGTCCCCGACCATATCCGCACACGACTAACAATGAGATTCCGTCCCGAAACTGGCCCTGTTGTTTGGCCTTTGACGCTGCCTCCCTCACGCTTGAAGAAAAAGCTGAAGCTAAGACCGAAGGGTTTTCGTTAGCGCCATTGAACCCCGCGTGAGAAAACCCATCAGCGCTATCGACAAAGAAGAACAGACTAAGGAATCTTCCTGAGTCAACTTCCAACATTTCATTAGAAATTGTTCCGCCGTCTATCGGCAGAAACGTCATCGGCGAGGGTAAGCACAGTCCGAGAACGCGTGTTTCGTGAAACAGGCGCGCATAAGTCTTGGCGAGGGACCTTCCAAATGACCTCTCCACGCCCTCTGAAACGACGAACTCAAGTACGAGTCGAATGATGGACGACTCAACTGCTGTCGGCAACAAGACGTAAACATATCCGTCATGAAAAACTATCGGTCTCCGTTCCAGGTCCGTATTTCCCAGCGATCTGCGCTGCAAGGCTGGCTCGAAGATCAAAGTCGAAGGCGAATTTCGACAAAGAGGATTGCGTAATTTGTAGCTGGGCTAACGCAGTCTCACTAAACCCGACTACCTCGCGGAGGACGGGAATCTTATTTCCAATTGTCGCCGGAAGGACACGAAGAGGCTCTCCTGATCCGAGTACGTTCTCTCTCACGCCGGCTCGTTCTGCGATTGCGTCAGAAAGCTTCAGGAGCGATTCAATCGCGATCCGGACATCATTAAAGGGTTGCCGATCTGGCATTGCCTCGACGACGTCTAGGATTCTTTGCAGATAAAAACCAGCGCCCTCCCATTGTCCCTGAAAGATTCTGAAGTTTCCGTTCTGGGTGCTAACCAGAGATATGAAGACATCTTCCGATGGATCCTCCATTCTGCCGCAATGTCCGTCACCTAAGCGCTCGAAACTCCTCTCAACTAGATTCCTTGTCGGTGCCATCTGCCCCATGCAAAGTGCTAGCGACAGATGAACGAGAGTCTCGATCCGGAGAGAATTCGATTGCAATTCTGACGTCGCAAGCAGGCCTGAAAATGTCGACGCAGTCACTATCGGATCGAGTGCTCTCAACCCCGAAATAACGTCCGCATATTCCTCCGCGAGGAGCGCAAAAGGCCGGTGCCGAAGGCGGGAAAACTGATTTGGATCGAAGCGGTCGTCGAAGGCCATTTACCCGACGATACCCTATTCTTCGATAACCCGTCACGCCACGATGAGGAGCGAGTGCTCCCTGAGGTTTATAGGCCCGCTTTCAAATCCCATTCGAAAGTTTGCCCCGCCAAATTTTTAGTACTTAGTACTATTATTTAATTGACTAACTCCCATCACCCGCGCTACCCTGAACCGCAGGCCTGGACGATCCGTTTTCGCGCACATAGCGTGCGAGGACGACAACTGGGGGTTTTTCCCCTAAGTCCTTTATTTGCAATACATACGTGGGGTACCCCCAGCTAAGCCCTGTGTTTGCAATACATACGTGAAAATAGAGGGGGGAGGGGGTAGCAGTTAACAATAATCAGCACAGCTTTCTCGCCTCTGCCGAAATATCGTCACTTGGAACGGCTCGTCGCAATTACGATTCGGCTCGGCGCACAGCGCCAAAGGAAGGAAACGGAAAGCTCAAGCAGCGTCACGATCCTGAAATCAGATTCAACGCCGTTGCGTTGACAAAGCCTAAGCCCGCGTGCACAATTTTGACTCCTCGCAACACTGCTGAATGTGCCCGGGTGGCGGAATTGGCAGACGCGCTAGATTCAGGTTCTAGTGGTCGAAAGGCTGTGGAGGTTCGAGTCCTCTCCCGGGCACCAAAAGTTTCAGATCCAAAATTGCTCTAATACCGCGCGGAAACCAAATTGTCTCGTGCGCGGAGCATTCGTGAACTTGATTTTTGTACGGCGATTTTAGCGGACATGGTATTGATTTCAGATGAAGAAACAAGCTCATATGAAGAAACTTTCCGCCAATCGCGCAACTGGCAATCATCGTGAACGCATCGTCAATCGGAAATCAATCGCCGAGAATTACAAACTCATTCAGCCGCACATTCGCCGCACTCCGGTAATTGAAATTGATGCAACGGATTTCGGATTGAATTTTACGGGCGACAAGCGTTCACCAAAGATTGTTTTCAAGCTGGAATTATTCCAGCACGCCGGATCGTTCAAAGCGCGCGGAGCATTCACAAATCTGCTCACCCGCAAAGTTCCTGGTGCGGGAGTTGTGGCCGCTTCCGGAGGAAATCACGGAGTGGCCGTCGCTTTTGCCGCGATGAAACTTGGCAAGCCGGCAAAAATATTTGTGCCCTCCGTTGCCTCAGCGGAGAAAATGGAACGCATCCGTGGATTCGGCGCCGAAATTGTGATTGCCGGCGAGCGCTACGCCGATGCGTTGGCTGCCAGCGAAAAATGGGTCGCCGAAACCGGCGCGATGCCAATACACGCATTCGAGCAAATCGAAACGATGATCGGCCAAGGAAGCGTTGGATTGGAAATTGAAGAGCAAGCGCCGAAATTGGATGCGCTTTTGGTTGCCGTCGGTGGCGGCGGATTAATCGGCGGAGTTGCCGCATATTTTGCGGGCCGCGTGAACGTGATTGGCGTTGAACCGGAAGCCGCCCCAACACTGTGGAACGCGCTGAAGGCCGGGCGACCAGTAGATAGCGAGGCCGGCGGAATTGCCGCGGATTCATTGGCTCCCAAGCGTGTCGGCGAATTAATGTTTCCCATCGCGCAAAAATATATTTCGAGCGTAGTGCTTGTAACAGACGACGCCATCCAGCAAGCGCAAGAAACTTTGTGGAAAACTTTTCGCGTAGTCACCGAACCCGGCGGCGCTGCTGCAAGCGCCGCATTGTTGAGTGGACGATACAAACCGAAGCGCGGAGAGCGCGTAGGAATTCTGGTGTGCGGAGGAAATACTTCCGCGGTAAACTTCGTTCGGCCGAAGTAAGCGGCGCGCAAACGAAAATTTCACTTTGCGCGTGAACTTCGATAAACCGAATGGAAAATAATTTCGACATCACAACCAGCAAAGAGCAAATCCGCCGCTCGCTGATGTGGATGGTTTTGGCGGGACTCGCGATCCGTTTGCTGACCGCGCTTTTCACGTACAAATATTTGCTGGATCCCGCCGAAGATTATTTTGGTTACGGTTGGGAAGTCGGCCGCGTTGGCCGCGCGCTAGCTTCCGGCCACGGTTTCGCGAATCCGTATCAGGGCGATAGCGGCCCGACCGCCGCGCTTCCGCCGCTGTATCCTTTAATTGTTGGCGGAGTTTTTAAATTATTTGGAATTTATAGCAAAGCGTCCGCGCTGATTTTGCTCGCGACGCAAGCAGTTACGTCAGCGGTTACCACGGTTCCAATTTATTTTATTGCACGCCGCGTGTTTGGTTCGCGCATCGCGAAAATTTCCGGCTGGGCTTGGACGTTTTTTCCTTACGCGATTGCAATTTCCGCCGGAACAATTTGGTCCACAAGTCTTTCCGCATTAATGTTCGCGCTGCTTTTGTGGCTGGTGTTGCATTTAGCGGAAGATGACGCAAGTTGGTGGGCTTGGATTGATCTCGGAATACTTGGCGGATTAATTGGACTGAATAATCCGACAATACTTCCGCTATTGTGCGCGCTCGTAATCTGGATTTGGTTCCGTCTGCGCGCCCGCGATCGCGGATGCATTCCGCAAGCCGCGGTTGCTGCCTTGATCGCGATGCTCTGCATTTTGCCGTGGGTTATTCGCAACTACGAGGTGTTTGATCGCTTTATTCCCATGCGATCGAATCTTGGTTTGCATTTGCGAGTTGGAAATACTTTGGACACTTCCGAATATTGGCATGCGGAATTGGATCCGCCGCACAGTCCACGCGAAATGTCCGAGATGTTGCAGACCGGCGAAATCGCCTATATGGATCACAAGAAGCAGCAAGCGTTCGCGTTTATTCACGAGCATCCAAGCGTGTACGCATATTTAGTTTTCAAACGATTCGTGGATTTTTGGACGGGCATTTGGAATTTATCGCCGCAATGGATTAAGGATAATCCCGGCCAGGCCGCGAATATTCCATTTTGTACTGCGATCACAATTTTCGCGTTCATTGGATTGCGCCGCACCTTTCACTACGACGGTAATGCCGCGTGGGCGTTTGTGATTTGCCTGCTCGTGTATCCGATAATTTATTATTTGACGACCTACGAAATTCCCTATCGGCATCCGCTGGATCCGCTGCTGGTTATTTTGGCCGTCGCGGGAATTGTGCGAGTTCCAAGGTAATCGCGCGCTTGCCACGCAACTCGCGCTAAGGCAATCTGGATTCAGCCAGCACAATGATTGTCCAATGATCAAAGGAAAACGCATCGCCGTCGTCATGCCCGCGTACAACGCAGCGAAGACGCTCGCGCAAACTGTGAGTGAGCTTCCGGAATCCGTCGACCTGAAAATATTGGTCGACGATTACAGCACCGACGACACCGCGAAAATCGCGCGCGATTTGGGATTGCAAGTTTACGTTCACGAAAGGAATTACGGCTACGGACGCAACCAGCAAACGTGTTATCGCGAAGCGCTCGCCGCCGGCGCGGACATTGTTGTGATGGTGCATCCTGATTATCAGTACACGCCGCTGCTGGTTACTTCGATGGCCAGTATGATTGCGTATGGCGTCTACGACGTTGTGCTCGGTTCGCGAATTATCGGCGGAGGCGCGCGCCGCGGCGGTATGCCACTTTACAAATATATTGCGAATCGATTTCTTACCGCGTTTCAGAATTTAATTGCCGGTGCAAAACTTTCTGAATACCACACGGGTTTTCGAGCATTCTCAAAAGAAGTGCTGCTGAATTTGCCGCTGCTTGAAAATTCAGACGATTTTGTTTTCGATAACGAAATGCTCGCGCAGTGTATTTTCTTCGGCTATCGCATCGGCGAAGTTTCCTGCCCGACGAAATATTTCGAGGAAGCATCGTCTATTAATTTTTCGCGCAGCGTGAAGTATGGATTCGGAGTGCTCGGCACAACTCTGAAATGCCGCCTGCAGAAAATGGGCATCGCAAAGTTCCGATTGTTCAGTCCGACAGGAAGGAAATTGCTTTCCGACTATTATGCTGCGCCAGAGTCCGCTCAACCGGCTGTTCAAGAACAGGCGAAAAGCGCGGACATCCATCGCGCATAGCAGAGAGCCAAAAGGTGAGCATAAGTTTTCAGCCGCTCGCGGCAGGTTTCAATAGATCTTCGGCGTACAGCGCGCCTTCAGGTGTGTCCTCATGCTTGAAATACGCAAAAACTTCGCCCTTCCGCGCGAGACCTGAAATCTTCGCCGCAATTTCTACGCGAGCTTTTGCCGAATAGGTTTCTTTTCGCAAGCGCAGATAGGAAAAATCAGCGGTGACCACGTTCGGAGTTTCGAGTCGTCGCTTTCGGCTTGGCACAGCGCGACATTTGCTTTGCGCAATGCTTCGTAAACTTCATCGCAGAACCACGAAGCATTCCGAAATTCGAAGGCAGGCTTTCGTTTCGCGCGGCAATAGTTTCAGAAAATCTTTCAGGCGCGGCACATCGCATTTGAAATCTCCACGTAATTGAAAAAGCACCGGCCCTAACTTCTTTGCCTTACGCAACGGCTTCAGCGAATCGAGGAATTCCTTTGTTACGGCAGCGGCGTCGCGCAGTCGTTTGAAATGCGTGATTCGCTGGTGAGCTTTGATCGCAAACTTGAAGCCAGGAGGCGTCGCTTCAATCCATCCCACCAATAATTTCTCAGTGGGAATCGTGCGGAATGTGTAGTTCACTTCCACTGAATTCAGGCGAGTTGCGTAGTATTCTAGGAATTTCTTCGAGCTGAGTTTGGAAGGATAGAATTTCGGCTTCCAGCTCGTGTAAGCCCATCCTGATGTGCCCGCATAAATCCTTCCAACGCTCATGCGATGTGATTTTCCTTTTTGTAAGCGTCAAATTTTTCCAGGAAGCGATCGATATCCGCTTTCAGCAAATAATATGGAGTGCACAGACGCAGCTTCGATGGCTGGCTTCCGCGAATTTTAATTTTGTGAGTTTTCCACATCCAGGTTTCGAGTTGCATGCGATCAATCGGCGGAACATTTACTGTTGCAATCGCGCAGCGCATTGTTGGATCGGGTGAGGTGACGGTTTGCGCGCCGCGCTTGATCATTTCGGCGTGAATGTAATCGGCCATTTGTTTATGTCGCCGCTCGATGCGATCCATTCCGATTTGATTTGCCAATTGAATCGCGGCGCGCAGGCCCCAAAGTTGCGGCACATTGGAGCTGCCAAAATGTTGGAAGCGTTCGGCAGTATGCAGCGTGTCCCAACCGCCGGTGACGACGGTGCTCCAAACGCGATCGACTATCTCATCTCTCATGAAAAGGACGCCGGTGCCTTTCGGCGCGAGCAGCCATTTGTGCGGGCTGGACGTGTACATGTCGCAGCCAATTTCGTGCAAGTGCAGCGGCATCATGCCGATCGCCTGCGCGCCATCGACGGCGGAAATAATTCCTTTGGTGCGAGCCAGCGCACAAAGATCCTTCGCGGGCAAAATTACGCCGGTGTCCGTAGTGATGTGACTGAAAAACATAACGCGCGTGCGCGGTGTGATCGCGTCATTAAAAAGATTCAGCACCTGCGCGGGATTTTGAACGGGACGCGGCAGCGTAATTTTTTTCACGACGATGCCGTAGCGTTTCGCTTTTAATTCCCACGGAGAATATCCGCTGCCGTGTTCCTGATCGGTCATTAAAACTTCGTCGCCCTGCTTCATATCAATTCCGTTAGCGATGTAATTGTTTGCTTCGGTGGCGTTGCGCACCATGGCGATTTGTTCGCGCCCGCACCCGATAAACGCGGCGAGTGGATCGCGAAATTCATTCCACGGGCCGTAACCCCAGATGGGATAGTCCTCGGGATTTTCGTCGTTCATTTTTTCGGTTTCGTTGTAGCCATCGAACACCGCCTTCAACACCGGCGCGGGACTTGCGCCGACTGTGCCTGCGTTCAAATAAACTTCGTCTTCGGGAATTAGAAATTGTTTGCGTAATTCCGCCCAGTAGGAATCCTGATCAGTTTGGAACAAGGATGAGGGCGGCAGTTCGCGCGGAGCGGATTGCACGCGTGCCAGCAGTGAATTCTCGAAAAGTTTTCCACCGATTAATCCAGCTCCGGCGATTCCGGCGGCGCTGCTAAGAAAATTGCGGCGATTTAGCATGGAGGCTCCTTGGAATTTCGCGAAACATGCTGAGGCGGATGCTATCGCCGGAGACGCGCGGGAGCAAGGAGAACGAATAAGGTTGCGCAATCGGAGGCGGGCGGGTCGCAGACCCGCCCCTACGACGTAGGGTTACGCAAATGGCTAAAGCAAGAGCTTCCTTGAACTATGTAATACACAGTTAACACTGGTTTTGATATACTCCGCGGAATTTCGGCTTGGCCGATAATGGCGGCCCGCCTCAAAAAGAGAGGAACTCCATGCCCGCGAAAAAAACTACCAAGAAGAAGACGGCAACCACGACGGCCGCAAATACCGGTTTTGTTTTTGCGGACCAACAGCCATCGCCGGATAATTTTACAAGTTTCAGCAAAGCTGCGGTCACCGCGGATACGGCTATCCAGGCCAGCGTAGTGATTGAGCAAATTCCTGCGCCGCGGAAAAATCCGCCGGTGATGTCGCTAAGCGATGTGTTGCCTGCCGGGGCGCTGAATGCGTACACGGACCGGCTGACATTCCACTGCGTTGGCGACACGGGAGGAATCAAAACTCCGGAGCCTCAATTTCTTGTGGCCGATAAGATGGCGGAAGATTTTGCAGCCACCGATCCTTCCGCGCGCCCGGCATTTTTCTTTCATCTTGGTGACGTCGTTTATTATTTTGGCCAGGCGCAGTATTACTACGATCAATTCTACGATCCATATCGCGATTACCCGGCGCCGATCTTTGCGATTCCGGGCAATCACGACGCCGTGTTTTACAAAGCGGAAACGGGGAAATCGCTGGACGCGTTCCGTGCGCAATTCTGCGCGTCTTCTCCCGCGCACACTCCGGAAGCAGCGGGCATTGCGCGGACGGCGATGACGCAACCCGGCGTTTATTTCACATTGAACGCGCCGTTCGTGAAAATTATCGGCCTTTATTCCAACACTTCGGAAGGAACCACGCAGGGAGTAATTGCGGACAAGGTTGTCGGACAGGATCAGAAAAACTTTTTGATCAGCCAGCTGCAACAAGCCGCCACGGACAGAAAAAATGGATTCGAGGGCGCGGTGATTCTTGCTGTTCACCATCCGCCTTTCACGGGAAGCGTGCAGCACAGCCCCAGCCCGGCAATGTTGAGCGATATTGACGACGCTTGCACGAAAAGCGGCGTGACTCCCGATGCGATTTTTTCCGGCCACGCTCATATGTACGAGCGCTACACGCGGTACCTGACTGTGAATGGAGTGCTCCGGCAAATTCCTTACCTGGTCGCCGGGACGGGCGGCTTCTATAATTTAAGCGGACTGAAACATGGGGCCGCACCGCCGCCGCGAACTCCGGTGGATTCAAGCGATGGCGACGGAAAAGGAAACCGGCTGACACTGGAAAATTATCTTGCTACGAACTTTGGATTCTTGCGCATCACAGTTTCCCCGGCGCTGTTTTCCTGCGAATTTGTGGGCGTGACGGACGAGGCGACTCCGGGACAAACGCTGGATCGGTTCACTTTGGATTTGACGACGCACCAACTGACCGGATTTCGGCATCCGTAATCGCGACTACAGCTTTCGCGCAACGGGCGGATCGTTCTTCGACGGTGCTCAGGATGAACAGACCCGCCCTACGCCTCCATAAAATATTTCCGCTCGACTACTATTGGCGATAGAATCTCGCATCAGTTAAATATTTCGGAGGAAATGCGCGATGCGTTCGCAAAAGTGGAGTGCGCTTCAAATTAGTATCGGAATTTTTGCCGTTGTGATTCTTGGCGCGATTGTTTCCGGCGCGCAATCATTTGACGCGAATTTGTGGAAGCCGGTGCGCTGGCGATTGGTTGGTCCGGCGCGCGGCGGACGCACGCTGGCCGTTTCCGGCGTTGCGGGAAATCCGGACGTCTATTACATGGGCACGGTAGCCGGCGGAGTTTGGAAGACGACGAATGCCGGCCTGAGTTGGACTCCGTTGACGGACACGACGGACATTCGCTCGATTGGCGCGATTGCCGTGGCGCCTTCGGATGCAAATATTATTTATGCCGGCACGGGTGAATCCTGCATTCGCGGAGATATTTCCGACGGCGACGGAATGTGGAAGTCCATGGATGCCGGAAAAACCTGGACGCACATCGGGCTGGAGGATACACGCCACATATCGCGCATCATGGTTGATCCGCACGACGCAAATATTGTTTTGGTTGCGGCGATGGGCCACGCCTTCGGACCGAATAACGAGCGCGGAGTTTTCCGTTCGACGGATGGCGGAAAATCCTGGACGAAAACTTTATTCAAGGACGACAAGACGGGTGTGATTGACCTTTCGCTTGACCCTGAAAATCCGCGAATTATTTTCGCGGCGATGTATCAATTTATTCGCAGGCCATGGAATTTTGAAAGTGGGGGACCGGGCAGCGGAATTTATCGCTCGGGCGACGGCGGAATTACGTGGACACAAATCACCGGACACGGTTTGCCAAGTGGAGTGCTTGGACGAATCGGAATTTCGGTCTCCGGCGCGGATGGAAATCGTGTGTACGCGATTATTGAAGCGGCGCGCGGCGGCGTATATCGCTCTGACAATGGCGGCGATTCGTGGCAATTGATGAACGCGGATCACAGCCTGACGCAGCGCTCCTGGTATTTCCATCACATTTTTGCGGATCCGAAGAACGCGGATGTTGTGTACGTGCTGAACACAAGCATACTGCGTTCGATTGACGGCGGCCGAACGTGGAACACGATGCGCGGAACGCACGGAGACAATCACGGATTCTGGATCGATCCGACGAATCCGGATTGGATCATTAATAGTAATGATGGCGGCGCGGCGATCACGCACGACGCAGGCCGAAGTTGGAGCAGCGAAGATAATCAGCCGACGGCGGAGTTCTATCATGTGGATACGGACACGCGCTATCCATACATGTTGTACGGCGCGCAACAGGACAATTCCACCGTGGCGATTTCCAGCGCCGCCGGATTTGGCGGACGCGGCGGAGGCGGCGCGAATTTTTATGATGTTGGCGGAGGCGAATCGGGATGGGTTGTGCCGAAGCGCGATAATCCGGACATCACTTACGCCGGTTCTTACGACGGATTGCTGACGGAATATAATCACGCGACAGGTTTCGAGCGTGACATTAACGCGTGGCCGCTGAATACGATGGGCGCGGGCGCGGCGGATATTCTGCATCGCTTCCAGTGGACATTTCCAATCGCCGCTTCGCCGCACGATCCGAATTTAATTTATATCGGCGCGGAAATGATTTTTTCGTCGAGCAACGGCGGCGGCAGTTGGACGGCGATCAGCCCGGACCTGACGCGCAACGATAAATCGAAGCAACAATCTTCCGGCGGGCCGCTTTCGCAGGACAACACCAGCGTGGAATATTACGACACAGTTTTCTGCATCGCGGAATCGCCCATTTCTAAAGGGGAAATATGGGCAGGCACGGATGACGGGCTGGTGCAGTTGACGCGCGACGGCGGCAAGACGTGGAGCAACGTGACGCCGAAGGGAATTCCTGAATGGATCAAGGTGAGCATCGTTGCGCCTTCGCCCACAACCGACGGCACCGCATACGTTGCGCTTGACGGACAGAAACTGGACGACATGCGTCCATACCTTTACAAGACGAATGACTTCGGCAAAACGTGGAAAAAAATTACGAATGGAATTCCGGATAATGCGATCACACATTCCATAAAAGAGGATACGAAACGGAAGGGACTGCTTTTCGCGGGAACGGAATCGGGCGTCTACGTTTCGTTTGACGACGGAGTGAATTGGAAATCGTTGCGCGGCACCATGCCGGACACCCCGGTGCACGACATGGTTATTAAGGATGACGATTTGGCGATCGCCACGCACGGACGTTCTTTTTATGTGATGGATAACATCACACCGCTGCGCGAAATGACGAATGACGTGCAAAACGCGGAGACACATTTGTTCACTCCGGTGGTTGCGATTCGCGGGCGCGGAATGACTTTGGATTATTGGCTGAAGTCCGCGCCGCAGGCGCCAATCACAATTGAAATTTCCGACGCTTCCGGAAAAGTGATTCGCACATTCACAGGACGCGCTTCTGTAGCGGGCACGGAAGTAACGCCAGCCGCTGGCGGACGAGGTGGGCGCGGCGGTTTCGGTGGCGGCGCGGCGCCGACCGTGAATGCCGGGATGAATCGATTCACGTGGGATTTGCGGACCGATCCGCCAAGCTCAGTTCCGAACGCGGTTTATTGGGGCGGGCGCGGATCCGGCGTGATTATTTCTACGGGCACGTACAACGTGAAACTTACGGCGGGCGGGCAGTCGTATACGGCGAAAGTAGAAGTAAAAACCGATCCGCGTTTGCATGTGTCGCAAGAAGATCTGGACAAACAATTCGAGTTTGCGACGCGTTTGAATGCGCGGATTACCGCCGGGCATGACGCGATCAATCAGATTCGCAGTTTGCGAACGCAGCTCGATGCGTTGCGCCAGCGACTGCCTGCAGGCGCTGAATATAAAACCGTGCTGGACGCGGCGGACGCGTTGAATAAAAAAATGACCGCGGTGGAAGAAGAAATGATTCAGACCAAATCAACCAGCGATGAGGACGCTCTGAATTTTCCGATTCGCACGGTGAACCAGTTGGTGGATTTATTCGGCACAGTGGAAAGCGCGGACGCGGCGCCGACCGCGCAGTCGTTTGAAGTGTTTGAGGTGCTGAACAAGCAACTGACTGCGTCGCTGGCGAAGTGGGATGACATTCAGAAAACCGATCTCGCGGATTTGAACGCGAAAATGGCGCAGGCAAATGTTCCGGGCGTTTCGCTTCCTCCGGCAGGGCGCGGCGGAGCGGGCGGGCGTGGAGGGCGGCGCGGCGGAAATTAAATTCCGCTTCATTCAATAAAAACGGCGTCCCGCATTTTCGCGAGGCGCCGTTTTTTATTTCACCGAATTAAATTGCTGAACCGAATCGCGAAGACTATCGCGTCGGTCCGGGGAATTGCACTTTGGGCGCTTCGCGTGAGGATTCCGGCGCGTTGAAATAAGCGTCGTTGCGTTTGAAGCCGGCCCAACCGGCGAAAACACTGTTCGGGAATTGGCCGATGTAAGTGTTGTAGTCCTGAATTGCGTCGTTGTAGCGTTTGCGTTCGACGGCGATGCGATTTTCCGTGCCGGCCAGCTCGTCCTGCAATTTCAGGAAATTCTCATTCGATTTCAATACGGGATAATTTTCCACGACAACCAGCAAGCGGCTGAGCGCGCTATCCAACTGGCCATTCGCGGAAATTTTTGCTTGAGGAGATCCGGCGCCGATTAAAGCGGAACGCGCGGCGGCGATATCGTGGAACACAGTTTGTTCCTGCGCGACATAACCCTGCACGGTGGCCACCAGATTCGGAATCAAATCGGCGCGGCGTTGCAGCACCACGTCCACTTCCGCCCAAGTGGATTTGACGGTTTCATTTTTGGTGACCATTTGATTCTTGCGGTCAACGTACATTACGCCGACGATCGCGCCGATCGCCAGCAGCACGACTAAAACCAGTGCGACTGCTTTCATTCGTTTCCTCCGAAACAGAAATAATCGCTACGACAAAACTTCGATCCTGCGATCCACTTCATCCGTCACAGCTTCCACTAATTTAAAATAACTTCGCGCGGCGGCGGTGACGTCGATATCCTTTTCCTTCGTTTTCTTTTCGCGGAAATCCAGCACGGCGAGAAATCCGTTCTCGTCCGCGCCGGTTAATTTCGCCACGCGCTCGATGGCTTCGCGTTTATTTTGCGCCGCCGGTTCACCGAGCGCGATGAGCGTGTGGCGAAATAGCGCGGTGAATGACGATGCCGCCGCTACCATAACATCCAAATGCGCTTTGCGTGGAGCGGCGAGAAATGTTTGGCGCAGCCGAAGCCAATTTAAGCGAAGCTCGCGCTCGACTTGCAGTTTGTGATAGCGAAGCGGCACGGTAATTCCCGCGAGGAATTCTTCGCCGAACAGCATTTTGTGGCGCGCTTGCATATCCAATAATTCAATCGCAAAAATATCAGATGAACGCCGCAATTCTTCCAATGTGAAAATCAGCGGCGCTGGATGTCCTTTGCCCATCCACCATTCCACCGTGGAATGAAAAGGTTCCAGCCGCGCGGGATCGCCATTTTCCACCAGGCACAATAAATTCACGTTGGAATGGCCTTCATGAAATTCGTCGGCTGCGGCAGAGCCGTAGAGCACAATCGCTTTCAAATTATCCGGTGCGGCGCCGCGCATTCGCTGTACGAATTCATCCAACTTATTTTCCATCGAGTTTCACTCCATCCCCGCGAATTTCACCAGCTACCGCTTGCTCCGCCGCCTCCGAAACCACCGCCGCCGAATCCGCCAAATCCGCCGCCACCGCTTCCACCGCCAAACGATCCGCCTCCGCCCCACGAACCGCCGCCCATGGAGCCGCCAATCATTGGACCAAGCCACCAACCGCTTCCGCCACCTCGACGGCCGGAATTAGAGTGGCCGAAAATGAGCCTGAACAGAAAAAACAGTATAAACATTCCAAAGAAAATTTCGTTGAAGGTGATTCCGGAACCGGAAGATCGCGTGTGTGTTTCAACCGGCGGCGGTGCAACGCCGGAAAGCGCATCCAACGTGACGCCCTTATCGGCGGCGATCACCGACGCGACGCGCTGGGTCATCAAAAGCACCGCGGCGTCATAGTTATTTTGACGCAACAGCGGCACAGCTTCGCGGCCAAATCCGCCAACTTTTCCGTCGGGCAGAATTTCTTCCAGGCCGTAGCCAACTTCAAAACGATATTTGTGTTCGGATGGCGCAAATAAAATCATCACGCCGCGTGATTTGTCTTTCGGGCCAATGCCCCACTGTGTGGCCAGCGTGATTGAATAATCTTCAATCTCCTGGCCTTCCAGCGATGAAACAGTTACGACGGCGATTTGTGCTCCGGTTTTCGAGTCCACTTCGGCGCAAAGCGCGGTTAGTTTTTGCTTGGCGTCAGCGCTCAAAACATTCGCGAAATCGTCTACGTAGCCCTGCGGCTTTAAGTCTTTCAGTTTTTGAGCGGATATTCCGGCGGAAAAAGAAAACAGGATCGCAAATAAAATCAGCAAACGGCGCGCGGTCAGATTTGCGGAAACTTTAGAAGTGGGCATGCGGCGCACTGTCGTAGTGAGGCCATCTTAGGCTGGCGGTACTGTGGCGTCAATCGGAAGCTCTGCCGTGCCGCTAGTTCCGGACAATAATGATTTGCGGCTGCAACGTGGTTGGATCGACAGAAATCATGATAAACGCTCCGGTATTGTCGATCATGTAGAAGACAGCCTGCGCCGATCCGAAAATCGATCCGGTCGCCGGAGCAGCGATTCCTCTACCGCGTGCGGCATCGGTGATGGCGACTGTGCCTGTGGAGGTCCCGGTGATAAACGGACTTTGCGCCAATGCGCTGCCATCGGCGGACGCGGTGTAAACGCCGTTTCCAAAATTGATGACGGCGACACCGTTTGCGCTGGCGGGTGTGGTTGTTTCCGTTCCTACGTTCTGAGTAGTCCCGATGAGCGTTGCGAGCGCGAAACCGCCACTCGGTTCGGTTTGCGATCCGATTTCTCCGACCTGCGACGCTGAATTGACCAGTGTGGTTTCCGCGATAAATCCTTCGCCGGGGCTTCGCATGTAAAAAACAAAGCTCAGACCATTCGAGAGCGTCAGCGTGCCAAGTCCCGGCACTATCGGATCCACCGTGAATGTTGCGGTAAACGCGGTTGGGGAAATTCCGGTCACATCGCTGCCGTCGTCCTGGTCGTATTCACCTGTGACTTCCGTGGTTGGATTGCAAATGCTCGGCGAAAATCCCCCGACGATTACACTGGCGAGATTGTTACTGAAATCAACTCCGATTGCCTCAAACAGCATCGAGTTCGTAAATATGTTTGCAGCTGTGAACCCTCCAAGTGGGATCGTCTGCGATCGGAAGACTCCAGTCAGGGTGACGCCAAGCGAGTCGGTATCCAACGTGAAAATTCTGTCCGAGTTTGAAATGTAGGCGCTAAGAGTTAACGTGAGTCCAAAATCAAATGGCAGAACAATAGTTGCATGGCCCGATCCATCCGCATCCACAGATACCGTGCCGCCTATGATATTGGTCGGACTTCCGTCAAAAGTGGCGGAGCCGGTTACGGTGCCCTCGGTCGTTGAATTGCCAGTCTGTGTAAACGTAGTTTGGCCGAGCAGAGCAAAGTAGCCATCACCTCCGGTAACCGGTCCGTCCAACCGCATGATGTAAGTCCCGTTTAATCCTCCGGGAGCCACTGTGAAGGACGAGGAGCTGGCAGCGCTGAAACTTCCGGAGGCGGTCGAACCAAGCGGCGTATCAATTTCGACGATGGAACCATTTCCGCCGCTGAACGTGAAAGCGAAATTCATCTGCACGGTCGGATCACTCGCGAGCGTCATGTGCATAATTCCGTGATTTACTGTGTCCATCGAATAACTTCCGCTCCAAGCCACCTTTGAGGTGAGGAGCGAGTCTCCGTCGGCATCCTCCTGGGCATTCGTATCAACGAATATGTTGCTCAGCCCTCCCACTCCATCTGCGGTGAACGTACCCACCATGCCGAATGGCAGACCGGATATTTGGAAGCCGCGGATCTGAAAGGCAACCTGGCCGGAGAGCGCCGAATTTTGATTCGCTACAATATTGACGTTGGCCGCAGGCGATGCCGAGCTGCCTGCGCCTGCATACGTTGCGACGATGGTGACGGCTCCGCCGGGCGGCGTGCTCGCCGGCGCGGTGTAAGTCGCCAGCGCTCCGTCCATTGTGGAAGCTGTGATTGCGCCGACCGTGCTATTTCCTCCGGCGATTCCGTTTACGTTCCAGTTCACGCCAATTCCCGGGGTGCCGTTTGTGATTGCCTCGGAGAAATTAATTATTCCGCCGGTGCCCAATGTAATGGGCGAATTACCTGGATTGTTGATTGCCACGGAGACGATCACGATAGGCGTAACCGTCAAGAGCGCCGCCGTGGTGGTTGAATCGCCCGCCGAATTTGTGAAAACTGCCTGATACAAGTTTTGGGATAGCGCCAAAGATGTCGTGAAAGTAAGCGTCGTTGAGGTTGCTCCGACCATTGCATTGAATGACGCTCCACCATTTGTGCTGATGAACCATTGCACCGTCGGCGCCGGAGTTCCGGTGGCTGCGGCCGTGAAGGTCGCAGTGCTTCCGTCTACGAGTGTCAGCGGTGTTGGATTAAGTGTGATCGTAGGAGCAAAACTCAAAGTCAACAATGCTGTGCCGGTTGCAACACTGCCCGCCGCATTCGTGAACACGGCTTCGTAGACGTTCCCGCTCATGTCAGCGCCGGCCGTGAAACTTAGCGTTGTAGAGTTAGCTCCAACAACCGGTGCAAATGTTGAGCCGCCATTCACGCTGATCATCCATTGCATCGTAGGCGCCGGCTGGCCCGTTGCAGCCGCTGTAAACGTCGCCAAGTTTCCTACGCTCACCGACACATTTGTGGGATTTACTGTAACGGCCGGCGCAACATTCACATTCAGCGCTGCGGTTGTAGTCGTCGCGCTACTCACAGAATTCGTAAACACCGCTTTGTACTGATTTGCGTTCAGCCCCGCCGTCGCGGTGAACGTCAACGTGGGTGATGTTGCTCCGGCCAAATTTGCGAATGTTGCTCCGCCATTCACGCTCACCTGCCATTGCACGGCCGGAACCGGCGCTCCAGTTGCCGCGGCGATAAATGTTGCATTGGCTCCCGCCAGAACGGAGACGTTTACAGGACTCGTTGCAATTACAGGCGCTGAATTAACCGTCAGCGTGGCAGCCGTCGATGTGACACTACCAACAGTATTCGTGAACACTGCTTCATACACGTTGCCGTTCTGAGCGGCCATTGTGGTGATACTCAAAGTTGTGGAAGTGGCGCTGGCCGCCGACGCAAAACTCGCCCCGCCATTCGTGCTCACCAGCCACTGCACGGTCGGAGTCGGCGTTCCTGTAGCTACCGATGTAAAAGTTGCTGTCGCTCCCGAGATGACGGTCGCACCGATTGGCTGAGCGGTAATTGCCGGTGCGGTGTTCGTGGAGTTGGTCGTAATAGTGCCGCCTGCGCTGGAAGACGCGCAACCGCTGATCCAAACAACAGCGATCAACGCCAAAATGCTCAGCAGCGTGCCCGCGGCGGATGCCGCAGATACAAATCGCCGAAGATTTTGTTTCAAATTCCGAATTGATATTGCGGCGACCGGCGGCTTCATAACTGAATTTCCCCTCAGTGTTCGGCGTCGCTATTCGATAACGCGATGCACGGCGTCCGCCTCCAACAGGAGGGCGCAGGCGAAAACGTACAAAGACCGAAGGGGTGTGAACGGTAATTGACGGTATGATTCCGCTGGCTATCTGATGCCGAGGGTTTAGGAATAGTGTCTAGGTATTCTAAGGAAGTGTCTTCTCCAGACAATACTTAAGAGATTGCGTCGCGGCGGACAAAGAAAAGGAGGCGGCCCAGGTCTAGCCGCCTCCTTAGTGTCCCCGAAGGGACTCCGCCCGGCTTGTCGGAGGAAGTCCGGGCAGTTCTCGTACAGCTTTCTCCACACAACCCGCGCCTCCAGGAAAAGTTGCGGGCTTGGGCGAATAAAAAGCTAGAATGTTGACGGTACCCGATCCTATGAAAAATAAGAGACCTCCCGGCACGCCATATACCCCATATCCGATTCGCGAAAATGACGAAAAGGACAGCCGGCCCGCCGGACCGAGCCCCGAAGTGCTGTTGGCCCTATTAGCCAAAGCCCCGTTGTCGATGAGCCTCCGCGAGATCGCCGGCGAACTGGGACTGAAGCATGACGGCCGTCGCGGGCTCGCCAAAATGATCGTGCGGCTGCGCCGGCGTGGTGAAGTTGAGGAAGTGAGCCACGGGCGGTTTGGCTTGCCTGCCACGCCGAATCGCCGCGCCCAGGCGAAACGCGATTCTGTTTCCCGAGCGCCAAGCGCGGCGAAAAGTCGTATCCAGCCCCGAGCCGATAATCGGATTCATCCGCCAGCTTCCGGCGGTGCGCCCCAACAGCCTTCTCGCGCCGATGCTGGCCAAGTTCGCGGACGCATTGTTGCTCATCAGGATGGCTACGGATTTGTGGTTCCCGATAAGCCCATTCCCGGAGTTGATGGCGATTTGTTTCTTGGGCGCGATGCGATGGGCGACGCCATGCACGGCGACCACGTGTTCGCGCGCGTCGAGCGCCGCGATCGGCGCGGCCGCGCGGAAGGCCGCGTCGTCAAAGTAGTGGAGCGCGCGCATCAGACCGTCGTCGGATTATTTCGCTACGGTTCGAGCGCGGCTGGAAATGTTGTGCTGCCTTACGAATCGCGTCTCGGCGAAATTGTGATTCCGGCTGGCGACGAACTGCCGCCGGCGCTTGCGGAAAAATTGGGAATTACGCGGCCCACAAATCCGCGCGAAAGAATTCCGCAACTGGATGGCGCGGTTGTGAATGTTGCGCTCACACGTTTTCCTCGCGGTGGAGTTGCCGGCTCAGGACGCGTGATCGAAATTGTCGGCAAGCCCGGCGAAATGGGCGTCGATATTGAAATTATTCTGCGCAAGCACCACATTCCGCACGAATTTCCGCCGGAAGTAATTGAAGAAGCGGAAGTGGTAGCCAAGCCGCCGGGACCAAAAGAATTGGATGGCCGCCGCGATTTCCGCGCGCTGCCTATCGTCACTATCGACGGAGAAACTGCGCGCGATTTCGATGACGCGGTTTACGTTGAGCGAAAATTGGGCGGCTGGCAATTACAGGTTCACATCGCTGATGTGGCGCATTACGTTTTGCGCGGCAGCGCGCTGGATCGCGAAGCTCGTTTGCGCGGCACATCCGTATATTTTCCTGATCGCGCCGTGCCCATGCTGCCCGAAGAACTCTCCAACGATATTTGTTCGCTGAAGCCGGACGTGGATCGTCTGGTGATGAGCGCGGTGATGCAGCTCGACGAGTTGGGAGAAATTACCAGCGCGGAATTCTCGCCGGGAGTAATTCATTCCGCTGCGCGCATGACTTACACCGACGTAAATAAAGTGATTGAAGGTGATGTCGAGGCCACCGAAAAATATTCGCATCTCGCTATGCATTTTATGGACATGCGCGATCTCGCGTTGGTGCTGAACGCGCGCCGCCGCAAACTGGGCTCCATTGATTTCGATTTGCCCGAGCCAATAATCGAATTCGATCCTGAAGGCCGCATGACCAGCATCGTGCGCAGCCAGCGAAACATTGCGCATCGTTTGATCGAGGAATTTATGCTGTGCGCGAATCAGGCCGTCGCGCATTTTCTGCTGCAGCGCGGACTGGGATTCCTGCATCGCGTTCACGAACAGCCCGACGCAAAAAAAGTAATCGAGTTTGAGGAAATGGCGCACGCGTTTGGATATTCGCTCGGCGTTCCGGGATTGACCGAGCGGCGCGTGCAAGTACGCAACGCTTCCACGATGAAAAAAGGACGCGATGGACGCTCCAATCGCAACAGCCGCGAGCGGCCCATGTTTGTTACCGCGCAAGTTTCCGGCGCGGATGGCGGCGATATTGATATTCGTCCGCAGCATTATCAAAAGCTGACCGAAAAAATCGCGGGCAAGCCCGAAGAGCGAATCATCTCCTATTTAATGTTGCGCTCGCTGAAGCAGGCGCGCTATGCGGCCGAAGCGCTGGGCCATTTCGCGCTTGCGTTTCAGGAATACGCGCACTTCACTTCGCCGATTCGCCGCTATCCGGATTTAATTGTTCATCGCGTACTGAAGTGGGCGCTCGGGCATCCGCCGGGATCGGCTTCCGGCACCAGGAATCGCACGAAAGGGCCCTATCGCGAAGTGGAACTGGAAGAAATGGCCGTGGAAACTTCCATGGCCGAGCGCCGATCTGTGATGGCCGAACGCGAACTGATGGAATGGAAAACCGCGCAATTTATGGAATCACGATTGGGCGATGAGTTTGACGCGCTGATTATTTCCGTGCAGAAATTCGGTTTCTTTGTCGAACTGATGGAAATTTTCGTCGAAGGACTTGGTGCCGATTAACCGCCTCGAAGAGCAAACCGGCGAGCGCTGCCTCTATCGCGAACGCGACCATGCAATCGTGGCGAATTCTGTTTCACAACGAGCACGATCCGGCCGCGCCCGTACGTGGCATTTGGGAGATCGCATTCGCGTGGTAGCTGAGCGCATCGATCCGTTGCGGCGACGCGTGGAATTTGCGCTGGTCGAGCCGGAAAAAGAACCGTCGTGGAAACCGGGGCAGCCCGGCAAGCCGGTGAAACCAGAGAAACCAATTCAGTTTTGAAAAAACGATTCGGAAACGAAAAAAGAAATTAGCGCCTGCGGGATTTTCTCGTTGCACGTTTCTTCGCGGTGCGTTTCTTCTTGCGCGGACGATTCTTCTTCGCGGACTTTTTGTCTTTTGACATTTCGCGCCGCCGCGCGCGCGCCCATCCCGGCTTGTTCGTTTGACGTCCGCGCGCAATTCCCAGCGCATCCGCGGGAACATTTTCGCTGATCACCGAACCTGCGGCCACGTATGCGCCATCGCCAACACGTACTGGCGCAATCAGCGCCGTATCGCTGCCGATAAAAACTCCGCGCCCAATCGTTGTGGGATTTTTGTGCACGCCATCGTAGTTGCAGGTGATCGTGCCGGCGCCGATATTTGTTTCGTCGCCGATGCGCGCGTCACCTAAATAACTCAGGTGCATCGCTTTGGACTTGCGACCCAGTACAGTTTTTTTCGCTTCCACAAAATTTCCGACGCGCGCATTTTCTTTCAGAACAACCTGCTCGCGGAAATGTGAGAAGGGGCCGATCTGCGCGCCGGATGCAACTTGACTCGCGTTCAAAATGGAATATGGTTTTACAAGCACGCCGTCCGCCAGCGTCATGTCCGACAAAATGCTTCCTGCGCCGATCGTGCAATTCGCGCCGATTTTTGTGCGGCCCAGCAACTGCACATTCGCACCAATAAAAGTGTCCGGTCCCGCGGTTACGCCCGCATCGATCACAACTGTTTCCGGAAATTGAATGCTCGCGCCGGAATTCATCAGCTCATCCGCGGCGCGGCGCCGGAATGTGCGGTCCACTTCCGCAAGTTCCGCGCGTGTGTTGCAGCCAAGAATTTCCGCGGCGTCGCTGGTAATTTGCGCCATCACCGGTTCGCCGGCTGCGGCCAGCGGCGCAATCGCGTCCGTCAAATAAAGTTCGCGGTGCGCATTGTTCGGACGCAAGTGCGCCATCACCGGCCACAATTTTGCCGCCGTGAAACAATAAATACTGGAATTCACTTCATTAATTTCCTGCTGATTTTCGGCCAACTGCGATTGCTCTACGATTGCGGAGACGCGTCCGCTCGCGGGATCATTTCCTTGCCGGATAATTCTTCCGTAGCCCGTGGGATCGGAAAGTACCGCTGTGAGTAAAGTAGCCGCTGCTCCGCTTGCGATATGCGCGCGCATCAGCGCCTCCAATGTTTCTGCGCGGACCAGCGGCGCGTCGCCCGGTAACACCATCACATATTTCGCGCTGCCGATTGCGCGTCGCGCAATCAGAAGCGCATGGCCGGTGCCGCGCTGCGGCTGCTGCAAAACTGTTTTCGCGCTAAGTGGCGTAACAACCGCCGCAACTTCATCCGACTGATATCCGACTACAACGCAAATTCGCCGCGCTCCGCTTTCTTCGCACGCATGCACCACGTGTTCGACAAGCGTGCGTCCGCCGGCGCGATGCAGCACCTTCGCGACATTTGATTTCAGCCGCGTGCCTTTGCCCGCCGCCAGCACCACCATCGCAAAATCATTGCTCGCCATAAAATGATTCTCGCCTTTCAGATGCGCTTTCGCAATCTGCGGTGCTTTGGCATTGACGCAAACACCAACATTTTCAAGTTTTCGGCGCTACAGCGTTTTCGCCGCCGTTTCTGGTGTAATTCCGGTACTGCGCAACCCTGCACCAAAATAGGGCATCCCAATAATAGTAAAAAATACGCTGAGTGTAGTTCGCGCCCACTCCGCCGAGGCCGAATGCACTACGCCAGGGGCCAAAAAAGTCGATGTGCGCGTCAACTCATACGTAATCCCCTGAAAATTCCATACTGGAGGAGTTTAATAATGTTGCGAAAAATCGCTCTACTACTATCTTTATCGTTGGTATTCGGAATTGCCGCGTCGGCTCAGGATGCTCCCAGGGCCGACGTTTACGTCGGTTATCAGTACACGCGCCAAATGTATACGCCCGGAACATCATTTAATATGAATGGTGGCATCGGACAGATCGTCGTCTATCCAACGCGCTGGCTCGGAATTGTTGGTGAAATTTCCGGCAACGCCGTCGGGAATATTAGCGCCCCGTTCACCGGAAGCGGCGGAACGCTTTACACTTATATGGGCGGCGCGCGAATCGCTTTCCGCCATGGCCCATTGCAGCCTTACGTTCAAGCGCTTGTCGGCGCAGGCCAGTTGGATTCAACTCTGCAAGCGCGCCTCGGTTCTGCTTCGTCCACGTCCTTTGCGGCGGCCTTCGGCGGCGGATTGGACCTTCGAGTCGCTCATCACTTCGCAATTCGTTTGGTGCAGGGCGATTATTTTCTGACTGACTTCACGAATCCAATAAACGTGCGGTTCACTCAGAATAATTTCCGTCTCTCCACCGGACTTGTGCTGCGCTTCTAATTATCTAAACGCAGTATGATGTGCGCGAAATAATTTTTGATCAATCAGCCGGAACATTGGACGCCGCACCGACCACGGCCATCCGATGTTCCGGCTGATTTGTTTTTGCTTGTCAGTCCATTTCGGAATCGATATTGATCTAAAAAAGATGCGCGAGTTTTCAGTGCGTCTAGACTTGGCAGCGGCGAAAGTTCTCTGATGTGGCGCTCCTCGAATTTCGCGCGTTAGGAATCCCCTCTTCGAGTAAAAGTATGCTTTCGTCTTGACAGTAATTAGCCTTAAGGTTAATTTACCACCCTTAAGGCTAAGTCTGCCCTGTCTGGTCAAAGAATATGGTTCTCCTGGAAGCACGAAACATCGTCAAGTGCTACACGGCGGTTCCCGCCGTGAATGACGTCACATTTTCAGTGGGACCGGGCGAAGTGCTTGGCTGCGTGGGTCCTAATGGATCGGGGAAGAGCACGATCGTGCGCATGTTGACCGGACTGATTCAGCCGACGAGCGGCGCAGTGCTTTCCGGTGGCGCAGACATTCAGAAGAACTTGGTCGGCTATCGCGAGCAGCTCGGCTACGTTCCCGAAGAGCCCGAGCTTTATCCGTTCCTTTCGGGTTGGGAATACCTCGAGTTGGTGGGAACGCTGCGCGGTCTGCCCCGCGCGGAGCTTGCGAAGAAGATCGGCGCAATGCTGGAACTGTTTTCGCTTTCGCCTGCAAAATACGTAGCCATTGGTACGTACTCGAAGGGAATGCGCCAGCGAATCCTGCTGATCGCCGCGCTGTTGCACGATCCCATGCTGCTGATTTTCGACGAACCGCTGTCGGGTCTCGATGTGAACTCCGCACTCATCACTAAGAATTTGATCAAGTCGCTCGGCGAACAGGGCAAAGCCGTTTTCTACTGCTCGCACGTTTTGGAAGTAGTTGAGAAGGTGTGTACGCGCGTGATGATCCTCCGCAAAGGCAAAGTGCTGGCGTACGCGGCGAGCGCGGAGATTCAGGAGCGTGCCGGCCAATCATCGCTGGAAAAAAGTTTCGTTCATTTGCTGGATGAGCGCGACGCCGCGCGCACCGCACAGGACATTATTGGCGTCATGAGGGCGGCATGAGTTCGAGTGGTCCAAAACTCGCTCGGAAGAGCGGCTGGCAGAGGGCGCCGTTTACGCGATTGGTCCGGCACTCGATCGAGCGTGTGATGAACGGCGGCGACGAATCCGGAGAACTCGATTTTGGCGTAGGCGCCATGCTGGCATTATTGGCCGTTCCCGGCGCGTTCGCGTCTGTCGCTGCCTCGCTGTCCGACGAATATTTTTTTATTGTGTTGGCGATGGTTGCCACCGGCGCAGTGGCCATTTGGAAATGGGATGCGCTCATTCCCGACCGTCGCGATTATGCGAACCTTGCACCGCTTCCGATTCCTGCGAAGCACATCCTGTACGCGAATCTCGCGGCTCTGTTGCTGCTGGCCGCTGCGTTGGGTTTGGACGTGAATGCGGCATCGTCCGTTCTGTTTCCGTTGATCGCCATCGGTTCGCACTCGTCATTCGGGTCCCTGGCGCTATTCTTCGTGACGCACCTTTTTTCAGTTTTCCTCGCGAGTATGTTCAGCTTTTTCATCGTGCTGGCGATTCTTGGTTTGATGATGGCGGTACTTCCTTATCGAGTCTTTCGGAGATGCTCGGTTTACGTGCGTTGCGGTATGGTCGCCATTCTGATGGCGGTGCTTTCCACAAGTTTTGAGATGAGCGCAATCGTCCAGCATCCGTCTCTACGATCGAGGCCACTGGTCCAATTGTTGCCGCCAGTTTGGTTTTGGGGATTGTGCCAACATCTTCGAGGACTTACGGACCCGGCATTCGGCGACGCTGGCGAAAACGGCAATCGTTGCTTCCGTCGCGGCCTTCACGCTGGCAATAGCGGCGTCCGCGCTCGGTTATCGCCGCTGTTTTAGGAAGAGTTCGGAATCGATCGCGAACTTCGCCGCTATCGGCGGTGCGATCCGCCACAGGAGCTGGCATCTCGTGACGGATCTGTTCCTGCGCACGCCGTTCGAGCGCGGCTGCTTTTCGTTCACACTGAAAACACTGTTCCGCAGCGAGAACCACATGCTGATCGTCGGCGGATTCGCAGGAGTTGGCATCGTACTTGCCTCGGAATCGCTTTTTCAATCGGCGATCGCCGGCGACGCGAGCCGATGGCCGTCCGCGGCGTTGCTCGGTATTCCCCTGATCGTACTTTACCTGCTTCTTATCGGACTGCGGTTCTCGTTCGAAATTCCGGTGACGCAGAGAGCCAATTGGGTGTTCCGTCTCGCGAATCCTGACGCCAGCGAGTGCGTTGGCCTGGCGCGGAAAATCATGCTGACGTTCCTGATTCCACCGCTGCTTGCAATCGCGCTCCCGGCGTACGGTTTCGTCTGGGGTTGGCGAGTAGGAATGATCCACACGGCCGTCATCGCTGCGGCGTCGATGCTGCTAATTGAAGTCTTGCTCGTGTGCTATCGGAAGATTCCGTTCACGTGTTCGGCACCTCATTTCAAAAGTAACATTCCCGTTTCAGGGTTCTTTTATCTTGCCGGGTTCATAGCGTTCACTTACTCTGGTTCCGATCATCGAGCGGCGAGCGTCTGACGATCCACTCTGGTACCTGGGATTCATTCTCGCGCTAACGGGAATTTGGCTGGGGCTGAAACTTTATCGGCGTGAGATGACCCGCTTCGATAGCCAGCTTATTTTTGAAGAACGATCGAATATCGGCGATGTCATGATTGAGGTTCTCAATCTCAGTTGGGTAGCAAGGGACACAGAGAGAACCTTTAGGAGATGGTCAACGAGATGGCTATTGAATTCCAGTTCCAAGGTGAATGGTACAGGGTGGACAGCCCGCAAGAGGTTGTAGCGCTCAAGAAATACCTCAAAGCCCACGCGACAAGAGAAAGAAGGTTCGTCCTCTGATTCCCACGCCGATCTCCCTGCACATGGGAAGTGGACGAGCGACCTGTTCGCTTCGCTGATGGAGAAAATTGGGTACTTCGAGAAAAAATTCCTGGCCGCTCTCCTAAGCGTTTCGCACCCCATAGATGCAATCACCGTATCCCGTTTCTTTCCGGACTCCGCCCGCTACGAAAAGAAACGGCTGCGGAGGAAGTTGGGATGGGAGGGGTTGCTGGTCCTGGGGGGCATCCAGAGCGGACTCGTACGCCATGTCAGGGCACTCGGGCTGGAACCGTTCGACGTATACCAAGTCCACATTAGTTGGAGGAATGGCCAGCGCACCAGATATTTCACGGTGGATCCGGGCTTTCGCTTCGCGGCTGAGGAGCAAGGCTGGCCGCCCAAGTTCCTCCGCGATGCCCTGGGGACATGACAAAACCGCTCATGGAAAGAGATGCGGACTTGTAAGACTTGGCCGTTGCGGTATTGAAAATACCGCGCGACGTGCGTGGGAGCGTAAGGAATGATAAAACTAGTGGATTAGAAGTCTGCGAGCCGAGTCAAAATGTCTTTTGATTCACAGCCAACATTGGAAGGAAAACTCCTGACGCTGAGGCCGCTTCGGCCGGAAGATTTTCTGGAACTCTTTGCTGTCGCTTCCGATCCGCTCATTTGGGAACAACATCCGAACAGCGATCGCTATCAGCAAGAAGTGTTCAAAGAATTTTTCCGCGAAGGTTTGGAATCTGGCGGAGCGTTGATTGCGATTGATTCAAAAAGCGGTGGTGTGATCGGTTCTTCGCGTTTCCACGGATACAACGAAGAAAAAAGTGAGATCGAAATCGGCTGGTCGTTTTTGGCGCGCTGCCATTGGGGCGGTGCGCACAACGGCGAAATGAAGCAGCTGATGCTGCGGCACGCGTTTCAATTTGTAAACAGTGTGAATTTTATTATTGGTACGCGGAATCTGCGATCGCAGAAAGCAATTGAGAAAATTGGCGGCGTTCGCGTGGGTTCAAGAGTTGACAAAAATGGCCGGGATAATTTTGTGTATCAAATCGCGAAGAATACTAAATGACGCAGCTCCAGATTTGATACCGGAAATTTACGCGGTGCGCAAAGACGCGCCGAATTGTTTGTGCAGCGCTTCGGCAATTCGCGTCGAGAAGTGATTCAGTTGCGCATCTGTAAGTGTTGCCGCAGCGCTTTGAAATGTAACGCGTACCAGCAATGAAAATTGTCCGGCCGGAACATTTCCTCCGCGAAAAACGTCTACAGCTTCAACAGAAATTAATTCGTCAATTCCAAGCGCGCGAATTGCGCCGGAAATTTGCGCGAAAGTAATTCCATCATGCAGTACGACCGAAAAATCGCGCTCGACACTTTGATATTTGCTGACCGGCGAATAGCGCAGGGCTTTCTGCGCCGCTGTGCACTCCGCATAAAACGGGTCGAGCAACAATTCGCCGAGGAAAGTTTCCTGACGCAGCTTCAATTTTTCCGCCACGCTTCGCGCCAATTGCCCCGCAACTCCGATGGCATTTTGTTCGGTGCCAAGCGCAACCGTTCCCACGCGAGCGGGATGCAGCCACGCAGGCCCTCCTGCATTCCATTGAAATCCGCCGGCCAGTTCGCCGATGCGATCCAGATCGCCTTTCAAATCCGCGAACGAAAACTCGCGCTGGGTTTCCGCTACGGATTTTTCGCGCGCCATTCCCGTTGCACCGATGGTAAGAATTGGACGTTCTTCCGGCGCGGCACCATTCCACCGATACGCTCGCGAAATTTCAAACAGCCGCAAATTTCTTTGCCCGCGATTTAAATTCCACTCCAGTGCGCCGAGCATTCCCGAAATTCCCGTTGTGCGCATCACCGAGGCATCTTCTGCAAGTGGATTTGCGATGTGAACGGGCACGTCGTTATCAGAACGGAAAACAACATCGCGCGCGGGATCGACCAAAGGAATCGTGAGAATTTCCTGATAGCCGAGGCCGATCAATCGTTCGCGCAAACGGTCTTCGATCTCCGCATTCGGCAAACGTGCGGCCGTCGTTCGCGCAACGGGCATGCGCGGTTTAAATTTATCCAGGCCGTAATGCCGCACAACTTCTTCGATCAAATCAATTTCACGCGTGACATCCGCACGCCACGATGGCTGCGTGCATTGCCACACGGCCTCCGGCGAATTCACTCCTGTTGCCCGTGCGATGCGGAGCGAATCCGAGCGAGCTGAGAATTGCTTCGATGTCCGCGTCGGGCACGTCAGCGCCCATCACGCGCACAATTCGCGCCGCGCCAGCAAAAGATTGCCGGGCTTTGGAGGCGCGGGATAAATATCCACAACACCGGCAAGTATTTCACCGCCGGCAAGTTGCTGAATCAATTCCGCGCAGCGGCGAGAAGCCAGCTCCGCCATTTCAGGATCGGAGCCGCGCTCAAATCGAGTGGACGCTTCTGTGCGCAGGCCAAGCGCTTTCGATGTGCGCCGAATTGAGACTGCGTCAAACCACGCCGCTTCCAATAAAATGTTGTGGCTTGCAAATCCGATTTCGGAATCTTGTCCGCCCATTACACCGCGATTCCGAGCGTGCGAGTACGTCGGCGATCACGCACATCTCCGCGGTGAGTGTGCGTTCGGCGCCGTCGAGCGTTTTCAATTTTTCTTCGGTGCAGCACTGCGCACAATGATTGCGTGTCCGCCAAGCTGTCGTAATCGAATGCGTGCATCGGCTGGCCGAGTTCCAGCATCACGTAGTTCGTCGCGTCCACTACGTTATTGATGGAAGTTTGGCCCATCGCGACGAGACGATCGCGCAGCCACGCTGGTGAAGGTTGCACTTTCACGCCGCGCATTACGCGCGCGGTATAGCGTCCGCACAAATTCGGGACTCGAATCGACACGCGAGCCGCGCAGGATACAGCGTCCTTCGCTTCAGTAAATTTCGGATCGATTGGTTTGAGCGGCGATCGGTAAGCCGTGGCCACTTCGCGCGCCACTCCGTAGTGGCCCATGCAATCGGGACGATTGATGGTGACTTCCGCGTCCAGCAGCGGCCCGGCCGGCGGTTTCTTCGATGGAGTCAACGGAAAGTCCGGAAAGCGAGAGCCGCGAACGCAGCTCGTCCGGCGTGTCCGTGACGTCCACGAATTCCTTCAGCCAGTTGTAGAGAAGTTTCATCGCTTGTTCGGTTACGGAAATTGACGCAGGAAGCGCACGTCGTTCTGAAAAAAAACCTGAATATCGTCGATTCCAAATTTCAGCATCGTCAAGCCGGTCGATCCCAATTCCGAAATGCGAATCCGCTGAGCTTTGCAGCGTCATAATTCACGTAGCCGTAGACGGCGGGATCCACCATGCCCGCGCCGAAAAGTTCAATCCAGCCGGAGCCTTTGCACTTCGAGCAATTTGCACCGGAAGCCGCCGTTCCGCTGCCTCCGCAGAAAATGCAGGACGCGTCAAATTCCACGGATGGTTCCGTGAACGGAAAAAAGCTCGGACGGAAACGCGATTTCGTGCCAGGCCCAAAAAATTCGCGGATGAAGTAATCAATCGTCCCCGCGAAATCGCAGAAAGTCAGGTCCGTGTCCACGGCTAGCCCTTCAATCTGATGAAATACAAATGCGTGCGTCGCGTCGGGATTATCGCGGCGATACACTTTTCCCGGCACGATAATTCGCACGGGCGGCTGTCGCTTTTCCATGGTGCGAATCTGCATTGGCGAAGTGTGCGTGCGCAGCAGACGCGGCTCAATTTTCTGACTTGATGACAGGAAAGCGCCTGGCTGGCGGTTCCATGTAAAACGTGTCCATGTTGTCGCGCGCCGGATGATATTCGGGAATATTCAGCGCCTCAAAATTGTAGTAAGGCGTTTCAATTTCCGGTCCGGCGACAACGGAATATCCCAGGGAGAGAAATATTTTTTCAATTTCCTCGAACGTTTGGCGTACAGGATGCCGCGTTCCTACCGGACGCATTACTCCGGGCAGGGACAAATCAATTTTTTCGCGCGCGAGAGATGCTTGTTCCGCAGCGGCTTCGGCGGCGAGGCGGCGTCCTTCAATTTCCGCTTCCACGATCCCGCGAAATTCGTTCAGCGCTTGTCCGACAGCTTTCTTCAATTCCGGTGTGGGCGCTTTCTTCAGCCAATTATCGGTAATATTTGCGATTGCTCCGGACTTGCGTCCGAGCCAAGCATCGCGAAACGTTTTCCATGAAGCGTCGTCGTTTACGCTTGCTGCATCACGCTCGAAATCCGTGCGCAGTTCGGCGAACGCTGCGACGAGTTGCGCTGGCGTTTGAACGTCGAGTTCTGCGAGCGATTTTGTTGTGTCTTCTTTCATCGTTGGACCGAATTATAGATTCAAAAGATTACACTATCCGCGCACGCGCACAAAGGACGCGGCACCCCATCTCGCATTTTATTTTGGTAATTATAAATCCAGGAAAACGCGCGCGCGCCAACCGTCGTCTAAATTTTCTACTGCGAACTGATGAAACGTAACTGCTTTAATTGCGACGCCGGTTTTGTGACGCGCGCGATCGATTGGCTCGCCGTAAACGGTTCCGCGGACTCGGCCTTCATCTAAAAAAGTTACGGTTGCGCGTCGAAGGACTAAACGCTCGGCGTCGGATACGGCCAAAACTTCTGCGAGCCACGAATATAATAAGGATTCGACGTCTTCGCCGGATGCTTCAATTTTTCGCTTCTCGGATTCATGCACGTTTTCTAAATCGCAGGCCAAAGAGATCATGGCGAGCGCGGAGTTCGCAAATAATTCTTCGAGCGTCGCGCCGTAGGCGAGGAAGCCGACGTCGGCGGGGTGCTCTAAAATTTCAAATGGGCGCGACATGAATTGATTGTACTCGCAGTTAGCCAGCGTGAAGGGATGAGGCTAAAAAGTGCATTATAATGCATGTTTGGGAGGGATTTTGGCGAAAAGTGCATTATAGTGCACTTTTTGGTGGGCGGAAAAAGAGAGAAAAGGCGCTGAACGCAGAGACGCAGAGTGCGCAGAGACGACGCGGAGAAAAGCGAGAAGACCGAGGGCGACCTAAAGGTGGCCGCTACGAATCCGGTAAGTCGATTATTAGCACACACTTAGCACGAGATCGCTGTAAGTCCTTTATTAGCACACACATGACTTTCGAGGGGGGGTAGGGGGGTGCCTGATTTTTTGAATTTGGGTTTATGTTTGATGGGTGCGCGTAACCGTAATATATTGATTCTGAATGGGTTAGTGCTTTGGTAGGGAGACATAATCGCCGATCAGGCGATCGGCGTTCCCGGCACGGAACGTCCGGGTTCCCG
Organism: Terriglobia bacterium; assembly: GCA_963840515.1. Taxonomy (GTDB): domain Bacteria; phylum Acidobacteriota; class Terriglobia; order Acidiferrales; family UBA7541; genus DASTCZ01. The sequence goes on from CAWIZI010000027.1 coordinate 75,271, forward strand.
CCGCGGCGGGGGCTCCACGTTTTATCTCCGGACGATTTATTTCTGCGCGGAAATTATGCGGCCTAGCGCGCCGCGGACGCGCAATTTGTCGGTGCGGCCGGCGAAATAGCGCGCGTTGATTTCGTCCACGCCTAAATCTTCGAGGTGCGTGAAACCGATTTGATGCAGGCGCTGGGCCAATTGCTTCGGGGAGAAAAATAGTTGGAATGGTTCGCCTGAGGCCTTTACGCGGGCGGAGATCCTGTCAAAGACCAGGCGCTCGATAAATTTTAGTGAGGCGCGGGGGACGGCGTAATCGAAGACGACTCCGCTGCCGGTTGGCATGGAGGCGATGAAGGCCAGAGTTTCTGTGAAGGCGCGATCGGTTAGGTAGGGAGTTACTCCGAGCCAGGAGAAGAATGTTTTTTCATTTGGGGCGAAACCGGCTCGGTGCAAACCGTCGGAGATTGTTTCGAGTTCAAAATTCACGGGAACGAAAATTGTTTCCGGCGGAATGGTAATTGCCGCGGCGCGGAGTTGTTCGCGTTTCCATGCTTGCGTGGCGGGATGATCGACTTCAAAAACGCGGAGGCCGATTTAGGCGTGCGGATTTCGATATGCGAAAGGTGTCCAGACCTGCGCCTAGGACAACGAATTGGCGGACACCGTTGGCGACGGCACGAGATAGTTCATCTTCTGCGAATCTGCTGCGGGCTACCAGGAAGGCGCGCAGGGATTTCGAGACGACGCCGGAATTTTCCGAGACGCCCGCCGTTATCCGCGCGGCATACTCGGCGCCGATAATGCCGCACGGCCAAGGGGTCATCTAACACGCGCGGCGTATCGAAAATCTGGTGAGCTGCGCGACGAATCGCTACGCGGAAGGCTGTGCGGCTTGGTTTTGCTTCGTGCATAGATTGCGCCTCGCGGCGCACTCAGCTCTCCCGCTCCGATAGGAGTTTCGATAACCGTTGTTTGAGCCTTAGCTCCGTTGTTGCTCTGAGGCCATTCTTGAAGTCGTGCTCCCATATTCGCCACACTCGATAACCAAGACGTCGGAGTTTGCGGCGGTTGTACTCGTCTCGCCTCACATTGCGTCGTAGCTTCGGCACCCAGTAGTGACGCGCCGACTTCGGAAAATGGCCGTGGCGAGGGCAATGATGGTAGAAGCATCCATCTGAAAAGATAGCGACACGAAGCTTGGGGATGACGACATCGGGACAGCCTGGCAGGTCCGATACGTTGGTCAGCGTTTTTCGTCGATGTCCAATCGAATTGCGGACCCAACGAAGCAGGATTTTTTCAATTGATGTCTCGCGGCTCCGGATGCGGGACATGATCTCGCTTCTCTTGCGCTTGCTAAAGATGTCAGCCATTCGAGATTCAGAGCGTTGCGAGAAGGGTAAGAATCTTTTGGTCGAGCTGGGAGCCCAATGGAAGCTGCGACCCGGACGCGAATGCCCCGGCGAAATCCATCACCCGCATTCGTTGTATCCGTCCAAGTACGAGGAGGCGCATCTTACCGGTTTCGGTTTCAGGGCCGAGCCCATAGGTCATGACTGTCAAAACGCCACTTGCAGCCGACGGTGACACCGCGACTGGTCCAACAAGCTTCTCGAATTGAATGTAAACACGATCTGGAACTATAAAATATAAGCCCTTTGTGCAAAGCGTTGACGTAGAGGCGATGGAGCCTTTCAGAATGATCTGCGGAATGATTCTCTTCCACACGTTGGCCCAATTCATTCCGTGTTTAGAATCCGGGACAGTGGCACGCTCCTTCGAGTACGCCTCCCAATTTTTGTGATAGTTCCCGGTTGTGTCGATGCTCTGCACCTCACACGGGATTATCATTCGCAACTTGTCATCCTTCACAACGGCCATTACCCAATCGAGACTTAAGTCGATTACACCGGGATTCGAGAGGCTGATTTCCTTGCCAGATTTCTGGCCGAATAGGACCACATATTCTGTAGGTAGGCGTCGTTTCTTCTTAGCTTTTGAATATTCGGAAGCCAGAAAAACAGGGGGGCAGTGCCCGAGTGCATCTTCCAAGCATCGCTTTAGAGTCGCGTAACGGTCGGCATACAAACGTTGAGGACAAAGAATTACCTCCTCGGCACCAGATCGCGTGCCGTTCTTTACGCTGCACGACCCATAAATTACGACCCGTCCGCCAGCCTGAGGATGGCTGTGCTTGATACAAACGCCTCCGACAAAGGGGCATTCCTGACTCTTCCACTGTTTTCGGGCAGCAGTAGACTTATCGTCTGGCGCGTACCCGAAGAGTTCGCAGAGGTCATTGCCCTTAGCGCGTGGCATTATGATATTCTTTCGGATGGGTTTTCGTCGCGGGACTCAGCGAATTGTCCATGAGATCCTTGATGTGATCGGCTATGGCTTTGGCAAGGAGCGGTGGCACCGCATTTCCCACTTGCCTGTATTGATCTCCGAGGCTGCCGGTAAAGTGAAACGAATCAGGAAATGACTGAAGGCGGGCTGCCTCTCGAACACTGATGACGCGATCTTGTTCGTAGTGAAAAAAAGTTCCCCAGTGGGGATCGCACTTTGTCAGGATCGTGCACGAGAGTGACGCAGGATCTAAGCGCCCGTACCTTCTTGTGTGATCGCTGCGACGCGCACGCTGTAGACCCTTCGGTAGGAGATCGTGTGGAATATCCCGCCAAGAACCGCCCGGTTTGACGTGACGCAGACGCTGCATATTGATTGAAGCGATGTCTGCGCATTGATGGTTGTACACGCAGCTAGACCCCTCGCGCATAAGCTCCTGATATGCGCCTAGCGGAGGTAGAGCGGATTTCATAATTACATCACCGCCCCCAGAGGAGATTCGTGGAAGATCAGAAAGCGCTTCTCCGACTGTTGTGGGCGGTCGTAAAGCGTTATCGAACATAAGAACTTGGTCGCGTCTACCAATAGCGTGCCTGAACGTAAATTCGATTCCACCCGCGAAATTGGCTCGCTGGTTGCTGTAGTGAACAGGTGCCGGCAAGCTAGGCTCAACGCCGGATAGACGCGTTCCAAGAAAGACTAGACGCCACCGCTCTTGTGGAACTCCGTAGTGAGCCGCGTTAAGAATCTTGAACGCTATCCGATAACCCGCCTTCTCAAAGGAAACGCGCACATCGTCCAGCGTCTTCCCTTCATCAAGAGAGACGAGGCCCGGAACATTTTCCATTACTATAAACTTCGGCCTTAGCCCTTCCAGGACAAGCCGCACGTAATGGCGAAATAAGTGATTGCGAGGATCTTTGTCACTTCGCGTGGGAGCATTAATGCTGAATCCCTGGCACGGTGGACCACCAAGAACTACGTCAATGTCGATGTCGCCGAGGTTTGCTTCCTCGCGAATGCGTCTGGTTGTCAGCTTCTCGATTGGACATACAAACGATTTTGCTAGGGGAAAGTTTTCTTGGAAAGTCTTTGCAGCCTGGGCGTCAAGCTCATTGAAGAGCAGCGATCGAAATCCAGCGAGATGAAAGCCAGCTGATAGGCCCCCGGCCCCTGCGAAAAGGTCGACGCACGTCAGCGAGGATCGCGGCGCCTCCGTACCCACTTTAGTCATCTCGTTTGATTTCTTCTTGCTACGATTCACGAGGTGGACTTCCTTCGAGATTCAGTCTCCGAGTTTCTCACGCCAACAGCCACTGACGGGATCGTCACTGGCTGTCGGCTAGACATTTTTCATTATACGGGAACTTCCGGCTTGTCATCATCATTCAGGCGAGATTTAGTCTGTCTGTGGAAAGTCAGATTGCCCCGAATTTCACAACATCGCATACAACGATTTGCAGGAGTGGCAACATCCAAATAATTAATCTGTTAGGCCCCTAATTAGTTATGGCAGCGGCGGCGAGATGGCGACGCGAGGGCGTGGTTTTTCTTCGCCAGACTTGGGACGAGATTTTTTTGCGCGTCCTGAAAGATTGGGAGAGGTGTGTCTGTGGGGGATGTTCGTGAAAATCAATCGAAGAAAAATGACCGTGCGAGGGCGCAGCGTTTGTTCAGCGTCCGGGACTGCAGCGAATCGCGCCCCGTCGACAACGACTAAACCAGCGCCCCTACATGATCGTTTCGTGAAAGTGTGCAGGGAAAATTTGTGAAATTGATGCCTATGGAGGGCGCCATGATTTTTCTCCGGTACGGAAAACTGGACGGATTGTGCGGAAGGTGGAGGGGTTTTTGATGTTGTTGTTTGCTTCGGTTGCGCTTACGGGATTTGGTTTGCGCAGCAGAAGGCGCAGACGGCATCGACGCAGGGTGCGGGGGGTTCGGCGAAGACTCCGACGGCGGGCTCGCCGACAAGGCAGGCCAGCGCGAAAAAGGTGGTGGAAAATTCGGAGGCGTTGGGGCCGCAGAAATTGCCGTTGCGGAGGGTGGTGCTTTACAAATCGGGGATTGGATATTTTGAGCATGACGGGCATGTGCGCGGAAATGAAGATGTGGAAATTGATTTGACGAGCGGGCAACTGAATGACGTGCTGAAATCGCTGACGGCTTTGGATTTTAGCGGCGGGCGGATTGTGGGCGCCAGTTACAATTCGCAGGAGCCGGCGGGACATCAACTGGAATCACTGCCGGTGCCGGTGGCTGATAACACGACGCTGGTTTCGCTGTTGGAAGACTTGCGCGGCGCGCGTCTTGAGGTGCGCAATTCGGCGGGCGCGTTCACGGGACGGCTGCTGAGCGTGGAAGAAAAATCGCGCCGCGAAGGAACGGCGGAAGTGAAGTTCAATCAGATATCACTTTACGGGGATGCGGGCGAGGTGCGCACGTTCACCTTAGATTCCAGCACAAATTTTCGATTCGCGGATCGCGATTTGGAAATGGAACTTTCGCGGGCGCTGGGGTTGCTGGATTCATCGCATCAGGAAGATGCGCGGCACTTGGTGCTGAGTACGGCGGGATCGGGTGATCGGCAGATTCGGGTGAGTTACATCAGCGAAGTGCCGGTGTGGAAGACGACGTACCGGATTGTCCTGCCGGGGGCGACGAGCGCGGAAGGAACGAAACCGCTGCTGCAAGGTTGGGCAGTGGTGGATAACACGGTGGGCGAAGATTGGAATGACGTGGAGCTTTCGTTGGCTGCGGGCGCGCCGCAGAGTTTTATTCAACAACTTTCGCAACCTTATTATATGCAGCGTCCGACGGTGGGATTGCCGCGCGGAGTTTTGCTTTCTCCGCAGACGCACAACGGAACGTTGGTTTCAATGAATGCTGGAAAGCAGATTTTGGAGACGAAAAACACTTCGACGCAGCCCACCATAACTGGAAGATCGATCACAAACCTTCCGCCGAGTTCGCATTCGGCAACGATGCTGGGACAACTGGATCCGAGCAACCAAACATTTGAGGGATTGCCGAAGGGAGCGATCAACATAACGATTGACGGAATCAATGCGCAGTGCAATTTGCTGAAAGGCAACGATGGATTTTTCACGATCAATGACCCGCGCATTGATGATGTGGAAGAATTCGGTGTGGGGACAAATGGGAACGAAGGTGCGGTGCAGATGTCGTACATCAACAATGCGAATATTGCCGGCGTAATGGAGCGAAGCACGACGGCGGCGCAAGGTGGGCTGCTGGGAGATTTATTTGAATACAAATTGAAGGACCGCGTGACGATCCGGAAAAATCAATCGGCGCTGGTGCCGATTGTGCAGACGGAAATTGGCGCGGAAAAGGTAGCGCTGTGGAATGCGCATTTGGGAATGGCGCGTCCGTTACGCGCGCTGTGGCTGACGAATTCGAGTCCGCTGGTGCTGGATGGTGGCAGCTTCAGCGTGATTGAGGCGGGAGTTTTTGCGGGCGAAGGATTGATCGAATCATTTCATCCCGGCGAAAAGCGGCTGATTAGTTATGCCGCGGACCTGGCCATGCAGGTGGTGGCGAAATCGGAAGCGGAGCCGGAAGAGGTGACGCAGATTCGAGTGACGCGCGGAGCTTTGATTCGCACAGTGCAATCGCGATTGAAAACGACTTACACGATTCGCAACGAGGATTCTTCGGCGCGCACTTTGATTCTGGAGCAGCCCATTCGCGATGGATGGAAGCTGACGGAGGATTTGAAACCGGAGGAGGAGTCGGCGACGGCGTATCGTTTCCGGATAGAAGTGGAGTCAAAAGAGACGAAAGAATTTGTGGTGGAGGAAACTACGCCGAAAGTGGCGGCGGTGAAACTGGATAATCTGAATGAAACGTTGATCGAAACATTTGTGAGCAAACACGAAATAACGCCGGAGCTGGAGAAATCATTGCGGCAAATAATTGCGCAAAAAGATGCGATCGCGAAACTGGACGCCGATTTGGAAGAAAAGAACGATGAAGTGGACAGCATCGGCGAAGATCAGGATCGCGTGCGCCAAGATTTGCAGGCGCTGAAAGGAACGGTGGAAGAGAAAGCGCTGGCGCAACGATATGTGAAAGAACTGGACGAGCAGGAAACGCGTTTGGCGACGCTGAAGAAGGCGATTGTTGATGGGCAGGCGAAACGCAAACAGGCTCAACAGGAATTGGACGACACGATTGAGCATTTTACGTTTGATGGAGGTGGGAAAAAAGAATAGGGCGCGCGAGCAAAGCGATAGCGGATAGAAGTGGAGATGAAATTTCGGGCGTCTGAATTCTGCGTTGGGACGCCCGAAATATTTTCGCGATAGAATTTGGGGCGGGGGGCGATGAAGTTTGATGACTTTCGTGTGCTGACGTTCGATTGCTACGGCACGCTGATTGATTGGGAGACGGGAATTCTTGCGGTGCTGCGTCCGTGGGCGGCGCGTGTTGGAATTTCGGCGGCGGATGCGGAAATTCTGGGCGCGTTTGGAGAAGCGGAGAGCGCGGCGGAGCACGAGTTACCGAAGGCGCTGTATCCGGAAGTGCTTCGGGCGACACATGAGCGGATCGCGAAACATTTTGGCGTGGAAGGTGATTTTAAAGCGGCGGATTTTTTGGGGAGGTCGGTCGGAGATTGGCCGGCGTTTGCGGATACGTCGGAGGCGTTGAAGCGTTTGCAGCGGAGATTCAAATTGATTGTGGTGTCAAATGTGGATCGAGAATCATTTGCGCGGACACAGAAACGGCTGGGGATTAATTTCGATGCGGTGGTTACGGCGGAAGAGGTGGGCGCATATAAGCCAGACGTGAAAATGTTTTTGCGAGCAATGGAAGTTGCGAAGGGATTTGGGGCGGAGCGCGAAAATATTCTGCATGTGGCGCAGAGTCTTTATCACGATCATGTTCCGGCAAAAAGTTTTGGATTGAGACACGGTTTGGGTGCGGCGGCCCAGCAAACGCGGAGAGCTTGGAGCGACGAGAGAGCCGGGAGTGGATGTGAAGCCGGATCTGGTGGTCCATTCGATGAAGGAATTGGCGGATGTGATTGATGTCCAGTGATTCGGGGCGTTGACTTTCGCGGTGTGCGGAGGATTGTTGGGCGGAGATGACGCGGCGAATGGACTAAAATTGTCGTGAGCTAGCGGAGGGAAATTATGCTGCGACGCCGCGGAATTATTGTTGGATTATTGGGAGTGATAATTCTTTGTTTGGCCGGTGCATCGTCTGTGCGGGCGCAAGCGCCCGGAGTGATTTCGGGAGTAGTGCTTGCACCGGACGGAAGTCCACAGGCGCACGCGCGAGTTTATTTGCAGCCGGGGAATGGACGACCTCCGCGGACGGTGCTGACGGATGCGACGGGACATTTTAATTTTGGAAATACAGTTTCGGGAATTTACGATGTGCGCGCGCAGGCGAATGGATTGTGGAGCGAGTTGGTTCATAACGTTAGCGTGAAGAAGAATGATGAGGTGAAGGTGAAGCTGCAGATTAAGGCGAAGGTTGAGAAGCCTTAGAGACACAAGAGAAATTCACGAACTCCACGTGTAGGTACGACACGTGGGGCACCCCGAACAACTTCTTATCCAGTTTCAGGATTGCGGAAAAATAAAAAGTCATCTTCCGTTGAGTTTCTTTGCGAGCGCGGCTTTGATTTCCTTTGCGGAATAGGGGAGCGGCGGATTTAGAATTTCGTGGCCGTCGTGTGTGATTAGGATTGTGTCCTCTACGAAGAGGGCTTGATCGCCCGCGGTGAAGCGCGGCTCGTAGCAGATTACGTTGCCGGCGCGGAGGACGCGGGGAAAACCGTCGGCCATATCGAGACCGAGTCCGTGGAGAGGCCATTCACCGTTTTTCAGAGCGTTGGCGGCGGCTTGTTTGGCCATATCGGATTTCAGATTGTCTTTGTGTTCGTTGATGTAATTGATGCTGGCTTTGACGATGTCGTCGGCGGTGGCTCCTTCCTTCATTACATTTAATCCAGCTAGATAAGCGCCGTTTAGCAAATCCAAAGTTTCCGCCTGGGCTGAATCAAAGTGGCCGGAGACGGGAATGGTGCGGCCAAAATCGCCTTTATACATTTCGTAATCGCAGCCCACGTCCACGCGTACGAGTTCGCCGGATTTCATAGTGCGATTGCCGTTGCGAATATCGGCGAAGGCCGCGAAGACTTCCATGCCGACGGCGTTCGGGCCGGATTTAATCCACGGCCAGAGCGACGGACCTTCGGAGCCAGCTTGCATGCAGGCGTTGACGACGGCGGCTTCGATTTGACGTTCAGTTTTTCCGGGGGCAATTGCGCGGGCGCCGGCCCAGAAACCTTCGGCGGTGACCGCGGCCGCTTTGCGTAGCAATGCGATTTCGGCGGGAGATTTTACGGAACGGACTTCGTCGAGAATTGGAAAGGCGTCTTTTATTTCGACGTCAGGCCATTTTGTTTGAATGGCGGCGCGCCATAGCAGATGCGGATTTTCAATTGGCGCGAGACCTTGCGGATTGCTGTTGAGGCCGGACATGGCGCCAGTTTGGCCGGCTCCGTCAACATAAATGACGAGCTTGGGATTGGCGGCGCGGCGCGCGTCGATGAAGTCGATAAGGCGATCCCACGAGACGACGTGATCAATCTTCAGAGCGGCTTCGGTTTCGGCTCCGACGGGGATGTAGGAACTGTTGAGGCCGCGATCGGATGCGGCGAGGGAGACGATGCCGCGGAGCTGCTTTGGAAGGAAGAGCCAGGATTCTTTTGATGTGCCGTCAATCGCCAGAACTGCGCCGAGGGCGTTTGGAAGTCCGGTGAAATAATAAAAATTTGGATCTTGATGGAGGCCGAACTCGTCCCAGCGCTTAAAGCCAGAGGCGGAGTGGATGAGGGCGATGCCGTCGGGGATTTTTTCCATGGCGCTGTGGCGGCGGGCTTGAAGTTCGGCGGTGTCGAGTTGTTGCGTGTGCGCGGCGCAAGGGAGGATTGCGAGGATGAGAAAGAAGATGAGCGCGGACTTTTTCATTGTTGGCTCCGAGGTGGAGTGGCGTATATGTTGAACGTCAACAGGAGAGCAATTTTGTTGCCATGCATAAGTGGTTTTTATTCATGCGGTTGGGATTTGGGGTGAAATTGGGGGTGTTCGATAGTGGGATGGATTGTTCGGAAGCGGGAGAGGGGCGAATTGGTAGAGAAGATTTGAAAGACACGCCAATCAGGCGATTGGCGTTCCCGGGGGCGCGTTCATGGTGGGTTAACACATGCGGTGGGCATTGGCGGCTAGTCTTTCAGATTCGATTTAGAGCGGGATTACGTTGACTACCCTATCCGGGTATGGTATCAACCAAAAGACGGATTTATGGTGGGTGATGGGTGGAAGTTGGATGAATTTCTTATTTGAGCGCGAGGTTATTTTATGAGAGTTGCTCGGTGGATGACGGTGATTATTTTGGGCGGGTGTGTCCTTGCGTTTGTGGGATGCGGGCGGAGCGGGGATATTTCGGATGCGGGGGCGCCTCCGCCGCTGAAGGTTGAGAAAGCGGAGGATGCAAATGTTTTTACTGTGGAAAATGCCGGACAGTTTCCGCTGATCGCGGCGGTGGATCATGTTGCGACCTCTGAACTGAAAACGACAGGGACGGTGAATCCCGATATTTCACGCGCGGTGCCGGTGGTTTCACTGGCGAGCGGGCGAGTGGTGGAAATTGACGCGCGGCTGGGAGACACGGTTCAGAAGGGACAGTTGCTGCTGAAGGTGCAAAGTTCGGATATTTCGTCGGCGTTTTCGGATTACCGGAAAGCGACAGCAGACGAACAGCTTGCGCGGACACAGGCGGAGCGGGCGAAACTGCTTTACGACAAAGGCGCAATGTCGCAAAACGAAATGCAAATTGCGGATGACGCGGCAGCAAAAGCGAAAGTGGATGTGGAGACGACGGCGGAGCGACTGCGTGTGCTGGGCACCACGGATTTAAATCATGTAACTGGGATTGTGGATATTACCGCGCCGATTTCTGGAGTGATTACGGACCAGCAGATTACAAACGCGGCCGGCGTGCAGGGGCTGAGTTCGCCGAATCCGTTTACAATTTCGGATTTGTCGAACGTGTGGATTTTGTGCGACGTTTACGAAAACGATCTGGCGAGCGTGAAGCTGGGCGATAAGGCGAATGTCCGGCTGAATGCATATCCGGAAAAGAATTTTACGGGCGTGGTGAGCAATATCGGATCGATCATGGATCCGAATTTGCGCACGGCGAAAGTTCGGATTGAGGTGCGAAATCCGGGGCTGATGCGGCCGGGAATGTTTGCAACGGCTACATTTCACGGACAAAAAACAGAACACTTTACGGCGGTGCCGGCCACGGCGATTTTGCATTTGCATGACCGCGATTGGGTTTATATTCCGGCGGGCGATAAAAAATTCCGGCGGGTTGAGGTGAGAGGCGGAGACATGTTGCCCGGCGGATTGCAGATTGCGCTTTCCGGAATTTCAGTCGAGCAGCGAGTGGTGACGAACGCCTTGGAATTTCAGAATCGGGTGGAACAGTAATGATTCGAGCGGCTGTTGATTTTGCGCTGAACAACCGGTTCATTGTGCTGGCGGTGGCGCTGGCGCTTTTTGTGTGGGGAATTGTTGCATTCAAAAGATTGCCGGTGGAAGCGTATCCGGATGTGGCGAACACGTGGGTGCAGGTGATCACGCAGTGGCCGGGGCGAGCGGCGGAGGAGGTGGAGCAGCAAATCACAATTCCCACCGAGATTCAGATGAACGGGATTCCCCATCTGCAACATATTCGCTCTGCGTCGCTGGCTGGACTTTCGGTGGTGAATTTAATTTTCGATGACGATTCGGACAACGATTGGGACCGACAGAAAGTACTGGAGCGAATTTCGCAGATCACACTTCCCGCCAATGTTTCCGCGCAGGTTGGACCGGACTTCAGTCCGATTGGACAGGTGTACTGGTACACACTGACGAGCACGAATCCGAATTACGACTTGATGGAATTGAAATCACTGCAGGACTGGACGATCAGCAAATACATTAAGGCGGCGCCAGATGTGGTGGACGACTCTTCGTTTGGCGGATTGACGCGCGAATATCAAGTGAAAGTGGATCCGGACAAATTAATTTCGTATGGATTGAGTTTGGCGCAGGTCGAGCAGCAATTGACGAACAGCAACGCGAATGCGGGAGGAAGTTTCATCGAGCAGGGAGCGCAGCAGATTAATGTGCGCGCGGTGGGACTTGTGACCAACGTGCAGGACATTGAAAAAATTGTGCTGAAAACGCAGCGCGGCACGGCGATACGCATGAGCGATATCGCGCAGGTGGTGCAAGGGCCAAAAATCCGGCTGGGGCAAATTGGACGGGCGATTCATCGCGCCGATGGAGTGGTGGTTGACGACAACGACGTGGTGGAAGGAATTGTTTTCATGCGCAAGGGCGCGGACACGGCGGCAACGATGGATGGAATTCACGCCGCGGTGGAAAAGCTGAACGATCACATTCTGCCGCCGGGCGTGAAAATTGTGCCGTATCTGGATCGCGACGATCTGGTGCATTACACGACGCATACGGTGCTGGAAAATTTGGGCGAGGGAATGATCCTTGTAGTGATTATTTTATTTATTTTCCTCGGGAATGCGCGCGGGGCGCTGATTGTTTCGATCACGATTCCTTTTGCGCTGCTGTTTGCTTCAATTTGTCTGGACCTGCGGCACATTTCCGCGAATCTGCTCTCGTTGGGCGCGCTGGATTTTGGAATGGTGGTGGATGGCGCGGTGGTGATGACGGAAAACATTGTGCGTCATTTGAACCGGCGCGAATCGGTGCAGCGGACGACGATGGATTGCATTCGAGAAGCGGCGCATGAAGTGCAGCGGCCGGTGTTCTACGCGATTGCAATTATTATTACGGCGTATCTGCCGATTTTCACTTTACAAAGCGTGGAAGGAAAATTATTCAAGCCCATGGCGTGGACGGTGGCGTTCGCGCTGCTGGGCGCGCTGATATTTTCCATGCTGGTGGCTCCGGCGCTGGCGAGTATTTTCTTCCGTGCCGGAGTGAAGGAATGGAAAAATCCCGTGCTGGTTTTTATTACGGCGCGGTACAAGTCCGCGGTGCGGTGGACAATTCGCATGCGCTGGCTGACGGTGAGCGTGGCGGCGGTTCTATTCGCGTTTGCAATGTACTTAGCATTTGGAGGAGCGATCGGATCGGAATTTCTGCCGCATCTGGATGAAGGCGCGATCTGGGTGCGCGGAACACTTGCGCCGAGTACGGGGCCGACGGAAAGCGCGCGAGTAGCGGAGCGGGCGCGTCAGGTGCTCTGTTCATTTCCGGAAGTGCCGGACGTGGAAAATCAGATCGGGCGGCCCGATGATGGCACGGACACGACGGGATTTTTCGACATGGAATTTTTCGTGAATCTTTTGCCAAAAGACAAATGGCGGCCGGTGTTTCATCAGAATAAGGACGCGTTGATTGCGGCGATGGACCGCGAGCTGGAAAAAATTCCGGGAGTGTTTTGGGGATTTTCACAGCCGATTTCGGACAACCTGGAAGAAGCGGTGAGCGGGGTAAAGGGCGCGCTGGCGGTAAAAATTTATGGGGATGATCTGAAGACGCTGGAGTCAAAAGGCGATGCGATTGTCGGAGTGATGCGCGGAGTGCGCGGAGTTGAGGATTTAGGATTGTTCCGCGTGCTGGGGCAGCCGAATTTAAATTTTGAAGTGGATCGCGATGCAGCGGCGCGATTTGGAATTAATGTGTCGGATGTGCAGGACGCGATTCAAACGGCGGTGGGCGGCAGCGCGCTGAGCGAGGTGTTGATTGGAGAGCAGCGATACGACTTGGTGCTGCGCTATCTGCCGGAATACCGCGACACGCGAGAAGCGATTGAGCGGATACGTTTGCTGGCGCCGACGGGCGAGCGCGTGTCACTGGCGCAATTGACGAAGAGCAGCGTTTCGGATGGAGGCTCGGAAATTTATCGCGAGAATAATTCGCGATACGTGGCGATAAAATTCAGCGTGCGCGGAAGAGATTTGGGCAGCACGGTGGAAGAGGCGATGCGCAAAGTAAATGCCGCGGTGAAATTGCCGGTGGGATACACGATTGATTGGGCGGGCGAATATGAAAGTCAGAAACGTTCGCAACACCGGTTGATGCTGGTGCTGCCGGTGACGATGGTGGCGATTTTTATTATTTTGTACGCGATGTTCCGGTCAGTGAAATGGGCGGGACTGATTTTGACGAATGTGGTGATGGCTCCGCTGGGAGGATTGCTGGCGCTACTGGTGACGGGCACGAACCTGAGCGTTTCTTCGGGCGTGGGATTTTTGGCGCTTTTCGGAGTTTCCGTTCAAACCGGGATTATTATGGTGGAATACATCAACCAACTCCGCGCCCGCGGATACACAATTGAAGAAGCTGCCGCCGAAGGGGCGGTGCTGCGGCTGCGTCCGATTATGATGACAATGCTGGTGGCGACGCTGGGACTTTTGCCGGCGGCGACATCGCACGGAATTGGGTCGGATTCACAACGGCCTTTTGCGATTGTGATTGTGGGAGGGTTGGTAGCGAATTTGATGCTCGGGATATTTTTGTTGCCGACGATGTATGTGTGGTTTGCGAGCAGTGGGGATAAATTGCCGGAGCCTGAGCCGGGGGAATCCGTTTAGGGCAATTTATTTCAGGGAGAGTGAATGAAAAAAACGGAAGTATGCGCGCTGATTAAGGATGTGGGAATTATTCCGGCGCTGCGAGTGAGTTCGTATGATGACGGACACTTTGCGGCGGAGGCGGTGACGGCGGGCGGAATTCCGATCGCGGAAATTACGATGACGGTGCCGGGGGCACTAGAGCTGATTACGCATCTGGTGAAACATCATCCGAAGATGATTGTGGGCGCGGGCACGGTGCTGGATATTGAGAAGGCGCGGGCGTGCATTGATGCGGGAGCGAGTTTTCTGACGAGTCCTTCATTGAATTTGAAAATTATTGAGTTGGCGGCGAAGGAAGAAATTGCGATTTTGCCGGGCGCGCTGACGCCGACAGAGATTGTGACGGCATGGCAAGCAGGCGCGGATTTCGTGAAAGTGTTTCCGTGCGGAATGCACGGCGGAGACAGCTACATCAGAGCGCTGAAGGCGCCGCTGCCGGATGTATTACTGATTGCGGCGGGCGGAGTGAATCAACAAACGGCGGGAAATTTTATTTTGGCGGGTGCGACGGCAATCGGCGTGGGCGCTGAGTTGGTGCCGCTGGAAGCGATTGTGCGACGTCAGGGAGACAGGATCAAGGAATTGGCGCAGCGTTTTGTGGGATTTGTGAAAGACGCGCGGAACCGGTTGGCTGGGAAAGCGTGATTTCCGCGTCAGACGTAACAGATGGAAGGGAGTAGCGAATAAAAATGTCACATTTATCCCGGGAAAAATTGGATTTGGTGATTCGGACGAAGAAAGTGATCGGACAGCTGGAGAGCGTGCTGCGCGGACTGAATGAGGATGAGCAGTGCGCGGACGTGCTGCAGAGGCTTGCGGCGGCGCGCGGGTCGATCAACAGTTTGATGGGTGAGTTGATGGAGGACCACATTCGGAATCACATGCCAAAAAATTCGAAGATTGCGCAGGAAGCGGCGGAGGACGTGATTGAAATTGTCAGGACGTATTTGAAGTGAAAGATGTGATTGAGCGAAGACGCCAATCGGGAGATTGGCGTTCCCAGGAAGAATGTTAGTGTTTACTTACGTTGGGGGCTGTTAGGGCGTCTGGACAATTTAACTTTCTTGACTTTGAGACGTGCGGGGAGCAGGATTTTAACGGGGACGGGGTGTTCGCCCGGGACAACTTCGTCTATTTCATTTAATTGGATTTGGCCCTAAGTGGTTCCTCAGGAGGCGTGTTATGCGTAACAATATTTCCTTCCGACTCGCGATACTTTCATCTGCAATTATAGCGATTGCGATTGTGGCGACGTTTCCGATGGCGCATGCGGATGTGGTGAGCCACGCGCGAATTGTGCGGCTGAGTTTTGTGGAAGGGGATGTGGCGTATCAGACTCCCGGATCACCATGGCAGCGGGCGGTGATGAACCTCCCTTTGCAGCAGGGATTTTCCGTGCGAACCGACACGGGATACGCGGAAGTGGAATTTGAGTCGGGATTGTTGGTGGAACTGGCGGGCAACACGCAACTGGAATTTACGCAATTGAGTTTGATTGACGGACACAAGGTGACGTCGCTGAAATTGGATCAGGGAACAATGATTGCGACGGCGAATTTGCAGAAGGGTGATGACGTTTCGATTTCGTCGGGAAATGGCGATGTGACGGTGCCGCGCAGCGGACGATTCCGGATTGACTCGTCGCAATCGCAGAATTGGGTGACCGTATTCCGCGGGAGAGTGAACGTGGCGGACGGCGGAAACAATACCGAAGTGGAAAACGGAAAAACGTTACATTTTGGCGCGGCGTTGGCAGACAGCGGCGCGGATCAAACGAGCGTGGATCGAAGTCCGAGAACGGATGCCTTCGACAAGTGGGCTTTGGACCGCGAACAGGCGCAGGACAATGCGCAAGTAGGCGCGGGGGAATTTTTGAGGCAGAGGGACTATCAGTTCAGCACGGCGGATCTTTATAATTACGGAATGTGGTCAGACATTTCCGGGTACGGAATGGCGTGGCAACCTTATGGAATGGGCGCGAACTGGATGCCATTCAGCAGCGGCATGTGGATGTTTGACGATGCAGGCGCGGACTGGATGTGGGCGAGCGCCGAACCGTGGGGCTGGTTGCCGTATCACTTCGGCGGATGGGTTTATCTTGACGGCGAAGGATGGTTCTGGATTCCGCAAAACCTGGGATATTTTCAGGGTGGGAACGCGACATTTGTGACCGTGGGAAATCAAGTTGGATGGACGCCGACGGCGCCGACGCCTGTGAATCCGAAAAAAGTTCCAATTGCACCGATTACGCCGGTCAATCCGGTGCGAGTTGTCTTTGCGGGCAGCGGATCGAAAGGTGTGATTGTTGCAGGGCCGCGCGGAGTGGTGCCGGGGGCTAGTCCCGTGAAAATTGCTTCGGGGCCGGCGTCAACATTTGTGCAAACGAGTGCGCCGAGTGTGGCCGCGCTCGGCGCGTCGGGAGTGATTGTGACATCTCGCGGGCCGCAGCGACCGGTGAGCACGTTGGCATATTCGCCGCGTGGAACTTCTGCAGGAGTGGGCGTGCCGAAGAGCGGTGCTCCGGGAAATTTGGGAGCGGCTAACAATTTAAATGCGCCGAGGTCGGGGCGGCCGACAGCGATGGCTCCGCATTCTTCGCCGGCTCCTGTGATGCGCGCGCCGAGCACATTTGCGCTTGCTGGTTCGGGCTCGCGGAGTTCTGGAGTAACGCCAATTGTTTCGAGCGCGTATAACGGAAGTTCGCATTCGCCGGGCGGCGCGTCTGCGCCGGGAGCAACGAGCACGACGAGTGCTGCGAATGGTGCGAGCAGGGGCACGAACGGCGGCACGATGGGACATGGTACGGGAACTGCTCCGGCGGGTGGAACTGCGCCAGCGGGAACGACTTCGACTACGACGGCGCCGGCTGGGAAACATTAATAATTGGAAGAAATAAGTTTAAGAATTCCGGACGCTATTCCGAACATTTGGGATGGCATCTCGGCGCCCGCCTTGGAATTCTGATTCAGTCTTGCGAAATGGAAGCGTCTGCGTTTTCTTTGGCGCTGATTGACGCGGCATCATCATCTGGAGTCCAATTCCTAAATGCCTACGAATCCTGTTGCGCGGAAAAATGCCGCGATCGCTGTGCGATTGCGCGGTGTGGAGTTGCTGAATAATCCGGCGCTGAATAAAGGAACCGCGTTTGACGAGGCGGAGCGCGAGGTGTTTGGTCTGCACGGACTTTTGCCGCCAATTGTGGAAACGCTGGATGCGCAATGCGTGCGAGCATACGAAGCCTTTCTGCTGAAGGACAGTGATTTGGAGCGGCACATTTATTTGCGTCAGCTGCAGGATACGAATGAAGTTCTTTTCTACCGGCTGCTGCTGGAGCACGTGGAAGAAATGCTGCCGATTGTTTACACGCCGGTGGTGGCACTGGGCTGCGAGCAGTTCAGTCACATTTATCGGAGGCCGCGCGGGCTTTTTATTTCTTATCCGCTGCGCGAAGTGATTCCACAATTGCTTCGCAATCATCCGAATACCAAAGTGGATGTGATTGTGGTGACGGACGGCGAGCGAATTCTTGGAATTGGAGATCAGGGAGTGGGCGGTCTGGGAATTCCGATTGGGAAACTTTCTTTGTACTCGCTGATTGGCGGGATTCATCCTGCGCGAACTTTACCGATTGTGCTGGACTGCGGCACAAACAACGAAGAGCGGCTGAATGATCCGGAATATCTTGGCTGGCGGCACGAGCGAATTACCGGAACGGATTATTACGATTTTGTGGGCATGTTTGTGCGCGCGGTGAAACAAGTTTTGCCGGACACGCTTTTGCAATGGGAGGACTTCGCGGGAACTCACGCGCGGCCGATTCTGGATCGCTATCGGGATCAACTGCTGACCTTCAACGACGATATTCAGGGAACGGCGGCGGTGGCGTTGGGCGCGATTCTTTCAGCAGTGCGCGTCGCGGGATCGACTCTGCGCGAACAGGAAATTGTTTTTTTCGGAGCGGGAGCGGCGAGCATCGGGGTGGCGGATTATTTACGCGCGGCGCTGGTGGGCGAAGGACTTTCGGAAGAAGAGGCGCGTCGGCGAATTTGGATGGTGAATCGTGGCGGGCTTCTGCTCGAAGGGCGCGCGGAATTGACGCCGGAGCAGCGCGTTTATGCGCAGCCGCTTGCGCAAGTTGCCGGCTGGACGCGGACTGGTGGCGATACCATCAGGCTTTACGATGTGATCAAAAATATTCGCGCGACGGTGCTGATTGGGCTTTCGACTGTAACGGATGCGTTTACTGAGCCGATTGTGCGCGAGATGGCGAGCAAAGTTGAGAGGCCGATAATATTTCCATTGTCGAATCCGACGGAAAAATCAGAGGCGCATCCGGGAGATTTGATTCGATGGACGGATGGGCGCGCGCTGGTGGCGACGGGGTCGCCTTATGCGCCAGTTCAATTTGGCGGGCGCACGATTCCGATTTCGCAATGCAACAACGTTTACATTTTTCCGGCGGTGGGATTGGCTGTGATGGCGTCACGGCTTTCCGGTGATGGCGCGGGGACGCAGCGCGTGACGGATGCGATGATGATTGCCGCGGCGCGGGCTTTGGCGGAACAATCACCGGCGTTGAAAGATTCTTCCGCGCCACTTTTGCCGCCGTTGAAAACCATTCGCGCGGCGGCGGTGGAAATTGCGTTTGCTGTGGCACTGGAGGCGGAGCGAAGTGGCGATGTTGCGGCTAAGGAATCGCTTCGAGCGCGGATCGTGGAATCACAGTGGACGCCGGAGTATCCGGGATATATTCCTGAGATCGGGTAGTTTGGGCTTCTGAAAGCTTCTGCTGGAGAACGCGCTTCAGATAATCGCAAAAACAATTTAATGCATTGGGAGAAATTTAGCGGCGCAGTTCTGGACGCTCCCGTCCTGATTGTCGGCGGCTATCGTGATTTGTCCATCTAGTGTGACGCCGTTGCCGGTGAATTTCATAGCGGAGCCGCGGCCATCGAGAGTGATGTGCGCGAATTGGCTGTGGATTTGTTCTGGTCTGATTTGGTTAATGATTACGCCGTCTAATTTTATTTCTGTGATGTGAGCGGCGTTTTTGCCGGCGATTAGAACATAGCCGGGAGTTGTGGCGATAACATTTTGGAGCGTGATGTTTTTGTAATCGGGAATTCGATCGCCGGAAATGTTTGGGTCGGTGAAGCCCTCGACGGTTTGATTGTTGTAGAACGGGCTTATTGCAATGGGAACTTGCACGTCGCGCATGCAAACGTTTCGATAAGTAAGATCGTGAACGAGTCCGCCGCGAGTGGCGTTGCTTTTTATCCGAATACCGCTGGTAGTGTGATCCTCGGTGAGTCCGTCAACGAGAAGGAAACTATCGCCGGCGAAAGTTTCGCTGCCGATAGACATACCGTGACCGTTATAAAAATGATTGTCGAGCACGCTCATGTGCGTGGTGCCCTGTTTGATGGCGACATTGTCGTCGCCAGTATCGATCCAACTTTTTGCGATGGTGATATTTGTGGAGGCGCCGGGATCGATGCCATCGGTGTTGCGCGCGTCTGTGGATTTTATTGTGGGCGTTTGAAGATGCACACCCCACGCAGTGAATCCGTCGGTGTTATTTACGGAGACGTGAAAATTCGGTGAGTTGTGAAGCGTGATGCGATAGAGGATAAATCCATCGGCGTGAGTGGCGATGATTAAGCGCATGCTGAAGTAGCGCAACTGTTTTGGTTCGGCGGCGCGGGCCAGTTGCCACCAGGAATAATCGTGTCCGATGATTGTGGCGCCGCCGCGGCCGTCAATGATTCCGTCGCCCATGATGGCGGCGTTTTTTACGTTGGTGACGGAGATGAGCGGTTTGCACTGACGGCCCGGCGGTGTGGGATCCGTGCCAAGGGTTTCTGAGATCGTGCCGCAAAGAAGTTTTGAATCAGCATTGGGATTGGGGTCGAAATCTTTTGGATCACGCGAGGCGTAGAGGGTTACGCCCTTATCGATTAGAAGTGTGACGCCTTCGCGAAGTTCGAGCGCACCACTGAGAAATGCGTTTGGAATAAATTGAACGGCGAGTGTGGAGATCAGTATTCTGCCGCGAGACAATTCCACGGCGTGACCGGGAGCGCATTCGTTGAGCGCTTTTTGGATGCGCGCGGTGTCGGTGGTTGTCTCATATTCCGGCGAGAGAATTCCGGCGTCGCTGATTTTTCCTGCCTGCAGAATCGTGCAAGGGGGCGGAATCGCCGGTTCGGTAACTGTGCGCGTGTCCTGCGCGAAAAGCGGAGTGGCGGCAAATGCGAGAATGCCAATGACGAGTGCGCGACGCATGGACCGACAAATTAGCACAGAGGACGGCGCTGGGCTATGCCCGGTTAAATCTTGCCTTGGATTCGATCTTTGGATGCCGCCAGGATAATTTTTATTAGATTGCTTCTGCCCCAGACGACAAATTTATATTCCGTGCCGTCTTTGGTGCGGACGTACATTCCATTCGGCACAATGCCCAGCGTATTACGCTTGCCGGCCTCGACGACGTCCTTCAAATCAATTTCCGCGGGTTCTTTCTGAATATTGATGGCGTGCGCTTTGAACAGAATGCGGTGAGTGGTGATTTGCATTCTGCCGCCAACGGCTTCCGCGCCGCGAAAAAGATTTGCGGCTACGTCGATTAGAGTTACTTCTTGTAGAGATTCGCCGGGGGAACTGGTTTGGTCTGGCATAGGAGGCTTGCGGGGAGGTTATCACACCGTTCAGAACAAAAACGTGCCCCGCCCTCAAGAGTTGAGAACGAGGCGGCGTCGCTCAAAACAAATTCATTTCGGTTTTTCTGTTTTCAGGAAAGTTCCTTTTTCCAAATCAAGGAAAGCTTGCTGCAATTGTTGCTGTGTGTTCATCACGATTGGGCCGTACCACGCAACGGGTTCCTGTAAGGGTTTGCCGGAGACGAGCAGGAAACGGATGCCATTTTCTCCGGCTTGCACGACGACTTCGTCGCCGCGATCGAATAGAACGAGCGAGCGATTGCCGGCGTCTTTTGGCGGCGTGACGTCCAGCCAGCCGACCGAGTCGGTGGGAACTGCGAGTGGCTCGGAGGCGTTGCAGAATTTTCCATCGCCCGCGAACACATATGCGAATGCGTGGTGAGTGGTTTCCACCGGAAGAACTTTGCGGCGGCCGGGCGGAACGCTCACGTCAATATAAACCGGGTCGGCGGCGATGCCTGTGACCGGGCCGCGCTTTCCCCAGAAACTTCCAGTGATGATGCGGGTTTTTGTGCCGTCGTCATCGGTGACTTCCGGAATTTCCTGCGATTTAATTTCCTGATAGCGCGGTGGAGTCATTTTCAAAGAGGCGGGAAGATTGGCCCACAACTGAAATCCGTGCATGCGGCCTTCGGGATCGCCTTTGGGCATTTCCTGATGAATGATGCCGCTGCCGGCCGTCATCCATTGAAGATCCCCGGCGGTGATGGCGCCTTTGTTGCCCATACTGTCACCGTGTTCAACTTTTCCGGCGAGAACATAAGTGATGGTTTCGATTCCGCGATGCGGATGCCACGGAAATCCGGCGAGATAATCCGCGGGAATATCGTTGCGGAAATCATCGAGGAGAAGAAAGGGATCGAAGTCGGACGTATTGTGAAAACCAAATGCGCGGCGAAGGTGAACTCCTGCGCCTTCGATGGTGGGCTGCGAAGTGATCAGGCGCTTGACGGGACGGATGGACATGTGGACCTCCGGTGCTGGAGAAATGATTTTAGATTCGTGCAAGAGAGAAGGTCAACAAAACGAATTCAAGAACCCCACATTCGCCCGTTTTGTGGGACGAACATGGGGCACCTGAATCAAAATTCAATTCAATGCCGGCGCTTAGGATTTCACAAATTCCAAATCGATGGTGATGGCGATTTCTTCGCCGACCATAATGCCGCCGCTTTCAAGCACTCCGTTCCAGGTCAATCCGAAATCCTTGCGATTGATGCGCGTAGTGGCGGAAAGTCCGATGCGCGTGTTGCCGTAAGGATCTTTGACGGGGGCGCTGGGCCCTTCGACATCTAGAACCACGTTGCGCGTGACGCCGTGAAGTGTGAGGTCGCCAGAAACCGCGAGCGTGTCGACTCCCCTTTTCTGGATTTCCGTGGATTTGAAAGCCATTGTTGGGAATACCGCCACGTCAAAGAAGTCCGCGCTTTTCAAGTGGGTGTCGCGTTGTTCTTCGCGAGTGTTGATTGTGGAAACGTCAATGGCGGCTTCGACGCTGGATTTTGTGATGTCGGTGGAGTCGAGTTTCAGTGAGCCTTTGAGGCCGTGGAACTCGCCCTTCACATTCGAGATCATCATGTGCCTGACCTTGAATTGGGCGTTGCTATGGACAGGGTCAAGATTCCAAGTTGTGGCTGAAGTTGCTCCGGTACTGGCCGTTGCGTTCATGCGAATTACCTCCCGCAAATGAGATGCTCGTTATAACGACTAAGTTACAAAGAAAGTTGGGGATGGGTTATTGCGCGGAAACACTGTGGATTTCGGCGATGTATCCGCCGGGGAATTGAACAATGGCCGTGACGCGGTCAGTTGCCTTGAATGGCGGCGATAGAATTTTCGCGCCGGAGGCTTTTGCCTTTTCCAGCGTGGCGGCGAGATTGTCTACCTGATATCCGGTGATTTCGTGGCCGAAGGGAAACGGCAGGTGCCCGTCGGTCACATTGATTTGCATGTTGCCGAATGGCGATGTGATGCGTATGCGGCGAAAAGTTTCCGCAGGGCGGCCGATTTCGCCGGCGTCAGTGTGCGGATTATCTTCGGTGATTTTGCCGTGTGAAAATGCGATGAAACTTTTTACGAAGTTATCGGCTCGATCGCGCGAAACATACACGCGGTTATCGGGAATCGTTTCGAGCGGCGGAGAATTCGGCGGAGTGGTATGCCAATAGAGCTGCGTATTCAGTCCGCCGGGAAACTGGATCACGGCGTCGCGTCCGATGGGATCCTTGAACGGTTCGACAATCACATCCGCGCCGGCAGAGCGCGCTGCTTTGATCGCTGCATCCATATCGGTGACGAGATATCCCGTGCGTTCCTGACCGAACGGAAATGGAATCGGCGTTTGAAAAGCAAAAACGGAAAGAATGCCGGCTGGCGTCGAAATAGCCTGGAATTCCGTGCTGCTGGGAACGGGCAAAACATTCATGACGGCTGGTTTGGAGGTCTGGCCGCCAAATGTTGCAGTGAAACTTTTCACGAAGGCGTCGAGATCGGCGGAGGCAACGTAAACGTGAGTTGAGTCGTATCGCGGGCCGACGGCGATGCTAGTAACCGGTGCGGACTGACCATCGACAACTGGAACGACCGCGGAGGAATGCAGCAGAAGCGCCGACAGAACCAGCGCGCAGACGAGTGAAAGCACACGCATGCTTATTTTGTTCTTCATCCGTGCGAACCCCACGGTAAATTTGGCGGCGCGTCAATCGTTGCGAGACGACTGACGCACCGCTTTTTTATTACGCCGAAACCGCGCGTTCTGACTTGATGAACGCCAGCAGATCTTCGTTGATTTGATCTTTCAACGTGGAACACATGCCGTGCGGCGCGCCGGGAATAACTTTCAGCGTGGCGCCCTTGATTATTTTCGACGAGAGCAATCCCGAAGCGGCGATAGGAACGATTTGATCGTCATCGCCCTGAAGTACGAGCGTCGGCACGTCAAACTTTTTCAGGTCTTCAGTGAAGTCAGTTTCGGAAAAAGCTTTAATGCAGTCATAGCACGCTTTGATTCCAGCCATCATGCCTTGCAGCCAGAAAGAATCGCGCAAACCTTCGGAGACGTGCGAGCCGGCGCGGTTGGCTCCGTAAAACGGCTTGTAAAGTTCCAGCCAGAACTGCGAGCGGTCCGCCTGAACTGCGGCGCGAATTTCGTCGAATGCAGACATCGGCAAGCCCAGGGGATTCGCGGGAGTTTTCAGCATCAGCGGAGGAACCGAGCTGATTAAAATTGCTTTTGAAACGCGCTTGGTTCCGTGGCGGCCGATGTAGCGGGCAACTTCACCGCCGCCGGTGGAATGGCCCACGTGAATCGCGTCCTTCAAGTCGAGTGCTTCGACGAGCTTGGCGAGATCGTCGGCGTACGTGTCCATATCATTTCCATTCCACGGTTGGCTGGAACGGCCATGTCCGCGGCGATCGTGCGCGATGCAGCGGTATCCACGGTCGGCGAGAAAAAGCATTTGGTCTTCAAACGCGTCTGCGCTGAGTGGCCAGCCGTGACTGAAGACGATCGGCTGTCCTTTGCCCCAATCCTTGTAGTAGAGATCGATATTTGCAGAATTTTCTTTGCCTACGGTGATGAATGCCACGAGGGGTCCTCCTTCAACGAGGGAAGTGTGTGCGCCGGGAGCGCGGGGGGAGTATAGCACTGTGGGAAATTGGGAAGGTAGCGCGAGTGCTAGCGCAGGATTTCCACCAGCAGCACCCATGCGTTAAACATGCTGACCAGTAGCGGAAAAATCAGCGCGGGAATCAGCCAGTAAAGTCCGCCGCCGATGTGCAACAAAAATAGCGCAGCGCCGATAATTAATGGCAGCGTGGCGAGCTGGCTGAACACGACGCGCTGGAATCCGTGATACGCCGTGTCGTAAT
Organism: Terriglobia bacterium; assembly: GCA_963840515.1. Classification (GTDB taxonomy): domain Bacteria; phylum Acidobacteriota; class Terriglobia; order Acidiferrales; family UBA7541; genus DASTCZ01. The sequence goes on from CAWIZI010000027.1 coordinate 99,904, forward strand.
AGCGATGGTGAATTGCTTGCGCGTCAAGTCTTGTCGCCACGATCCATACGATGGCGCCGACGCAGAGCAATTCAATTCCAAAAGCTGAAGACGGCTGCGGCACCAGACCGAGCACGGATGAGATCAACACGTTGCCGAGAAGAATTAAAGTTCCACCGGCGCGGCCGGATATTCCCGGCAATTCGATGATGCGCGTGAGGTTGATGGAGAGTCCGACAAATAAAAGTCCGGCGAATGCTGCGGAAGCTCCGCTGGTGGCGATGAAGAAATCTTTCCAGCTTGCGAGGGTGTAGGCGTCCATGGCAGCTTATTCGCGTTGAGCACCGAACGTTCCGGCGACTGCGGGAGTGTAGCGCGAGGATTCGCGGGATTCAATTTGTTTGAGGGGCAAGAATATTTTATTTCGGAAACCGGATGACCGCGCGTTGACTCATACTATCTGCGGACGTAGGATTCGGTTCGCAGGTTGATGCAGCGGAATTATTTTGAGTTTCAAAGGAGAAACATGCGCAGGAATATTTCAAACATAGTGATGGCTGGAATTTGCGGAGTAATTTTGATTGGCGGAACTGTGGCGATTGCGCGGAAAAAGCAAAGCGGCGCGCCGCCCGCGCGGCAGGCTGCGCCGACGGCACAAGCGCCGGCAACTCCCGCGGCAGAAGATCCCATCAAAATAATCGTGGGACGACTGGATTTGGAAAAATATAAGGCGACGATTAAAGGTCTGACGCAATTTGGAGACCGGCGCCAGGGTACGGACCGCAATCGTGCGGCCGTGGATTGGATTGAAGCGCAGTTGAAGAGCTACGGCTGCACGAACACCGAGCGGATTAAATATGACTTTCAGCCGCCGCCTCCACGTACACCGGGTGCGGGTGGCGCGGGCGGAAGGCGCGGGCCGGCTCCGGGAGAAAATCCTGTTTCATCAGGCGGCGGACGTCCGCGCGGAACGAGAGCGCGCACCGGCGTGAACACTGATCCGATGGCGCAGCCGGATGAAACGCTTCGCGCGCTGGACATGCCGCAAACTGTTGCTGGCGAACGCGAAGAAGTTTATTGCACGAAGATCGGAACCACTCATCCAGATGAAATGTATATCGTCGGCGGCCACATGGACGGAATCGGATTTGGCGAAGCGGCGAATGACGATGGATCGGGCACCGCGCTGGTGATGGAGTTGGCGCGCATATTCAGTAGTCCTGACGTGCAGACGGAACGCTCCATCCGATTCGTTTTGTGGAACAACGAAGAAAGTGGATTGAATGGCGCGCGTGCGTACGTGGCGCAGCGCCAGGCGTTGCAGGGCGTGGAAAATCCGCCGGGCTCTGGAAAATATCCGGAACCGAAATGGATGGGAATGATCCAGCACGACATGATGATGTTCGATCACGGCATGCCATTACCGGACGGAACTTTGCCGAAGGAGCAGCGCCCTGAAGCGGATGTGAACATCGAATTTCAGTCGGCTGCGAAAATGGCGGGACCGTCTCAGGCATTGGCGTGGCAGATCGAAACAGCGAACGAAAAATATGCCACGGATTATCCGGCGTCGGTGGGAAGCCACATGACGAATACAGATTCCGATCCGTTCAAGGATATTTGTCCGGCCGTGAGCCTTCGCGAAAATGAACGCGGCACGCAGATCGGAAATGGCTGGGATCCGAACTGGCATCAGCCGACGGATATGTACAAAACATATAGCGACAAAGATTTTCGGCTGGGGCTGAACGCGGCGCAGACTACGCTTGGAGCTACGGCGATGTTCGCGGGGGTTACACTGAAGAAATAGTTGGTGTAATAGAAACAGAAAAAGCAAAAGGCAATATGCCAGCCTGAAGGCTGGCGCTACATAAAAAAACGGCCGGCCCCGAACTTCGGGACCGGCCGTTTGAATTTGTTTATGATGCGTGGGACTTAGCGGTGTCCGCCGCCATGTCCGCCACCACCACCGTGAGAAGCGCCGCCTCCGTGGAAGCCGCCACTCGATCCGCCTCGGAAGCTGCCTCCAGTTGAGCCTCGGAAGCTACCGCCGACCGAACCGCGAGCCGGAGGTCCACCTCGGAAACCTGCTCCTACTCCTGAGCGACCGGCGAATCCGCCTCTGACGCCGACGCCACCGCGAAAGCCAACTCCGCCTCTGAATCCAACTCCGCCGCGGAAGCCGAATCCCGGGCGTCCGTAGAAGCCGTGGAACCACGGGCCAGCGCCGATGAAGATTCCGCCGCTAAACCATTCCGGGCCGTAGTAGCCGTATGGCGCGCAGGCGTAAGGATAATAATTGTAGTAGCCGTAATCGCAGACCGGAGCTACGCCGACGTAGCCTGGGCCGCCGATCCCGACTCCAATGGCAACTCGTTGCGCATTTGCATGTGAAGCTGTCAGCATCAAAGCGCCGACGAAAACGAGAATTTTTAAGTAACGCATATGGCCCCCTTCTGAAATCCTTCAACTCTGTTTCTAACTTACACCCAATATGATGCAGGATGAATGCCAAACTCTTCGGTAAGTTCGACTGGCCTATAACTACCCTGTTTCCAATGAGATATGGAGAATGATTCCTTTGGTGACCGCTCAGAAACCATCGGAAAACGGTGGATTTTCAGCGCAAGTGGTGGTTTTCAACCAGTTCATTTGGCATCGACTTATTCGCCACGCAGAAGCTTTGCGAGTTCTTCCAATTCAGCTGGATTCAGGTCGGAGACGAGCCAGTAATTCATGGCGCCGCGCGTCCAAGAGATGACGTTATAGCCGCGCTCAGCCGTCTGCGATTCGGCGCGATCCGGCTCGCCGGTGGCGGGCAACAGAAATACGCTGATGAAATGTTTGCGCCGTTGATAGACGAGCGCGGCCGTTGGATGCTGATCGAGATAGTCGAGGCGTCCGCCGATAAGGGGGAATCCTTGCTCGGCAAAATTTTCAACCGGCGGCGCGAAATCCAATTTGCCATCGAACCACGGCTTCACGGTGTGCTGGTCGGTGGATTCGACGTCGGAAAGATGGCCGGGCATCAGCGCGCGAATGTGATCGGCGATGGCTTCGTCGGCGACGGAGGTGGAATTATTTGGCGCGCTGGCCGGCAGAAGTTTCCATGTGAGGACGGCGCAGAAAATGAACGCCGCGGCGATCGCCGCGAAACTCCAGTTCCACGTCCAGCGATTTGACGCGGATTTTTCCGGCGGAAATGCGGCTGCTACGGCTGCGCGGATATCGCGCTTGGAAATTGTCGAGGCCGAAAAGCGCAGCCTGCTTCGCGCGATGTTTGCACGTAGAGCGCGGTCTGCTTCGAGTGTGCTGGCGCACGCCGCGCAGGTGCGCAGGTGATCTTCAACCTCGAGCGTGTGCACGAGATCGAGTTCCGAATCGAAATAGCCGGCCAGAAGGCGCGTGGATTCCTGGCAAGTCATGGGATTGGCTCCTCCATCGGCTCCGGATTCGTGCGGATGGATTCAACTAGAATTGCGCGAAGGCGATCGCGTCCGCGCGCGAGGCGCGACATTACTGTGCCGATGGAAACGTTGGTGACGGCGGCGATTTCCTTGTAGGACATTTCTTCGATTTCGCGCATCACCACGGCTTCGCGGAAAATTACCGGCAATTCTTCCAAAGCGCGGCGCACTCGCAAACTTTCGGACTGAGCGACGGCCAATATTTCTGGATTGCTCGGCGGCATTTGAATACTGGACTGATCTACGTGTGCGGAAATTCCCGGCGAATGCGTTTCTTCATTAAATTCCGCCAGATCGTGGGCGCGATTCCTGCCGAGCCAGGTGAAACAGGAATTGCGCACGATGGTGAGCAGCCACGCGCGCGGATCGCCGCCGCGGAATCCGTTGAAAAATCTAATGGCGCGCGTCATCGCTTCCTGCGTCAGGTCTTCGGCGTCTTGCGGATTCCGCACCAGCCAGCGCGCGAGATTGTACGCGGCGTCCATATGCGGAAGCACAAGCTGCTCGAACTGTTCGCGCTGGTAGGAGTTGCTCAAGCGAATTTCCGCGTGCTTCTTTCAGAATTAGATCGTCGGTTCAGTCGCAATTTATTCCTACCATCAGATACAAGACTCTCGCCACAGGAATTTTATTCCCGGAGCTATTTTCGCAGCCGTCGAAGGAATAATTGCGCAGGGGCCTTTGTCTGGACGGGTGGAGGCAATCGCGATGTCGAAACCCGTCGTCCCCGAAGAGATTTTAACGAAGTACATCAAGAATGATAACTCTGCTGACGGTGTGGACCGCCGCGGATTTTTGCAATGCATGGCCTGGACCGGCACCGGAGTGTTGTGGGCGTTGAAGGGCGGAGTATTGCGCTCGGTGGTGATGGATCCTCGTGGTGCTGGCGCGATGAGCGCCGCGGCCGGCGCGGAACTGAGCTTCGTGCAGATATCCGATAGCCACATTGGATTTGATAAGCCCGCGAATCCGGATGTTGCAGCCACGCTCGGCGAAGCTGTGAATAGAATTAACGCGCTGTCGGCTGCGCCCGCATTTTTATTGCACACGGGGGACATCAGCCACCTTTCAAAGCCATCGGAGTTTGATACTTGTGACCAAGTTTTGCGCGGCGCGAAAGCCGGCCGCACATATTACGTTCCCGGCGAACACGATTTTATTGGCGACAACGGGAAAATGTATTTGGATCGCTACGGAAAAGGAACGCAAGGCAATGGTTGGTATTCGTTCGACTATAACGGTGCGCACTTTGTCGGATTGGTGAATGTGGCCAATTTGAAGGCCGGCGGAATGGGTTCGCTGGGCACGGAACAATTGGAATGGTTGGAGAAAGACTTGCGCGGCAAATCTGCCAGCACGCCATTAATTATTTTCGCGCACATTCCACTGTGGTCGGTGTATCCGGAATGGGGATGGGGCACGGACGATTCCGCGCAGGCGCTCTCCTATGTAAAAAGGTTTGGATCGGTCAGCGTGTTGAACGGGCACATCCATCAAACGATGCAGAAGGTGGAAGGCAACGTGACGTTCCACACCGCCATGTCCACCGCATTTCCGCAACCCGCACCCGGCACCGCTCCTTCGCCGGGGCCGATGAAAGTTCCAGCGGAACAATTGCGCAGCGTGCTGGGAATTACCGACGTGAATTTTGTTCGCGGGCAGCACACGCTTGCGATTGTGGATCAACCGCTGGTTAGCGGCGCGGCGATGGGCGGCATGGACATGTCTCACGATAAGGACATGAAGATGTCATCGGACAAGGGAAAAATGGCAGGCGCCGAAAAGCCGGGCGGAAATGAAGTTTTTATTGATAACTTCAGTTTTTCTCCGGCGAGCATCACCGTTCCCGTAGGAACGAAACTGACCTGGACGAATAAAGATGATGTGCCGCACAACGTCGTAAGCAATGATGGAACTTTTTCTTCGAAGGCGTTAGACACGGACGATAAGTTTTCGTTCACATTCGACAAGGCCGGTAGCTACGACTACTACTGCTCGATTCATCCGCGCATGACGGCGAAAGTGATCGTGCAGGCGAAATAATTTTGCCAAGGAATTGATTTCCCTCCTGCCGCCGCTCGCACCCCCACCGGGACACGCACCCGCGAGCGGCGGTTCCTTTTTTCAATTACCAATGAATGCGGGAATGATTCCTTTCTGAATTATTGCGGTGTAAACTCGCGCAGCTCTTCTGGAGAACCCATGAAAATTTGCAGGATGATTGCCGCCGCTGCGTTCTTATTTGCTGGACCTGTGATGGCGCAGGATGTGCCCGCATATGTGAACGGGCAGTTGCCCGGATTGGTGGACATCTACAAAGGTCTGCACACGCATCCAGAACTTTCGCATCACGAAGAGCAAAGTTCCGCGCTGCTTGCGGCGGAATTGCGCAAAGCCGGATACACGGTGACCGAGCACGTCGGAAAATATCCCGACGGATCGCAGGCGTTTGGAGTTGTGGCTATTCTGAAGAATGGCGCTGGGCCGACGCTTTTGATTCGCACAGATATGGATGCGCTGCCGATTGTTGAAGAGACGGGACTACCGTACGCGAGCCACGTGACATCGAAAAATGCGAGCGGCCAGGAAGTGGGCGTGATGCACGCGTGCGGACACGACATTCACATGGCCACCATGATCGGCACGGCGCGCACAATGGCCGAGATGAAAAATCAGTGGCACGGCACGCTGATGCTGATTGGCCAGCCATCGGAAGAAACAATTGACGGCGCGAAGGCCATGCTCGCCGATCATTTATATGAACGATTCGGCACGCCGGATATGGCGATTGCGCTGCACGATTCCAATCAGGGCGCGGCGGGTACTGTTACAGTGATTCCCGGCGCGTCGCAGGCGAGTTCAACTTCCGTGGACGTGACCATGCGCGGAATTGGCGGACATGGATCGGCCCCGCAAGCCGGGAAAGATCCGATTGTGATGGCGGCGGAATTTATTGTGCAATTGCAGACCATCGTCAGCCGGCAGGAAGATCCGCATGACCTGACCGTCGTAACCGTCGGCGATATTCATGGCGGCACGAAGCGCAATATTATTCCCGACGAGGTGAAAATGGAATTGACGGTGCGCACGTTCACCGACAAGTCGTTGAATATCGTTTTGGAGGGCATTCGGAGAACGGCGCAAGGCGTTGCGCTTTCCGCGGGGGTGCCGGACGATCGCGCGCCGATTGTCACGATCGTGAAAGATGAAATCACTCCAGTGAATTACAACGATCCGGCGCTAACGGTGCGTGTGAAGTCCACGCTGGTGAAAACGCTAGGCGCACAAAACGTGATCGATGGAACTTCGCACATGGGCAGCGAGGATTTCGGCGTGCTGGGACTGGATGGACACAAAATTCCGACATTCATGTTCTGGCTGGGCGCGATGGATCCATCGAAATTTGCCGCCGCCGAAGCCGCCGGGAAAATGTTGCCGGGTCCACACACAAGTCGGTTTGAGCCGGTGCCAGGGCCGACGTTGCGGACGGGAGTTGTGTCGATGTCTTCAGTGGCGATTTCGCTGTTGCAGAACTAGGAGTTAGGAAACAAAAGCCCCGTTCCAAAAAATCGGAACGGGGCTTTTTGCAAAAACAATCCCTCGTAATTTATTTTTATTGCGCCGGTGGCGGCGCAGCCGGCTTCGCAAATTTAGAATCGTCCACCGGAACATTCTGCTGCACGCTATCCACTTGAATTGTGAAGCGGCCTTGCGGGCGCGATAGCGTCCAACGGAATGGAATTTTAATTCCGTCCGCATCGCGATAGTCGGCATAGTCGACTTGTACCGGCATGTTGCCGAGGCCCGCGTCGTTGTAGCGAATCACGCGCGTCAACAATCCGGTTTGTTCGTCGAAGTACAGGCGAACCTGAGCTGGAGTTCCCGGACCGCGTCCCGCAATCACGTAATATTCTTTGTCGCCGATTTTATCCGTGCGCACACGCGTTTGCGCGAACAGCGCCTTGACGGTGGTCGGAAATGCGATGGCTGCATCCATCATGGCGCTCATAGAATCAATGGGAGCCATATCGCGAGGGCCGCCGCGGCCACCGCCTTGCCACCCTGCAGTGCCGTCATAGGCAGTGATGCTATCGCCGTTCGCATTGTGCGCGTAGGAAATGCGCTTGTTTGGCGCTTTCATGTAGAGGTCAATCGGAGTCTTATTTTCTCCGACGATAGTATTTCCCTTTTCCACCCGCGTTGTAATCTTGGCAACCGCGGCCGCGCCGCCGATCGCGTCCATGTATTTCGTGAAAAGTTGGTCGGCAGTGGGCAGGGTTGGAGGTGTGGCCGGGGCGGCGGCTGGGCGCTGCTGTGGCCGCTCTCCTTCCGTTTCCGGAATTGCAGGAACGCCTACCGGATTTTCCGAGCCGCGGTGGCAGGTGTAGCAGGTGACCTGACGATTGCCGCGGAAATTATTCTTGTTGATGTCCATCTGCATCTGCATCATGTGGCGGGCGGTCAGCTTCATTGGCTTGTCGTCTTTTTCACGTGCGCCTTGCACATGGCAGGCATCGCAATCTACGCCAAGTGCCACGGTGATGAACTGCATCGACGGAAGCAGTTGGTCGGATGGCAGATCCTTCAGGACTTGGATGTTTTTGAATCGTGGATCTTGGCCGGCAGTCTGCACCGGCGCGGCCGTCTGCGGCACGGCCGTTTGCGCGTGCGCGCCCGCAAAAGTCAGGGCGAGTGTGAGCATCAGCCCTGCTACCGCCAACATAATTTTCCTGGACCTGTTGTTCATGACTACTCCCTCAGATATGTGGTGACTCTTCGACGCGCTCGAAATTGTATCAGACGCGTGCTGAAATCGTGTTGCTGCACGGTAACATTGACGCTCGGCAACACGCAAATTGTTCATGCCGAGGACTTCCACTACGCCCGTACTATGCCTCCGGTACCGCGAAAATTGGGCCATCTGGTTCATTGAGCGGGATGCCCGCTTCCGCCAGTATGGATTTGACGAGTTGGGAGGTTTTTAGCCGCGGGGACGACGTTGCCGAGGAATCGGTAATGGAAGGCAAGCTTCCCAATTCGTCGCCAATTTCGCCCGCGATCTAAAGCTGCGATTTAATAGGCAGCTCGAAGTTGTTGGCACTACGCAAACTCTGCTTCGCTTTCCGTTTGGGCTCCGAAATGCCATTTATCTTGTGTAATCTGGCTTCATCATTGAGCCGGTATCGCTTAAGTTGTTGAATCGGCGAGGACATAATTTGCGCGAAGATTAAGCGACCGCAGCCAATGCCGACGGTTTTGGATGGCACCGGCGGAAGAACAGGACATTTGCGAAAATGAATTTCGGAACGAAATTCATTCATTTAATCTTGGCGGTAGCCATGGCGGGCGCGGTTCCTGGGAATTCCACGCCGGCTGGCGCTGCGGATTCGCCCCACGCGGCTGCGTATAAGGTGTTTGACCACTACATTCAACTTACTGAAGAACGCGTTTCGCGCGAACTGGCGCCGGGTGGCGCGTTCCTGAATGTAGATACACTAAGCGCCAATGAACGCGATGCCGCCTATGCCAAGCTGCGCGCTGGCGAAGTGCGGATTGAATCGCTCGCTACACTGGATCGCGGGCAGACCATTGCGTGCCCGGCGTGCATGATTCAGCACTGGGTCGGAATTGTTTTTATTCCGGGCGCCATGTTGAAACAAACTTTGGAATTGATGCAGGACTACGATCACCAGGCGGAAGTTTTCGCGCCCGATGTGATGCGCGCAAAAATTCTTTCGCATAACGGAGATGATTTCACCGTCTTCATGCGATTTCATCGCGCCATGGTCGTTACTGTTGTGCTGGATACTGAACACGGCGTCCGCTATCAGCGCATTGACGCGACGCACGCCGCGAGCCGCGCATTTTCCACGCGCGTGCAGGAAGTGGAACACGCCGACACTTCATCCGAACGTGATTTGCCCGAAGGGAAAGACAACGGATATTTGTGGCGCATCAATAATTATTGGCGATTCCTGCAGCGCGACGGCGGAACTTATGTGCAATGCGAATCGGTTTCGCTGAGCCGCGATATTCCAACGGGATTTGCATGGCTGGTTGCGCCATTCGTGGAAAGTGTTCCGCGGGACTCGTTGCGATTTACGCTCGAGGCGGCGCGAAAACATCTTTCGACCACGCGAAACTAGGTGAGCGCTGAAAACGAATGGTATGCAATGAATATTCGATTTACCGCGGCAAAGAGGAAATTAAACTGGAATTATTTTGGATTGACTGCGCCTTCGCCTCGCGAATCGCGCTGCGGTTCCGCAATGAACGCACCGCCATGCGGCCAAGATCGAAAGCGTTATACGCGGCATTTTCGCGCCACAGATCGCGGAACGAAAGCACCTGTGCGCGGAAATATCGCTTCAGTTTTGATGATGGCCGCGCCTGTAGCGCCGAAAGCGAAGAATCTTCCGCGAAGGCCGGCGCGTTACAATCCTTCAACTCGATGACAGCAACGGCGCCGTCCGTGTGCAAACGGTCGCCCGTTGCGTTCGCAAGATTCGCGGGCATTCCGGGTCGCGGAGCCACGTGAACAGATTCAATGCAACCGGCCAATCCCAGATCGCGCACAACTCTTTCGCGCTCCACGTCAATATCGGATTCCACGCGATGAGTTAATTCTTTATTCCAGATTGAAAAGCGAACGCCGACATCGCGCGTGGAAGCGCCCATCCAAACATCTCGGCCCTGCCAGGTCAGCGTGTCACTCCAGACCCGCAGATGATCGCGCCGCACCACGCAATTCAGTCCCTTCTGCCAGCCGAAATCATAATCGCGGCCATCGAACAACTGCTCCGATATCGGGCCGTGCGGATAACTACTCGACGAAATTAATGCGCGAAACATGTGCGCGCCGTTTCGAGCGGAAGGCGCGTCACTACTCAGCCATCCAGCGGTCTCGAACGCATTCTCAAGTTGATCCTGCGAGCCGATGAACGCGAGATTCACAACGTCAGCCGGCACGCCTTTGGATGTGGAGGTGCGTTCTGGGAGCGACAATACCTGCTCATCGAGCGCCGACATTTCCGACGGATCTGATTGCCAATTTTTTGGCGCCAGATTTGCGCCCGCGGCCAACGGCATTGGCGCGGAAAATTGCAGCACCAAATCTGTGCCCGCCGGATAATAAAGTTCAGGCTCGGGAAGAACCGCGAAGGTAGCACGCGCCGCCGGCACAACCCAGAAAGTTTCTGGATGCCACATCATCACGTAACCAAACGTATTGCCGACAAATCCGTGAAGAGTTTTTGTGCTGCGGTTCCCGCGAATTACGCCGTCCTTCACTTTTTCGCGGGCATTATCCACGGCAAGAACTTGGGTGCGAATTTTAGTAGAAATACCGTTTTGAATTACGCTATCAAATTCAAGTTGCAGCTTCGCCGTTTCGTGGCGGAATCCCATTCCCACTTTTTGCACCGAGACAATGTGTCCTTCGACGAGCGTGCCTGTCGGCAAGGTGGCCGCGCCTTCGCACGAAGGCGATTCAATTATGAATCCGCGGACAGTTGTGCCGGGCTTGGAGCTATATGTGGCGATTGGTTGCAGGAGGCGGATGCGGAAAGTTTGGCCAGAGGGAACTTGTTCGCAGGCGAACGAGCATTTTGCGCCGCACGCGCAAACGAGCAGGGCCAGCGCGGCCAGAACATAAAAGTTACGGCGCCGCGAGCCGGCGCTAACTAAATTGCATTGCGTTAGGCGCAGAACTGTACCCACCTTCCGTTTAGCCTCGATTAAATTATCGTTTTACAGCGCGCAGAATGCCGGAGTGTACAATGAAACGGACGGTTTTGGCTGTTTAATTTGGTACAGCTGTCCCATTTAACCCTCTCGGACCCAGACGAGATTCCATCGCCGTGAAATTCCAATTCCCAAGGTTGCGGCCAACGCTCCCGCCGTGAAAGAATGCCGCCATGCTGACGATTAAAAAAGTTCTTCTGGCTGTGATGCTGATTGCCGTCTCTTGCGTTGCACCCCGTCTTTCCGCGCAAACCATGCGCCCGGAATCCGAAAAGAAGCTTGCTCATGACATCTACAAAGAATTCATCGAGATTCAATCGGGATACACGACCGGTGCCACGACTCCGGTTGTGAATGCCGCCGTCCGATATTTAAAGGCTGCGGGATTTCCGGACTCGGATATTTTTGTCGGCGGACCGATTGATAAGAAAATGAATTTGGTCGTGCGGTTGCACGGCACCGGCACGAAGAAACCGATTTTGCTTCTGGCCCACACCGACGTGGTGGAAGCCAAGCGCGAAGACTGGACCACCGATCCATTTCAGTTCATCGAGAAGGACGGTTTTTATTACGGCCGCGGCACCGGTGACGACAAAGCGCAAGCGGCTGTGTGGATAGCGAATTTAATTCAATATAAACGCGAAGGATTCAAACCCGATCGCGACATTATCGTCGCGCTTACCGCCGACGAAGAAGGCGGAGGGCCTTACAGCGGCATCGAATGGCTGCTGAAAAATCATAAGGACTTGATTGATGCCGATCTGGCGCTGAACGAGGGCGGCTACGGCGAAATCGTGCGTGGAAAGAAAATTTCAAATGATTTGCAGGTCAGCGAGAAGTACGTAATCAATTTCCGTTTTGAAGTGCGCAATAAAGGCGGTCATAGTTCGATGCCGGTGAAAGACAACGCGATTTATCACTTGGCCGGCGCGCTGCAAAATCTTTCCAATTTTGGATTTCCGCTGAAGACCAACGAAGTGACCGCCGCCTATTTCCAGCAGATGGCGAAGCTGGACGACGGTCCTCGAAAAGAAGATTTGGCAAAAATTGCCAGCGGTTCGCAGGAAGCAATGGCGCGCGTAGCCGATGCGTCGCCTTCATGGAATTCAACTTTGCGCACAACCTGCGTCGCCACAATGTTGGAAGGCGGACATGCGCTGAATGCGTTGCCTCAACTTGCCGCGGCCACAGTGAATTGCCGCGTGCTGCCGGAAGATTCGCCGGAGTATGTGCTGAGCACGCTGAAAAAAGTTGTCGGCGACGATCAGGTAGCCATCACGCAGATGGGAAATATGAGCAAAGGGCCGGCATCTCCGATGCGCCCCGATGTGCTGAACGCCGTTCGCGATATCACAAATACAATGTGGCCGGGCGTCGCAACTCTGCCCATCATGGTAATGGGCGCCACAGACGGACGATTTCTGCGCATCGCCGGAATTCCCACCTACGGAGTGCAGGGATTTTTTATGGATCGCGACGACATTCGCTTCCATGGACGCGATGAGCGGCTTGGCGTCGATTCCTATTACGAGGGCCAAGCGTTTTTGTATGAGCTGGTGAAAAGATTGTCTAAATAATTTCTATGTTTGAAAAAAATCTTCTCGCGGGCCGCACAATTTTTCTCACCGGCGGCGGCACCGGTTTGGGACGTTCCATGGCTCTGCGTATGGCGGGACTCGGCGCGAAACTTTTTCTCGTCGGACGCCGCGAAGATCCTCTGCGCGAGGTCGCACAAGAAATTCGCGCAGCGAACGGCGCTTGCGGATATGCCACTGCCGACGTCCGTGATTACTCCGCCGTGGAAGCAGCCGTAGCCGCAGCTGAAAAGGAATTTGGGCGAGTGGATACGCTCATCAACAACGCCGCCGGAAATTTCATCGCGCGCACAGAAAAAATCTCGCCAAACGCCTTTGCGGCGGTCGTTGGAATTGTGCTGCACGGAACATTTCACTGCACGCAGGCCCTCGGCAAACGATGGATCGCCGCCGGAAAATCCGGCCAGGTGCTGAATATGTGCACCACATACGCATCCGCGAATTGCGGCTCGGCGTTTGTGGTTCCCTCGGCATGCGCGAAGGCCGGAGTGCTGGCCATGACGACTTCACTTGCCATCGAGTGGGCGCGTTACAACATTCGGCTGAACGCAATTGCTCCCGGCCCATTTCCGACGGAAGGCGCATGGTCACGCCTGATGCCCAGCAAGGAATTTGAGGAACACGCGCGCAGCGCTCATCCGATGAAGCGCTTCGGCAAGCACGAAGAACTCGCCGATCTTGCTGTTTTCTTGCTCTCGAATTCCGCCGCGTACATTAATGGTGAATGCGTCGTAATTGATGGTGGTCAGTGGCTGCGCGGCGCGGGTGAATTCAACGATTTGGTGGATTTGCCGGACGCCGTGTGGGAACTGTTGGAGAACGCGCGTAAATCGCCGCCCGCGAAACAAGCCTGAACTCAACATTTCTGCCGATTTTCGCCATCCGATTCGACTAGTACTTCTGGCCGCGTACTCGTAACCCCCGCTTTACACTCCGCTTGACTCGACCGTGCTAACATTTTCTTGGGAGAGAATTGTGTCATCACGTAGGTGGCACAGAAGAACATTCGCCATGCGAAACGTCAAACTCGTGAGCCATCGAAAGACACGCGCCGCTGGATTTTCCCTCATTGAATTGATGATCGTTATCGCCGTGATCCTAATTATTGCGGCGCTGGCGATTCCTCAATTGCTGCGCGCGCGAATGTCCGCGAATGAATCCGCAGCAGTTTCCGCGCTGCGAACATTGGCCACCCAGGAAGCGAACTACGATTCATCGTGGGGGCCGGGATTTTCGCCCACGCTTGCCTCGCTGGGCCCGCCAATTCCTGGCGCTGCAGCGTCCGCCACAACCGCCGATTTAGTCGATCAGGTCCTCGCCAGCGGCTTGCGCGGAGGTTACCAATTTCTTTACACTCCGCTGATTCCCAACGGCGGAACAACGGCAACCGGGTACACCGTGAACGCGAATCCAATCAGCCCCGGAATCACAGGTGAATGGTTTTTCTATCTGGATCAATCAAATGTCATTCGTCAGAACGACGGTTCCCCCGCTTCGCTATCGTCTTCGCCGCTGAATCACTAAAAAGTCAGAAGACGATTCATTCGGTTTCGTAACCTCCTCCGGTTGTAAGCGCGCCTTTCGGCCCCCAAAGATCAATCCATGCGTGACCATTTGACATGGTGCGCGTCTATATATAGCGTAGCCGCATATGGAGGCTATGACTAGAATGCAACCCGAATTGAAAAAAGGAACGGCGGAAGTACTGATCCTGTCCCTGCTGGAGGATCGCTCCGCGCCACGGCTACGAACTCGCGAAGCTGATCGAGAAGCGGTCGGAAGGCGTGCTGGAATTTCACGTGGCGTCGCTTTACCCCATGCTGTACCGGTTGGAACGGCGCGGATGGATCGAAGGCCGCTGGCTGGAAAAAGCAGGCCAGCGGCGGCGGCGATTCTACAAGTTGACTGCCGCCGGCCGCCGTGCGCTGCCGGAGCAGCGCAAGAGCGTGGCGGGAATTTATCCGCGCGATCGAACGCGTGGCGCAGGTCGGCAATGCGTGATTGGAAGAAGTACGTGCGCGAACATCTGCCGCCGCTGGGGCTGAGCGGCGCGCGCGAGCAGGAAATTGTCGAGGAGATCGCGCAGCAACTGGAGGACGCGCTATTCCGAGGCGATTTCGCGCGGGCTGACGCTCTGCGGAAGCGGATGCGCAGGCAAAAGCGCAGATTCTGGATTGGATTCGCTGGCGGCGGAAATCGGCGCGGCTGAACGGCCCTCGCTGCGAAATCGCCAATCGCGTGCCGCAGGAATGGCGCGCCGCGCTACGCGAAGAAAATGTTCGGAACCAGACGGGAGGAAATATGTTTGCCGATCTTTTTCAGGATGTACGTTACGCGCTGCGCATGCTTCGCGAAAGCACCAGGATTCACGGCCGTCGCCGTGCTGACGCTGGCGCTCGGCATCGGCGCGAATACCGCAATTTTCTCGGTTGTGAATGGCGTGCTTCTGCAACCGCTTCCTTTTCCCGAACCAGGCCGCGTCATGATTTTGCATCGTGACCAATTCAGTTCGATCCCTTATCTCGAATATCTGGATTTGCAGGCTCAGAATCAATCCTTTGATCCAATTGCTCTTTCTCGCCGCGATAGTTTCAGTCTGACGGGTTCCGGAGATGCCGAGCGCATACCGGTCAGAATGATTTCCGCGAATTTCTTTTCCATCCTCGGCATCCAGCCGTTGGCAGGCCGGGTGATTCGCCCCGATGAGGATCGTCAGGGCGCCGCACCCGTGGCTTTATTGAGCGAAGGATTGTGGCGAAGAAAATTCGCCGGTGACACCAACATTCTGGGGAAGGGCATTTCGCTGAACGGCCGAGACTACACGATCATCGGAATCATGCCGGAGATGTCCAAATTCTTTTCAAAGTCGGATGTCTATCTTGCAGTCGGACAATGGGCGGAGCCGAGCTTCTACAAGCGCGGATACGGTTTTGGAACGATTGGAATCGGCCGCATAAAGTCCGGCGTTTCCCTCGCCCAAGCGCGAGCGGATCTTACTCGTATCGCGAATAATCTTGCTGCGGCATACCCGAAGGAAGATACGGGACTGAAGTTTTCCGCGGTTTCGTTGCGCGAATCCAGTGTGGGCGAATTGCAGCAGACGTTGCTGCTCCTGTTCGGCGCGGTTGGATTTGTTTTGTTGATCACCTGCGTGAATGTTGCAAATCTTTTGCTGGCCAGAGCCAACAGCAGGAAGCGCGAGATTGCCGTACGCATGGCCATGGGAGCAAGCAGATTCAGAATGATCCGGCAGTTGCTGACCGAGACCGTCCTTCTCGCCACGCTCGGCGGAGCGTTCGGTCTTCTGCTGGCGATCTGGGGCACGCGCGCAATTCTCGCGGTCGCGCCCGCGGGACTTGTGGCAGTGGGTGGTGCCGCGCTGGACGCACGCGTCCTCATCTTCACTTTATTAATTTCCATGCTGACCGGCATTTTCTTTGGAATTCTTCCCGCGCTGAAAACTTCGCGTCCCGATTTGCAAAAAACGCTGAAGGAAGGTGGAAGAGGATCTACCGGCGGCCACCGGCGCGTGCAGTCATTGTTGATTGTTTCCGAGGTCGCGCTTGCGATGGTGCTTCTCGTCGGAGCTGGTTTGATGATTCGCAGCCTGACCCGCGTTTGGGCTGTCGATCCAGGTTTCGATCCGCATAACTTGCTGACATTTTC
Source organism: Terriglobia bacterium (assembly GCA_963840515.1). Lineage (GTDB taxonomy): Bacteria > Acidobacteriota > Terriglobia > Acidiferrales > UBA7541 > DASTCZ01. Next base: position 116,354 of record CAWIZI010000027.1, read on the forward strand.
GATATCGCTTTCACCCGCCAAAGCTACAAACGGGGCGAAGGCAAAAATGACGTATACGCAACTCTTGGATGGCTTGGACCATTTGCCCGGCGTCGAATCAGCCTCGGTAAATTTCGGCAACCTTCCGATGACTGGCGATTCCGATATTCCGTTCTGGCGCGAAGACCAGAAGAAGCCCGATTCAGAAAATCAAATGCCCGACGCGATGTGGTATGCAGTCAGCCCGGAATATCTCTCCGTGCTGAGAATTCCGTTGCTTCGAGGACGATTCATCACTTCGCGAGACGTTGAAACCGCGCCAGCAATTGCTGTGATTGACGAACGAATGGCCCGCAAACTATTTCCAAATGAAGATCCGATCGGTAAGCAACTGCACCTCACTTTTTTTGAAGAGGCCGTGCAAATTGTCGGAATCGTCGGCGACGTGAAACACAATGGCCTGGCCGCTACGGCGGATGATGAGACTCAATTCCAACTTTACATGCCGTTCCGCCAGGTGCCCGATGCTCTGATGCCGATACTCGGCAACAACGTCACCACCGTTTTGCGTACTTCGCTTCCGCCACTCCAATTGGTTTCCGCCGTGCGTAAAGAAGTGAAGGCCGTCGACGACCAGCAAGTGATGTACGGCGAAAATACGATGGACAAAATTTTGGAAGACTCGCTCTCGTACCGGCGCTTCTCGATGTTGTTGATGGGTGTGTTCGCCGCGCTCGCGTTGCTGCTCGCGTGCGTTGGAATTTATGGAGTGATCTCCTATCTCGCCGGCCAGCGCACGCATGAGATCGGTATTCGCATGGCGCTGGGCGCAGAGCCGCGCCACGTAATGCTGCTGGTGTTAACGCGCGGAATGCTTTTGCAACTACTGGGAGTGGGCGCTGGAATTGCAATCGCTCTGCCACTGATGCGTCTGCTTTCGAGCATGCTTTTCGGCGTGAAGCCGACGGACCCATTCACATTTGCGGGCGTTGCGGCACTTCTCATCGCTGTGGGCCTGCTGGCGTGTTACATCCCGGCCCGGCGTGCGAGCCGTGTGGATCCGCTCGTGGCTCTGCGTTACGAATAGCGTTTGGCAAAGGATCGGTTTCATGGCGACGCACGACTGGAAAAACTTTGTTCGCGAACATCTGCCGCCGATTGGATTAAGCGGAGCGCGCGAACAGGAAATTGTCGAAGAAATCGCGCAGCAAATTGAGGATGCGTATGCGGAAACAATCTCGGGCGGAGCCTCGGCTGCGGATGCGAAGTCTCGTGCGTTGGCGCAGATTTCCGATTGGAATTCGCTGGCTCGGGAAATTCGCCGTGCCGAACGTCCAGTGTCCGAAAAAATATCCGAACAGGTGCCGGAAAACTTGCGCGAAGCAATGCACGAAGAAAATCTTCGCAAGCGCCGAGGAGGAAATATGTTCGCCGACTTAATTCAGGACGTCCGCTATGCGCTGCGAATGCTGCGTAAAGCTCCGGGGTTCACGGCTCTCGTCGTGCTAACGCTTGCACTCGGTATCGGCGGCAACACTGCGATTTTCAGTTTTGTGAATGACGCGCTGCTGAAGCCGTTGCCATATCGCGATCCCAACCGGCTAGTGATGGCCTGGGAGACTACGGCTGGTCAGGCACACTCACAAAATATCGTCGCCGCGCCGAATTATCTCGACTGGGAAAAACAGAACGATGTATTCGAGCGCATGGCCATTTTTGAATTCCTTGCATACAACATTTCCGGAGAAGGCGATCCGGAAATTGTCGGCGGCCTTCGCGCTTCCAGCGGAATTTTCAGCGTGCTCGGCGTGCAACCCATGATTGGACGCCCGTTCACGAAGGAAGAAGAAGCGCCCGGAAAAGATCACGTTGTGGTGTTGAGCTTCGGTTTGTGGCAACGCCGTTACGCCGCCGATCGTTCGATTCTTGGAAAGGCAATTCGCATCAATCAAGAAAGCTACACAGTGATTGGCGTGATGCCTCAAGGTTTCGCGTTTCCCGTCGCTCAACAAAAACTCTGGGTTCCGATTGGCTTCAACGAGGCCGATCGTAGCCGCGAAGCTCATTCCTTTTTCGTCAGCGCACGGCTGAAGTCCGGAGTTACGTTTGAACAAGCACGTGCGGAAATGGATGCCATTGGTTTGCGATTGGCGCGGGCATATCCGGAAGTGAATCACGGCGATAGCGCGACGATAACGCCGATGCGCGATCTTTTTCTGGATGATTTCCGGCAGGTAATGTTGACGCTTTTGCTGGCCGTCGGATTTGTTCTGCTCATCGCCTGCGTGAACATCGCCAATCTTCTTCTGGCGCGCGGAAGTTCGCGGCGAAAGGAACTCGCTCTGCGTGCCGCGCTGGGCGCTTCTAGCTCGCGAATTTTTCGTCAGATGATGACGGAAAGCATTTTGCTGTCACTGGTAGGCGGCGTCGCCGGTGTGGTATTGGCGTTGGGAATCTCTCCGCTGCTTCTGAAAATTATGCCGGATAGCTTGAAGAATATTCCGTTTCGCGACATGACCGCGATTCATCCGGATATCCGAGTACTCGCATTCACGTTAGGCATCGCATTGTTGACGGGAATTCTTTTCGGCATTGTGCCGGCGCTGCATGCTTTTGGCGTAGCACCGGGCGAATCACTGAAGGAGGCCGGCTCGCGCGGCAACTCAAGCGGGAGCGGCCGGCGCGTCCGCGAAGCATTAGTTGTAGCGGAAGTGGCGCTTGCATTGACGGTTCTTACCAGCGCGGGCCTGATGATTACCAGCATGCGGCGCTTATTGGAAGTCTCGCCGGGATTCAATCCGAACGGGCTTCTCACGATGGAAATGGCGCTGCCTCAGAAAGATTTTTATGGCCCGCCCACTCGGCCTTTGTTCTGTCAGCAAATGGAAGAGCACGTCGGACAAAAGCCCGGCGTACTTTCCGTCAGCGCCGTCAGTCAGCTTCCCATGGTCGGCGGCGCCAGCCGCTCCGTTACATTTGAAGGCAGGCCCGAACCCGCCCCTGCCGATCAGGTTGGCACCGGCTACAGCATTATTTGCCCGAACTATTTCCACACGATGGGAATTCCGCTACTGGAAGGCCGAGAGTTTACGGATCAGGATTCGCTGCGAGCGCCCGGAGCCGCCATTATCACCGCCCGTTTCCGCGAGAGATTTTTCCCTAACGAAGATCCGATTGGAAAGCGATTCAAGCTCGTCCCTTACAAGGATGATGCTCCGTGGCAAACGATCGTCGGAGTGGTGGGGAACGTTCGTCAGGCCGGTCTCGATCAGAAAATTTTCACACAGTCATATCTGCCATATAGCCAGGCCGCATGGCCTTCGATGGCGATTGTCGTCCGCGCGGAATCCAATCCCGGCGCGCTTTCGGCTAGCGTAAGAAAAGCACTGGGCGAAGTTGTGCCGGAGCAAGCCGTAACAGACACAGTGATGATGGATCAGATCGTGGAAAATTCCGTCGGTCCACGCAAATTTCCAATGCTGCTGCTTTCCGGATTCGCGATTGTCGCACTGGTGCTTACGGCCATCGGCGTTTATGGCGTAGTCAGCTATGGCGTGGCGCAACGTACGCACGAGATTGGGATTCGCATAGCGCTCGGCGCGCAGGCCGCGAGAATTTACAAGCTAATCGCGCGGCAAGCGATGATTCCAGTCGTGGTGGGTGTGGCCGTCGGCGTGGGCGCGGCGCTCGCGCTGAGCAAATACTTGCAAAGCCAACTTTATTCCGTGCGCGCGACGAACCCGTTTGTGCTTTGCTGTGCTGCATTGCTGCTGATTCTTGTGGCTGCGCTCGCGTGTTTTGTGCCGGCCCGCCGTGCGTGCCGCGTGGATCCGCTGATTGCTTTACGCCACGAATGAGCATCTGAACGCGGAAGATTATGCGCGATTGGAAACAATTTGTTCGCGAACATTTACCGCCGCTCGGATTAAGCGGCGCTCGCGAACAGGAAATTGTCGAAGAAATCGCGCAGCAGATCGAGGACGCGCATTCCGAAGCAATATCGCGCGGCCTCGCACGACAGCAAGCCGACGCGCACGCTATCGCACAGATTCCTGATTGGAATTTATTAGCGCAACAGATTCGCCGCGCCGAGCAGCCCATCGCAAATGAATTTGCGTCTCGCGTTCCGCAAGAATGGCGCGAAGCATTACACGAAGAAAATTTTCGCAAGCACCGGGGAGGAAACATGTTCGCTGACTTGCTGCAGGACATCCGCTACGCATTTCGCATGTTGCGCAAAAGTCCCGGCTTCACATCCATCGTGGTGCTGACGCTTGCGCTCGGCATCGGTGCGAACGCCACAATTTTTTCGGTGATTAACGCGGTACTGCTGCGTCCGTTGCCATATTCGCAGCCCGAACAACTGGTGCGCATCTACGAAAGTGATCCGTCGAAAGGCTGGCCGACATTTTCCGTCTCGCCGCCGAATTTTTTGGACTGGCGCGCGCAGTCACACTTGATTGAAAAAATGGCCGCCTACGCACCCAACGGATATTCCTATACCAGCGGTGACACGCCCGAACACTGGTCTGGCCCGATGGTCACCGAAGGATTCTTTGAAGTTTTGAAAGCACAGCCCGAATTGGGACGTACTTTTAGTCCAGACGAATTTCAGGCGGGCAAGGATCACGTGATTGTGATCAGTGATGCGCTCTGGCGCAGCGCATTCGCCGCGGATCGAGCCGTACTTGGGAAAAATGTTTCGCTTGACGGCCAGGCATACACCGTGATCGGCGTGATGGGTCCGCAATTTCAATTTCCTTCCATCGCTTCTCAGGTCTGGGCGCCGTTGGTTTTTACTCCGGATACAATTCAAAACGGGCGCGGAGGACACTACCTCGGAGATATCGCACGTCTCGCCAATGGAGTGACCGCCGCGCAAGCGCAATCCGAAATGGCGGGCATTGCTGCGCGTTTAGCGAAACAATATCCGCTGACCAACGACGGATGGACCACGGCGATCCTGCCCCTATCGCAGGCTGGCGGCGTGCGTGAAATTCGTCCTGCGCTTTTCGTGCTGCTCGGCGCAGTAGGATTCGTGCTGCTGATTGCCTGCGCGAATTCCGCGAACATGCTGCTCGCGCGCGCCACCGTCCGCCAAAGAGAAATCGCCGTACGCTTGACGATGGGCGCAAGCCGTGGACGTTTGGTCAGACAGTTACTTACTGAAAGTATTTTGCTTTCATTTATTGGCGCCGCGTTCGCCCTCCTGATCGCATTCTGGAGTACGCGAATTATCTCAACGCTGCCTGCAAATTTTCTTCCCCGCGCACAGCTCGTCACGCTGGATAGCCGCGTCTTATTTTTCACAATCGCCCTCGCGTTTCTCTCAGGATTGTTGTTTGGCTGCGCGCCGGCAATCGCGATGGTGCGCGGTGAACTTTCCGAATCGCTGAAGGAAGGCGGGCGAACCGGAAGCGGTGCGCGCGCAGGACTTCGCAAATTGTTGGTGGTGGCCGAAGTAATGTTGGCGTTTGTACTTCTCGCAGGCGCCGGATTATTGATGCGCAGTTTCTCGCGGCTTTCCGACGTTAATCCCGGCATCCAGACCGCCGGACGATACGCATTTGACTTGAACATTCCCGAAAAGCAATACGCGACGCCGCAACAGCAAGTAGGATTTTACGATCAGGTTCAGCAACACCTCACGGCGCTGCCGGGAGTCAGTTCCGTCGTGTACACGTCACTCATTCCAGTGAGCGGGGATGACGAAGATTACGAAATCGGCCGCGCACCCGATGCGTCGAATGCAAATAACCCTTCCGCGCTCTCCTATCGCGTGTCGCCGGGCTACATGCATGCGTTGGGAATTCCTATTATTTCCGGACGCGAATTTACTCCGGCCGACAACGCCGCCGCGCCAAAAGTTTGCATCATCAACGATGTTTTCGCGCGCACTCTTTTTCCGGGACGCAATCCTATCGGCGAGAAGATTCACATTGGGCACGGGTACGAGATTCTCCGCGAAATCGTCGGAGTTGTAGCAAGCGTGAAGCAGTACGGACAGGCAGAAACCGAATCTTCGATGCAGGTCTACGAAGCATTCGCGCAATTCCCGCGCACCGATGAAATTTTTATTGTGCGCACCGATGGAAACAGTGCTGGCCTCGCCTCAGCCGTTCGCCACGCGGTGCAGCAAGTTGATTCGCAGCAGCCGGTAACCGGATTCCGTTCGCTTGATGCGATTCTCGGCGACTCCATCGCACTTCCGCGTTTCCGCACCGTGCTCCTTGGAATGTTCGCGGGCCTCGCGGCATTGCTCGCGGCAATGGGCCTTTACGGAGTGATGTCCTACACCGTGACGCAGCAAACTCAGGAAATTGGAATCCGATTGGCGCTAGGCGCGCAGCGCGGTGATATTTTGCGCCTGATTATCGCCCGCGGGATGTTGTTGGTCGGCAGCGGCGTCGCGCTGGGAATTGCCGGAGCGCTGGCATTGACGCACGTCCTTGTTTCCTTCGCGTCATTCTTGTTCGGAGTGAAAGCCTACGACCCAATTACTTTGGTGGGCGTGACGCTGATGTTCGCGATAGTCGCTGCGCTGGCGTGCTGGTTGCCTGCTCGTCGCGCCAGCCGGGTGGATCCGCTGGTGGCTTTGCGCTACGAATAAAACCTGCGATACAAGCAGCGGGGACTCCATCCAAAAAGAAAACGGCCAGGAAGAAATTTCCCCGGCCGTTTGCAAACCTTCTGAATTGTAATTTGTTACTAGGCGTTGCCGTTCGCAAAATGCATTTTGCGGCCCAGCAATCCCAAACCAATCAGGCCGCCCGTAAGCAGAATCAGCGAGGATGGTTCTGGAACGGCCGAAAGCGATCCTTGCGTCAGATACACGGTGTCACCGCTACCGTCGCCGAGAACCGTTGCGGTTCCGCAGTTCGATGGCTGGCCTTCGACGGCAACACACAGACCTCCGCCGGTATATCCGCTGAGGGAATTCCCGGGGATGTACACGTCAAGGAAAACTCCGCCAGCGTCCTGGAATTGAACTATGTAATCCGCTCCAGCGCCGGATCCTATTCCCAACTGAAATCCTGTGAAGGTGAATGCGTCTGCGCCAATATTCAGCGTGCCGCCCGTTACGAACATATTTGCGGACGCCCCGGTGTTGATATCAATCGAACCTGTGACCGTAAGCGCCGGCCCAAATGTTGGGCCAGGTCCCGGCGTGTTTGGAAACGTACCCGACAACGTAAAAGTATCTGCCGAAGCCGCCAATAGGCCAGGGCCTACCAGCACGACAACAAGGACAAGAATCATTTTTGAAACGCGAGAAGTAAACAGTTTGCTCAAGAGTCCTCCCGAACCTTCTAGTTTCTTGAAATCCCCCAAATAAAGGAACCGATCTTCCCGCGTGACCCTTGCTGGACGATACAAAGACACGGCTGAGCCGAAGGAACCCCAGAGTGTTCCTGCATTTACGATTCCAGTCGGCGTGATCCGCGTCGAGTAATTTCTGACAGTTGTAACTCGCTGAATCTAAGTCACAAAGTGTTCAACGGGAAGCGGTAGGTTCCGAAACGCCCGCCTGGGCAATTTAGGAATGTGCAAGAAAGTTCCCAGAAGTTATTCCGAATTGGGGATGACGGCGGATCGTCCTGGTACCTGTCGCGCGAACCGCCGCTCTCCCGAATCGAATAAATCTCCGCTGAAAATTTACGCTTTCTTCGGCTCCGGCTTCGCGGCAGCCAATGCAGCTTTCGCTTGCGCGACCAATTGCGTGAATCCGCTCGCGTCCTTCACCGCCATATCCGCCATAACCTTGCGGTCGATGGTAATGGCCGCGGCTTTCAGTCCGGCGATAAACTGACTGTAGGACATGCCGGCGTTTCGCGTGGCCGCTCCGACGCGCTGAATCCACAAGCGGCGGAACTGGCGCTTCTTGTTGCGGCGATCGCGGAATGAAAAGCGCTCCGCGCGATTCACTGCTTCTTGCGCCGATTGATACAGCTTGCTCTTTGTTAGGAAAAAGCCTTTTGTGCGCTTTAGATACTTCTTCCTGCGCGCACGGCGTTTAGTTCCTCGTTTTACTCTTGCCATGGTATTAGCTCCTGCGGGAGATGCACGACGGCACACAGCCGCGAAAACGTTTGCGAAAAATTAATCGCGCAAATCCGTTTACGAAAACCGAATGCAGAAAATGCTCTCCACGGCGTGTTTAGAATGCGCTGCGTCCAATCCTGCGGACTACTCGCGCTTGAAGCCGCTCCTCATTCAGATCATTCAAAATGAATGACGTGAACGGTGCAGCCTCGCTGGCCGGCAGGCCCGCCGTGGGCGGATAACGCGCTGCCTGGCACAGTCACAACTTCGTCGCACAAAAAATTTACAAACCCACGTGTCGGAAAATTTTTATCCGTACGGAATCAAACGCTTCACGTTCCGCGCGTCAGCCTTATTCACCAGTGTCAATTTCTTCAGGCGCCGCATACGATTCGGCCCCTTCGTTCCCAGCAAATGCCGCTTGCCGGAATGCGAACGCACAATCTTTCCGTTCTTCGTAATCTTGAAGCGTTTTGCCGCGCCTCGATGTGTCTTTAACTTAAGCTTCTTAGCCACAGTTTCCTTCTCTCAGTTGTTTTTCTTAAGATGTCGTTTTTATACGAAGACTTACTCAGCGCGCCATCAAATATCGAACTACAAATTTTCTATGACGTCGCCGGCGTTCCCGGCGTAGGCACCGCGCCTTTTTTCGCCGCCAGCAGCGCCATCAAAATATTTGCTTCCATGCGCGGCCCCAGTTCCACCTGCGCATATTCGCCGACTTCTTTCAGCAGGCGATCCATCTTCTTGCGGCTCACTTCTTGATGCGCCATTTCGCGGCCGCGATGGAAAATCATGGCCTTAACTTTATGTCCTTCACCCAAAAATCGAATGATCTGATTCTTCCGCACCTGAAAATCGTGTTCAGCGGTGGAAGGCCGGAATTTTACTTCCTTCAACTGCGTGGCCTTCTGATGTTTCCGCTGCTCGTGCTTCTTCTTGCTTTCCTGATACAGAAATTTTCCGTAGTCCGTTATTTTGCAAACGGGCGGATCGGCCGTCGGAGAAATCTCAACGAGGTCCAGCCCTTGTTCGCGCGCGAGTTTAATCGCCTCGAACGGCTGCATCACTCCCAACTGCCCGCCTTCTTCATCAATTACGCGAATTTCGCGCGCCCGGATTTTATCGTTTACCCGGACCCGATCATTCGGCCGAAAACTTCGCTCGGCGATAAACCCTCCTCGACAACCCCTGTCCCAATCTCAGCGCTTTGCACTGGTAAGTGCAAAGGCATCAATGGGACGGCAAGTATAGCACGGCGGCAGGGGGATTTAGCTAGGGAGAGCTGGTGGAAAAGAAATCGCCAGTTACTGGCCGTATTCGGGAGGATCTGGAACACGGAATTTCCAGGCCATACTTTTTTGCCACCGCACCGCGAATTCCTTCGCGCTCATCCGGCTCAGAATCCTTCCGGTCGTTACTTCTACTTCGTAACCGAGGACTTGGCACATGATCCCGCCATATGCCGACGTGCAAGGAACTTCCGCCATTACAACAATGGATGAGGATCCATTCCCCCAATCAACAGCGACCACATTGATATCTCCTGGATGTTTCGCAAGGCCATTACAAAACTCAGGGAGTGCGTATTTCGCCTTACACGGAGGAAAACTGGCGACCATGTCCCTCTGAACCGCGGCGATGACTGAAGGGCTCTCGGCCTTGAGATCGTCGAGTCGATAGACAACGACAAACCGCGGCCCTTCACCGCCGTCGCTTTCAGTAACAAAAAATGCGGTCGAATCCGGAGACCACACGATTTCATCTTCGGCCCAGCCGGATAAGCTGACTTCTCCGCTCGGCGCACCATTCTTCATCACTCGCACAACTGCGCTCACAACGTAGCCGTCGTTATCAAACATTATCTTGCGGTATAGCAACTCCAGAACTTTTTGCCCGTCCGGTGACACGATCGTTAGCGGCTGACAATTCTCCTCCTTGTGCGCGAAGCATCTTCCCGCGAAACTTACGCCTTTCTTTGACCAAGTCGGTTTTTCCGCGCGGGACGGCGAGGCTACAAATAAGAACGCCAACGTGATCTGAGCGATTGAACGCGGGACAACGCGGCAGAAACTCAAACGTGTCATGCACAACCCCTACGCAACAATTCTACTATTTCTTGTCCGGCATTTTGAAAGTGTATTCCATCACCGACAACATTCGCCCGGCCAGAGCATTCGATTCCGTCTCTCCGATTTATTCACACATTGTCCCAACGAATTGCTCCAAATCAAGCGCGACGCAAATTCCGCATTTGAGTAATCTAAAGTTGAACCTTAGATTACTCAAATCGTCTTACGGGTTTTATTGGCAACAGGCGGAGAGAACGAATTGTCTTTCAAGACATAGAAGTGCCGCTTCTGGCAAAATAAGCAGCCTCCTAAATTTCATGCCTACATCCGCCACCCAACCCGAATCCATATTCCATCACGACGCCCCCGCAGGACGCTGGGCCGCTCTTGGAATTTTAGCCACCGCTGGCTTCCTGGAAATGAGCACGTGGTTTTCTGCTTCGGTGGTGCTGCCGCAATTGCGCGCGGCGTGGAAAATCACAACCGCAGCCGGTGCATGGCTCACAATTTCCGTGATGATCGGATTTGTCGTAGGCGCGGTACTTTCCGCGGTGTTCAATGTCGCCGACATCATCGCGCCGCGCAGGCTGATGTTGCTCGGCGGCGTCAGCGCAGCCGCATTTAATCTTGGCCTGCTTGCAAGTAATGGCATGGCCAGTGCTATTCCGTTGCGCATTGCCACCGGCGCGGCGCTCGCGCTCGTTTATCCGCCCAGCATGAAAGTGATGGCCACATGGTTCCGTCGTGATCGTGGCGCCGCCCTCGGCGCCATGGTCGGTGGACTCACCATGGGCTCCGCGCTTCCCAGTTTATTAAATGGTCTCGGCGGAGTGCATTGGACGCGCGTGATCATCGCCACTTCCGTGCTGACAACCCTCGGCGGATTGCTCGCGGAATTTTTTGGACACGATGGCCCGTTTCCATTTCCACGGGCAGTCTTCGATCCGCGTCAAGCCGCGCTCGTATTTGCAAATCGCGGAGTGCGTCTGGCAACGCTCGGATATTTCGGTCACATGTGGGAGCTTTACGCCATGTGGACGTGGTGCGGCGCATTTTTCGCCGACGCACTTCGCGCGCACGGCGCAATTTTCGCGGGCGGCGATCCAGCGCGTGAAGCCGCTTTCGCTGCATTCGCAGCAATTGGAGCCGGATCGCTCGGCTGCTGGTCCGCAGGCGTTCTCGCCGACCGCTGGGGACGCACCCGCACCGCCGCCGCATCCATGATCATCAGCGGAGCATGTGCGCTAGGAATTGGCGCGCTAGCAACTTATTCTGTCGCGCTAACTTTAATTCTCGGCGTCATCTGGGGATTCGCAGTCGTCGCGGACTCCGCGCAATTTTCCACCATGGTCACCGAATGTGCCGACCAAAGTTATGTGGGCACCGCGCTCACTCTGCAACTAGCAATCGGATTCACACTCTCCGTCACTACTGTGTGGCTCGTCCCCGTCCTAAAAGATCTGCACGGATGGCCCTGGGCCTTCGCCGCCCTGGCTCCCGGCCCCGCACTAGGAGTCATCGCCATGCTCCGCCTCCTCCGCTCGCCCGACGCCGCGAAAATCGCTCACGGCCGGGGTTGAAATTAGGGTGTAGCCCACGTTCTCCGAACATGAGGCCTGAGCGATTCTCTGTGTCTTCTCGAATCCTTCCTCAGCGCTCTCTGCGTTTCTGCGTTGAATACACATCGTGCAACTTAACATAACGCGATCACCGGCCGTGAAGTTCAGTCATGTCAGTCACTTACGCACCATTTCGCAAAATGCGCATACCCCCCACCCCCACCCTAAATTGCAATGTGTATGCTAATAAAGGACTTACAGCGATCTGTGGTGTATGTATTGCAAATAAAGGACTTACGGAAGTTTCACGCCTTCTTAGCCAGCTCTTTGCAAATCTCCCAATGATGCCCAAACGGATCAACCACGCGTCCCATCCGCCATCCATGCGAATTCCCAACCGGCGAAATCACACTAGCTCCTGCCGCCACGGCCGCAGCGAAAATCATATCCGGGTCTTCCACCATCAACAGCATCCGCACCGTTCCGCCGCCCAAAGTTTCCGGACTGAAGTTTTTATGTTCCGGTGATTCGTCCGCCACCCAGAATTCCGCCGACTCCACCGCCAATCGTGCGACAATTTCTCCCTGGTCATTTTCAATGCAAAATATTTCCGTCGCCCCGAACGCCGCCTTGTAAAACTCCACCGCTTTCTTTCCGCGCCGCACCGAAAGCAGCGGAGCAATCGCAGCCTTCACATTTTCAGGTGAACTGCTCATGGGAATTTCCTTTCGTCGCAGACGATGCCTTGATTCCGGTTTTCGTAGCGCCGGCTTCCAGCCGGCTCTTTTCCGTTCGCGAAAAAACACAGCAGCCGGCAGGATGCCGGCGCTACGATGGACTTACTTCTTCGGATGCACCTCATCCTTAATCAACTCTCCACCCTTCATCACAAAAACCACATGCTCCATCACCGTAATATCTTTCAACGGATCGCCATTCACAGCCACAATATCCGCAAATTTCCCCGCTTCAATCGTGCCCGTATCTTTCGCTGAGCCAAGCAAATCCGCTGCATTCACGGTAGACGCTTGAATCGCCTGCAGCGGAGTCATGCCGCCATGCACAAGCGCACCAAATTCCCGCGAAACAAATTCCGGATCGTCGTCCACTCCGTAAGCAATCTTCAAATGGTGTTTCAACGCCAAAGTAAACGCCGGCTGCTGCGCGACCAATATCGCTTTTCCTTTCGCGGCGCTAATTGGATCAATCCCAAGATCCGTACCGGATGCGACGCCATGCTGAAATGTAAACAACGTAGGAACCAGCCACGTCCCGCGCTTTTCCATTAGCGAAGCGCCCTCTTCATCCAACATTGTCCCGTGCTCAATCGAATCCACGCCCGCGCGAACGGCCGCTTTAATTCCAACAGTGCCTTCGGCGTGGGCCATCACATGTTTTCCCGCGCGATGGGCAACCTCCACCGCGCGCGCCATTTGTTCTTCGCTCAATTCCTGCACGGTGTAATCGCTGAAAATATCCATCACGCCGCCAGTGGCCATCAACTTAATCCAGTCGGCGCCATATTTGATGTCGTGACGCACCGCGTCATTCACTTCGTCCACCGTATTTGCAATATTCGCGCCGCGCGGCTGCGCCTGATCCGGCGCCAGCGGATCGCCGTCACCGTGTCCGCCAGTCAAGCTGATAAAATTTCCCGACGAAACAATTCGCGGCCCGCGAATCAGTCCTTTGCGAATCGCGTCGCGCAACGCAATCTGTCCGTAAGACGCATCGCTTTCACCTGCTTCGCGCAAAGAAGTGAACCCGTGGTCCAGCCAAATCTGCAAATTGTGCACGCCGTAAAGCGCCTGCATCGGTGACGACATTCGCAGCGGCCCCGTTGGCGATTGGTCCTTCCAGTTCCCCAAAATATGTGCGTGACAATCCGCCAGTCCCGGCAAAACGGTTTGCGCCGAAAGATCAATCACCTCCACACCGGCCGGCGCCGAACTTCCAACGCTCACAATGCGATCTCCCTCCACAATAATGAAAACGTCGTTGGCATAATTTCCCGTGCGCGGATCCAGCAATTTTCCAGCATGAATCGCCACGCGCGCCGGTGCCTTCATAGACGTGATGATCACCGGCCCCTTCGAGGGATCTTGCGCCGAAGCAACTGTTGCCGCGCACAAAATCGCGCCAACGAAAACGCCAATCTTCACCAATTTATTTTTCACAGAAAAACCTCCACGGGAATTATCGCTATAGTTGCGGAGTCTATTCGCCGCGCAAAGGAAACGCAACGCGTGTCCACTAGATTAAAGCCGGAACAATCCAAATATGAGTGCAGCGACACCGAGCAAAATGCAAGGTGCAAGTAAATATACGGGCCACGGCGACCAACCATGCTTCGCACAGACCTTGAGATACTGCGCTGGCGTGTCCCAGCCGTTTGCAGCCAACGGTTTTCCGATGAAGGTGTACGAGGTTTTGTATCCAGCCCTGATCATTTTGAGTTGAATTTGAATGAACAGCACGGCAAAAGCGCCAATAAGCAGAAGTCCCACGATCGCCGCGGGATCGTGCCGCGCCATGTATGCAATCGGCGAAAGCATTTCCCGCATGAAATTATCTCCGCCAGAACACGCGACTACGAATTCCCGCGCGAATCCACTTCGCCCCGCAGCGCCGCAATAAATTCATCCAACGGCTTCGCGCCCTGATCGCCCTTCGTGCGATGACGCACTCCCACCGTCCCCGCCTCGGCTTCGCGTCCGCCGACTACAAGCATGTACGGAATTTTCTGCATTTGCGCGTCGCGGATTTTCGCCTGCAATTTTTCGTTGCGGTCATCCAGATGCGCGCGGAATCCCGCGGCTTTCAGTTTTTCCAGCACTTGTTTTGCGTAGTCCTGGAATTTTTCGCTGAGCGGCAACACGCTGGCTTGCACCGGCGCGAGCCACGCCGGAAATGCTCCGGCATAATGTTCAATCAAAATTCCGAAAAATCTTTCCACGCTGCCGAGCAGCGCGCGGTGCACCATCAGCGGTTGATGGCGCGCGCCATCTTCACCGACATATTCCAAACCAAATCGCGGCGGCAAATTAAAATCAAATTGAACGGTGCTCAATTGCCACGGACGCCCAATCGCGTCAATCAATTTCATGTCAATCTTTGGACCATAAAAGGCCGCTTCGCCTTCCATGCGCTTGAAGGGAACATTCAAACGCGTGAGTGTATCGGAAAGCGCGGCGGTTGCGCGTTGCCAATCCTCCGGCTTTCCTGCGTAATTTTCCGGGTGCGCCGCGTCCCAATCGGAAAGTTCAATTTCAAATTTATCGAAGCCGAAAGTTTTCATCACCGC
>CAWIZI010000028.1:0-5014 GCA_963840515.1 Terriglobia bacterium
GGAGTTGAGAGTCGAGGAAACTCTCTGATACACAAGCCACAGAAGAACGAGCCACGAGAATACAAAAACGGACATCACTAATTTTGGCGATTTTGTTTTTGTACAAATATTACGCATTGAGAAGATCGACCAGCCCTGGGACAGCAATGCCACAACTCCAACGGTCGAGATCACAGGGCGAGTTTTGGCGGTGAACAGAATCGCATAAAGCACAAAGGTCAAAATCAAGGGCAGCACAGGAATGAATGGGGTCTTGCTTTCGATGGTGGAAACTTTACAGTACTCGTTGAGCTGCTGTTTCAATTGTTCAAAACCGATAGCCGTTCGCGGAATGACAAAACTCTTCGACGGCACGCCACTTCGGACAATCAGGCCCATGCGAGACTCGCCAAGAAAGTTAATTTCACTGAGAAGAAGTTCAATCGGTGGGCGGCCCTCCATCACTCGAAACACTTTCCCGTCGGTCACGTCGAATGATACGTTCCGCCAAGCCTTGTCAACGCTGTCTCTAAAGATGAACACATAAACGCCTACCATGACCACAATCAGCAAGCCTACCGCGCTCCAACCAATCGCATGACTCAGGCGGTCGTCTAGCCATTCAAACCGAGAAAACGCCAACATAATCAGCATCAGTCCGATTGAACCGTAGGCGCAAATACGAAAGATTTTCTGATTTGAGCTGGGCGGCACTGTGTAGTGGGTCACAACGCGCAGTATACGTCATTGGAGCCTCAAGTCCTGCGACCTTGGTCGAAGTCCTGCCGAGACTGCCAGCGAACGTCTCGAATTAGTGAGGAGTTCGATAAGATTCTGTCAATTGCTTCAACCGCCGCAGGCTGAATTCCACGGTCCCGTCCGCCCGCAAGAGAGCCGAGAAAACCCCGTTTCCGCTCAAGCCATCCAATCCACGTTCCAGCTTCGGTTTCTCCGGTCGGGCGGTGACCGACCAAAAAAGTGTGACCCATGCCTGCGGCTTCAAAATTCAGGTACCAGCCAAAATCTTCTTGGCCCGGCTTCTCATCAGTTGTCAGCCCCTGTTTCCGCAGTTCGCCAATCAACCATATCGCGACGTCATCTCCAAAACAGCCGGAATTAATGAAATAGTCTCTCGGCTCAGTCATGTTGAAGGCTGTGCTATCGAACGTGACAACCGTTTTAATTTCCGAGTCCATTCTGCCCGCAGCGATTCTAACGCTTTGGAGGGTCAAGTGCTTGATAAACGCCATTACCGTACAAATGGATTGTGCGCCCCGCTATGGGAAAAGAGCTATTCTTAAAGCATCCGAACGATGAATAGAGGACACAAACCGGGCCAAATCCGCAGCCTGAAAGTGCGTTGCCAGCCTGCCTGTGAAATACGCGAACGACTTTTGGCGGCGTATCGAAATTCTGAGGAAGGCACGGCAAAACATTTGAATTTTTTCAAGGCACTTCACGCTCACGAGAAAAAACACGGTTGCGGTCCAGAACTGCCGGTCCAGTCGTAGCCGAGATTCGGTAGAGACCAATCAGAATCGAAAGAACGCGCCAACTCCTGGTAAACGCGGTAACCGGACAGTGCCGATCCGCAATTCCACATGTACGGTAACGCGGTGGTCTCAATAGGTCGATGCAACACCATCTGATATAAGTCTGCTCTCTAAAGGTGGTGGTGCATGAGGGAAGGTCAACGGTTTGGGCTTTCTGCGCTGCAGAAGAGCGAGCTGTGGCGCCGCTGGAAGGCAGGACAGTCGCTGCATGAGATCGGGCGCGCCCTCGGCAAGGAGCATTCGTCGATTCGCTGTCTGGTGGCGCGCCACGGTGGGATTGTTCCGGCAGTCCGTCGGCGCTCAGGGCGGGTACTCACCGCCGTGGAGCGAGAGGACATCTCGCGCGGGCTCGCTTCCGGTGCATCGCTTCGTAAGATCGCCCAGCTTCTGGAGCGCGCTGCGTCGACGGTGAGTCGGGAAGTGGCCCGGCATGGTGGCCGTCCCGAATATCGCGCCAATGAAGCGGATCAGCGAGCCTGGGACTCGGCGTTGCGGCCGAAATTCTGCCTGCTCGCTCTCCATGAGAAGCTGCAAGAGGTCGTTGCGAGTAAACTGCAGTTGGACTGGTCGCCGGAACAGATTTCCGGATGGCTGACGACCGAGTATCCCCGCGACGAGAACATGCGCGTGTCTCACGAGACGATTTACCGCAGCTTGTTCATTCAAGCGCGCGGAGTGCTGAAAAAAGAGCTGATGGACCACCTGCGGTCGAAGCGCCGCATACGCCGCTCGCAGCACTCGCGCATCTTCAAAGACGCGCGCGGTCAAATCGCCGAGGCCATCTCCATCAGGGAACGACCCGCAGAAATCGAGGACCGCGCCGTACCCGGGCATTGGGAGGGCGATTTGCTGAGTGGCTCAAAGAACAGTCACATTGTGACGTTGGTGGAGCGGCATTCGCGTTTTACAACGCTGCTCAAAGTGCCCAGCAAAGACACGGCGGTGGTGGTGGCGGCACTGACCAGGCATGCGCAAAAACTCCCAGCCGTGCTGCGCCGCTCGTTGACCTGGGATCGCGGACTGGAGATGGCCAAGCACAAGACCTTCACCATGGCCACGGATGTGCAAGTTTATTTCTGCGATCCGCAAAGCCCCTGGCAGCGTGGCTCAAACGAAAACACGAATGGGCTATTACGACAATACTTCCCCCGGAGAACCGACCTGTCGGGTTACACCCAAGAGGAGCTGGACAAAGTGGCGCTGCTGTTAAATCAGCGTCCAAGAAAAACCTTAGGATTTCAAACTCCCGCCAGTAAACTTCAACAGAGTGTTGCGTCGACCGGTTGAACTGGCAGCCGTTACCGGAAAAGTGGGACCGGCGGGGCCAAAGATGGAACTTTAAGAACTACCAGAAGTGCCACCAGGACTTTTTTGACTTGGGCTGCGATTCTGGAAAACCAGTGCCAGACGCGTGATGCTGGAAAACACCAGGCATCGGCTCCCGCAAGCCCGAAGGCAAAGGGAAGGATTTTGACTGTCCGAGCAGGAGATTGGCGACCAAAAAATCCAAGAGTTGTACCTGATAATCGGGGCCGTCTTTAGAGGCAACCGCGAGCTCTTTCGACCACCGGGCCTCGCTCACCGTGGCACCACCATCAGGCAGGGTGATTAGCGTGAGCCAGTAGACTGGTTGACCTGTCCAGCTACGGTGAAAAAACAGTTCTGGCTCCTCATAGTAGACGAACCACTTGCCCTCCATCGTTTGAGGAATCAGACCAGCCTTCAGTCGGACAAACTGCTCCGCATCGAAAGCAGCGTGATATGGAATCGGAACGCACTCTTTGAACGGGGTCCGTTCCCAAGACGTACTAGTTGCTGACATACAGTGACAGGGTAACCCACCAAATCGAATGAGACTAGTGCCTCAAGTCATGCACAAACAGGAAGAAAGCGGCAAAGGTCCTGATAAACGCATTATAAAAGGGCGCCCCTTTGGAGTAGGTTTTGATCGTTCGCATCATCACCTACAAGGAGCACCCTCATGAATGACGCTAAGTATATTGGGCTGGATGTTCATCAGGCAACGATCTCTGCGACGGTATTGGATTCCACCGGGAAGTTGGTGATGGAGTCCATTCTGGAGACGAAGGCAGAAACCATTCTGCAGTTTCTTTGCGGTTTGCGCGGCAGTTTGCATGTGACCTTAGAGGAAGGCGCCTGCGCAGGCTGGTTGCACGACTTGCTCAAACCCCATGTCACACAAGTGTTGGTCTGTGATCCACGGAAAAATGCGCTGCTCAAGGTAGGAAACAAGAACGATCGCATCGATTCGCGGAAGCTCGCCGAACTGCTGCGCTCCAATCTTCTCCGGTCCATTTTTCACGAAAACACGGGCCTGCGAATGCTGAAGGAACTAGCGCGCAGTTATATGACCATCACCAAAGATCTCACCCGCGTGATGGTTCGTCTGAAAGCGCTCTACCGAAGCTGGGCCATCCCCTGTGCCGGTCAGCAAGTGTACGCGCCGCGCCATCGCGCTGCGTGGCTCGAGAAAATCACCGAAGCCGGCGTGCGCCGCCGGGCCGAGATGTACTACCAGCAACTCGACGCGCTGCTGCTTTTGCACCAGCAAGCGCGGCGAGAGCTGCTGGCCGAGAGCAGAAAGTACGAGGCCACGAAGTTGTTGCGTCAGATCCCCTCGATCGGTCCAATTCGTGCAGCTCTCTTGCTCGCGCTCCTACAAACACCGCACCGGTTTCGCACCAAGCGGCAACTCTGGGCCTATAGCGGCTTGGCGTTGAAGACCAGCGTCAGTGGGGAGTACCGCTTTGTGGAAGGCCAGATCAAGCGTTCCAAGAAACTCCTCGCCATCCGCGGACTCAACCAAAACCATAATCACGATCTGAAAAATATATTTAAGGGTGCGGCCATACGAGCCGCTGGGGTCGCAGGGCCTTTCCAGGATTTCTACGCTGCGCTCGTTGCCAAAGGGCTGAAGCCTCCGATGGCGCGTCTCACTCTGGCACGAAAGATCGCTGCGATCACTTTGCTGGTTTGGAAGAAAGGAGTGCGCTTCGACGCTGAACATCTGAAACAACAAGCAGCTTGAGCGACTGTCGAGAACCCTTCCATCTCTGGATTACATCTCTAGCGGTGGTCCGTCGGTTCTTCAGGCGCTCTGGTTCGAGGGTGAGTATCCATAACGGCGTTGGGCCATCGTGCTCCGGCACGGAGTCCCTGGATTAACCATATGCCCCCTCGGACAACCAGAAAAAGCTATAGGCCTCGAGCCTCAGATAGAACCATGGTTGGCAACTTACGACCACACTGCTTGTTTGCGTCAGAAGCCGAAGGACGTCGTCACGCTAACGAGATGAAACCGCGGAAAAGGGAAACTTCCGGAGTCTCGCTCCAACACAAGGGCTGGATGGTAGGAAAATTTTCTTCCCTCCTTCCAGTCGAGGGTGAACTATTTTTCTTGACATCCCCTTTTATAGAACGCCGTTACCGTCCATGTGAAATCGGCCCAGATCCCATTGTCC
>CAWIZI010000029.1:0-129893 GCA_963840515.1 Terriglobia bacterium
GCCACAGACGGATGGACCGTGCTGGCCCATATCCACCCCGGCCACCTGGCGTCGCAGCGGGTCGCGGCGGCCGCCGGGCTGTCCCCGACCTGCGCGATGCATAACGGCGAATTCTGCTGGATCCGTAGCAAAACTGAGTCCCCGGAGTGGCCGGGTAACCGCCATAGTTAAGCCATTAGCACAGACCCAGCCAAGGGGGCATCATGGGCCCGCGCGGATCAGCCAGATAAATGCCGCCGGCTACAAGACTCAACCAGGAGGCGCGGCTCACGGTCAGCATCAGCGCCAGAAATCCGCACGCGGCCGCAAGCAGCCTCAGCTTGCCGTTCAAATTGAAAAGCACCAGCAGTCCGCAAGCCGTGACCGCTGCATAGATGGCCGGCGCGTTCATGGTGCTGAACACGCGGATCTTCATGGCTTCGATTGCGCCGAAGGAATTCAGTTGCACATTCAGCATCCACAACCGGTCCCAGTCCGGCAGCATAAAGAACTGGTAGATGCCGTACGCGCCGGTGATCAGAAGACCATACAGGAAGGACTTTTCGATGACACGCCGGAACTGCAGATACTGATCGCGATTCTCGTAAAGAAACAGCCCGAAGACAACCGGGATGAGCCAGTTCAGCAATGCGCGGAACACGTCGAAGAGCGGCTGGCTTACCAGTCCGAGGATCAGTCCGTAGAAGATCGCCACCAACGCGCAGACATAGGGCAGCGCTCTGCGGTTGCCCAGCATGCGCAGCGATGCAAGCAGCGGCAGCCCGGCCAGTCCAGCGGTAATGTAGGGCGCCAGTTCCACCGGACTCGATGGAGTCCACCCGCTCTGCAGATCCGCCATCCGGCCGAGAAACGGCGTCACGAACCACAGCCAGAACACCAGCCCGACGTACGCCGGCTTCGAGCGCCAGAGTAGAAAGCTACCCACTACAAGGCTCAGCACGGGAAACACGATGCGCAACAGGCCGCCAACCGACGACGTTTGTGAACGCGACGACGTTGACAGCGACGATTTCCGCTGCGGATATTCAATCTTTCAACCCAAGCGTTCCGGTGATCGTGGTGAATCCGGCGCCGGGCGGCGGCACGTCGAACACATTTTTCTTCAACGTAACGACGCCGGTTGCCGTGCTGTCGACGCTGGTGCCGAATTCCGCGATTGCGGGCGGTGCGGCGTTCACGTTGACTGTGAATGGAAGCAATTTTGAAAACAACGCGGTTGTGCAATGGAACGGAGGCAATCGCACGACTACATTCGTCAGCGCAACACAGTTGACGGCGGCCATAACCGCAGCGGACATCGCGTCAGTGGGCACCGCATCGGTAGTTGTGTTTAATCCGCTGCCCGTTGGGAGCGGTGCAAGTGGTATTCGCACGCAGGGCGCGCCTGCGGGAACATTCTCGAATACGGTGACGTTTACGATTGAGCGCGACAAATCCAGTGCCGACGCTGACGTCGATTTCACCGAACACTGTGAGCGCGGGAGTTCCTGCGTTCACGATGACGCTGACTGGAACAAATTTCGTCAGCACTTCGGTGGTGGATTGGAATGGAGCGGCGCAACCGACGACGTTTGTGAGCGCGACACGTTGACGGCCACAATTTCCGCTGCTGATGTTCAAGACCGCAAATCTTTATGGTCAGCGTCGTGAATCCGGCGCCCGGCGGCGGCACGTCCAACGTTTGAGTTCACCACGCCCGGTTGCAGCGCTCACGTCACTGGCTCCAAATTCCGCGATTGCGGGCGGCGCGGCGTTTACGTTGACGGTGAACGGCAGCAATTTCCTGAACACGGCGATCGTGCAGTGGAATAACGCGAATCTTACGACAACATTTGTAAGTGCGACGCAGTTGACCGCCGCTGTTCCCGCGACGGATATTGCGAGCGGCGGGAACTGCATCGGTGGTGGTATTTAATCCGGTGAATGCAGGCGGAGCGAACGCGATTCGCCGGCAAGGTGGGCCAGCAGGAACATTCTCGAATGCGTTGACGTTTACGATCAATGCGTCGAATCCTGTGCCGACACTGACTGCAATTTCGCCGACATTAACTGGCGCGGGTGGAGCGGCATTTACGTTGACTTTGACTGGAACTAATTTCATCAGCGGATCGACGGCGCAATGGAAGGGAAGCGCGCGAACAACAACATTCGTGAGCGCAACTTCGCTGACGGCGGCGATTACCGCGGCGGATATCGCAGAGTTCTGGTACAGCTGCGATTACCGTTGTGAATCCAACTCCGGGCGGAGGAACGTCGAACTCGTTGACATTTACGATTACGGATTTTAGTGTGAGCGCTACGACGACTTCGCAAACTGTAACCGCGGGGAGTTCAGCGAATTTCACAATCGCGACGGCAACGGTTGGCGGAGCTTTTCCGGGGACAGTTACATTTACTGCGAGTGGATTACCGACTGGAGCTAGTGCGTCGTTTAGTCCGTCGTCGGTTACAGCGGGCAGTCCGACGACAATGACGGTGACGACGACCGCGCGTGGATTGGCGCAAATTACCGTGCCGCCATCAACTCCGAATAATTCGGCGCGTCCGATGTGGATATTTACGTTGGCGCTGTTGCTGACGCTGATGACGGCACTCGCAAGCGCAGCGAAATTTGGAAAGCGCAGAACGCGGCGATTGGTTCCGATCGGAACGTTCGCGTTGCTCCTTATTTCAGTTGGATACATCAGCGGATGCTCGGGCGGTGGATTCCCGAAGGTGGGATCAAACAACGGAACTCCTGCGGGAACTTACACTGTCACCGTGACGGGAACTTCCGGTGCGGACGTTCACTCGGCGACGGTAACTCTGATTGTGCAGTGAGGATGACTAAGACGTCGTGTGGTCTGAAGCACTGCGTTTAGAAATAAATAGAAATAAAGAGTTGAAGATCTGAGTAGGCTTTCGCTCAAGCGCGAAGCCTTTGTCTAAGTGGTTTGCGGAAGCGCCGGAACGTCGAAAAATGTTCCACCCGCCAAAATTGTTTCGATGGCCACGATCAAATTTCGAGCGGCCTGCGATTTCAGAACGTAGCCTTGCGCTCCGGCATCGCGCACTTCTTGTCCGAGGCTGTCGGATTCGTGCATCGTAAACATCAAGATGCGGCACGCGGTCCCGGATTTCGCAATCCGTCTGGCGGCTTCAAGCCCGCTCATCATCGGCATCGTAATGTCCAGAAGGACGGCGTCAGGCGCCAAATCCTCAACCGCCTTCACGGCTTCTTCGCCGTTCCTGGCCTGTCCGCAGATCACCCAGCCCGGCCTGGATTGACTAAGAAGATTTCGCAGCCCTTCGCGGACGATCTCGTGATCGTCAACGATCAATATTCTGGGGCCCATGGAATTGACCTGTGCGCCTTCGATCTCAATCGGAGGCCTCAATTTAGAACTACGGCGGTGGCGCAGTTTCTTTGCAAGAAAAAATCGCCGGATCGGTTATGCCGAAGGCGAGTCGATGATGGAAGGCGCTTCCACGGGCACGGACGCAACCACCGTCGTGCCTTGAGGACTGGATTGCAATTCCAGTCCACCGCCAAGTTGACGCATGCGCTCTTCCATGCCCCGAAGACCAACGCCGAGCGCGTGAAGTCCTTCCCGCTTGAACTCCGACGACTGCTGGACCGGCATACCCTTTCCCTTGTCGCTGACTTCCAGAATGGTCATGCCACCTCTGTTGAACAGACGCACGCTTGCAACTTCGCTTTCCGAATGCCGATGAACATTGGTCAAACTTTCCTGCAGAACCCGGAAGATCGCCGTCTCAACGTGACGCGGAAGGCGCGTGAAATCCGGAGCAATCTCAAATGTTGTGTGAATTCCGCTTCGCTTCGAGAAACCATCCAAATACCAAGAAATCGCGGACTTCAAACCCATTTCTTCAAGCATCGGCGGATAAAGCAAATATGCGATCGTCCGAACTTCTTTGATGCAGTCCTCCGTAAGATTCGCGCAAGCGGCAATATTTTGATTGCGCGAATCGTGGCTGCTCAGTCCAATCGCTCCGGGAAGAGAATCCAGTTTCATTTTCAAAACGGAAAGAGTTTGCCCGAGACTGTCGTGAAGGTCTCTGCCAATTCGCCGCCGCTCTTCATCCTGAGTGCGAAGCAGGTGCAGCGAAAGCCGGCGAAGTGAATCTTCGGAGTCATGCAATTCCCGCCGGGAATCCCGCAAAGCTTTCAGCACCAGCATTCGTTCCGTATTGTCTTTCGTAACCTTGCTGAATCCGAGGAGATTGCCGGCATCATCTCGAATCGCCGTGATTACCACGGTGGCCCAGAATTTTGAACCGTCTTTGCGAATGCGCCAGCCTTCATCTTCAACTCGTCCGTCTCGCACAGCAATTTCAAGCTCGGTCGCCGGTTTTCCGGCCTGCAAATCTTCCTCGGGATAGAATTTAGAAAAGTGCTGTCCGATAATTTCCAAAGCGGAATAACCTTTAATTCGTTCGGCGCCTTGATTCCATGTAACGATTCGGCCGTCGGGGTCGAGCATGAAGATCGCATAATCGCGCACCGCGTCGATCATGTGCCGGAATCGTTCTTCAGACTCACGCAGAGCGACCGCGCTCTGAAGCACTTCGACTTTTTGTTCCAAATTCGCGATGTCCTGCAGACGGTCCTTTTCGCTCTTTGGCGCAGTGTGGCCTTCGCTGGGAACAACGAACGAGTGTGCTTCGCAGATTCTCAGAAACGACGCGCCCAACTCTTCGCGGTTAAAGTCACTAATCGGATATCCACAGCGAATGCGGATAGAATGTTTTTTGGCAATTTCATTCCACAAACGCTCGAGTTCAATCGCTGCTTCGACTTTCCCTTCGCTGCAAAGAAGCCCGACCATTTCTCCGTACCCGATAATTGGACCATCAGTCTCCGCAGCCGTGCCAGCCAGCGAAAGAACGCTGGCGGCTAACTTCATGAACAGCGCTTCATCCGGCCAATCATTCACCATGAATTTGGATAAAGTTTCCGCGGCATCCAACGCGATGTATCGCCCTTGTTTGGCCAACGACGCAACGTCGATTCCCTGCGCACTCAGAAGTCTCGAAAGTCCTTCTCGATGGGCGCGAGTTGCAATGACGACCGCGGAATTTCCTGCGATCAGCGCCGGCCCGATAAAGCGGTTCAAATCTTCAAGTAAAATTCTGTCGTCCTTATAGAATTGCACCGCGTGGCCGCCGTGATCGTCGGATACGGTCCCGAGCATTCGCACGCCGCTGTCGCGAGTAAGGTTTGAAATTTTAGCGCTCATCAAGGCCTCGCAGCGGCTTGTGAAACTCTTACCGCTGAACTTCCAGTCCCCAACATAGTCATTGGCATACATTTCAAGAGGCCTCAGATATGCCGGAGCCAGTTTGAGCGCATTCCCTGCAGGAGGATCACTCACTCACTCTGAAACATCAGCCTGTCTACCTCCATCCTATATTGCGCTCCCAGCCATGCAATCAGGTGAACGCTGTAGAGTCGATTAATCGTCAAATCGCGGAAAAATCCAACAATACGGGCCGAGAAATTGGCGATTATGCACCCGATCTTGCCGTCCAAGGCGAGTAGGGATAAAGCACCAAAGCGCTACAGCGAACCACAATTGGTGGTAAGGGGATGGATGTATTGTTGCGCGCCTTCAGGAAGCGTAAAAAGGTGACGCTGAGCGTGGCAAAGAATCGTGAGCGCGGCCGAAAGGCGGAATCCCCGGTTCGTTTCGCCACCAAGGAGGATTCAATGTTGCGATGGGCGATTGTATTTTTCATCGTGGCTCTGGTTGCCGCTGTTTTTGGATTTCTGGGTATCGCCACAGCGGCCGTTGGTATCGCGCGAATTTTATTTTTCTTGTTCCTCGTGCTTTTCCTGCTTTCTCTTGTCGGCGGCTTAATGCGGCGAGCGTGAACATCTTCCCGAACTAGAGCGATCCACGGGGATCGATTTTTCAAATTACTCGTCGAGGAGGATTCATGAAACCCGCGGCCTTAATGGGAGTGATTCTGATCATTCTGGGCATCGTTGCTCTGGCATATCAGGGAATCACTTACACAACGCACAAGAAAGTCTTGGATATTGGCCCGATTCAGGCCACCAAAGAAGAGCACAAGACAATTCCTTTGCCGCCGGTACTTGGAGGAATCGCACTGGTTGGGGGGATCGTTCTAATGCTCGGAGCAGGAAAGAGAGACGCATAAGAGCTTCATGTTTTCACGCCTCAAGACAAGTCCCGCTAGCTGTTTCTTGCCCCCGAGGCTGGGTGACCGATCTGACCGGTCGCCCAGCTCCTTCCTTCGCAAAATAAAATAGTTCAGTTGAAAGTGTTTAGTTAAAACATGAAGACAAGCGCGTGCCGGCTACACGACACGCTGCAAGATGAATTGACTCTACGCTTCGATTATCTGATTTCGTACGGCGTACCGCACCAGTTCGCTCACGGTATGCAGTTGGAGCTTCCTCATAATGTTGGCACGATGCGTTTCCGCGGTTTTCACGCTGATGTTCAAAGAATTTGCAACTTCTTTGCTGCTCTTTCCTTCCGCCAGCAACTGCACGATCTCGCGTTCGCGAGAGGTGAGGCGATCCTGGACTGTTTCCGGAACTTCAACTCGCGTGCCGCCCGTATTATTGAAGTTACTCAAAATTACTTCCGTCGCTCGGGGCGTGAAGAACGGCTTGTGCTTCGCAAGTGTTTCGACGGCGACGATCAAATCGCGGTCGGAATCGGACTTGATGATGTACCCGCGGACGCCAGCTTCGACAATTTCGCGTATCAGTTGGTCGGAGAAATGCAGCGAGAGTATCAGCACTTCGGTCTCAGGCGATGCCTTCCGTATTCTGCGCGCGGCTTCGATGCCGTTCAGATCGGGCATGCTGATGTCCAACACGACGATATCGGGCTTCAGCTCTTCTGTCCGCGAGACTGCTTCACGGCCAGTTTGCGCTTCTCCGCATATCTCCCACCCAGCGTGCGTCTGTAGCAATGTCTTGATTCCGCGCCTCATTAAATCATGGTCGTCGGCGACGAGAATGCGCAGGGGCTTCATGAGTGAACCTCCAGGATGTTGAAATTGAACGTCGTGCTTGCCGGCTGGGATTGACATATTCTAAATCCGAACCTTGGAACAACAAATAACTAAAAACCGCGCTGGTGAACGCAATCAGAAAGACTCCTGATTGAGCCGAATCAGCCAAATTATACACAAGAATTGGACGACTCAAGTCAGGTGTTTTCGTGTGCCTCGATTCGCGCGAGTTCGCTGATTCATCTAAAGAAAAAACGAACCGGGCGTTCAAAGCTCTAGAAAAATGCGCGGGCACACGCGCGCAAATCTTGTGAACAAAGTGAATCAATTAAACGCAGTCCGCAAGACTTTCCCGCAATTGCTGGCGGGCGCGCATGATGCGGGACTTGACCGCGGATTCGGACAACTGCAGAAGCCGCGCGGTTTCCTTAATTTTCCGCTCCTGCATCACCAGCATCCAAACCACGGCGCGAGTGATGCCGCGAAGACCTTCAATCGATCTCCGTACCCGGCGGGAATTTTCCCACTTCATATAGAGCGCTTCGGGATGCATGTCATCGCCGGCGGGCAGCGTCTCAATGGGATTCTGTTCCTCTTCGGATTCGTCCATCGAAGAAAACCACAGCTTCTCAGAACGGCGCTTGCGAAGCTTCATCAGCGCCTCATTGATGGCGATTCTGGTGAGCCACGTTGAAAACTGAGAGTCTCCTTGGAATTGGCCAATATGGGTGTAAGCCTTTAGAAGGCTTTGCTGAGAAGCGTCTTCAGCGTCTTCTCGATTCCCCGTGATTCGCAGAGCGACGTGATAGGCGAGATGAGTATACGGGCGGAGAAGCAACGAGAAAGCTTTCTCGTCGCCTGCTTGCGCACGCTCCACCAAGATCGATTCATCAACTAGCTCGTGGTCGTCGGAATCTTGAATACCTTCGGGGTTGTTTTTGATCTCCGCTTCGTCAAGTTCCAACACAGTGGCTTTCACAGAATCACCTCGTTGAGATTGAAATTGAAATTGGGATTATCCCGGTTGTAAGCGAACATTCGCGCCGAGCTGTCACCATGAAGATCCACTACAATTGCTTCTCCTCCGCGGTTTTCGGCTGTCTTCCGCCACATTTCGCGGTAGAGCTTGCCACTTAAACTTTGAAGGTGCCGGCTTCCCGTCTCGTTTATGAACAAATTCCCAGAACCGCGTCCGGGTCGAAAAATATGGTGGCAGGAGGGGGACTGAACCTCCGAGGCGGAAAGACCGGCATATGAATGATCAAACGTATGAATGGTCATCACAATACTTCTCATGTCAAAAGCCCCCACTCCTCTGTCGCACTAAAACTAGCGGCTCAGGGCTGAATCGTCCATAAGAGGCATGCTGTAGGTTCCTAGGGGAATCGCTGTATCTTACCGGCCGCGGCTGTGAGTATCGCCGTAAGTCCTTATTTGACAATGCGATAAGAGGAATCGATCAAAGCGCAAAACGGCAATTTATTGCCGTTTTGGGCCCTCAAGGCTAATTCCCCACGGATATACGCGAGAGGCTGTATTGAGCAAAAATGGCATACGGCGTAGAAAGTGAGCTGGAGCGGGATTTTTCCAACCGCGCGAACGTGCCGCGGAAACGAGATCGAGATTGTAGAAAAAATTCTGCGTAACGCGATAAATCTTAATTGTTCGAAAGGAGATACATAATGAAACGTTTCATAGCAGTTGCAGCGGCATTTTGTTTGGTTTTCATCGCGTCGGTTATGACGCCTTCAGCGAACGCACAAAACGGAGATCGCAAGTCCGTCGTCACGTTCAGCGAACCAGTGGAAATTCCCGGCGGCACAGTTCTTCCCGCAGGCACCTACTTTTTCAAACTCCTGAATTCGGACTCCGGCCGCTGGGTCGTCCAGATTTTCAACGAGAACCAGACTCACACTTACGCGACGGTCATTACCGTCCAAGATTTCCGCTATCATCCGACCGATAAGGGCGTAATGACTTTCGCCGAACGTCCAGCGGGTGAACCGCCGGCAATTAAGGAATGGTTCTTCCCGGGAGAGAACTTCGGCCGCGAATTTGTTTATCCGAAGAACCGAGCACTGCAACTCGCAAAGCAGGTCAATGAGCCGGTCCTTTCAATGCAGAACGACACCGCCGAAGTGACACCTCAGACTCCGGTGACGGCATATTCCGCGGCGGGCGAAGAAGTTGCGCCTTCAACCGTCGTACAAGCTCAGGCTCCAGCTCCTGCATCAGCGGCCCCGGTTACAGTAGCCGCGCCCGAGCAAGACACGACGCCCGCTACCGACTTGCCGTTGCCAAAGACTGCCAGCTCAGACCCTGCAATCGGACTAGCTGGACTTCTCGCGATGGTTGGAGCGGTAGGCCTGGCGATTCGCCGCCGGCGCTCCGCGTAACTTGACCGCTTCACGCATGCTTGCGCGGACAAAACTTTGGTCCGCGCAAGCGTGTTGTAGTTGACGCAAGCGTCGACATCCGTGATGGGGCGAGTTAAACTTTTACAAAAGAGAATCCAGCACCATGAGGATTAATTTCTCCATCGCCGGATGCTTATTTGTTTCTGGTTTAATTTTCTTCGCGCCGCACTCTGTTCTATCGCAATCAGTGCCGCCTCCGCCACCAGATCAGCATGAGTCAACCGCGAAAATTAAAATGACGGTCGGACTCGTGGTCCTTCACGCCACGACGGAAAATCACAAAGGTGTTTCCGTCTCCGGTCTGGATAAAGATAATTTCCAGGTTTTTGAGGACGGCGTCGCCCAGCACATCGAGCATTTCAGCCACGCCGATATTCCCGTTACCGTAGGTCTTGTGGTCGACGGCAGTGGCAGCATGCGTCCCAAGCGTAACGATGTAATTGTTGCAGCGAAAGCCTTCGTTCAATCCAGTAATTCTAATGATGAAATGTACGTCGTAAACTTCAACGAGCACGTTTCATTCGGCCTTCCGGAAGGAATTTTCACCAATAAAATTACTCCCATGCAGCTCGCTATCGAACGCAGCCCCATCTCCGGCAAGACGGCGCTTTATGACGCGATTTCCGCGGGGCTTGATCGCTTGAAGCTCGGCACTCTGAACAAAAAGGTTCTCATCGTCATCAGCGATGGCGGCGACAATGCCAGCACGCACACGCTAAAAGAAATCATGACGCAAGCCTTTGAATCCAACGCCGTCATTTACACCATTGGCCTGTTCGACGATTCCGATATGGATCGCAATCCCGGCGTCTTGAAGCAGTTAGCTCGCGCCACCGGCGGCGAATTTTTTCAGCCCGAAGCAATTGACGCTGTAATTCCGATCTGCGCGCATATTGCCACCGACATTCGCAATCAGTACACCATTGCGTATACGCCCACGAACGCCGCCGCCGATGGCGCCTTCCGTAACATTCAGGTGCGCGCCAAAGCACAGGGGCAGGATCGACTTATTGTGCGGACGCGTACCGGATATTACGCGCCGGGCGAACCGCCAAATCCAGCGCCGAAAAAACAGACGTCGCATTCGTCGCCGGCACATTCCACTGATAAACCCGGTGATAAACAATGACGCTGCGAATCGAGTACGAAATTTCTCCGCCGGATCCTACTCCGGCCCCGGCGCATTCATCTTCCGGGAAATCACGGACGCGCCGCAGATGGTTCGCACATTGGATGGCCCCGCTCACATTGTTCCTCATCGGCTGTTTCGCGCTCGGATATTACGCGTACGATATTCTTGATGCGCGCTTTTTTCAGGACGATCAATCACGTCAATTCGACCAGGCGCTCCGTGATGCCAAAGACAATTCAGCGAATTCGCCTGCATCCGAAAAAACTCCCGCGGAGGAATTGCACGCCGAGGCTTTAGCCGACCTGAAATCTCGTGAGCAGAAAACGTCCACTTCGCCGCAGATGCCGGTGTTTGACGAATCTGCCGCCGCGAATAAACCGGCGCAACCGGAAATCGCCGCGGGAAATATTCCGCTCGGCCGAATCGAAATCGCATCGATCGGACTTTCCGCGATGATTCAGGAAGGAACTTCCGATCGCACCTTGCAACGCGGAGTCGGCCACATCATCGGCACGGCTCTGCTCGGCAAATCTGGAAATGTCGGCCTCGCCGCGCACAGAGACACATTCTTCAGGAAGCTGCGCGATATTCAAGCAGGTGACGACATCAAGCTGACCACTCTCAACGGTACCGTCATGTATCGCGTTGAACTGATTTCCATTGTCGAGCCGGAAGATTCGCGTGTCCTCAGCGATTCCGGCGAAAATATTCTGACGCTGGTGACCTGCTATCCGTTCAGTTACATCGGGCCGGCTCCGAAACGATTTATCGTCCGCGCCCGGCAAATATCTTCCGCATCGGCTCCCGTCGCCGCCATCAACTGAGAGGTCGCGCCACAGTCAGCGAAATTCCTAACAGAGCTTTCGTCAAATCACCGTTTTGATGGCCGTAAGTGATTGCCTCGCTTGGACTTATTTCATCAGGTCTTTTTCCCGCACGAAATACGCGAGAGCCTGTATTGAGCCAAGCGCGGCCAGCGCGTACAAACGAGTTGTACGCAGTGAATCGCTGGGGGTACGTTCATGAGAAAGCAGTCGCACTTATTCCGAAAAGTTTTGAAGACTTTAATGGGTGTCTTCCTGGCGGGCCTGCTTCTTTGGACGGCCGTCTATGGCTCTGAAAGCCGGGATCAGCAAAAGCACGGAATGACTGGCGCGGTTGTCCGCGAAGTCCGCGGTCCTGATCCAAAGGCTCCCGAAGCCGCCGGCCGTTTGATTTCCCGGCTGGATCAGGCTTCGCCAATTCGCAAAGGCGAATAATTCACTGGTGGAGGAGGCGGCATATACAACCGTCTCCTCCCCTCCGTATCTGAATAACCAGGCCGCAACTTTGACCTGCAATTCCCCAGGCGGCGCAAATGACCCGCTCTTCAAAAATCGTTCTCGGCATCCTGATTTCCCTCGTGAGCGGATTGTTAGTGGCTGGAATGATTCTAGTGCGCCGAGTTCGTCCTCCCATCGAAGAATATATTCGCGCACGTGTCGTAACGGGATTGTCCAAACATTTTGCGGCGAACGTCCAATTATCCGCTCTGCACATTTCAATTTCTCCGCAACTGCACATTGTTGGCGAAGGGCTGGTGCTCAGCAGGAAAGATGATCCCGATGCGCCGCCGCTTGTCAGCGTCAGCAAATTTGTGCTCGACGGAGCGCTAAAGGAAATCTTTCAGCCCGTGCCGCATTTTCAAACGCTCACAGTCACCGGTTTGGAAATGCATATTCCTCCGCATCGTCTTGGCACCACCGCCTCACATTCAAGCACCGCGCCAAAATTGAACTTCACCATCGACAATATAACTACTTCGAACGCGGAGATCGATATTCTTCGCGCCAGCGCGGAAAAGCCGACGCTCGTATTTGCAATTCACAAATTGAAGATCAAGTCGTACCAACCCAACCATCCCGCCGCGTTTCACGCCACGCTTCAGAACCCGCGTCCAATTGGAGAAATCGAGGTAGATGGAACGCTGGGACCTTGGGACACGGATGAACCCAGCCTCACTCCGATGAGCGGTAGTTACGAATATAAGCACGCGGATCTGGGAACCTTCCCCGGAATTTCCGGCTTTCTTTCCTCAAAGGGCGAATTCGATGGCGAGCTGGACTACATTTCCGTTCGCGGCACGACCGAAATTCCAGATTTCACCGTGGCGGCCGGCGGACATCCCATGGCTCTGAATACGGAATTTGACGCCGTCGTGGACGGAACGAACGGGAACACATATTTGAAATCCGTGAACGCTCACTTCCTGCATACCTCGCTTTTGATCAGCGGAGAAATTGCAAAAAGTTCGGGACAAGACGATCGAAAAATTTCGCTGAAAGTGAATTCCGAATCCGCGCGGGTGGAAGATCTTCTGAAGTTGGCGACGAAATCCAAGACTCCGATGTTGACGGGCGACGCCGCATTGAACACGAAAGTTGATCTCCGGCTCCACCAGGGACAAAACATTTTCGACCGGCTGGCGCTCGATGGACGTTTTGCAATCACCTCCGCAAAATTCAGTTCCACTGACACGCAGAGCAAGATCAATAACTTCAGTCAGAGGGCTTTGGGGCAGCCCGGCGTCTACAGCGATGGAGATTCGATATCGGACTTCAACGGCTCCTTCACACTGAAAAAAGGATTGATGGATTTCTCAAATTTGCAATTTGCTGTTGCGGGCGCCGCTGTGAAATTGAACGGCAGTTACGATCTTCGCGGCGAGTCTCTGGATTTTCACGGCACATTGCGCATGGACGCAAAACTATCGCAGACCACAACCGGAGCGAAATCTGTTCTGCTGAAATTTGTGGATCCATTCTTTTCAAAGGATGGCGCCGGTACGTTGCTACCCATAAGAATTCAAGGGTCAAGAGAAAATCCGTCGTTCGGAGTTGAGTTCCACCGGAATAACACGAAGACGTCGAATTAAATTCTTACGCACTCCAGCCAAACACTCAGGAATCTACATCCTTCACCCGATGGCCGGATGAAGCAGCCCGCCGTATTGTGAGTGAAGGAAATAAAAAGGAGGACAACATGTCACGCGAACCAATTACCAGACAGACCCAGGACGAAGACACTCAGGCGTTCCTAGGACATATGACCAATCAGGCCAACGATGAACCCGAACAAGAGCCTGATGACCGCAGCCGCCACCAACCAGGGCCGGAGCGAACTCCGAATCAACAGGATGATCAGAAGCGCCGGAAAAATGACAAACGCAGCCGCGAAAACCGCAAATAGCAGCGGCGGCAGCTAACGCTCAACGGCGAATACACGGCGGCGAATTTAGTCGGAAGCAGGAGATCCAAAATTCATAAAAGGAGAATCAAAAATGGCTGGCAAAAATAAGGCGGTATTCGCAATTTATTCGACGCGCGCAGGCGCGGAACATGGCGCCGAAATGCTGCTCTCATCTGGATTTTCTACTTCTGACATTTCGGTGCTCTTCCCTGAAAATTTGGGCACGAAGGAAATTGGCACAGAAAAATCCACGAAGGCGCCGGAAGGCACCGCTGTCGGCGCCGGATCAGGAGCCGTGATCGGCGGAACGCTTGGTCTGCTTGCCAGTATCGGCGCCCTTGCGATTCCGGGCATTGGCCCGCTCATTGCAGCCGGCCCAATCGTAGCCGCACTGGCGGGAATCGGAGCCGGTGGCGCGGTGGGCGGCTTCGCAGGCGCGTTGATCGGCATGGGAATTCCAGAATACGAAGCGAAGCGTTACGAAGGACGTTTGCAGCGCGGTGGAATTCTTCTCTCAGTACACTGCGAAACGTCAGAAGAAATCAAACGCGCCAAATCAGTGCTCGAAGCAACGCGCGCCGAAGATGTTTCGTCCACTAGCGAGTCTTCGTCGAATGTCGACAAAACAGACAGCGAAGTTGGCCGCGCCGCGCGATCATCACGCTAGCGATTTTTCGAGCCGAGGGCGGCCGCAATAGGTCGCCCTTTGCTTCGCCTGCGACATTGCGGTCTGCTGAATCGTCGCTACCGCGTGGGACATCACACTCTATAGATTCAAACGATTGGAGAATCCTATGACACGAAATCGCAACAAATGGAATCACCCCGTTTCAACTCTATTTCTCGGCGTCGCCGTGGGCGCACTCGTCGGAATTCTTTTTGCTCCCAAGTCTGGCGAAGAAACTCGTGACGATGTGGCTGGAGCCGTGAACGACGGAATCGACGAGGTGCGCACCCGCGCCACAAAGGCCGCTCGTAGCGCGCGGCGTTTCGCAAATCAAGCGCGTGAACGAGTGGAAGATGCGGTGGACGCAGGGACTGAAGCCTACCGCGAATCATTGCGATCGGCCGATTAGACAAACTCGGAAGTAAAGAATATTCGGGAGGGAAAAATGACAATGAA
This sequence comes from Terriglobia bacterium, assembly GCA_963840515.1. Lineage (GTDB taxonomy): Bacteria > Acidobacteriota > Terriglobia > Acidiferrales > UBA7541 > DASTCZ01. The sequence goes on from CAWIZI010000029.1 coordinate 14,897, forward strand.
TCGAATATCGAAAATTATTGTAACCGCAACGGTCGCTTTTGGACTTCTCATCTCAACCGCCGGATTTGCCGGCGCCGCGGCCGCGCAGCAATCCGCAACTGCGCCGAATGACACGATTCAGCGCGAAGTGCAACATAACCTTCGTATGCTGAATTATTACACCGTGTTCGATAACCTCGAATTTGGCGTCGAGGGAAATCGCGTGATCCTCCAAGGCGAGGTTACAAATCCCGAAGTGAAATCGGAAGCCGTTGCCGTGGTGAAGAAGATCCCGGGCGTGACCGATGTTCAGGACAACATCAAGGTTCTTCCGTTATCGAATGAGGATGACCGCATTCGCCGCGCCGCTTATCGCTTAATCTACGGAGATCCGCAACTCAGCAAATATGGATTTCAGTCCGTGCAATCCATCCACATCATCGTGGACCAGGGCCACATCACGCTCGAAGGCAGCGTGGATAGCCAGGCGGATAAGAACGTCGCAGGCATTCGCGCAAATTCAGTGGAAGGCGCATTCTCTTCCAAAAATAATTTGACGGTACGCGGAGAGAAGTAATTCACGCGCCGATCGAACAAACGCAATTCACCGTAAATCGTAAAGGCCGTCCTGAGAGCTGTTCATACCCAGGACGGCCTTTTACATTTTCAGCCGGCGTAATTTTATTGTGCTTCAGGATTAAAGCGCGTTCAGATCGGCGATTCTTTCTTTCACAACTTTCGTGTACTCATCAATTTCCTGGGACGTATATCCCGCCGACCGAAAACAATCGCGGATTTGCTCGTCCGAAAGTTGCGCGAGTCTTTGCCCCAGCCACTTTGCGTCAGCGCGTGGAATGTGCTGAGTCACTTTCTCCATGCGGCTGCGCTCCTCATAGTTAGGCGCATCGATCGCGCCGATAAAAAAAGGCCGGCTGTGCATGGTGAAATCCACGTAGTCCGCGTGTATCTTTTCGATGAACTTCGATTTCTCATATCCTTCGACATCACTCTTTGAGCGATTCGCAGGATCTCCGGTCTTTCCAAACGTGGCGCCGACATCGCTCACTACGTATCGGCGTTGGCCATCACTTTCGTACACGGAATTATTGATCGTTTTCAAATCCCAATTATTCAGAAGTGACATCATCACGCGAAGCCCATTGAATTCGCGCGTATTCAAAAAAGGATTCTTGAACCAATCCCAGGTACCTACATTTTTCTGACCTTTTATTTTACGCTCCAAACGCACGCCGCGGACCGTGTCTCCTGACACGAATTGTTCACCGCGGCGCAATTTCGGCAGCCCGGCAACTTTGATTTCCGGCGCGTAGTAGTCCTCGTCCACAAAATAACCTGCGGCCCACAGCAAACGTGTAGCGGCGGTTTCTGCTTGCGGCTCGGCCCCCATTTTTACTTTCCACTCGACCCCATTCGCATCCTTTACTCTAAATTTCGGGCTCGTCCCATTCATGTCCTCTTCGACGAACGTGTAACTGGCGTCGGGATCGGGAGCATCCTCCTTCCCGCCAGTGCCATAAATTAAATTCAGAGAACTCACGTCGCCGGGATCGCGCCAGATCACTTCCGGCAAATCGGACGGCGGCGCCGGAGTGTACTGCTTTTTTTCTTTTTGTTGGGAAACACCTATTCCTGACAGAATCAGTAGCAACGAAATTGGCGCGATTCCAAGTAGACAGGATCGGCGCTTCACAGTGGATTTCGTGTTGGATTTGGGCATGTTAAGCATTGAGCGCTTCAAAGATCTTAGGCTGCTTAACTCGGTTTGGCGGGAGAGCAGCCATGAGGCCGAGCCGGCCTAGTCAATAGGTTCTCAGCCACGAACTTTCTCTCCCGCGTCAATTTCGCACCGATGCTGCGCGGCCCGCAATACCGCCGGCGCCTTATTTCATTCCGGAATGCCTTGTAGAAATCGTGTGCCTCCAATTCGGAGCACGGAAAGGCCTGTCATCGCCGCTTCTACCGTTTATTTTGGAGAGTTGTACAGTGTTTACCGTATTGAGCTGACTAACTGATTGGGTATAGTAGACGCGCGCCAGAAGTTCTACTGCCTTCAGTTTTGTTCCGGTTTAGCCACTCAATAATGGGGGGCCGGCGTTCGGGCTGGCTCCCTGACCCTCCTTCCACAATGCAGGATTCGGGCCGCGTTAAGATTCGCAATTTTCGGCAAAATTCGAGGAACTAATGGGAGGGAAGTACCGACATTGAAGAACGACCTATTCTCCTCGGCGCTAGCGGTGTGCTCTCGGAAGGCTCTGGGGAATCGAAATTTTCGCCCGTGCCGCCGCTTGCCGGGCCTCGTGTTGATGTTGAATTACGGACCAAAGCATTACCTGAATGTCGCTCAATCGGTAGGGATAGCAAATCGTCGCAAGCGCGCCCGCTCTCAACGATTCAACAAAACACATCGGCTTTTTCTCGAGCGAGCGTCGCGAAATCATAATCACCGGCACGTGATTTGATTGCTCGTCGAGAAAATCGACAACGTTGAGGAATGTACCGTCCGCCAAATCGAATCCGCACAGGCACGCGATGGGTGCAGCTTTCGAGTAGATGGACTTGAGTTCTGCGAATCCATTCGCCGGCACGCAAGTCAAAGAACATCCACGAAGAAGTTCCGCCATCGCCACATGGATTTCAGCATCACCGCTTACGACCACCACGCCAAAAGGACAGGTGGCCGCGGAAAAGTGATGTCTGATCGGGAATGGAACTTCGCTTAGCGGTCGCCGCTTGATCGTCGAAACAGAACCCATGGAATTTACCTCAGGAAAGCGGAAGTGTCTGAAAGAAGAAGGAGTAAATCGCTCCAGCCCATGGCCCTTGATCTCTCAAGGTTTTTCGACCACTCCTTCTTCTTCCTTCACACGGATCATAAGTCCGCGCCAGCATAATGCCGTGAAGCTCTGCGTCGAACAATACGGTCAAATCAGTAGAAGAATTCAGGGATTCACTGTAGTACGAAAATTTCTCGGATCTCTCTAACAAATCAAAGCCAGGTCCGGCGGATTTGACGCTGAACCTGGCTCTCTGAAGATGTTTCGATCTTCGATAACTTAGAGATTTATGCTGATTACGTCCGCGACGTGCCAGTCTCGACGGTCCACCAGCACCACATGCGCTCCGATAACGTAGTAAGCAAAATGCGGCGGAGGCGGCGGCAATTCAGCTACAAGATCGCCGGGCAACGGATGCATTCTGTGCCGCCATCCTGCATCCAATACGAATCCAACCTGCAATCGCGGCTCCCAATCTGCGGGCAGTCGGTCTTCAACGCGGAACCCGATGAGCGGATGATCGCGATGAGTTCCCCACCACGTGTTCACAACCTCGTGCTCATGGTCGTCGAACATGGGATGATTTGCGTCCCAATGATGCTCATGCTTCTGTGCGAATGCCGCGCCGCTGACGAATGTCGCGAACACCACGGCAAGAATTGCTGCTAACCAACGTGATTTCATGATTCCTCCATCATTAATTTAGTTGGCTCTCTGATGCGCGTTCCATCTCCGAGAGACGCGCGAGCCGAATTAGATTCAGGAATTGTGATGCTTCACTTCAGAAAAAAGACTCACTGGAAAAACTGGAATTTATTCTGCTTGGTCAAGAAATTAGGAAGGAATCCTCAACGCAAGTGCGTCATCGTACTTCATGCTGCCCGAGCAGCGTCTCAATAATTCCGATCATCGCAAACGCATCCGTCTTTGACACCACCGAACGAATCCCCACTTCGCGCGCATGCTGTTCCAATTCCGCGCTCGCGTGCTGCGTAAACAACACAATCGGAACGGTCGGCGCGATCGCGGCCATTCGGCGCGCGGTCTCCAATCCATTAATGCCGGGCATCTGAAAATCCAGAATCACGACATTCGGCTGCACAGTCTTCAGCATTTCCACGCCGGCCAAGCCGTCGGCCGCCTCTCCGCACACTTCCCAATTGGGATTGGCCTGCAATACCGCTCGCAGTCCCTGCCGAACGAGCTCGCTATCGTCAACGATCAGGAACCGAGCTGACATTCGCCGCCTCCCGCCGCCGACGCGCGAACTCCGTGATCGTTGAAATCAAATGCGGACTCGCACGATTCCCTGAATCGAGCGCCGCACGAAAATCGATCATAAGTCTTCTTCATAATTTCGCGGCCAATCTGCGTTCACTCCGCTCAACTTAAATATTATGCGCCCACCGAAACTGCGCCAACCAGTGGAAGCGCTGCGATGATCGACGTGCCTTTTCCATTCGAGTGAACTTCCAGCTTTCCGCCTAACTCTCGCACGCGTTCCCTCATACCGCTCAGGCCCATGCCATGGCCATTCGTCGAAAGCTTAGAGTGCTGATTCTCCACGGGCATGCCCTTTCCTTCGTCACGCACTTCCACCGTCAATAAGCTGTCTTGCGACGTCCATATTCTGATGCCGGCAGTCTTGCTTTCGGAGTGCCGATAAATATTTGTCAGGCACTCTTGGATAATCCGGAATATGGATATTTCCACGTTCGGCGCCAACCGACCGATATCCGGCGCGAATTCCACAACAACTTGAACTTTGCTGCGTTCGGCAAACCCTTCTGCAAACGTCCGAATTGCGGGAAGCAGTCCGACCTCATCCAACAGCGGCGGATGAAGCAAATGCGAAATTGTCCGAATCTCCCGGGAGAGCTGTTCGACGAGCTGAATGTTGTGACGCAAGGCTGCCGAAGCCGCCGGCTTTAGATTCTGCGCGTCCGTTTGGATCAATCCGTTATTCATCGAAAGCGCGGCGACAAGTTGTCCCACGCTGTCATGCAAATCGCGCGCGATGCGCCGGCGTTCCTCATCTTGCGTCGCAATCAGGCGCGTTGAAAGTGTACGCAATTCGCGATTCAACATTTCCATTTGCCGCGTCTTGCGATGCAAATCCGCAAACACGCTCACTTTCGCGCGCAGCAATTCCGGAACAACTGGGACAGAAATATAGTCAACCGCGCCACGCTGATACGCCTTCAGCCTGTCAAGATCCGAAAGGTGTACCGCGGAAATAAATATAATTGCCGTTTCCTGAAAACGCGGGTGCTGACGAATCATATCCGCCAGCTCGAACCCATCCAGCTCCGGCATGCTCACGTCCATCAGCACAACCGCAATTTCATTTTTCAGCAGCAGATCCAGAGCTTCACGCGCGGAGTGCGCCTTAATTAAATTTTCGCCCAGCTCTCCTAAAATCGCTTCATAGCTCAGCAATTTGCCGGGCTGGTCATCGACCATCAGGATGTTCACGCCTTCTCCGTCGTTCATAGCTCCTCCAAATCAAATCGCTTCGTCGTTCGGACGCTCGTGATCGTCGCGTTCACCGCGCCAGCGGTTCTATCTGTGTAGCCACATCCGCAACGCTGAAAGTAATTGCTCGGTGTTTACAGGCTTCGCCAAATATTCAGAAGCCCCTGCTTCCAAACACTTCTCACGGTCTCCCTTCATCGCTTTCGCCGTCAGCGCAATAATCGGCAGCCGCCGGAATGACGGGTTCTGCCGAATCACCTGCATCGTTTCGTATCCGTCCATTTCCGGCATCATAATGTCCATCAGTACAATCGCCAGGTCTGGTGTCGATTCCAGCGTTGCGATGGCTTCGCGTCCCGTTCCCGCCGTCAGCACCGTCATTCCTCGGCGTTCGAGCACGCTGCCGAGCGCGAAAATATTTCGCACGTCATCGTCCACCACCAAAACTTTTTTGCCAATCAGCGCTTCGTCCGAATGATGCAGCAAGTCGAGAAGCTTTTGTTTTTCCTCCGGAAGATCCGCCACCACTCGATGCAGGAACAACGCTGTCTCATCCAACAATCGCTCAGGTGACTCCACGCCCTTCACCACGACGCTACGCGCCAGCATGTGCAAATGCGCGTCTTCTTCCGGTGACAAATCTTTTCCGGTGAACACGACCACCGGCAATTCGCTCAGCGACGGCGTATCGCGGAATCGTTCCAGCAAATCGAAGCCCGACATATCCGGCAGCTTCAAATCGAGCACCACACAATCGAATGATTCGTCCATCATCCTCTGCAGCGCTTCGCCACCGGTCGACGCAATTTTCACGTCGATGTCATCGTGCCCCAGCAATTCGCTGATGCTCAATTGTTCGGCGGGATTATCTTCCACCACCAGCAACCGTTTCCTTCGCGGCATTGAATATTCTTTGATTCGACTAAACGCCGACTCCAGCGCTTCCGATGTAGTCGGCTTGGTTACAAATGCGAACGCACCGCGCGAAAGTCCGTGTTGCTTGTCTTCATCCAGCGTAAGCATCTGGACCGGAATGTGGCGCAGCGTGGGATCTTGCTTCAAGTGATTCAGCACCGTCCAACCCAGCATGTCCGGCAGGAAAACATCCAACGATACGGCCGTCGGATGGAATTCGCGCGCCAGCGCAAGAGCTTCAGCGCCTCGAGTGGCGACGAGAACTTTGAATCCGGAATCGTGCGACAAATCGCGAAGCACCCGCGCGTAATGCGGATCATCTTCCACAATCAGCAAAACCGCATCGCCCTCTTGCAACTTATCGCGGTCATCCGCGATCGGCTCAATCTGCCGCTCGGGCGCAACCAGCGTCGAAAGCTGCATCGGAGAAACCGGCTGCGGCGATTTCGTATCCGCCAGCGTCACACCAGTCGAAGGACCAACGTACGTTTGCGGCAAATAAAGTGTGAACGTGCTTCCTGTTCCCGGCGCGCTGCGAAGTTGAATTTCTCCGCCAAGCAGGTTTGCCAACTCGCGGCTGATTGCGAGACCGAGTCCGGTGCCTCCGTACTTTCTACTCGTGCTCGCGTCGGCTTGCTGGAACGCCTCAAAAATTAGGCGCTGCTTTTCCGCTGGAATTCCGATACCCGTATCGGAAACTTCAAACGCGATCACCGATCCCGCTCTGCTCAGCACCGGATGGTTCTCTCCCCATCCAACTACCGCCGAAAATACCGAAAGCCGCACGCCGCCGTTTTCCGTAAACTTGAAAGCGTTCGACAGCAAATTCTTCAACACTTGCTGCAAACGTTTTGAGTCCGTAACCAAACTTCGCGTAAGCGTCGGATCCGTTTGAATCTCGAATCGCAGCCTGCGGTTCTCCGCTTCGTGACGGAACGGCCGCGCAATCATATCCAACAAGCTCGCAAAGAAAACTTCCTCCGCTTGCACAGAAACTGTGCCCGATTCGATCTTCGACAAATCCAAAATGTCGCTGATCAAATTGAGCAAGTCCGTACCCGCGCCGTGAATCGTTCGCGCAAATTCCACTTGCTTCGGCGTCAAGTTGCCATCCGGGTTATCCGTCAACTGCTGCCCAAGAACAAGAATACTGTTCAGCGGCGTCCGCAACTCGTGTGACATATTCGCCAAAAATTCCGACTTGTACTTGGAGGTCAGCGCCAACTCCGTGGCTTTTTCTTCTACCGCGCGCCGCGCTTGTTCAATTTCCTGATTCTTTCTTTCCACTTCCACGTTCTGTTCCGCGAGCTGCTGTGCCTTCTGAGCAAGTTGTTCGTTCGTCTGCTGCAATTCTGTTTGCTGAGTCTGCAACTCCGTCGCCAACTGCTGCGATTGCTTCAGCAATCCTTCCGTCTGCATCGTCGCTTCAATACTGTTCAATACAATTCCGATGCTGGCCGTCAACTGCTCAAGGAACGAAAGGTGCGACGCCGTGAAGGTACTCAGCGACGCCAACTCAATTACCGCCTTCACGCGATCCTCAAACAAAATCGGCAGCACAATAATATTTCGAGGCACAGCCTCAAATAATCCCGACCGAATCGGAACCGCATTCGCCGGAATTTCCGTAATCAACATGCGCCGTTTTTCCGCCGCGCATTGTCCAACCAATCCAGTTCCCACATGCAGGTGATCCGGATGTCCGTTCTGATCGCTATCCGCAAACGCCGAAAGCAACATCATGTTGTTCGGCGCGTCAGTTTCCATTTGATAGATCACGCCTTGTTGTGCGCTTACCAGCGGAGCCAATTCCGAAAGCAACATTCGTCCTACCGTCGTCAAATCGCGCTGCCCTTGCAACATTCCCGTGAACCGCGCCAGGTTTGTCTTCAGCCAGTCCTGTTCGTTGTTCCGGTCCGTCGTCAGCCGGAGGTTGTCAATCATCGTGTTGATGTAATCTTTCAGCTCCGCAACTTCTCCGCTGGCTTCCACTTGCACGGAGCGCGTCAGGTCGCCCTTCGTAACCGCCGTCGCAACTTCTGCAATCGCGCGCACTTGGTTCGTCAAGTTATCTGCAAGCAAGTTCACGTTTCCAGTCAGGTCCTTCCAAGTTCCTGCCGCGCCCGGCACGTTTGCCTGCCCGCCAAGCCGTCCTTCTACGCCGACTTCCCTCGCAACCGTCGTAACCTGATCCGCAAACGTGGCCAGCGTGTCCGTCATGTTGTTAATCGTGTCCGCAAGCGCCGCAACTTCTCCCTTCGCGTTCACGGTAAGTTTTTTCGTCAATTCACCGTTCGCGACGGCCGTCACAACTTTCACAATTCCGCGGACTTGCTCCGTAAGATTGACGGCCATAACGTTTACGTTGTCCGTCAAATCCTTCCATGTTCCCGCCACGCCAGGGACTTGCGCCTGTCCTCCGAGTTTTCCTTCCGTTCCAACTTCCCTCGCCACGCGCGTAACTTCCGCCGCAAACGCGTTCAGCTGATCGACCATCGTGTTAATCGTGTTCTTCAACTCCAAAATTTCGCCGCGCACGTCCACCGTAATCTTGCGCGACAAGTCTCCTCTTGCCACGGCCGTCGTAACTTCCGCAATATTTCTCACCTGACCGGTCAAATTTCCGGCCATCGCGTTCACAGAATCCGTTAAATCTTTCCAAGTTCCCGCCACGCCCGTCACGTTCGCTTGTCCGCCCAACCTTCCTTCGCTTCCGACTTCCCTCGCCACGCGTGTAACTTCCGCCGCGAATGATCGCAACTGCTCGACCATCGTGTTCAGTGTCTCTTTCAGCTGCAGAATTTCTCCGCGGACGTCCACCGTAATTTTGCGTGATAGATCGCCATTCGCGATGGCCGTCGCAACTTCCGCGATGTTTCTCACCTGACCAGTCAGGTTACTGGCCATGAAGTTCACGTTGTCCGTCAAATCTTTCCACGTGCCGCCGACGCCCGGCACCTGCGCTTGCCCTCCCAACTTTCCTTCCGTTCCAACTTCGCGAGCCACGCGCGTTACTTCTCCCGCGAACGCGTTCAGCTGGTCCACCATCGTGTTAATCGTGTTCTTCAACTCAAGAATTTCGCCCTTCACGTCCACCGTAATTTTGCGTGACAAGTCTCCGCGCGCCACTGCCGTCGTAACTTCCGCAATATTTCTTACCTGACCAGTCAGGTTTCCGGCCATGAAGTTCACGTTGTCCGTCAAATCTTTCCATGTGCCGCCGACGCCCGGCACGTTTGCCTGACCGCCCAACCTTCCTTCCGTTCCAACTTCTCTCGCCACGCGCGTTACTTCTCCAGCGAACGCGTTCAATTGGTCCACCATCGTGTTGATCGTGTCCTTCAGCAAAAGAATTTCTCCGCTGACGTTCACCGTAATTTTCTTGGAAAGGTCTCCGCTAGCAATCGCAGTGGAAACTTCCGCGATGTTTCTCACCTGGCCAGTCAAGTTGCTGGCCATCGAATTCACCGAGTCCGTCAAATCCTTCCATGTTCCCGCGACGCCGGGAACAGTGGCTTGCCCGCCCAATTTTCCGTCCGTTCCAACTTCGCGGGCCACGCGCGTAACTTCCGAAGCGAACGCGCGCAACTGATCCACCATCGTGTTCAGCGTATCTTTCAGCTCAAGAATTTCTCCTTTCACGTCCACCGTAATCTTGCGCGATAAATCTCCCTTCGCCACGGCCGTCGCAACTTCCGCGATATTTCTCACCTGACCAGTCAGGTTGCTGGCCATGAAGTTCACGTTGTCCGTCAAATCTTTCCACGTTCCCGCCACGCCGGGGACCTGCGCCTGTCCACCAAGTTTTCCTTCCGTTCCAACTTCGCGTGCTACGCGCGTTACTTCTCCGGCAAACGCGTTCAGCTGGTCCACCATCGTGTTAATCGTATTCTTCAACTCAAGAATTTCTCCCTTCACGTCCACCGTAATCTTGCGCGATAAATCTCCTCTCGCCACCGCCGTCGTAACTTCCGCGATATTTCTCACCTGGCCAGTCAAATTTCCGGCCATCGAGTTCACCGAGTCCGTCAAATCTTTCCAAGTTCCCGCAACTTCCGGCACGTTCGCTTGTCCGCCCAACCTTCCTTCGCTGCCGACTTCGCGCGCAACGCGTGTAACTTCTCCGGCGAACCGATTCAATTGGTCCACCATCGTGTTCAGCGTTTCTTTCAGCTGCAAAATTTCTCCGCGCACATCCACCGTAATTTTTCTCGAAAGGTCTCCGCTCGCAATTGCCGTTGCAACTTCCGCGATGTTTCTCACCTGACCAGTCAGGTTGCTGGCCATGAAATTTACGTTGTCCGTCAAATCCTTCCACGTGCCACCCACGCCCGGCACCTGCGCTTGCCCTCCCAACTTTCCTTCCGTTCCAACTTCCCTCGCCACGCGCGTAACTTCTCCCGCGAACGCGTTCAGTTGGTCCACCATCGTGTTGATGGTGTCTTTCAATTCCAAAATTTCGCCCTTCACGTCCACCGTAATTTTCCGCGATAAGTCACCGCGCGCTACGGCAGTCGTAACTTCGGCGATGTTCCGAACCTGCGCCGTTAAGTTTCCGGCCATCGCGTTTACAGAGTCCGTCAAATCCTTCCACGTTCCGGCCACGCCGGGCACCACCGCTTGTCCGCCAAGCTTTGCCGTCAGTTCCAACTTCGCGAGCCACGCGTGTAACTTCCGAAGCGAATGACCTAAGCTGATCCACCATCGTGTTGATGGCTTCCTTCAACTGCTGAATTTCTCCACGCACGTCCACCGTAATTTTTCGCGAAAGGTCTCCGCTGGCGACGGCCGCCGCCACCTCCGCAATATTTCTAACTTGCCCCGTCAAGTTGCTCGCCATCGAGTTGACGGAATCCGTCAAATCTTTCCACGTTCCCGCCACGCCCGGCACTTGCGCCTGTCCGCCCAACTTTCCATCCGTACCGACTTCGCGCGCCACGCGCGTAACTTCGGCCGTGAAAACTCCCAACTGCTGAATCATCGTGTTTACGATTGTTGCCGAGCGGAGAAATTCACCTTCAAGAGGCCGTCCATCCACATCCAGTTGCACGGTCTGCGTCAAATTTCCTTTCGCCACTGCCGCAATCGCGCGCGTAACTTCCGTCGTCGGCCGCAGCAGGTCATCAACCAGCGTGTTGACGGAAACCTCCATTTCGCCCCACGCTTCCTTTTCCAAATGAAAGCGCATGCGCTCTCGCGTTCTGCCTTCTTTTCCAACGGCCTGCCCAACGCGCCTCAGCTCGCGCGAAATCTGGTGGTTCGCCGTAACAATGTCGTTGAATGTGTCCGCGATTTTTCCCGCCAGCCCCGTCCAGTCTCCCGGCAGCCGCACGGAAAAATCTCCGTCACGCATTGTTTGAAGACCTGCCAGGATCACGCTCAAATTTTCCGCGTTGACGTGCCCGTTTTCCGCGTGCACCGCGTTCGCGTGAATCGCCGCGCGGGCTTCTTCGCCGTTTGGCGCGGCCTCAGAAGCTCGGTTAGAACTTTTCATGAGTTATCTCCGATATCGTGTTCGGCGCGACGCTGCCCAATCGGGCGAAGACCGTCCGCTAAACAAATCGATCCTGTGTGAAATCTCCGGAAGCTCAACAATCGATAAGAATTAGCACGAACCTCCTTCGCAATCCCTACAGTGTTCGATGTAGTCCCAATTCGGGAAACACTGTATTGCCCTTCTGGAAACTTATTTTCCACTAGGTCAAAAATATACAGTGACGCCTACCCGTGGGCTACGGCATCCAACGTATACCCCTGAAACCTCGCGGGCCTTAATCTCCAGCCGCCATAGGATAAGCGTCGCCGCAAGACCGCAACCCGGCCGACGACTCGTCAATTTCAAAGTGCGTATCGATGAAGGAGCCGATCATGAAGGAACTAGAACTGGTTCAAGCCCAGGTTTCAACTCTGCAAAACTACGACCTCGAAGTAATTGAACATGCAGAACCGCAGCCTGCGCCTGAAAATGCAGGTGCCGAGGCCCGACTGCACCCGATTCGTACCATTTGTCTCGCGGATTGCGCGATCCCGGAATAACCTGCAATAAAAAACGCTGAGTAATCTGCCGGAAGGCTGCGGCCTTCCCGCTCGCGCAATCCTTCCGGCCAATTCGCGCACGTCGATTTTTCTCGCCGCCGTTCTGACTAGTGAGCTCTCCCCTTGCAGGCCGGATGGCCGCATCGGCAATCAATATCGGGAGTGTGTTCTACCGCGGCGCACGCGGCGCTACAATAGTTGCTGCCTGAGTCAGCCGGACAAGTGCAAATCGGATGCGCGCATTTCTTCGTTGTTTCCTCGGCCATTTTAGTTTCTCCTCGTTACAAGATTTTTTACTTTGTCCCGCGATGCTTCCCTCTGAAGCTCCTTCGACCTGGCACCTGCTCATTACGATGCTTTCCGCGCGGGCAATGTCTCTCATAATCCAAATGGAAGCAGAATTCAAATGGAAGATTGACGAATCAGGCGAGCGTGGTGCTTCAGTCTCAAGAATCTTTTCGCGCCGAAAACATTAGATCATCTTGGGCCGTTCAATACTTTCTCGACGGCCCAAGATGATCCCATGGCGCAGCTTACGACTGCGGAGTTACACGCACGCCGATTGCAACGTGGTTTCCGTTGTCATCGCGGTACGTCACGTCCGCATTCGATCCAACTGCGAGTTTGCCTTCGATCGTCGTATTCTTGTCGACCACGAAGGTCATTGATTTTGGAGGATCCTGCTGTGCGACACTCGCGACAGATGCATTCTTCATCGGCGCGAGTGTGATCGTGAACGAGGCCTTGTCAACCGCCGAAATAGTGCCTGAAGCCGATTGCGTCTGCGGGGTGTCTTGCACTATTACGTTGACGTTATGAGTTGCCGGCGGAACCGCCCACGCCGCCGATATGAGAATCACGCTGAACATTGCTGCCAGAAAGAAACGCGTTTCATTCTTCATTTCATTCCTCCTAAAAGTTCTAGGCCGGCGAAATTAGTGGAAGCACGAAAAGCGCCATTCCACGCTTCCAAAAATAATCCGTCCATAACTTCTTCGGAATCTTGAAGTTAGCTAAAAATTATTTCCAGATTGTGATTCCGAAGGAAGGTAATAGTACCGGGAAACTCTTCACGCCAAGTCCAAAAAATTCATAGTCTTACTAACATAGGATTTATGTCAGTGTGCTTTTGACTTTTCGTCTGGGCGCTTCCGATTTTCTTAAATTACTTCGCCGCACCCGCCGTAGCCGGCGCCGGCTGACTGGCGCTTTCAAAAAACGACGTCCCCAACGACGCGGTCACCGAATAAGATTTCCCGTGATCCGTAAGATGCGTAATCAGCAGATCGTAGCGAAAACCATTCGGGTGGTTCTTGCTTCTCAGCAACACCAGAATTCCCTGAACTTCCGCATCAGAATGCACAATCGTTTCGGTTCCGGACATCACAGGCGAAATAATCACTCCGTGAAACTCCGCCCCGTCATGGTCCACGCTCGAATCAAGCCGATCTTCGATCCGCACCTGAAGAACGGTGCCGCTCGGTAGAACGTCAAGAAGATTTTCGCTGTTGGGATGCAATCTGGTTTGCGTGTGAAATGTTAGGACCGTCCCGGACACTACCTTCACGGGCTCAATCACAAATTTTTGCGCGGCAGCAACGCCCGCCAGTAGGAAGGTGAAGCACAAAACTGCAAGCGAATAACGGCGCATCGGCTGGGACTCTTCTTTCTTCAAAATATCTGAGCGATGTAATTTATTCTAGAATCCCGCCTTTACCGCGTCAACGCAAAGTTATTTCCAGTCCGCGAACAATCAAATGAACCGAAGGTACAAGTGGCTCACGACGCGAAGCGCTCGGACGCCAAGCTGGAAATAAATCTCATCGGGGAAATTACTTGGGCTCATTTATGAAGATGCGGCCGCGGGAAATAAAGGTTGCCTGAATTTTTGACGGGCGAATAGGCGCTTCGCGTTTACCGTCGCCGGCAAACGCAAAGCGCCCTTCTATCTGCACACTGCGACTGCAAACCAAACTAGGTAGTCGGTACGGTTTCAACCTGCGTCCCGGTAACTACCGTGCCGGAAGGCGTTATGAAAACAAGCCCACCCGTCGTAGCAACTTCTCCCGGATTCAGGCCCGTTAGTCCTGGAACGCCGGTGAAGTCTGTGCTGGTTCCAGTATCCACAGTGACGATCGGCACTCCGTTCAAGGTAAATAACCCGTTCAGGCCCGTCAGCGTGAAGCTCTCGCTCCCCGCGTTCAGTGTGCCGACTGTGCCGGAGAATTGCGAAGGCACAAGCATCACGCTGTTCGTCGCCAATGTTCCCGGCGTTGTTCCGCTGCCCGCGGTAAATCCTGTCGAGTTCAGCAGCACGGATTGGCCAACGCCAACTGTATTGACGCCGGAAAAACTTAAACCCGTAGGTAGCGTGGCTCCGTTCGTCTCCGCGCTGAACGTTGCGCTCGCGCTGGGATTCACCAGCACTGTTTGTCCGACGCTTAAACCAGACACCTGTGTACCAGGAGCAAAGCCCGTGACCAGCACGTCGAACTGGTTGGTGGAATGATTTACACCGGTCACCGTTCCCTCGACGCCGCTGGAAATTCCACTATCGAGGTTGACGCTTTGTAGCATTGGCCCCGCGCCGCCGGTGCCGGCAATTCCAAAATTAAAATTGATCAACTGACCGGGGGCAACACAAGCGATCGTGTTCGCCGTCGTGCAGGTGCTGGAAGTGTTGAAGCCGGTGAAGGTCGTTCCCGAATTTGTCGCCAGCGTTAGCGTCTGGCCCGTCGACATGTCGGTTACCACCACCTGATTATTTCCTACCGCCGTCACTTCGCCGGTATCGCCCGCGAAATCGGCAAGATCATTCGTTGACGCGTTCAGCGTGCTGGATGACGTAACCGTAACCGTTGGATTAATCGAGATTGTGCCGGACGCGTCCGCGATCGAACTACTCGAGTTGAAGTCAATGGCGACGTGCACGGGCGAACCAGCCATCAGAGTGAGTGGGAACGGCGCGCTGGACACCGTCACCGTTGACTCTGTAAGAGTCGGGGACAGGCTGCACGTTGTAGTGGATACAGTTGTTGTCGGACATGTAGTCGTTCCGTCAGTGAAATTACCGCCGGAATTATTCAGCACGTTCAACTTCGGAGCTGAAAACGTGATGGTCATGCTCGAATACGTGCCGGCAGGCACGTCCTTATCGGCCAAAAGCGCAGCCGTCGCCATCAAGTTCGCCAAATTCAAAGTAACGGGATTGGAAACGAGTGTCACATTCGATTGGGCGCCGGACCCCATCAGCGTGACGTTGGTGATTTGTATTCCGAAAGACAGAACGGTCAAGCCGGTCGGCGCTTGATCTTGAACGGTTAATACCATGGGAGCAGAGTTCGATGAGTTCAAAGAATTACCGCAGCCCGCGAGTGACGCCAGTATGACAAGTGAAGCGACTGATAGAAGTGAAAGCGCTTTACGCACAGAAATAATCCTCCCCAGGGAATAAAATTTTCCAACAACGAATCGCATACTGCATTTTTTCTGGCGCGATCGGAATCGGGCGAAGGTTGTATTGAGCTGATAAGAAAAGCTCTACTCGTCCTTACGGGTGATCCATCAGCAGCGCGGAAATCACTGTAGACACGGCCCAGAAGTGAAAATCGGCACGATATTCCAGGAAATTTCTTCAATCCGCGCGAGCGTAATCGCGGGTCTGCTGCATCCAAATTTTATTGTGGAAGACTTCTGGTCTCCAGCGAGCGCCCCCAGATTCCTTCCTAAATAAATTCTTGCAGAGGGCGAAATTGAAATTATCAAAATGGAATCATTCCGTAATATTAGTGTCGGCTCTTTGCGCTATGCTCTTGCTCGTCTTCAGCGCCGCAGTTTGCGCTCAAGAGCCGCCGGTAACAAACCCCGGATCTGTCGGCGTGCAGTCGCCGCACTCCGCAACCGGCGCTGATCCCACTCAAACACCTGCGCAATCCACTCTTCAAGATGATTCACAGAAGAAAAAGTCAGCCGTGGACGACACGGTTGGCGTGCTTTCGCGCAAATCAATTTTCTTCCCGGAACTTGCCACGAATCGAAACCCGCTCACTTCCGGACAGAAATTTAAATTGTTCGTTGATAGGACGATAGCGCCTTCCACTTTTGTAAGCGCCACTTTTTCCGCCGCCTATAAACAGGCGATCAATTCATATCCCGGATATGGTCAGGGTTGGGGCGCCTACGGAGACCGATACGGAGCGGCCGTCGCGAATTCCGCTTCAACAAATTTGTTCGGCACATTCGTGTTCCCGTCGCTCTTTCACACCGATCCTCGCCATTTCTTCACCAACCGCCCCGGGTTTGCAAGGAAAGTTGAATACGCTCTCACTCGTCAGGTCGTCACTCGCACCGACGGCGGGCGGAACACTTTCAACTGGTCCAGAATATTGAGCGTCTTCGTTGCCGAAGGAATCGCGAACAGTTATCTGCCTCCGGAGGAACGTACCGCTTCCAAAACATTTGAACGCGCCGGAAACAGGTTCGCCTTTGGCGTTGTCAGCACTCTTCTCAAGGAATATTGGCCGGAGATCATGAAGAAATTCGGACATCCGTACGATCGTTCCGATGGCTCGCCGGATTAATCGCAAACGCGATTGTCCCGGAGATCTTTCCTTCCTAAACGCGTGCCAATTGTTTCGCGGGCTACCGAAGCGTAGGATGCAGAAGGCGGAATTGCGAACCGGAAATTTCGGGCGGATTCCGTTTGCCGGTTCATGTTCCTATGACTGCCGCGCGAATGAAAAGGCTAATCTCACCTTTCTCTCTGGCCTTGGCATTGCTTTGTTTCAGCGGCATCGCTGCGACCGTCACCATCGTTCGCCTCTACAACACTCAGGCCTTGGTGAACCACACCTACAGAGTTGAAGTTTCACTGGGCGATTTGGAATCCGCTTTGGGCGAAGTCGGCCGCAATCGCGTCGCATATATAACCTCCGGCACTGACGAAGCGCTGGCCAATTTTAACGCCGCCACCAAACGCGTCGCGCCTGCTCTGAATCGAGTTCGGCAACTCACTAGCGATAATCCCGCGCAACAATCGCTCTGCGATCGCCTGGATGCAAATGCAAATCAGAGAATGGCGCCCTCGTTCGCGTCGGTTGAACTTAAGCAGCAAGGCCGTGGCGATCCCGCCGAACAACTCGAGATCAATTCTGAAGTGAGCAAAGCCGCGTTTGAAACCGCGTCTCTCTCTCAACAGATGAGGCAAAACGAAGACCGCGTCCTCGAAGGACGAGCTCATCTTTCGCGTTTTCTATTTGCGGCGACTCTTTGGATTCTCGTCGCTTTGTTTGCGTCATCGGCTTTGCTTTTCTGGATTCACTCTCGCTTATTGAATCGCGAGCTCGCCGTGCGCAGATCCGCGGAAAATCAATTGCGCCAGTTAAGCGGAAGACTGTTGCGCGTTCAAGACGACGAACGCAAAAGAATCGCGCGTGAATTGCACGACGGTCTTGGCCAAAACATGGCCGCCGCGAAAATGACGGCCGGAATAATGCTCGACGGAAATCCCGATGATCCGCACTTACAAGAATTGGCGGCGCTGCTTGACGATTCGCTTTCGCAGACGCGCACAATTTCCTATCTGCTTCATCCTCCGCTTTTGGATGAAGTTGGTTTAGTTTCTGCCGCCAAATGGCTGATCGAAGGCTACACTCGACGCACCGGCGTCGACGTGTCATTCCAAATTCAGACTCAGCTTGAACGTCTGCCGCGAAATTCCGAGCTCGCACTTTTTCGCATTATTCAGGAGACTCTCACCAACATTCATCGCCATTCAAAAAGCGCGAAGGCGGAAGTTTCGATTCGCGCCACACCTCACAAAATTATTTTACTTGTTCGGGATTATGGAAAAGGAATGCCCGCTGAAACTCTGGCCAATTTTGAATCGAACGGAATTCATTTGGGAGTTGGACTTTCTGGAATGCGCGAGCGGGTGAGAGAGCTTGGCGGCAAACTGAGAATTAAATCAGACGGCGCAGGCACAGAAATCAACGTGGAGATGCCGTTGGTTATTCCTCAAGATTTTCCCGCGGAAATCTAAATCGAATCTCGCAGGCAAGAAAAAAACGCATGAAAAAGTGGCGGAGGGGGGGGGATTCGAACCCCCGAGACCCTTTCGGGCCTAACGGTTTTCAAGACCGCCGGTTTCAACCACTCACCCACCCCTCCGCTTCTGAGTTTAACTGGCAACGGCGGAGGTTCCAAATGAAATGGTTCGTGAAAATAAAACGGGTTCCGATGAAATGAAATCACCGGAACCCGCCGACGCTGTATGCTTTTTTATTTATGGATGAATTTCTTGCTGTGGCTGCGATCCAGGCGTCACCGCAATCACCCCGATGGTGGTTCCGATCACATCGCCAGAAACCACCAATTCGACGCGGCGATTTGCCTGGCGTCCATCCGCGGTGTTGTTGGTTGCAACCGGTTGCGTTTTGCCGAATCCCTTTGCTGTCATAGACGTTCCGGGAATTTTTTGTTCGGCGAGATAATCGCGGACTGCGCCGGCGCGCCTTTCAGAAAGATCCTGATTGTAAGCATCGCCGCCAACACTGTCCGTATTTCCTTCGATGGCCAGATTCAGCGAAGGATACGCCAAAATAATTCCGGAAATTTTCGCGAGCTTCTCACGAGCTTCCGGGCGCAACGTGAATTTGCCAGTGTCAAATAAAACATCCGACATATTCACAACGAGCCCGCGCGCGGTATCACGCGTCATTAAAATTGCATTCAGTTGGATCAGCAAACGCGCGCGAAGCTCTTCGCGTTCACGCAGCGCTTTCTGAAGTTGTTCATCGGACGAATCTGCCGCAGCTTTGTTGCGCGCTGATTCGGCTTCCGCGGCAAGCCTTTGCTGATCGGCGGTCATCGCTTCTGCTTGAGCATTTTGTTGGCCGGCTTGCGCATCTGCCGCATTTCGTTCCGCTTCTCTGCGCTTGCGGTCTGCTTCCAGTTTTTCCGCTTCCGCATTTGCTTGTCCGGCTTCGGCGTTTGCCTGACCTGCGTTTGCATTTGCTTCCGCATCTTCCGCGCGTCGGCGAGCTTCAGAGTCGATCACGGATTGCGCTTTCGCGTCCGCTGCGCGTCCAGCGAGCGCGCGATTTTTTGCGTCGCCGCTTTCTGTTTCGCGCGCCTTCATGGCGATCTCGCGGGAATCTTCCGCGGTCTGCACCACTTCACGCGAAATTGCGATCAGAGGCTTGGTGTCAATATTTCTTCGCGAAGCCATCGAATCGGCTTCCGTTAATTGGCGGATTGCGTTGTCGTAACTTGTTTTTGCGTAACGATCCGCGCCTTCTGATTCCGCAATGCGCACTGCGTTGCGCGCTTCATAAAATTCCAGCGGCAATCGCGCGCTGATCAAAACGGGATCGAAATTATATCCAGTCGGAATATATCCGCCGCGTCCCGTCAATTCATATTTTGCGTCGACTCGTTCTGTGGTGCCGACTGTGTCAGGACGAATATCATTTTCCATGATCACAACATCGCTTGGACGGCGAACCGCGTAATAAGGTTCAGCGGTGACGATCATCGCGAAAGCTTGCAATTGCGTGGTGACGTCGAGTTTGCTGCGATCGTTTCCGCCGACGAGAACTTCGCCCAAATTTATTGCGCGGCCTTCAGGAGAAATCGCCCACAAAACATAAGTGAGATATTCATTGCCGAAAGATTTTGGCGATTGCAGATTTCCGAACTCCGCTTCAATTTTCATCGCGCCGCGAGTGGTGTTTACTTTCGCTTCGCCGTGCGCGGAAGGCATAAGATCCGTGCCTTTGAAATCAATTTTGGTTGAGCCGCTGTGATGGCGATAATTTACAGCCGGAGTGCTGCGGCTAACGACATTTCCTTGTGCGTGAACTGAAACGCCGAACGCAAGCAAAGACACGACGACCAGGGACAATTTTCCAATCTTCAAGATAGGTCTCCTTTTATCTGGGCAATCGAAACTAAGAATCAGGGATGGGCTTTTGTGACTTCGAGTATCGGAGGATTGGATGGGGAATACTGCCCTGTTGTGAACAGTTGAGTTAGGGATTGGGGATAGGTAAGAGCGCGAAAAACTGCATTATAATGCATGTTTGGGGCGGAATTTTGCAAAAAGTGCATTATAATGCACTTTTTGAGGGAGAAAAAAGAAGGAAAAAGCTCTTAACGCAGAGTTCGCAGAGACGCAGAGAAAAGATTTGAGAAAGATCAGAGAAGAAAAACCGTCCGAGACGAATCCCGGGCGAGCTGAAGGTGGCCTCCCGACTAAAAACATCGGGACGCAAAGTACGCGCCTACGAAGTCGTTTTCTTCGGCTAAGCCTCTTATTAGCACACACTTAGACCACAGATCGCCGTAAGTCTTTTATTAGCACACACATCGCTTGCGACCCCCGGGGGGGAGGTACGCATTTTTTCAAAAATGAGCTATTGGAGTTGAGAGCTGCTGATGGTTAAGGCTAAGGAAACAAGGGGCTTACGAGCGGGCTTCACGGTGATTGGCAGCCGCGAGCGACATAATTGTGGAAAGCGATGTTGCGCAGATTTTTTCTTCGCCGTTGCGGACTATGAAAACGTCGGCACGGCAGACGGTGAGGGTGCGGCCGGCGCGGATTACCTGTCCGCGGGCGATTAATAGTTCGCCGAGCGCGGGAGCGACGAAATTTAATTTGTATTCTACGGAGAGGACGCCGGTGTCGGGTGGCGTGAGCGAGTATGCGGCGTAGCCTGTCGCGCTATCGGCGATGGCTCCGCTTACTCCACCGTGAAAATATCCGTCTTGCTGACTTAGTTCGGGACGAAACGGAACGCGAATTTCGCAGCGGCCCGGTTCGATGATGGTCATTTCTGCGCTGAGATATTTCATGAAGCCTTGTTGCGCGAAGCTCGCGCGAGTTTTTTCGGCGAAGTTCGGGTCTTGCGGAATGAATGTTTGATCGGTCATGGATTATTGCCGCATCACGGAACGAGATTCAGTTTGCGCAACAGAGCGTCGAATCGCGGATCACCGTGGAGAGGGTCGAAAATTGGCGAACGCACGAAATTCGGCAGCAGATCATCTTCGCTCGCGGCGGATTTTTCCAGCCAGCTGACCGCCTTTTCGTGATCGCCCAGTTGCGTCCACGCTTTCGCTTGAAGTTCCCGCTCTGTAAATGTTTCCCCAAAGGTTTCGTTGCGCAGCCGCGTAATTTCCAAAACCCCACGCCAGTATTCTGTTCTGTCCGGCCGCGCCTTCATTTTGCCGAACTCCGGCCAAAAACTTGTAGCCGCTTGACGCGCCTCTTCGAATTTTCCAAGGATTTCGTATAGTTCCGCCAGACGCTCGTGAGTGATAGTAAAATTTGGATCCAAGAGCAGCGCACGATCCAACTGCGCTTGCGCTTCTGGATAGCGCCTGGCCATCGACAGCATGCCGCCGTAATTCGCGTTAATCGCCAGTGAATCTGGTTCCAGTTCCAGCGCCCGCTGTATTTCCCGGAGGGCTTCGTCGAAGCGTGCTTGAGGAATCAAAAATTTATACGCGTAAATGTAATGGATGTTCGCGTCCTTCGGATCGAGAGTCAGCCCTTGTTGGAACTCCCGTTCGGCGGCGGGCCAGTTGTAACGAGCCGCAAACACGTTACCCATCGCCGCATGAGCGGAACCCAGATTCGGATCCAGTTCCAAAGCCCGCCCGGCCGCTGCCTCCGCCAAAGGTGTGGCCTCTTTGGATTGCATCACCCCAAAACCGCTCGAAACATTGTAGGCAGCCGCCAAACCGGAGTAAGCCAGCGCATATTTCGGATCAAGCGCAATCGCCTGCTTGAAAGAGTCAATGCTGCGCAGAATATTTTCTTTCGACCGCAGATTCCAATAGAAGCGGCCTTTCAGATATAATTGATAAGCCTGCGAATTCGTGGTCGTTCCCAGAGCGATCAGCTCTTTTTCCTGATGAGTGACTTGCGTCCGCAGTTTGCCCGCCAGGTCGCTGGTAATTTCGGTCTGCAGCGCGGCCACGTCGGATAACTTTCGCGTGTAGCGCTGACCCCACATTTGGGTGCCGTCGGAAACATTTACGAGATCGATCTCTACGGCAATCTCGTCGCCGTGCTGAGTGATGCGGCCTGAAACAACTCCCTCGACTTGGAGTTCCTTTCCGATTTTTTGCGGGTCTTCATCTTTGTTTTTGAAACGGAGCACCGTGGAGCGCGCCAGAATGCGCAGTTCCGGCAATTGAGCCAGCTGATTGATGATGTCTTCCGTCAAGCCGTCGCTCAGAAATTCGCCGTCCGGATTTCCCGTGGCGTTCACAAACGGCAAGACGGCGACGGATTGTATGCTGGAAGTCCCATGAGGGCGAAACCACCACCATGCTCCAGCGGCGAGAAGCAGAACGAGCGCCGCAGCGGCGGGAAAAATCCACTTCGGTCTTGCTTTTGCGGATGTAGCAGGTTGTTCGGCTGCGCTTGCCGCGGCGGATTTACCGGACGAAGTGTCGCGATGCAGGCGCTTCAAGTCGCTGCGCAGTTCCGAGGCGGACTGGTAACGCAGATCGCGATCTTTCTCGAGAGATTTTGTGATGATGCGATCGAGTTCCGGCGGGAGTTCTTGATTCAAGCGCAGCGGCGGAAGCGGCGTGCGATTCAGAAGGCTTTCAAAAACTATGGCGGTGGTTTCTCCGCGGAAAGGTTGCGCGCCGGTGCACATTTCGTAGAGCACCACGCCGAAACTGAAAAGGTCGCTGCGGCCATCGAGTTCTTTTCCTCGCGCCTGCTCGGGAGACATGTAGGCAACTGTGCCGAGAGCGGTGCCGGCGATTGTGAGATGTTCGGCGTCGACGGCGAGCGTGGCGTGTGGATCATGAGTAGCGACGGCATTTGTACGTGGGCCCGGATTTTCCAGTTTTGCCAAACCGAAATCCAAAATTTTTGCGTGGCCGCGCTTGGTGACAAATAAATTTGCGGGCTTAATGTCGCGATGCACGATGCCCTGCGAGTGAGCGGCGTCCAGCGCATCGGCAATTTCGATGGAAAGTGTGAGCGAAGTTTCCAGATCGAAAGGTTTGCCTTCGATGGCGTGCTTGAGAGTTTGGCCGTCCAGAAATTCCATGGCGATAAATGATTGGCCCTGATCTTCGGCGATTTCGTAAATGGTGCAGATGTTGGGATGATTCAGCGCGGAGGCTGCGCGCGCTTCGCGGCGAAATCGTTCGAGGGCGGATGCGTCATTGGCAAGTTCGGGCGGAAGAAATTTCAGCGCGACGCGGCGGCCGAGCGTTGTGTCTTCGGCTTCGTAGACGACGCCCATGCCACCGCCGCCGAGCTTCCCGACGATGCGGTAGTGGGAAACAGTTTGGCCGATTGGCGAGGAAGGTTCGGGCATTCGAGGCACATCGTAGAAGCTTTTTGTACGCGCAGTCAATCATTGCTGTGAAGCAAGTACTGAATTAAATTGCCGCGAATGTTTTTACATGACTATAATCCGCGTACCCATGCCTCTTGCTAGTGGAACAAAACTTGGGCCATACGAAATAGTTTCGCCGCTCGGCGCGGGCGGAATGGGCGAAGTGTATCGCGCACGGGATTCTAAACTTGGCCGCGAAGTGGCGCTGAAAGTTATTTCCGAACAATTTGCGAATGATGCGGAACGCATGGCGCGTTTCGAGCGTGAAGCGAAGGTATTGGCATCGCTGAACCATCCGAACATTGCACACATCTATGGATTGGAAGATTCCGGCGGCGTACGCGCGCTGGTGATGGAGCTGGTAGAAGGACAAACGCTGGCGGAAAGAATCGCGCGCGGCCCGATTCCGCTGGAAGAGACGCTCTCGATCGCGAAACAAATTGCCGAAGCACTGGAGTATGCGCATGAACGCGGAATTGTGCATCGCGATTTGAAACCGGCGAACGTGAAGATTACGCCGGATGGCGCGGTGAAAGTATTGGATTTCGGATTGGCGAAGGCCATTGAAGAAACTTCAGACACACTAGAGATTGGAAATTCGCCGACGCTGAGCATGGGCGCTACGCGGGCGGGAGTGATACTCGGGACGGCGGCGTACATGTCGCCGGAGCAGGCGAAGGGAAAATCGGCGGACAGACGGGCGGATATTTGGTCATTCGGCGTGGTGCTTTACGAAATGCTTTCCGGGAAACAAATGTATGGCGGAGAAACTGCGCCGGAAACTCTGGCGCATGTGATAACGAAAGATCCGAGTTGGGAAAATTTGCCGGCATCCACGCCGAGGGCGATTCGGAATTTGCTTGAGCGATGTTTGACGAAGGATCCGAAGGGGCGTTTGCAGGCGATTGGCGAAGCGCGAATTATTCTTGAAAGAGTTTTGGCGAACCCCGCGGCTTCGACTTCGAGCATCGAAAGCATTTCATCCGAACGATCGGCATCGCGCAGCTTTTTGCCGTGGAGTATTGCCGCAGTAGCGGTGATTGCATCGCTTGCGGCCTGGGCGCCGTGGCGGCAATCGACCGAAGGCATGCACGCCGCGCGGCTTTCGTTTGTAGCGCCGGCGGAAAGCCTGTTTGACGATTCGCAAGCGGATTCGGTTGTGGTTTCTCCAGACGGAGAAAAGCTTGCGTTCACTGCGAGGTCGCCGCAGGGAAAATCGCAGTTGTGGGTACGCGCACTGGATTCAATGGAAGCGCAGATGTTGCCGGGCACGGAAGGCGCAATCGAACCGTTCTGGTCACCGGACAGCAAATCAATCGCGTTCGGCGCGAAAGGAAAACTGAAGCGAGTGGATCTTTCGCACGGAACGGCGCAGACACTTTGCGATGCGGCAAGATTGACGGGCGGATCGTGGAGTCCAAAGGGAGTAATTATTTTTGGTCCGGATTATCGCACTGAGTTGTTTCAGGTACCTGCAACCGGAGGCGAACCGAAAGCTGTAACGGTTAGGAATTCCGAGCGTGGCGATGATCAACATTCGCATCCGTTTTTTCTGCCGGACGGAAATCATTTTTTTTTCAGGATCAATATCAATCCGGGGTCGAAAGGCATTTGGATTGGATCGCTGGATTCGCCAGTCGTGAATCAACTCTTGCCGGACAATACCACTGCGGCATACGCGCCGCCGGGTTGGCTGTTATATGTGCGTAATGAAGTTCTGGTCGCGCAGGAATTTGACGCTGGAAGTATGAAGCTGAAAGGCGAAACGCATCCGCTTGTTACGAACGCTACGGGACTAATCGGAGGAGTGGGGGGAAGTTTTTCCGTTTCGGAAAACGGAGTACTGGTTTGGAATGGCGCGTGGGATCACGACTATCAGTTGGTGTGGTTGGATCGCGAGGGAAAAC
Source organism: Terriglobia bacterium (assembly GCA_963840515.1). GTDB lineage: Bacteria > Acidobacteriota > Terriglobia > Acidiferrales > UBA7541 > DASTCZ01. The sequence goes on from CAWIZI010000029.1 coordinate 40,373, forward strand.
AGACGGGAGCGGTGGGGCCTGTGGTGAGGCAATCGCGGGACGGGCAGCAACCCCGGCTTTCTCCGGATGGAACACGGGTAGCCATCAAGCGCGACAACGATATTTGGGTAGTTGATTTGACGCACGGAATCCCCACGCGGCTTATGCCGGGGCAAAGTCCGATCTGGTCGCCAGACGGGAAACAGGTGGCGCTGCTTGGCGGGCCGGGCCTTAGCGAAATGCCGGCGAATGGAGTGGGTGAAGCGGAAACACTGGCGGCAGGCGTGAATCCTCCGGCGGATTGGACGCCGGATGGGCGATTCATAATTTTCTGGCGGCGCGGCGATAAGACGCGCAGCGACATTTGGGCGCTGCCACTATTCGGAGATAAGAAAGCATATCCAATCTTAAACTCGGAGTTTGACGAAATTAATCCGCGGCTTTCGCCGGACGGAAAGTGGATCGCGTATTCGTCGGATGAAACTGGCGATCACGAAGTCTACGTGAGGTCATTTACGGCTGATGGAAAAGTGGGCGCAGACAAAAAACGAATTTCCACGAGCGGAGGTTCGGCGCCGGCGTGGCGGCGCGATGGACAGGAATTATTTTATTTGAGCGGCGATTATCAGTTGATGTCGGTTTCCGTGAAGAAGAACGGCGCGGAAATGTCTTATGGCGCTCCCGTGGCACTTTTCAAAATGCGGACTTTATCCTCGTCGGTATTCTGGTCATACGATGCAGCGGCGGATGGAAAACGATTTCTGGTGGGAATGTTGATTGCGGACGGGAAATCGGCGCCGCCGACGGTGATCTTAAATTGGCCGGCGGAGGTAAATAAGAAATGACACTTGCCGCCGGAACAAAACTTGGACCATACGAAATAGTTTCGCCGCTTGGAGCTGGCGGAATGGGCGAGGTGTATCGTGCGAAGGATTCCAAACTGGGGCGCGAGGTCGCGCTGAAAGTTATTTCCGAACAATTTGCAAATGATGCGGAGCGCATGGCGCGTTTCGAGCGCGAAGCGAAAGTGCTGGCGTCGTTGAATCATCCAAATATTGCACACATTTATGGACTGGAAGATTCCGGAGGTGTGCGCGCGCTGGTGATGGAGTTGGTGGAAGGGCAAACGCTCGCCGAACGGATTGCGCGCGGGCCGATTCCGCTGGAAGAAACGCTTTCGATCGCGAAACAAATTGCCGAAGCACTGGAGTATGCGCATGAACGCGGAATTGTACATCGCGATTTGAAGCCGGCGAATGTGAAAATCACGCCGGATGGCGCGGTGAAAGTTTTGGATTTTGGATTGGCGAAGGCGATTGAGGAAACTTCTGACGCACTGGAGATTGGAAATTCCCCCACGTTGAGCATGGGCGCCACGCGGGCGGGAGTGATACTCGGGACGGCGGCGTACATGTCGCCGGAGCAGGCGAAGGGAAAATCGGCGGACAGACGGGCGGATATTTGGTCATTCGGCGTGGTGCTTTACGAAATGCTTTCCGGGAAACAAATGTATGGCGGAGAAACTGCGCCGGAAACTTTGGCGCATGTGATAACGAAGGAGCCAAGCTGGGAAAATTTGCCGGCGACGACACCGACTCCGATTCGGAATTTGCTGGAACGCTGTTTGACAAAAGATCCGAAGGCGCGTTTGCAGGCGATTGGCGAAGCGCGAATTATTATTGAACGATATCTGGCGAATCCCGCGGGGTCGACATCGAGCATCGAGCGGATTTCATCTGAGCAGCCGGTATCGCGGCGTGTTTTGCCGTGGAGTATCGCCGCACTTGCCGTGGTAATCGCGGTGATCGTCGCGTGGGCGCCGTGGCGGCAATCTTCTGATGGATCTCGCGCGATGAGGCTTGCGTTTGCTGTGCCGCCGAATCTTGCATTCAATGATGCGCAGTCTGATTCCGCGGTGATTTCGCCTGACGGACAAAAGATTGCATTCACCGCAACTTCGCAGGACGGGAAATGGCAGCTGTGGGTGCGCTCGCTTGATTCACCCGATGCCAGGCTACTGCCCGGCTCGGATGATCCACTGGAACCATTCTGGTCGCCGGACAGCAAATCAATTGCATTCGGTTCGCAGGGGAAACTGAAACGCGTTGATCTGGTGGGTGGAAGCGCGCAAGTTCTCTGCGATGCTGCGCGCATGACCGGCGGAGCGTGGAGCACCAAGGGCGTAATTTTATTCGGTTCCGATTATGGGAGCGTGTTGTATCAAGTTCCCGCAACGGGTGGCGAACCAAAGCCAGTAACGGTTTCAAATGCAGGGGGGCGCGGAGATTTTGGCCACACGGCGCCGAGTTTTTTGCCCGACGCGAATCATTTTCTTTTCAGAATCAGCGTGAACTCGAATCCGCAAGGCGTTTGGATCGGCTCTCTGGATTCGCCGGAGGCGAAGCAGGTGCTGACCGACAACACCAGCGCGGTTTATGCTTCGCCCGGTTACCTGATTTTCGTGCGCAATTCTGCGCTGATGGCGCAGGCGTATGATGCCGGCAGTTTACAGTTGAAGAGCGAGGCCATACCGATTATCCCGCAGGCAATCACGGACGCCAGAGGGCCGGGACGGTACTCGGTGTCTGATAACGGCATTTTAGTTTGGCAAAGCAATTGGAAGCGTGAGTATCAGCTTCTTTGGTTTGACCGCGAAGGAAAACAAGTCGGCTCCGTCGGCCCGGTGATGGAGGTGACGAGCGGACAAGAGCCGCATCTATCACCGGACGGGAAACGACTGGTAATCAAACGGGACAGCAACATCTGGGTGATTGATTTGGCCCGCGATACTGGAATCAGATTGTCGACGGTGTTCAGCCAGCTTCCGCTGTGGACGCCGGATGGAAGTCAAATTATTTTTCAGTCGAGCACGGATGAAGTCGGGAAAAGGGGAATTGTCCGAAGGGCTGCGAATGGTGTGGGTGAAGTGGAATTGCTTTTGAATGGAGTAAATTTTCCGCACGAAATATCGCCGGACGGCAGATTTATTCTTTTCACGCGACGCGGAGTAAAAACGCGGTTGGATATCTGGGCGCTGCCCCTTTTCGGCGATAGAAAAGAATTCCCGTTGATGAATTCGGCGTTTGACGAGCGTGAGCCGCAGATTTCGCCAGACGGTCGCTGGCTTGCTTACTGCTCGGATGAATCGGGCAGTTACGAGATTTATGCGCGGCCGTTTTCGGCTGAAGGAAAAGTGGGAGACGACAAGCGCCGTGTTTCGACGAATGGCGGATCGGAAGAGAAGTGGAGCGCAAACGGAAAAGAATTATTTTACATTGCCGGCGACGGGGAATTGATGTCCGTACCTGTGAAGACGAGCGGCGCGGGGATAGAATTCGGTGCGCCGAAGGCGTTGTTCAAGACGCGACTTTTTGGCCAACAATCCATATTGCACGAATTCGACGTGACGCCGGACGGGCAACGGTTTATTGTCGGCACGCTGATTGGCGAACCGAAGGCGCCGCCACCGACTGTGATTTTGAATTGGACGACGGAATTAAATAAGAAGTGACAAATAAGAAATGACACTCACCGCCGGAACAAAACTCGGGCCATACGAAATTGTCGCGCCGATTGGCGCGGGCGGAATGGGCGAGGTGTATCGCGCGCGGGACACGCGGCTGGATCGCACCGTCGCGATCAAAGTACTGAACTCGAAACTCGACATCAGCCCAGAACTAAAGGCCCGTTTTGATCGCGAAGCCAAAGTAATTTCGCAGCTTCAACATCCAAACATCTGCGTGCTGCACGACATCGGTTCAGAAAACGGCATCGATTATCTGGTGATGGAATTCCTTGAAGGCGAATCGCTTAACGAAAAACTGAAGCGCGGTCCGCTGCCTACGGAAGAACTTCTGAAAATTTCTATTCAGCTGGCCGATGCGCTGGAAAAAGCGCATCGCGCCGGAATTATTCACCGGGATTTGAAGCCGGGGAATGTGATGTTGACGAAATCCGGAGTGAAATTGCTGGACTTCGGATTGGCGAAGCCGATGGGTTCTGGCGCTGTGCCCGGTGGCAACGGTTCAGCGTCAGTTTTCGCGGCGGCGGCGACGGTCACGAATCCGGGATCGCCGTTATCCAGTGTGGGAACGATTATCGGCACAGTGCAGTACATGGCGCCGGAACAAATTCAGGGACTCGAAGCGGATGTTCGCTCTGACATTTTTGCATTTGGATTGCTGCTGTACGAAATGGCGACGGGCAAGCACGCGTTTGAAGGTAAAACGCAGACGAGTGTGGTGGGACAAATTCTGGCGGTGAATCCGGTTCCGATTAGCACGCTGCAACCGATGGCACCCGCTGCGCTGAGCCGGTTGGTTAGTACGTGTTTGGAAAAAGATCCTGACGAGCGTTTCCAAACGATTCACGATGTGAAATTGCGGCTGATTGAAATCGCAGAAGCGCCAACGGATACCGGAGCCGCGCCCAATTCCAAGAGTGGCTCGAGGATGAAATGGGCGGTCATGATTGCGGTCGCCGCTCTGCTTATTCTTACTGGAATTGCTGCGATTTATTTTGCGCAGGTCGCGCAGCAGCCGAAACAGGTGATGCGTTCCGCGATACTCCCGCCGGAAAAAACAGCGTTCGTCACGACCACGCCTGATTCCGGTGTGCCGGTGCTTTCGCCGGATGGCACGCGGCTGGCGTTTATCGCGCGCGACGAGAAAGGGTTACTGTCGCTGTACGTTCGCGCAATGAATTCTCTAACGGCGCAGCCGTTGACGGGAACCACTGGCGCCCTTCACCCATTCTGGTCGCCGGATTCGCACAACCTTGGATTCTTCGCAGATGGCAAGTTGAAACGAATTGACGCCAACGGCGGACCCTCGCAGGAATTAGCGCTAGCAGATCGTGGGCGCGGCGGCGCGTGGGCTGCTGACGGCACGATTATTTTCTGTCCCGGCATTAATAGCACGTTGTTTCGCGTCTCCGCGGGCGGAGGGACGGCCACGCCCGCCACCAAATTCGCAAATGATGAAACCGGACATCGCTGGCCCTCATTTCTTCCCGATGGCAAACACTTCATATTTTGGACGCGCGGGCCAAGGTCACACATTGCGGTTGGTGCGCTGGATTCGCTGGATCACAAGCAGATCATGGAAAGCGGCACGAACGCCGTATATGCGCGGCCCGGATATCTGTTATTCGTGCGCGCTGGGACGCTTATCGCGCAGCCGTTTAGCACGAGCAAACTTGAGTTAACCGGCGACGCTATTCCGCTGGCAGAACATGTGGCGACTAATATCTCGTCGTATCGCGGCGTCTTCAGCGTGTCTGACGGCGGAATGCTGGTCTATCAAGTGGGAGAATTCTCCGGCGGCGGGTGGCAAATGCAGTGGGCAGGGCGCGATGGCAAGCCGATTGGCAGCATTCCGGGTTTCGCCACCTATTTGGAACCGGCCATCTCCCCCGACGGCAAGCGCATTGCGGCCGCTTATGCGGACGCGGGCGGAAATATAGACGTCTGGGTGATCGACATCGATCGCGGCACGAAAACACGGCTTACATTCGACCCCGCGAACGACAGTTATCAAATCTGGACGCCGGATGGTGCGAAGATTATCTACAGTTCCAACCGCGGGCCGCGCACAGATATTTACATGAAGGCAGCCGATGGAAGCGGCGCGGAAGAACTTTTGCTGAAGGACGACAGCGATAAGATTTGGAAATCGATTTCTCCCGATGGCCGATACCTTGCGTACCACAATAACAATCCGGGCGGCAAGATCGCGTCGGAAATCTGGCTGCTTCCGCTTTTCGGCGACCGCAAGCCCTTCCCGATTGTGCAGGGCCCATTGCTGGCCGGAACTCCCGCAATTTCGCCCGACGGGAAATGGCTGGCATACACGGCCGACGACGGCCGTTCGAGGGAAGTGTACATCACAGAATTTCCGGGCGGCGGCGCAAAGTGGCAGGTTTCAACCACCGGCGGGCTCTATCCAAAATGGCGAGGCGATAGTAAGGAACTCTACTTCATAAATTACAGCGGAAACCTGAGCGCCGTTGATGTTGCTGCTTCGGCCACGTCCGTAAAACTGGGCACGCCGCATGTGCTTTTCACGGCGATTTTGCAGGGACTGAACTGGGGACCATACGACGTGACGCGAGACGGCAAGAAGTTCCTGCTGAACGGCACCGTCACGAACGAAGCCGACGCGCCTTTGACGCTGGTGACGAACTGGCTTTCTGAAATTAAAAAATGAAGAGTGGGAAATGATACCGGACGAGCTGGACGCTTTAGTTGCCGCGCCGAAATATCACACTCTACTTTTTGAAAATGAATTCGTGCGCGTGCTGGACACGAATGTGCCGCCGGGGGAGACGGTTCCGCGGCACACGCATTGCTGGCCGAGCACACTTTATATTTTGAGCTGGAGCGATTTTGTGCGGCGAGATGGTGAAGGAAACATTGTGGTGGACAGCCGAAGGATTTCTAAACCGACTCAGGGGAGCGCGGTGTGGTCGGAGCCTTTGCCGGCGCACACATTGGAGAATGTTGGCGAGACGGAATTGCGAGTGATAAGTGTGGAGATGAAAACGCAGCAAGTGTCTTAGGTGCGTTAGGAAGAGGGGAAACGATGGAGGAATGGGCGTATGCGCAGACGAAGGCGTCGGAAAAACTTGCGCGGGTTTCTTATTTTTCTGTGATGAAGCAGCAGGACAGCGCGGAAATCGAGTTCTTAATTACGGTGAAAGAATATGCGGCGCCGACGGATCGCAGAATGCATTTCTTTGCACTGGCCGATAAGCAGACGAATCAGGATGGGACGCCGTACACTCCGTGCGGATGGGGCGAGACTTTGATCTCAGCGCTTTCGGATTGCATTCGGGAGCTGGAACGGTTTCCCTACCATGCAAAGCGTGACAGTGAGCTAGATTCGATCGGCAGTTGATTCATTACGGAATACCAGCCTGGGCTAAGTCAAGAACCCGACGTTCGCCCGCTACGCGGGACGAACATCGGGCACCCAGTGCAAAGTCCAATTCACAGCCCGAGTAGGACGACCACCGCCCGCCCGGTTAATGCTGCGGAAGAAGTGCAAGCGTGAACATTCGCAATCGGCTCGTTGTAGAAAACCGGACCTTACTAATCGTCCACGGTACAGGCTATACCGCTGCCCCGCGTGAGAATCCAGGGGACGCTGTTCCACTCCCGCCAGTGGCGCAGAAAGCCGAATCTAGTTACTTGAATCATGAATGACTGCATTGAGTTGGGGTCTGTCCACGTACACCAAGTGAATTGATCGCCGCCGACAACCATTCGATTGCTACAACTTTCAAAGATTAGATCGGATACAAGTTTCACGTTCCATCGGAGAGCCGCGTCATCAAGGGCCACGCGCGAAGCTTGTTGTTCTGTGGCAAGGCGCCACGATTCCGTGCCGGAGCCGACGGATTTGGCAATATCCGCTGCGTCGGATTTGTTTATCGCGAAATCGGAATGTAAGTTCCTACAGCCGATTGGAGTCTCAGGAGGGAGATTTCCGCCGGCGGGAACGCTCGTGCGCCGAGCTTCGACCGCAGCAACCTTCTGAATCACGAACAAATGACAGCACCCGAGATGCCCGTACCCACCGTCCTTATGCGCCTCGAAAAAATAGCCGGTGAACGTAGCCGTAACATCGTACAAGTTTCCACCCGGGGCGCCCACCCGAACGGCGGACAGCCGCCGCTTGAATAATTCGAGGGACTCGTCGTGCGCCAAGAGTATCGACTTTCTATTTATTTTGAGCACGGATCCTGTGGGCCGCGACTGATCATTTACTGTCGACATTGTAGGAGTCGGCTCGTCTCCGCCATACGCGAGCCAAACGGGACGAAGTTTTTCTCCGCAGCCAGTCGCCTCAAGCGAAAAATCTTCAAAGGCAATCGATACCCGATCACGAATTTGAATTACTTTATTATCGTAGGTCTGAGGGTGCTGAACCAAGTCACACGGAGAGGCTTCAACGGGGGTCTGCGCGCGGCATGCAGGCACCAACAGTAACAGGACGAGAATGAAGTAGTTTTTCATGACGGGCACCCCTCGATGGGGACGTGAGATGCACGCCGCCGACGAAGGGTTAGATACCGCTCCGATACAAACAGCCACAGTCACAAAATAAAAAAGGCCCCGACAGTTTCCCGTCAGGGCCTTTTCTGCGAATTGGATAAGTTGATCTTTGACGTCCGCATGACGCGGACACGCTTGAAGCGTTTGGATAAGATCTGCCAGAACCCGAAGGCTGAGAGAATCGAAACGACCCAGTCCGTGAGAACTGGTGACCGATATGGCCTGCGAAAAATAACAGGTTGATGCGGCTCTTTTTATTTAGAAAGGAGGTGATCCAGCCGCAGGTTCTCCTACGGCTACCTTGTTACGACTTCACCCCAATCATGAGCCATACCTTGGGCGCTTGCCTCCTTGCGGTTAGCTCGGCGACTTCTAGTACAGCCCACTTTCGTGATGTGACGGGCGGTGTGTACAAGGCCCGGGAACGTATTCACGGCGTCGTTCTGATACGCCATTACTAGCGATTCCAGCTTCATGCAGTCGAGTTGCAGACTGCAATCCGAACTGAGCACGGTTTTTTCCGATTAGCTCCCCCTCGCGGGTTCGCAACAGTCTGTACCGTGCATTGTAACACGTGTGTAGCCCTGGACATAAAGGCCGTGCTGACTTGACGTCATCCCCACCTTCCTCTCCGTTATCCGGAGCAGTCCTCTTAGAGTTCCCCCTTGCGGGTGGCAACTAAGAGTAAGGGTTGCGCTCGTTGCGGGACTTAACCCAACACCTCACGGCACGAGCTGACGACAGCCATGCAGCACCTCTACTACTGTCCCTTGCGGGAAGACGATATTTCTACCGTTGGTCAGTAGCAGTTCAAGCCCAGGTAAGGTTCTTCGCGTTGCGTCGAATTGAACCACATGTTCCACCGCTTGTGCGGGCCCCCGTCAATTCCTTTGAGTTTCAGTCTTGCGACCGTACTCCCCAGGCGCAGGACTTAACGCGTTAGCTACGGGACGCACCCCCAACGGGATGCACCCCAAGTTCTGATCGTTTAGGGCTAGGACTACCAGGGTATCTAATCCTGTTTGCTCCCCTAGCTTTCGTTCCTCAGCGTCAGTTGCGGTCCAGCCAGCCGCCTTCGCCACGGGTGTTCCTGCAGATATCTACGCATTTCACCGCTACACCTGCAATTCCACTGGCCTCTCCCGCACTCTAGCACGGCAGTTTTGAAAGCAGCCTCTGGGTTAAGCCCAGAGATTTCACTCCCGACTTGCCGCACCGCCTACGAACCCTTTACGCCCAGTAATTCCGAGCAACGCTGGCCCCCTACGTATTACCGCGGCTGCTGGCACGTAGTTAGCCGGGGCTTCTTATACCCGTACCGTCAATCCCTTGCGGGCATTCGTCCGGGTCGAAAGGGGTTTACACTCCGAGAAGCTTCATCCCCCACGCGGCGTCGCTGCGTCAGGCTTTCGCCCATTGCGCAATATTCCCCACTGCTGCCTCCCGTAGGAGTCTGGACCGTGTCTCAGTTCCAGTGTGGCCGGCCATCCTCTCAGACCGGCTACCGATCAAAGCCTTGGTGAGCCGTTACCTCGCCAACTAGCTAATCGGGCGCGGGCCCCTCCTCCGACGCCTTGCGGCCTTTGAGTCCCGAAACCAAGGTCTCGGAATGTCATGCGGTATTAGCCCCGCTTTCGCGGGGTTATCCCCCATCCGAGGGCAGGTTGCCCACGTGTTACTCACCCGTGCGCCGTGCGCCCACTCCCTGTATTGCTACAGAAAGCTGCGCACTCGACTTGCATGTGTTAAGCACGCCGCCAGCGTTCGCTCTGAGCCAGGATCAAACTCTCGTTTGAAACTGGTTGTCCTGAAAATCAAAATCCCGGCAGAAGCCGGGACCAGGACATCAAAACGAACTTTTTAAATCGCTCGATTCACTCAAATGCCGCATTTGCTTACGCAAATACGGTTTGAACCGAACGGGTTCTGGCATATCTTATCCAGTTGTCAAAGAGCAAAACCTCCTGTCCAGCAGGAAGTCCAATAAGGCAGAAAGGGATAGTACAGGAAGTGAGTGAAAGAGTCAAGGGACAAATGGAGAGGTCGAGGGACAATATCCACATTGAGATTTTAAGGCGGGGAGAGGGTTTCTAGGAGTGGGCTGAACGGGGGAATACGCGGGTTCGTCCGCTTTGATGCGGTGCAACCTGTGGCGCGGAGGAGTAGTCTTATCGTTGTGGGGAAGAATTCTGCGTTCTTGGCGAGGAAGGGCATGAGAGACGGGACGATGGGAAAATCAAATTATGTGAATTCTAAATCAGCGCGGATGCGTTCGGGGATTTTGGGATTCGCTGCGAGTTTGGTTTGCGGATTTATTTTTGTGGCGGGCGGGACGGCGCAGACGGCTGGGCCGATTCGTCCGGTGAATCCGCCGGCGGCGAGTCCGGCTCCGGTGAAACCGGCGGGGGTTCCCGTGAATGTGCCGGGCACACCTGTGCCGGTGAAGCAGGCGACGGGGATTACGCTGACTCCGCCGACGATTCCGATCGAACAGATTATTCAAAAATTTGCGGCGAAGGAATCAGCCTTTAAGGAAGCGCGCGGAAATTACACCTACACGCAGACGGTTACGGTAAAAGATTTCGAGCCGACGGGCGAGCAAGCCGGCGAATACCATATGGTGGCGGACATTATTTTTACTCCCGAGGGGAAGCGATTTGAAAATGTGACGTTCGCGCCGATGAACACGCTTGCAACACCTGATGCTTTCGCCGGAAGATAAACAGGACTTGGAAAATATTCAGCCGTTTGTGCTGACCACGGAAGAATTGCCGAAGTACGAAATTAAATATGTGACGCACGAGCCGGTGGACGAGCTGACGGCTTACGCTTTCGATGTGGCGCCGAAGAAAATTGAACATGGACAGCGATATTTTCAGGGACGCATCTGGGTGGAAGACAAGGATTTTGCAATTGTGAAGAGCCACGGCAAGGCCGTGCCGGACGCAAAAGGAAATATCGCGCCGTACTTCGATACCTATCGCGAAAACATTGCGGCGGATTTGTGGTTTCCGACGTATACGCACGCGGATGATATTTTGCATTTCCCGCCGCCTTCAAAAGGAGCGCCGCCGGACGACGAGCGGATCGTGATGACGGTGAAATATGAGAATTACAAGTATTACGGCGTGAAGGTGAAGGTTGGCGGGGATAAGAAGCAGCCGTAATTTACAATTTGCTTTTCGCCGCGGGGAATTTTTGGGCGGCGAGATGCTTTAGGGATTCGGTGAATGGGGCGCGGGCTACTCCGCGTTCGGTGATGATGGCGGCGATGAAGCGCGCGGGAGTTACGTCGAATGCTGGATGCGCGGCGTGGACGGGCGGCGCCATTCGTACGCCATTAATGTGAGTTACTTCTTCGGGCGATCTTTCCTCGATGGGAATTTGCTCGCCGGTGGCGATGGATAAATCAAAAGTAGAAATTGGCGCGGCGATATAGAACGGGATGTTGTGTTCGCGGGCGAGCACGGCGATTTGGTAGGTGCCGATTTTATTTGCGGTGTCGCCATTCGCGGCAACGCGGTCCGCGCCGGTAACGATTGCGCCGACGCCGCCCTGCTTCATAAAATGCCCAACCATATTATCGGTGATGAGGGTGAGCGGGATGCCCGCTTCGTGAAGTTCCCACGCGGTGAGCCGCGCGCCTTGCAAATAGGGACGTGTTTCGGGAACGAGAACGCGGAGCTTGTGTCCATTTTCCACGGCCGTGCGAATTACGCCGAGCGCGGTGCCGATTCCGGCGGTGGCGAGCGCGCCTGCATTGCACTGCGTCATGACGATGCCGTCGCGCGGCATAAATTCGGCGCCGAAACGTCCCATGGCTTCGTCCATCGCAAGTTTTTCAAGATGAACGGCTTGGGCTTCGGCGACGAGCGCGAGTTTTATTTTCGCGAGATCGTCGGTAGAGGATGCGAGTTCGGTAAAGGCCCGCTTCATGCGGTCGATGGCCCAGAATAAATCGACGGCGGTGGGACGAGTGCGCGCCAGAGTTTCGCAAATTTGCGGAAATTCGGCGCGGAGTTCGGCGATATTTTTTGCGCTTGAGTGCAGGACGCCGAGAGCGACGCCCATTGCGGCGGCGACTCCGATGGCCGGCGCTCCGCGAATCACCATTGTTTGGATTGCGGCGGCGACTTCGCGATAGTCAGTGTACGTGTAGTGGATGACGTCGACGGGGAGGCGGCGCTGATCGAGCATGACGACGCCGGCGTCGGTCCAGGAGATGGGTTGGGCGATGTTTTTCATTTAATTTTTGCGCGCTTCAACATATTGAAATTATTTCCCCGCGGGAAAATCACGAAATCCGTGAGTGCCGACAAAGCTCGCGGCAAACAGTGCGGAATTGTATGCGATGTGCACGAGAAAGCTTGCCAGAGCGCTGCCGGAGCGCGCGCGAACCCACGTCAATACAATTCCCACGCCGACCAGAACTGCGATTTGGCCCAACGCGCCACCCAGGTTTGAGACGTGAGATGCGCCGAAGAGAATTCCAGTAAACAAGACACCCGGCACGATTCCGAAGCTGCGTGCCGCGACGGGATACAGAAATCCGCGAAAGATCGTTTCTTCTACCAGCGGAGCTGCCAGAATTCCAAAGGCCATCAGCATCAGAATGGTTTCGCGTGCTTTGAACATTTCCTCGATGGGAGTGTGCCCGGTCTGTTTCACAAATAAACTTGTCGCGGAAGCCGCGGCGGCTAGCGCAACACCGCCCAACAAATATTTCACAACGGAGCCTAGATCTGTATGAGTTCCATTTAGCGGACGCCAGCCAAGCGCAGGCCAGAAATCTCCGGCTTGGCGCACTCGGGCCAATAAGAAAAAATAAAGCATCGCGACGGCGGAAGCGCCGGTCTGCGCCAGAATGGTGAGACCGATATAAAGGTTGGTCGGAGACTGCATCAGAGTTTTCAAATCAACATTCTGAATTCTTGCGGTCGCAAGCGCAGCCACCGCACCCAGGAAAATTGTGGCGCCGATGTAGACCAGGAGGAACAGACCTACATCCGCCCAGCCCCAGGGAGCACGGAGATCAGGCGGAATTTTTGAAAGGCGCAATTGCTCCGCGAGTTGCTCGGGCGAAAGCGGAAGTTCGGAGGCTAGAAAAGTTGGTGAATAGGTGAGAGCGTCGCGTGACGATGCGGGGGATTGATCCTGAGCGGCGAGAGTTGCCGGCTCGGCGTTTGTTGCCGCGATCTGCGGATCGCTTTGCGGAATATTTTCTGGGTCGGTCATGAGTGCGCGTGCCCACTACATTCTCTAATACGTTGCGTAGTGTGACGATGTTGCGCGTGCTGTGTCAATTCGATGCTTTCTTTGCATGATTATTATTTTCCAGCAATTTTGCCAGCGCCTGGCCGGTGTAGGACTTTTTGTTTTGCGCGATGCGCTCCGGCGGACCCTGAGCGACGATTCTGCCACCACCATCGCCGCCTTCTGGGCCAAGATCGATGATCCAATCGGCTTGTTTGATCACGTCCATGTGATGCTCGATCACGAGGACGGTATTGCCGAGTTCGGCGAGACGATTCAGGACGACCAGCAATTTGCGGACGTCATCGAAATGCAGGCCGGTGGTAGGCTCGTCCAAAATATAAAGTGTGCGGCCGGTTTGACGCTTGGAAAGTTCGCGCGCGAGTTTGATGCGCTGCGCTTCGCCGCCGCTGAGAGTTGTGGAAGATTGTCCAAGTTGAACGTAACCGAGGCCGACTTCGACGAGTGTGACAAGCTTTTGCTGAATTTGGGGAATATTTTCGAGAAGTGGGAGCGCTTCTTCGATGGGCATTTCGAGAACGTCGGAAATGGAATGGCCTTTGTAACGCACGGCTAAAGTTTCCGCGTTGTAGCGGCGTCCGCGGCAAACTTCGCAGGTGACGTAAACGTCCGGCAGAAAATTCATTTCGATGCGGCGCAGTCCGTCACCCTGACACGCTTCACAACGGCCGCCCTTCACATTGAAACTGAAACGGCCCGGGCTTGTACCCGCGTTCACGGGATTCGGGAAGCATGGCGTAGAGATCGCGAATCGGCCCGAAAACTCCGGTGTAAGTTGCGGGATTTGAGCGCGGCGTGCGGCCGATGGGCGCTTGATCGATTTCGATGACTTTGTCGATGTGCTCGACGCCGAGCATCTGGCGAAAATCCCCGGGACGTTCCGAGGAGCGATACAATTTTCCGGCGAGCGCGCGATAGAGAATGTCATTCACCAGCGTGGATTTTCCTGAGCCGGAAACCCCCGTGACGACGGTGAGAAGGCCGAGCGGAATACTGACGTCAATATTTTTTAGATTGTTCGCGGTGGCGCCGATAATGTGGAGCGTTTTTCCATTTGGCACGCGGCGAACTTCTGGAATTGCAATTTGCGCGGCGCCGGAAAGATATTGTCCGGTGAGGGATGCGGCGTTGGCTTCGATTTCGGCGGGGCGTCCGCTGGCAACGAGATGTCCACCGGCTTTTCCGGCGCCGGGGCCGAGATCGACGACGTAATCGGCGCGACGAATTGTTTCTTCATCGTGCTCAACCACCAGGACTGTGTTGCCGAGATCACGGAGTTGCTCGAGCGAGCGGATCAGGCGGTCATTATCGCGAGCGTGAAGTCCAATACTGGGCTCGTCGAGTACATAAAGGACGCCGCGCAGACGCGAGCCAATTTGCGTGGCGAGGCGAATGCGTTGCGCTTCGCCGCCGCTGAGCGTGGCGGCGGAGCGATCCAAACTTAAATATCCGAGGCCGACGGCGTCCAGAAAATCCAGCCGCTCGCCGATTTCTTCGAAGACGCGGCCCGCGATTTCCTGCTGGCGCGAAGAGAGAGTTTTCAGAATTGCGTCCACGGCGGGCCGAGCATTCGGCTGATGGAGAGCGCAACGTATTCCGAAATGGAGCGGCCGGCAATCTTGACCGCCAGGCTTTCGGACCGCAGCCGCCGTTCGTTGCAAACGCTGCACGAGATTGGAGACATGTACTGTGTCATCCACTCGCGGTACGTATCGGATTCGGATTCCGCGAAATTCTGTTCGAGCATCGTCAGGACGCCCTGGAAATAGAGGCCGGATTTTCTCTCGGTGCGCCTTCTGGCTTTTTCATCCGCGTCACGCGCGGCGCCGCTTCCGCTTGCATTGGTCTCTTTCGGCGGGTATCCATACAGGATCATGTTTTGGACGCGCCGCGGGAATGACTCGAATGGTTTGCTCAAATCGAAGCCGTGCGCATATCCGGCCAACTCCATCGTGCGCTGAATGAACGTAGAGCCCGCGCCCGGCCCTAGTCGCCCCGCCAAACAGCGGCTTTGACCAGTCCACAATTACCCTTGCGGGATCCAGCTCATATTTTGAGCCCAGTCCATTGCATGCCGGGCAAGCGCCGAAGGGAGAATTGAAACTGAAAGAGCGCGGCTCGAGTTGCGGCACGGAGATGCCGCAGTCATGGCAGGCCATCTTTTCTGAATAAGTACGTTCCGCGCCTCCCACCACGCAAATCGTCACGAGACCCTGGGCGAGCTTCAGCGCCGTGGTGACGGATTGTTCCAGGCGGCTCGCGATACCAGACTTCACGAGCAGCCTATCCACCGCGATTTCGATGGTGTGATTCTTGCGGCGGTCCAGCGGATGGGCTCGTCGAGGGGACGGAGTTCGCCATCAATTCGCGCGCGGACAAATCCTTCGCGCGCAAATTTTTCCAGTTCTTTGCGATATTCGCCCTTGCGTCCGCGCACGACGGGCGCGAGGACCATGACGCGGTCGTCGGTCTCGCAGAAATCACTCGTCGAGCGTGGCCTGGACAATTTGCTCAACGGATTGGCGCTGAATTGGCTTACCGCAATTCGGGCAATGCGGAGTGCCGATGGAACTGTAGAGGACGCGCAGGTAGTCGTAAATTTCGGTGATGGTGCCGACGGTGGAGCGCGGCGAGCGCGTGGTGGTCTTCTGCTCGATGGCGATCGAAGGCGAAAGGCCCTCGATGGAGTCCACGTCGGGCCGCTCCATCTGATCCAGAAACTGGCGCGCGTAGGCCGAAAGCGATTCCACGTAGCGGCGCTGCCCTTCGGCGTAAATCGTGTCAAACGCGAGCGACGATTTGCCCGATCCGCGAAAGCCCCGTGATGACGGCGAGGGTGTTGCGCGGGATTTCCACGTGGATGTTCTTCAGGTTGTGCTGGCGCGCGCCGCGGACAATGATGCTTTTCAGACCCATGTCGATGCTGGAAGAGCCTCTTCTAGTGTCGGCCGCCGCCCTGTGGGCAAAATACGGCCAGAAGTAATCTTCTAGCTTAGAGCTTTTCGGCGGGTTGGGTCAAGACTGGGGGCAAAATACGAATATTTGCGGGTTAAAAACTAAGGACTCTCAACGCAGAAGCGCTGAGAAAGACTAGAGAAAGCTGAGGGCTGCTGGTGGCCGAGAAATATATTGAGAAACGGAACGATTCGGCGCGCGGGGAGATGCGCGTAGCGTGGGCGCTGGCGCTCGTCGCAATTCTGATTCAGATGCTGACGAACGGCCGCTACGGATATTTCCGCGATGAACTTTATTATTTGGCGGCGAGCGAACATTTGGCGTTTGGATATGTGGATTTCGCCCCGCTGATTGCATGGCTGACGCATTTTAGCCGGGTGATCTTTGGGGATTCGTTGCACGCGATTCGTTTGTTGCCTGCAGTGGCGTTTGGCGGAGAAGTTTTGTTGACGGGATGTATCGCGCGAGAACTGGGAGGAAAGCGCTGGGCGGTGACGCTGGCGTGCATTCCAGTGCTGCTGGCTCCGGTGATTTTGAATAATGCTTCGCGGATTTCGATGAATCCGCTGGAGCCGCTTTTTTGGATGGGCTGCGTTTATATTTTGTTGCTGGCGATAAATCGCGAGCGGCCAAAATTACTTTTGTGGGCCGGCGTGCTGCTGGGACTTGGACTCGAGAACAAACATTCGACGGCATTTTTTCTGGGCGCGCTGGCGGTTGGATTGCTTTTGACGCAAGAACGTCGATTATTTGCGAGCAAATATTTTTGGATGGCGGCGGGAATTGCGTTTGCGATTGCGTTGCCGAATGTGATTTGGCAATACGTGCATCATTTCCCCACGCTGGAAGATCTGCGGAATGTGAAGGCAACGCACAAAAATATTGAGCTGCCTCCACTGCCATTTTTGAAGCAACAGGTGATGATGCTGGGGCCATTCAGTTGCGTGATTTGGATTTCCGGCCTGGGATTTTTATTGTTTCATCGCGAAGGGAAACGATATCGCGTACTGGGCGTTGCGTTTCTGGCGTTTTTTGCGGTGATGATGATTTTGAAGGGGAAGGATTATTACCTGGCGCCGATTTATCCGATGCTATTTGCGGCGGGCGGAGTGTTCTGGGAGCGCTTTACCGAAATGCGGTGGAAATGGGTTCGCGTGGCGATGCCGGTGATTGTGATTATGCTGGGAATTGTGGCGGCTCCGCTGGTGCTGCCGATTCTGCCACCGGAGAAAATTGTGCCGTACATGAACGCGATCGGAGTTCCGGTGAGCAGAACGGAAAATGGCATGGACGCGCTGCTGCCTCAACATTTTGCGGACGAATTCGGATGGCCGGAAATGGTGGCGTCGGTGGCGCAGGTGTACAACTCATTACCGGCGGACGAACGCGCGAAGACGGCGATTCTTGCGGGAGATTATGGCGGCGCGGGGGCCATTGATTTTTTCGGTCCGCGATATGGATTGCCGAAATCCATCAGCGGGCACCAGAATTATTATTATTGGGGGCCGCGCGATTACACCGGCGAAAGCATTATTTTGCTGGAATGGAATTTGAAGTCGGCGCAACGACTGTGCGGGAGCGTGGATGTGGGTCCGCGAAACGATCCTTATTATGGGATGGGCTGGGAGAAGTACGATATTTTGGTTTGCCACAACTTGAAAACGCCGCTGGCGGAGGAGTGGCCGAAGTTTAAGTTTTGGAATTGAGCCGCGAATTATTTTTTCAGGCTGAGAACGTAGGCAACGAGCGCTTCGTGATCCGGATTATCTTTGGGAATGGTCGGCATGCCTTTCATGTAGGCGTCCGGGCTGGGCTTTTCGAGGAATTTGGAAATGCCCGCGGCGTCCAGATGAGTGCCTGTCAGGTCAGGGCCGTCGCCGCCACCTTCGCCGTTGGGGCCGTGGCATTCGTCGCATTTATAGGAAAGGTAGCGGGATCTGCCGTGCGCGATTAGGGATTTGTCGGGCGCGGTTGACGGAGAGTTGGGTGCAGCTTGCGTGCGCGCCGTTCCGTGAGAAGCTGCGCCGAGCAGCGGAAATGCGACGGCGAGGAATACGCATAGCTTTTTCACAGCGCGAATTATCCCACAACATTTCGATTGAGGGTATTGCGATGATGCGTTTTGATGGCACGCGATGTCGGATGAAATTATGGAGCTCGCCGCGCGTAGTCATAAGTAGAAGCAAATGAAATCGGCGAAAACGAGTTCAGGAGGCATGCGGGATTTCTTGTGGGATCCCGTGCTATGAAAGGCCGCGACATTTGGGTTATTTTTCCTCTGTTTTGCGCGCTGGTTGCATATTTGTTTGGACAGCATCGGAGCGAACCATGGGGGCCGATGCGAATCGCCGGCGCTTGCTTGATCGTGTTCGGACTACTGATGTGGACACTGGCGCGGGTGCAGTTGGGCGCGTCATTTTCTGTGCAGGCGAAAGCGAAGGCGCTAGTTACGCACGGACTTTATTCGCGGATCCGGAATCCGATTTATGTTTTCGGGGGCGTGATGATCGCCGGCGTTTGTCTTTTCTTTCTGCATCCGGAATATCTGCTGATATTTGCGGTGCTTGTGCCGATGCAGACGATTCGGGCACGGAAGGAGTCCGCGGTGTTGGAGGCGGCGTTTGGCGATGAGTATCGGGAGTACAAGCGGCAGACGTGGTTTTAGGCGCCGGACTATCGAGTGAACGGAGGCCGGCACCCGGCGCCGGCCTCGCTATTTTGGCAGCCGAATGTGACGTAAGTCCTTTATTAGCATAACGATCACCCACAGATCGCTGTAAGTCCTTTATTAGCACATACATCGCAAAATAGGGTGGGGGGTAGGGGGTCGTGATTTCGTCGTTAGATGGCCACTAAGTGATTGTTAACATTTGACTTTATCGACGAAAATGGCGTTATGTTAAGTTGCTCTTAGTTTGTTTGTGGCCGAATTTTTGATCGGCGTGCGCGGTGGAATGCCGCCGAAGGATGGCGGTTCGTGAGGGTCTGCGGGCAATATTTTCATGGGGTGGACGTTTTTACCAAGCGGTTGCGTCCGGAAGCGCTTTGTTATCAGCGAGTTAAGTTTGGCTAACCGCGTGCCCTAAGTATAACCGATGGGGAGAACGATCCGAGGATCCCTTTAGGGGATTGAGGGCTGGGCCGGAGCGATTCTCCCCTTCCACTTCCGCCGCCTACCTTGCACCACACCCAAGAGCTGCACCCGATTTACGGCGGAAGTTTGCACGCTCTCTGCGATTTTCCTTCTGGCACCGCGTGATCCGATAACATTATCAAGTGATTCGCCGGATTCACTGGCAAAGCACATGCGATGAAGTGTGTGCTATTTTCGGGTACCGGTTTGTGATGCAATCAGGCACGGCGGATTTGCATTCCAATGAGCGTCGAAACTTCCGAAACCATTCCATCGGATTGGACTGGCGAGACAAGCGAAACGTTTGAAGTGTCTGTGGTAATTCCCTGCCTGAACGAAGCAAATTCCCTTGAACTGTGTATACGGAAAGCTCTGGATGCGTTCGCGAAGAGCGGCATTCGGGGAGAAGTGGTTGTCGCGGACAACGGCTCGACGGATGGCTCGGTTGAAATTGCGGAACGCGCCGGAGCGCGCGTGGTGCGCGTCCGCGAAGGCGGTTACGGAGCCGCACTACAGGGCGGAATTACGCGGTCGAAGGGAAAATTTATTGTGATGGGTGACGCGGACGACAGTTACGATTTTTCCGCGGTTCCGGATTTTGTGAAAAAGTGGCGCGAAGGATACGACGTGGTGATGGGCAATCGCTTTCTGGGAGAGATTAAGCCCGGAGCGATGCCGTGGAGCCATAGGTATATTGGCAATCCCGGACTGACCGCGGTGCTGAATACTTTATTCCACACTGGGATAGGAGACAGCCACTGCGGGATGCGCGGATTTACGCGCGCGAGCTTCGACCGGATGGATCTTCGCACCACTGGAATGGAGTTTGCTTCGGAATTCATTATCAAGGCTTCGCAGCTTGGAGTAAGAATTGGTGAAATACCGGTAGTGCTTTCCAAGGACAAGCGCGGGCGGCCACCGCATTTGAGAAGTTTTCACGATGGGTGGCGGCATTTGCGTTTCATGTTGATGTACGCGCCGAACTGGCTTTTTTTGCTTCCCGGTGGAACGCTATTCACGGTGGGACTTTTTCTAGTGTTCTGGCTATTGCCGGAGCCGCGGCACATAACGCCGCAGGTGGTGATCGATATTCACACAATGATTATTGGAATGATTTTTACGTTGATGGGCGCACAGATCATCTCGATCGGATTTTTTGCGAAAGTGTTCAGTTATTCGGAGCGATTCGATCGGAGATCGGTCTCGTTGCGGCGTTTATTGAAGGGGATGACGCTGGAACGAGGATTGTTGGTCGGCGGCATTTCATTTTTGGCGGGACTGGCAGGCTGCGGATATATCACCTGGCGATGGGCTGCGAGCGGTTTCGGGCCGCTTCTTCAAGTGCGAGGAATTTTGTTCTGGTCCATGTGGCTTTTTCTTGGAGTGCAGGCGATTTTTTCGTCGCTATTTCTGAGTATGCTGGGGATTAGCCGAGGAACGTATATTGGCGATTACGATTTGAAGAAATAAATGGCGCGCGTAGTATTCTTTCAGTGCGCGGCAATCAAGAATGAGCGGCGCGAAATCCTTCCATGACGGACATTTCCAAATATAAAGCGGTGATTTTCGATGTCGATGGAACGCTTTACGATCAGCGCGCTTTGCGGCGCGCGATTCTGCGACGTTTTGCGGCGGTATATTGGATAAGGTGGATTGCCGGTGCGCGGGTGGGCCGGGTGTTGCGGGTTTACAGGAACGTCCACGAAAAAATGCGCGGGCATCCGTATTCCGCGGAAGCGCATTTGAAACTGGCGGTGGAAAAATCGGAAGCGCCTGATTCCTACGTTCGCGAAACTGTGGCGCGGTGGATGGAAGATGAGCCGCTCGAATTACTTTCGACGTGCGTGTATTCGGGAGTGGTTGAACTGCTGCAAGGGCTGGCGGACCGTGGAATTGTTTGCGGAGTCTTTTCGGATTATCCGGCGATGAATAAATTGAAAGCGATGAAATTGGATCGTTTTTTCAAAACGATAAGCTGCGCCGACGAGGCCGGATGGCTAAAACCTGATCCGCGCGGATTGCTGGCTGTTTTGAGGAATTTGAACGTGGAACCGGGTGCGGCGGTTTATGTCGGTGACCGGGAAATTGATAGAGACGCGGCGATTCGAGCCGACATGAAAACAGTACTGATTCAGAATGCAGATAGTTATTCGGAGTTGATGCGCGAATTTTCGCCGCGGCCGAAAAATTAGTTGCAACTATCCGGCGAAACTTTGAGAAGGATGAGGTTTGGGGAGCGTTTTACTTCGGAAAAATTTTTGAGTGCGCACGGAAATCGGGTAGCGTAGGCGGGCATCATGGCCAGATAAACATCGCTGCCGGGAAAAACTTGCCAGACCTGCTGATTTAAGAGCTTCAGCGTTTGTTCGTCATCCACGAAGCGAAGCGTGTGGCGATCGGAGTAATAGACGGGAACCATGCTGGGTGAGACGGAAAGTATGACCGCGGTTGGCGGGGTATTCTGTTGAATTTCCGCGGCAAAATCGAGCATTGGGCTGCGCGCGTTGCGATTGTCATAGGCGGTGGAGGTTATGGTGATGAGCGGCAGCAGAAGCATGGCGGGAACAATCGCGAGAGTGAGCCATCGCAGCGAACCTTCAAGCCGCGCGGTTAGTGAGTCGAGCGCGAAGCCAATTGCGATGCCGCCGAGAGGGACGGCGAGCAACCACTGGTAGTCATGAACATAGACATGATTCGGAAAAATTAAGAACCATCCGAACCACACGCCGAGCAATCCGCCGAGAGCAAAATACGCGGCCCTCATTTCATTTCGTTTTTCCCACGTCCACAGGAGCAGGCCGGCGATCGCGAGCAAAACGATGGGGCCAATTAGATAAAAGGAGCGTCCGACCAAAGTCCACCTGTCCCAACCGTGATCGGCATACCACATGCGATCAAAGATCGCGTGGATAGGAACAGCGGACGAGCTGTAACTTCCGCCGAGGCGGACGGCAATCGTGGACCAAAGATCGGCGCGAAGTTCAGGGGACGCGGTGACGTACACCAGAAGAATAAGGAGCATGGTGGCGATGCCGGATGCTGCGTACGCGGCGGCAGCGCGAATTGCGGGTTTGGATTTGAGCAGCGCGGCGATTGGAAGCAATACAAATCCCAGTAGAATTGGTTCCCAGGACATCAACGTACCCGCGGCGATCGCGGCCATTCCGCCCCAAATCCATTTCCAGTTGAGTTGGTTTTCCGTGGCGCGCACAAAACAGTACAGAGCCAAGATGATTGCGGTAACGGCTGCGTTCACTGTCCAGACAAGAGTTCCGTACTGAAGAAAGACCGGCACTGTAAGTACGCCGAACAAGGAAAGAATTGCGACCTGTTTTCCAAAACAGAGTTTTGCAAGTTTGAAAACCGCCGCGAGGTAAATCAGGTTCACCAAAAGTACGAAAACGTGCGCGGTGAAAGCGGAGTCGCCAAGAATTCTGAACGCGACGCTGAGCAAGATGGCAAACAGCGGCGGCCAGTGGATATAGCGATCCGGCTGCGTGCCGAGCGGCGGGTTATTTTGGATGGGAACGCCGTGAAGATGCACAATTCCATTCTCAGCAAATGAGCGCGCCATGACAGCCATGTGCGCGCTTGCCCAAGCATGAGATTCCGTGTCAAACGGACGGTGGATGGTGGTGAGCCAGAATGCAGCGGTGAGCGCGAGCGCGAGAAATGTCCAGAATGCCCAGATGCGTCGCGTCACTGGAGAGGCGCCGGCCCGCCCACCGAATGAGTTTGGGTGTTGGCTCTGGAAATAGGAGCGGTGGGAGTGAGAATTTTGTAGAGCCTGGGCATATCAACCAGGAAACAGAGAGTCATTACGAGTGCGCAAAGAACTACCGCGCCCATCAGATCGCGTTCGCGGTACAGTTTTTCGGGATGTTCGACGGCGCTATCGCGTTTGAATCCGAGAGAAAGATAGATGGCCATTACGAGCGCGACGAAAGGAAAAGACAAAACAAGTTCCAAGCGGTAGCGCATCAGAAAAGCGCCAAAGAAAAGCATGGCCGATGAACCATAAAACATTACGGAGACCATTAGCCCTTCAGAGGTGAAGTACGCGAGCGATTTTCTGTATTGGCCAAGTTGCCCGCCTTCTTTGAGCCGCAAATATTCGGCGTAGCGTTTCAGCGCCATGAAGTAACAGCCAACCATCCAGTAACTGAGCAGGAGAGAGCCCGGCGCGGAGGTGACCGTGGAAACCATGAACCATCCTGCGAGCAAACGAATGGGATTGTTGATGGCTTCGGTCAGCACGTCGAGATAGGGCACGTCCTTACTGCGGACCGGCGGAATATTATAGATGCAGCCCATGGTCCAGAGCGCGAGCAAAGTGAAGACGAACAATCGGGAAATCATCCAGCCGAGGCCAACGCCTGCAGCGGCGAAGGCAATCCATTGCACATATGCGAGAGGGATATTTACCCTGCCGGATGGGACTGGACGTGTCCGTTTGAGGGGATGGAATGAATCGAAGGGTGCATCCATCACTTCGTTCAGTATGTAATTGCTGGAGGCGATCAATCCGATGGCGACAAGCCCAATCAAAACATTTTCAATGAGACGAAGATTGATAGCGGCGTGATCGAGAGCAATTGCGGCGACGATTCCCGGCAGAACGAAAACATTTTTTACCCAGTGGTCGAAACGGGCGATTTCGATGTGTCCTGAGAGGCTGGCGCGAGCAGCTTTTCCGGTTGCGATAGGGACAGTGCTCATTTGAGTCGCCATTGGAATACGAACTGAAATTGGGCGGTCGAGGCTTTCCTTGCAACAGAGTGCAAATCAGGGTGATGCGGCGGGCGGGTCATCCTTCGACTACGCTCAAGATAAACAGACACGCCCCTACACGATTCAAGCGTACCTGCGTGGGGACGGTGAGACAAGGCGACGCACCATAAGGGTAAACAGCGGCTAGTTTTGCGGCGGTCCTGGATACGGAAGCAGCTTGGCAGGATCTGAATCCGCTTCCACCAACCAAACGTTTCTGTCCTTGTAGTAGTTGAGAAGAGGCGAGACATCAACGCCCGGAATTTCGCGGGCCCAAACTATTTTCGAGTGGTCGATATCGGCAGCGTTGTAAACCCATTCATAGTTGACGTTGTGGTGGTCGAAAGAATATCGAACGATGACGAGATGTTGTCCGGGTATTGATTCGAGTTGCGAGACCACGTCGGCGCGTGGCCAATTTGCATGTCCCCAGACGAGGCCGTAGAACATTCGATGATCCTGCGCCGAGTGATAAACCAGAGGAGGAATCGAGAGGACGAGAAGCAAGACGATTGCGCGCGTGAGACCCACTCCAACTGGACGCGATTCAATTTTCCAGCGTCGCATGTGCCGGAACATTTGCATGAACAGGCAAAGAAACGTTGCGAGAAGAGGCGCTGCATAGTGCGGATTGAACCAAACGACGGAGAACATTCCCATCAAGCACAAAAGGAATTGCCATAACAGGAAGCGCATGCGGCGATCAAAGAAAATCCACGGGAGCGCCAGAAGCGGGACGAGCAGCGCGGTTCCCAGAAAAAAATCCTGAAAAGAAACTATTTTCTTGATTGAGATTCGCTGGAGAGCCGCCCAGGTGTGATCGTACTGATTGCGCTCCCAGTGGTTATAGAAGCCGTCAAACTGGCGATTCATATATTGCAAGGGAGGCTTTAGCGCGGGGAACACAAAACTCGACATGCTTTGGTGGATATTGTCGTCGACTGTGTGCGGAAACAGGAGCGGGTTCTGAGTGACGCGCCAGTTGTAATAGCAAACGAACGCCAGGCTGAAGACTAGAACGCACATTAACGGCGCAACCACGCGCGGGATTGTGATTCGCCATGCAGGGCTGCGTTTGCTGAAGAGCCACCACACCAGGGCGATCGCTACGGGAATGCACAACATTAAACCTTCAAATGGACGGCTGTTGGTGAGGATGCAGATTCCGAGGCCCAGCAAAAGCGCGTTGCCGGTACGCTGCTTTCGCATGATGCGCGGAAAGGCGCCCATCACTAAAGCGCCACCAATTGCGGGGACCGAACCGCCCCAATAGCCATTCATCCAATAACTGAAAATTCCGAATTGCAAGAATGCGAGAGTGGCACCAAGTAAAGCCCACTTTGGAGGAAGCCAGCCCTGGAGCATCCAGACGAGAGCCGCGGACATTGCGCCCATGCTGAGGAGAATTCCGATCCACGGATTGCCAAGGATTTGTCCGATGGCGAGCACAGCGCCTTGCGCGGGCGGATACATGGACGCGTAAGTTGGGTGCTGAAGAATGTGGAATGTGTCAAAGAAAAACCACATGGGATGCGGCGGATTGGCGAGGCGGCCGTGGACGAAAGTGTCCGCGGCGAGCAGGTAGCTGAATTCGTCATGAACGCCGGGAGGGCGGACGGGAAAAATGGGAAGTAGGATGACGCGGATTGCAATCGGCACGAGGAATGCGGTTACGATTGCGAGGGTTTTATGCGCGGCGAGTTTTTCAAAAGAATGTTCGATGACGATGAACCAGCGATTGCCGAGGAGCGGCCAGCACCACGCGACGATTATCGCGATGGCGAGAATTAGCCAGTCTTGGTATGAATGCCAAAAAGAGATCATATTCGCGACAGGAACCATTTCACGTGGGCGTCCGCTGCATGTCCACTGGAAAGTGCGAGTTGTGTTTCAAATCGCAACGCTCGCAACGGCACGAGCGCAACGGGAAATTTATATTTTAGCGTCCGCTGAAACTTGCGCGGCGAAAGATTCAGGGCTATTCTGATTTTTCAAATTTCCCGTGGTTCCGGGAAGCATCAACCCGCGATGCAACCTGCCCAAAATCCGCCGGTACTTGAACCGGGGCACACATACGCCTCGGTCACTGACAAAATAAGCTCCATTGTTTTATCCAAAAAGCAGCCGAAGGGTTGGTACTTCGGATTTGCGATTGCGTTTGCGTTGCTGATGCTGCTGATGTACGCGGTGACGTATTTGCTGGTCGTGGGCGTGGGCATCTGGGGAATTAATATTCCCGTGGGATGGGGATTCGCGATTGTCAATTTCGTTTGGTGGATTGGAATTGGCCACGCGGGGACGTTAATTTCCGCGATTCTTTTGTTGCTGCACCAAAAATGGCGGACGTCGATTAATCGATTTGCCGAAGCGATGACGCTTTTTGCGGTGGCCTGCGCGGGAATGTTTCCGTTGCTGCACATGGGGCGTCCGTGGCTTTTTTACTGGCTGATGCCATATCCGAATACGATGTTTTTGTGGCCGCAATTTCGCAGCCCGTTGGTGTGGGACGTGTTCGCGGTATCTACGTACGCGACGGTGTCATTGCTATTTTGGTTTGTGGGACTGATTCCGGATTTGGCGACGCTGCGGGATCGCGCGAAAAACCGGGCGTCGAAAGTGATTTACGGATTTTTGGCGATGGGCTGGCGCGGGTCGGCGGTGCACTGGCACCGGTATGAGACGGCGTCACTATTATTGGCGGGACTGGCGACGCCGCTTGTTGTTTCCGTGCACACGGTGGTGAGTTTCGACTTTGCCGTCGCGATTGTACCGGGATGGCATACGACAATTTTTCCTCCGTACTTCGTGGCAGGCGCGATTTATTCCGGATTTGCGATGGTGATGACGCTGGCGATTCCGATTCGCAAGTATTACGGACTGGAAGATTTCATCACGATGCGCCACCTGGGAAATATGGCGAAGGTAATGCTGGCGACCGGGTTGATCGTGGCATACGGCTACATGACGGAAACATTCGGGGCGTTCTACAGCGGAAATCAATACGAAAAATTCATGGTACTGAATCGCTGGTTCGGACCGTATGCGTTTTTCTACTGGATGTTGATCTGCTGCAACATTGTGCTTCCGCAATTGATGTGGTTCAAAAAAGTACGGATGAATGTGCTGGTGCTATTTGTGATTTCACTCATTGTGAACATGGGGATGTGGCTGGAGCGATTCATTATTGTGGTGACGAGTTTGCATCGCGATTTTCTGCCGTCGTCGTGGGGAATGTATTACCCGACGAAATGGGACTGGGCAACGTTCACCGGGACAATTGGATTATTTCTGACGCTGCTATTTTTGTTCATTCGATATTTGCCGGTGATTTCGATTTCGGAAATGCGCGTACTGGTTGAAGAAACCGACGAAAGCAAAGCGACGTAGCGGTTACTGAGAAGATTTATGGCACAGATATTTCATCGCAGCACGAACACGATCGCACGCGTCAGCATTTATGGCGCGGCGGTGGTGCTTGCGATTCTGGTATGGGCGGTGTACGAGCTTTCGGCTTCGCCCTACGTGACGGATGTGAATGTGGCGAAAGATCAGCCGGTGCCGTTCAGTCATAAGCATCATGTGGGTGAGTTGGGATTGGATTGCCGATACTGCCACACGGCGGTGGAGTGGTCTTCATCAGCCGGGATGCCGCCGACGCAAACTTGCATGACGTGCCATTCACAGATTTGGGTGAATAGCCCGATGCTGGAGCCGGTGCGGGCGAGTTATCGCGATGATAAATCGATCGAGTGGGTTCGCGTGAACGCGGTGCCGGACTTTGTGTATTTCAATCACAGCATTCATGTAAATAAGGGCGTGGGATGCGTGACGTGTCACGGACCTGTGGGCGATATGCCGCTGACGTGGCGCGCGAATACTTTGCAAATGGGCTGGTGTTTGGATTGCCATCGCAATCCGGAAAAATTTGTGCGGCCGAAAGAAAAAGTTTTCGATATTCATTACAAGGCCCCGGCGAATCAGGAAGAGATGGGATTGAAGTTGATGAAGGAATACAAGATACAGTCGCTGACGAATTGCACGACGTGCCACAGATAGGTGAGACGGAATAACGGAAAAAGATGACGACACCGAATCCATCATTTGATTTGGACGCGCTGCGGGCAACACAGAAGGCGCGTGGCGAAAAACATTTGTGGCGCGGCCTGGAGGATTTGGCTGATACCGCGGAGCATCGCGCATTTTTGGAACATGAATTTCCGAATGATCCGGAGAAGGATGGAAGCGCTGAAGCGGGTGAGCCGGACGGCGGCGTGCACCGGCGCGATGTTCTGAAATGGATGGCAGCTTCGGCGGCGCTGGCCGGACTTGCGGGCTGTACGAAAATGCCGGAGCAGAAAATTGTGCCGTATGTGCGTCCTCCTGAAGAAATTATTCCGGGCAGGCCTCTGTTTTATGCGACGTCAATGACGATGGGCGGCGTGGCCACGGGAATCTTGGTCGAGAGCAACATGGGCCGGCCGACGAAAGTGGAAGGCAATCCGCTGCATCCGGCAAGTTTGGGCGCGACGGATATTTTCGCGCAGGCTTCCGTGCTAGGACTTTACGATCCGGACCGTTCGCAGACGGTGATTCACGAAGGGCGCATCAGCACGTGGGGCACTTTTGTTTCGCAGGTGAATGATCTGCGAAATAATTTTGCGGTAACGACGGGCGCGGGGCTGCGGATTTTGACGGAGACGATTACGTCGCCATCGCTTGCGGCGCAGATTCAAGCGCTGCTGAAGGAATTTCCAGGGGCGAAGTGGCATCAGTGGGAGCCGTGTTCGCGAGATCAAATGCGTGCCGGCATATCTGCGGCGATCGGTCACGACGCCGAGCCAATTTATCGATTCGACAAAGCTGATGTGATCCTTTCGCTGGATGCGGATTTCCTTTATTCCGGGCCGGGTACCGTGCGATATGCGCGCGATTTTGCCTCGCGACGATTGAGCGGAGATGGAATCGCGAATTCCGCGGCGAAGATGAATCGGCTGTATGTGGTTGAGCAGGGATCTACGACGACGGGCGCGATGGCTGATCACCGGTTGGCTATTCGCGCGAGTGATGTTGCGGCGTTTGCGTCGGCGCTTGCTGGCGCGCTGCACGTGGCTTCGAGTTCGAGCACCACGCAGATGCCTGCGGGTGTTCCGGCTGGGTGGATCGAAGCGCTGGCGCGCGATTTGCAGAATCATCGCGGCGCGTGCGTGATTGTTGCGGGAGAACAACAGCCGGCGGCGGTGCACAATCTGACGCACGCGATGAATGTCGTGTTGGGAAATGAAAATTCGACGGTCGTTTATGGAAATGCGTCTGAAGCACATGGCGGGGATGGACTCGAAGCGCTTGTCGACGACATGACGCGCGGTGAAGTGCAGGCACTATTCATTCTCGGCGGCAATCCGGTTTATTCCGCGCCAGCAAATCTCGCATTTGGATCTCACTTACTCAAGGTTCCATTTCGAGCGCACAGCGGGCTCTACGAAGATGAGACTGCCGAGTTGTGCCATTGGCATATTCCGGCGGCGCACTTCCTGGAATCGTGGGGTGATTCACGCGCGTACGACGGCACGATAGGCTTGATGCAGCCGCTTATTTCGCCAATTTATGACGGAAAAACGCCGAGCGAAATTCTGACAGCGATACAGGGACACGCTGATAAAAACGGTCACGACCTACTGCAGGAATTCTGGAAAACACAGAAGAGCGAGAAAGAATTTCAGAGTTTCTGGGAGACTGCTTTGCACGACGGCGTCGTGACGGACGGGCACCGCACCCACAGCGACCATCGCCGTGAAGTTCAGTCCAGAATTAATGGTCGCGCCGCCAGTGCTGAGAGCAGACGAGCTTGAAATTGTTTTCCGCCCCGATCCGACTATTTACGATGGGCGCTTCGCGAATAATGGATGGCTACAGGAAGCGCCGAAGCCAATTACGAAGCTCACGTGGGATAACACCGCGCAACTGAGTCCGGCTACTGCGCAGAAACTTGGCGTGGAGAACGGCGACGTGGTTCACGTGGTGCTGAATAATCGCGGCGTTGAAGCGCCGGTTTGGATCGTGCCGGGGCAGGCGAATAATTCCGTCACAGTTCACTTGGGATATGGACGACGCAAGGCGGGGCGCGTAGGAACGGGCGTTGGATTTAACGCTTACACGTTGCAGGACAGCGCGTCGCCGTGGATTGCGTCTGGCGTCCAAATTATTAGGACGGGGAAAAAATACAAGCTCGCTCCTACGCAGCACCACAACATTATTGATGTGAACGGACATCCGCAGGAAATGGAAAGCCAGTATGCGTTCCAGCGTGATTTGGTGCGGATTGGGACGCTGGACGAATTTAATAAGAATCCGAAATTTGCGCAGGATGAGGCTGAGCCTGAGCCGCCGAAAGAGTTGTCGCTGTATCCGGGATTTAAGTACGAGGGATACGCGTGGGGCATGGCGATTGATTTGAATAAGTGCGTTGGATGCGGCGCGTGCGTGCTGGCCTGTCAGGCGGAAAATAATATTCCGGTTGTGGGGAAGGAAGAAGTGATTCGCGGGCGTGAAATGCACTGGATTCGCGTGGACACATATTTCCGCGGCGATGTGGATCAGCCGGAAACTTATTTTGAGCCAGTGCCCTGCATGCATTGCGAAAATGCGCCCTGCGAAGGCGTTTGTCCGGTGGGGGCGACGGTCCATAGCCCCGAAGGTTTGAACGAAATGGTTTACAACCGCTGCGTGGGGACGCGGTATTGCTCGAACAATTGTCCTTACAAAGTCCGGCGATTTAATTTCGAGCTTTTTGCGGACTTCACGACCGAGTCGTTGATGTCATTGCGTAATCCAAATGTTTCGGTGCGTAGCCGCGGAGTGATGGAAAAGTGCAGCTACTGCGTACAGCGGATTCAGTCCGCGAAAATTGACGCCGAGAAACAGGATCGCAGTGTGCGCGACGGAGACATTGTGACGGCGTGCGAAGCGGTGTGCCCGGCGCAGGCAATCGTGTTCGGTAACATTAATGATAAGAACAGCCGTGTTGCGAAGTTGAAGGCGAGCACACGGGATTACACGCTGCTGGCGGAATTAAATACGCGGCCGCGAACGAGTTACCAGGCGCGGCTGCGGAATCCGAATCCTGCGATGCCTTCTTTTGGGAAAGCTTAGAGATGAGACGCCATCCACTTTACGGATTGCTGGCGGAATTTGAATCGCCCGAAGCGCTTTTGGAAGCAGCGAACAAAACTCGCGCGGCCGGATACAAACGCGTGGACGCGTTCACGCCGATGCCGGTGGAAGGATTGGCGGAGGCGGTGGGATTTCATCACACAAATTTGCCGCTGGTGGTGCTAATCGGCGGAATACTCGGCGGAGCGACGGGATTTGCCATGCAGTATTACGCGAACGTGATCAGTTTTCCGCTGAATATCGCGGGCAAGCCGCTGAATTCGTGGCCGGCATTTATTCCGATTACATTTGAGTTGACGATCCTGGGTGCGGCGTTGGCGTGCGTTTTCGGAATGCTGGCGATGAACGGGCTGCCGACTCCGTATCATCCGATTTTTAACGTGCCGCGATTTGCGCTGGCCACGCGCGATCGATTCTTTTTGTTGATTAAGGCGCGGGACCGTCAATTTGATTTGGCAAAGACGAAACAATTTATGACGGAGCTGCAAGCGCGGGAGGTTTCTGAAGTTGAAGTATAGCGCGCAAATTCGGCGTGGCATTTCGAGCGCGGCGGGAATTGCCGCGCTGGCGCTGGTGTGTATTGCGAGTGGATGCCGCCAGGATATGCAAGTGCAGCCACGCTACAACCCATACGACGCGTCCAATTTTTTCGGAGATAGCCGGTCGGCGCGTCCACCGGTTCCGGGAACGATCGCGCGAGGGCAACTTCATCTGGACGAATTGCTTTATTCGGGAAAAGTGGACGGGAAGGACGCGGAAGTTTTTCCATTTGAGATTACGCGCGCGGATCTGAATCGCGGGCAAGAACGATACAACATTTATTGCTCGCCGTGTCATGACGTGACGGGAAGCGGGCGCGGAATGATCGTGCTGCGCGGATTTCCGCAGCCGCCGTCATTTCATATCGATCGGTTACGTCAGTCGCCGCCGGGACATTATTTCGACGTGATGACGAATGGGTTGGGCGTGATGTACAGCTACGCGGCGCGGGTGAGTCCTGAAGATCGCTGGCGCATTGCGGCTTACATTCGCGCACTGCAATTGAGCGAGCAGGCGACGATGGCGGATGTGCCGGCCGCGCAGCGCACATCTTTGCAGACGGACACGGCGCACTGAAACAGTTTAATGTCGAACACGCACACAAATTCGCGGATGAATACAGGGGACAACCGCCTGCCGCAATTCGATGGCGTGCGAAAAATCGCGCTGGTCACAGGAATTGCGGGCCTGCTGCATTTCGATTCCGGCGCTGATCATAAATCCTGAACAATTTCATCGCTCATATTTGCTCGCGTACATGTGCTGCCTGGCGATTCCGCTGGGCTGCCTTGCGCTGGTGATGATGCATCACCTGACCGGTGGCGGCTGGGGATTTATTATCCGCAGAATTCTGGAAGCGGGAACGCGCACGATTTGGCTGATGGCGATTCTTTATTTGCCGATGCTGGTGGGACTTTCACGGATTTATGGATGGGCGCGTCCGGATGCCGCTTCGATTCCTGTGTATCAACAGAAACATTTTTATTTGAACGTGCCGTTTTTTATGGTGCGCAGCGTGATTTATTTTGCGCTGTGGCTGGGGCTTGCGTGGCTGCTGAATAAGTGGTCGGCGCAGCAGGACGAGCCGGGAAATCCCAGCGCGGAAAAGAAATTGGAAGGCATCAGCGGGCCGGGATTGGTGCTGTGGGGAATCGCGGTGACATTTTCGGCGGTGGATTTGGTGATGTCGCTTGAGCCGACATGGTTTTCGAGCATCTACGGAATGATGATCATGATTGTCTACGCGCTTTCGGCGATGGCTTTCGTGATTTTTATCGCGCGACGGCTGACCGAACGCGAGCCGCTGGTGCGACTGGCAACGGCGCAGCGATTCAACGACCTGGGAAATTTCCTGCTGACGTTCGTGATGCTGTGGGCGTATCTATCGTTCTCGCAATTCTTGATTATTTGGTCGGGGAACATGCCGGAGGAAATCAGCTGGTATATGACGCGCGCACGAGGAAGCTGGGGAGCGTTGGCGCTGATACTGATTATTTTCCATTTTGCGATTCCGTTTGTGTTGCTGCTATCGCGTGACATTAAGCGCGGGCCGCGCGCACTTTCCGGAGTTGCCGCCGCGCTTGTGGTACTGACGCTTGTGGATATTTTCTGGTTGATTGTGCCGGCGTTTGAGCCGAATGGTTTGCGATTGCACTGGTCGAATTTCAGTTTGCTTGCGGGGTTCGGCGGACTGTGGCTGTGGGCATTTTTTGTGCAACTGGAAAAACGTCCGCTGGTGCCTGCATACGATTCGCGGCTGGCGGAAGTGTTGGAGGATCATGAGCACGTCCACCAAATCTGATAACGGCGAAATCAATTCCGCAGTGACGTACGAGAAGCGCGACGTCAACACGAGAACGATTTTGATTTTCGTTGGCGTGCTGTTTCTAGTGTTGGTGGTGACGTTCGTTTCGATGCGCGGACTATTTGGATATTTCTCCGCCACGCAGAATCTAGGACCGGGCGCTTCGCCATTCGACAATTCGCGGGTGCTTCCTCCGGCGCCGCGTTTGCAGGTGGATCCTGCCGTGGATTTGAATCAGGTGCGCGAATCGCAGAACGAAATTCTGAATTCTTATGGATGGGCGGATCAGGCGACAGGAAAAGTACGCGTGCCGATTGATCGCGCGATGGATATGTTGATCGAGAGGAAGTTGCCGGTGCGGCAGAACGCGTCCGCCGCGCAAAGCGTGGTACGCGATAAGAAGGAAGCGGCGAAATGAGAATTCGATTTGAAGTGGTGAAGCGAGCGATATGTGCGTGCGGTTTCGTGTGTGCGTTAATGATGAGCGTGGCGAGTTCCGTTCGCGCGCAGGATCTTTTTGTCCAAAATCCTGGAGGCAAACCGGAGGTTCTTAAGAATGTCGGGCTTGACCAAAAATTAAATGCGCAGGTTCCTCTGGATCTGACTTTTAAGGATGAGCACGGCGCGACGGTTTCACTCGGACAGCTTTTGGAAGGCAAACCCGCGATTCTTACGATGGTTTACTACAAGTGTCCGATGCTGTGCACAGAAGTTCTGAATGCGACGCTGACTAGTCTGAAGGAAGTGCCGCTGGAAATAGGCAAAGATTTCAGCGTGATCACGGTGAGCATTGATCCGACGGAGAAGCCGGTTCTCGCCGAAGCGAAGCAAATTATGTACACCGGACTTTATGGACGGAAAGACGCCGTTCACGGATGGCATTTTCTTACAGGCGACGAAGATCAGATTCAGAAACTGGCGGCAGCCGTGGGATATCGTTTTGTTTATGACAAGGAGTCATCGCAATTCGCACATGCCAGCGGAATTATGGTGATGACGCCTGAGGGGCGATTGTCGCGCTATTTCTACGGACTGGCTTACAACCCGCGAGATGTTCGTTTGGCGCTGGTAGAAGCGGGCGAAGGGAAGATCGGTTCGACCGTGGACGAAATCATGTTGTTTTGCTTTCACTACGATCCGGTGACAGGAAAATATGCGGTGACGATTATGCATGTAGTCCGCGCGGCGGGAGCGTTGAGCGCGCTTGGAATCGGGCTGGGGATTTTTATTTTTCTGCGGCGCGAAAAATATCGAGTTATTCCGCCGGGTGATGCGCGGCGGCGAACGGTTTGATCCAGCGACTGAACATTTTTTGAAAGGTAGAATGCTGAAAGTTTTTACATTACCGATTCTCGCGGCGCTTGACTGGCCGGGAATTCCGCTGCGTCCGGAGCCCGGATCGACGATCGCGGAAGGCGTGGACAAGCTTCATTTTTTTCTGACGGGTATCACCTTCATATTCACTGTACTTATTTTTTCAACCATCACCTACCTGGCGATTAAGTACCGGCGCCGTGCGGGAAATCTGCAGCCCGCTGCAACAAAAACGATCATGTGGATGGAAATTACCTGGACGGTGATACCTGCGGTAATTTGCGCGGTGATTTTTGTGTGGAGCTCGAGTCTGTATTTCGAAAATTCGCGCGCGCCGAATGCATCGATGGAAATTTTTGTGGTCGGAAAACAATGGATGTGGCATTTGCAACACCCGGAAGGGCCGCGCGAGATTAACGAACTGCATGTGCCGCTCGGCGTACCTGTGAAATTGACAATGACGTCCGAAGACGTGATTCACGACTTCTACGTCCCTGCATTCCGGATTAAGAAAGATGTTTTGCCGGGACGCTACACGAGCATTTGGTTTCAGGCGACGCAAACGGGGAAATTTCATTTTTTCTGCGCGCAGTACTGCGGAATGGAACACGCTGGAATGATTGGTTGGGTTTACGTGATGACGCCGGGCGACTACGAAGTGTGGCTTGCTGGGGGCGCGAAGGGCGAATCAATGACGCAGGCCGGCGCGCGGCTTTTCACTCAATATGGATGCGACACATGCCACAAGCCGGACGAAACGGGGAAGGGGCCTTCGCTGGACGGAATTTTCGGCAAGCCGCAGAAGCTAAAAGACGGCCGCACGCTGAACGTGGACGAAACTTTTATTCGGCAGGCGATTACGAATCCGAATTCGATGCCGCTTGAAAATTATGCGCCGGTGATGCCGACATTTCAGGGCCAGTTGAATGAAGAACAGATTCTGGATTTGATGGCCTACGTGAAGTCGCTGGGCGCTTTGGAGAGGAAGGCGAAATGAGCACCGCCGCAGTGACACCTCCGACGGGTTCGCGCGTGAATTATTTAAACGCGAACTATGGATTCCGTTCGTGGCTACTTACCACGGATCATAAGCGCATCGCGCTGCTTTATTTGATGAGCATTACGGTGATGTTTTTTATTGGCGGCGCGGCGGCGACGTTGATGCGTTTACATCTGATCACTCCGGGAGGAACACTCGTCCAGCCCGCAACGTACAACAAACTTTTCACGGTACACGGCATCGTGATGGTTTTCTTTTTCTTGATTCCTTCGATACCCGCGGTTCTGGGGAATTTTCTGGTGCCGCTGATGATCGGCGCGAAGGATCTAGCGTTTCCGAAATTAAATTTGCTGAGCTGGTACATCTATATTGTCGGCGCGAGTTTCACTTTGTACGCGATTCTTGCAGGCGGCGTCGATACGGGATGGACTTTCTACACTCCATACAGCAGCACGTATGCGAATACGCAGGTAATTGCGGCCGCGTTGGGCGTTTTTATTACAGGATTCAGTTCGATTCTTACCGGGCTGAATTTTATTGTGACGATTCATAAGATGCGCGCACCGGGGCTGACCTGGTTCCGCTTGCCGCTGTTTCTGTGGGCGATGTATGCCACGAGCGTGATTATGGTCCTCGGCACGCCGGTGATCGCAATTACGATTGTGCTGGTTGCGCTTGAGCGTTTGCTGCACGTGGGAATTTTCGATCCGAAACTTGGCGGGGATCCGATTTTGTTTCAACACCTGTTCTGGTTCTATTCACATCCCGCTGTTTACATCATGGTGCTTCCGGGAATGGGCGTGGTTAGCGAAGTGATCGCTGCATTTTCGCGAAAGAGGATTTTCGGTTACAGCATGATCGCGTTTTCCAGTTTGGCGATCGCCGTGATTAGTTTCCTGGTATGGGGACATCACATGTTTGTGACGGGCCAATCGATTTACGCCGGGCTGATTTTTTCCGTGCTGAGTTTTCTGGTGGCGATTCCTTCGGCGATCAAGGTTTTTAACTGGACGGCCACTTTATATAAAGGATCGATTTCTTATCAGGCGCCGATGCTTTACGCGCTGGGATTCATCGGACTTTTTACGATGGGTGGACTGACTGGACTTTTCCTGGCATCGCTTGCCACTGACGTGCATTTGAACGGGACATATTTTATCGTCGCGCATTTTCATTACATCATGGTGGGTGGCACTGTGATGGCGTATATGGCCGGAATCCATTTCTGGTGGCCGAAAATTACCGGACGATTGTATCCAGATGGATGGGCGCGATTCGCTGCGCTATTAATCTTCGTGGGATTCAATCTGACGTTTTTTCCGCAATTCATGCTGGGCTACCTGGGAATGCCCCGGCGCTATGCAACTTATCCGGCGGAATTTCAGGTGCTAAACGTGATGTCTTCGGCCGGCGCATCTATTTTGGGAATCGCTTATCTGATTCCGCTGGTCTATTTAATCTGGTCGATGCGTTACGGAAAAATTGCCGGGCCGAATCCATGGAACGCAACGGGGCTGGAATGGAAAACAGCTTCGCCGCCGATCACGGAAAATTTTGAAGAGACGCCTGTCGTGACAGAAGAAGCGTACGACTACGTTCATATGCCGCCGATGCCTTCGTCCGCCGAACTGGCGGGAGAGGGGGACGCGCATGTCTGAAGTTCGTTCGAGCCACCCGCACGATCTGCAACATCATTTTGCGGATATGGAACAGCAAAATGATGCCGGAATATTCGGCATGTGGGTTTTTCTCGTCACGGAAATAATGTTCTTCGGAGCGATTTTTGCGGCGTACGCGATTTATCGCTCGATGTATCTGCCGGCATTTGAATTTGGAAGCCGGCTGCTGGACGTCAAACTCGGTACTGTAAACACGGCAGTTCTAATCGGCAGCAGCTTGACGATGGTACTTGCGGTACACGCGGCGCAAACAGGGAAGCGCAAAGCTCTGGTGTTTTTTTTGTTGCTGACGATGACTCTGGGCGCGGTTTTTCTTGGAATTAAATCCTACGAATATTATACGAAATGGGAGCACTTTTTGGTTCCGGGATTGCGTTTCGCGCCGACGGAAGCGCTGCCTTCCGGTGTGACCGTGCCGAATCTGGAAATGTTTTTTTGCTTTTATTTTTTCATGACCGCGCTGCACGCCCTACACATGATTATCGGATTGGGGATTATGACGGTGCTGGTGATCATGTCCTGGCGCGGAAGATTTTCGCCGGAATATTACGCGCCGATTGAAGTGAGCGGGCTCTACTGGCACTTCGTGGATATTATTTGGATTTTCTTGTTTCCGTTGCTGTATTTAATTGGGGGGCGCTACACGACATGAGCGAGCATATCGTTTCGGTGCGCTCGTATGTGCTGGTTTTTCTGGCGCTGCTGTGTCTTACCACGCTGACGGTCGGCGTGGCTTTCGTGGATCTGGGATCAATGAACACGGTGATTGCGCTGGTGATCGCTGCGACAAAAATGCTTTTGGTAATGCTGATTTTCATGCATGTGCAGTACAGTTCGCGCCTGACGAAACTTGCGATTCTGGCGGCGTTTTTCTGGCTGGGGCTGCTGCTCACCTTCACGCTTTCCGATTATTTTACGCGACGCTGGACGCCTTCGCCTTCCGATTGGGGCCCTTCCATTTCGCAGCCTGCTCCGGTCAACAAATAAATACATCGCCGCAAGAAAAGTGAATCAACGTCGGCGCGCGGGTTCTCAATAATCGCGATAAACTTATTGTTTCTTGCTGGGGTGTGGTCCAATTGGCAGGACGCTGCACTGTTAATGCAGACGGTGGAGGTTCGAATCCTCCCGCCCCAGCCAGAAATGTTCAGGAAATTTTCGCCGTGTCAGTACCAGAAGATTTCAGTCTTGAATGGTCGGATAGCCGGCGTCCAACCATCCGCGCCAGCCGCCGTCCATTGAAACAACATTTTTGTAGCCCATTTTCTGGAGATTATCAGCGGAGAGAGCCGAACGGAATCCGCCGCCGCAGTACAGCACGAGTTCGGTGTCCTTATTAGGGAAACGCAACTCGACGTCGCGCTCGATAATTCCTTTGCTCAAATGAACGGCGTCGGGCAGATGTCCGCGCGCCCACTCGCTTTCTTCGCGAGTATCCACGAGCACAATTTTTTCGCCGGCATCGAGGCGGCGCTTGATTTCCGCGCAATTTGTTTCGCGGATACGCGCCCGCGCTTCGTTCACAAGCCTTAAAAACGCTTCGGAATGCTTCATTTCGGCGCCTCGCTCGATTTGTGCTTTCAACTAAAGCGTAGCACAAAGTCCCGCGAGAACGTCAATTTCGGGTCGCGATCGCCGCATTCTCCGCTTTGCGAAGCGCGCAAGTTCAGGTACGCTCACCGCCATGGGCAAGCTCAGAATCATTCGATTGATCATTCTCATCATCGGAATTCTTATTTTCGTTTACATACGATCTATTCGGCCGCACTAAGGGCAGCCTCTGCGCGCGTGGCGAAACGTAACGCGAATTGCGAAAAGGGAAAAATGGCGGCACTGATCGTCAACGATTGGTTTAATTCGACAAACATCGCCGTGTGGGTGACAGCGCTGGCTACGCTGGCCTATGTTTTGATTTCGCTGCTATTGTGGCGCGCCACAAAACATTCCGCGGAAACTACGCGGAAAATTTTCGAGCAAACGCACCGGCCATACGTGGGAATGCAGAGTTGGGAACTTTGGAAAGATGCTGGAGCGAAGGGATATTTGAATTGTCTTACGTTAATTAATGTTGGAAACGTGCCGGCGTCAAACGTTCACGTGCACATTGAGACGTTCGATCATTCAGGAACAATAGAAAAAGCAACGTCTGCGGAGGCTGGCTTCGTATTATTTCCAAATCAGGCTTACACAGTGCAGATTGCTACGGGCGTTGTTGAAAAAGTGATTGAAGAAAATCGGGAACTGGCCGAACACATTGGCGGCGCAGAAGTGTGGCTGGGAATCACGCTGAAAATTGAGTTGATGTACAGCGGGCCAAACGAGACGAAGTATTATTTTAGAGCCACGATCGAGCAAGGACCCAGTAGGAGTGAGTTTCGATTAGGCCGAGCGGATTCCTCTTAGTCCTCGATCGCTTTCATGTCACGCCAATTCGGGCCCGCTTTCAAATCCACTTTCACCGGGACGCGAAGCGGGTG
This sequence comes from Terriglobia bacterium, assembly GCA_963840515.1. Lineage (GTDB taxonomy): Bacteria > Acidobacteriota > Terriglobia > Acidiferrales > UBA7541 > DASTCZ01. The sequence continues at coordinate 80,524 of CAWIZI010000029.1, forward strand.
CGCGTTTTCCATGGATTCTTTTACGAGAACGCTGAGGCGCTTCAGTTCATTCGGCGGGGCTTCAAACAAAAGTTCGTCGTGCACTTGCAGAATCATTTTCGATTTGAACTTCTCTTCTTCGAGGCGCTTCGCGATTTGAATCATCGCAATTTTGATGAGATCCGCAGCCGTGCCCTGAATTGGAGAATTCAGAGCGGTGCGTTCGGCGAAATTCCTTAAGTTCACTTGCGGCGAATTGATTTCCGGAATTGGACGTGTGCGGCCGAAAAGCGTTGTCGTGTACAAAGTCTTGCGAGTATCTGTGATTGTTTTATCCAGAAATGTTTTTACGCCGCGATATTTTGTGAAGTAAGCGTTGATGAATTGCGCAGCCTCGCGCGTGTCCGTGCCGAGTTGTTGAGCCAGGCCGAATGCGGAAAGGCCGTAAATAATTCCGAAGTTGATTACTTTCGCGACGCGGCGGTGTTCCTTTGTTTGCGCCATTGGTCCGACCCCAAAAACTTCCTGCGCGGTGCGCGCGTGAATGTCTTCTTCGTGGCGGAATGCGTCGGTGAGCACCGGATCTTCGGAAAGATGCGCGAGGATTCGCAACTCAATTTGCGAGTAATCAGCGGACAGCATGGTCATGCCGGGCGCGGCAGCAAATGCGGCGCGGATTTGGCGGCCGAGTTCGCTGCGAACGGGTATGTTTTGCAAATTAGGTTCATAGGAACTTAGACGGCCCGTTGCCGTGCCCGTCTGGCTGAATCGCGTGTGAAGACGCCCGGTATTGCCATGGATCAGCAGCGGCAGTGTATCCACGTATGTGGATTTCAACTTTGAAACTTCCCGATACTCCAGAACTTTTTTCGGCAAGTCGTGAGTGAGCGCCATTGCTTCGAGCACGTCCGCGGCGGTGGAACGCGCTTTTCCACGGCGCGCGGGCGGCTGCAAGCTCAGCTTGTCAAAAAGAATTTCGGCCAATTGCTGCGGCGAATTTACGTTGAATTCCACGCCGCTCATTTTCCAAATTGATTTTTCGAGCGAGCGGATTTCGCCTTCCATCGTGGCCGACATCGCCGCGAGCGATTCCGGATCGACGCGAACACCGTGCTCTTCCATTTGCGCAAGAACGGGAGCGAGCGGCAAATCGATTGTTTCGTAAAGACTGGCTAACTTTTTCTCTTCCACTTGTTCGCGCAGCGCCGGCGCCAGTTGGCGCAAACAATCCGCCCGCTCGCCCGATTGCCCGGCCACAGTGAGATTCATGCAGCGAAGCACAACTTCGGCGATTTCGTGATTCGAGGTTGTTGGCCGCAGCAAATACGAATACAACAACGTCGCGTGCCTGATGCCGGCCACGGGGCCCATTAGCAAAACAAATAATTTGGGATCGTGAACAATTTTCGGCCGTGCCGCATCTTCCAGCCACGGACGCAACTCCGCCATCCATTTTTCTCGCTCGGCATCGTCCGCGGGAAGACGAGCGATGCGCGCGGAGCCTGCGACCACGGAGAACTCAATCGCGGCTACTCTGCTCCCGAAGCCCTCTTCTTCTTGCTCGTCGGTTTCTTCGTACGGTACCAGCTCCAGCCAGACCGCGATTTCTTGCTCTCGCGGAATATCCTTAAGGAATTTGCGCAGTGCTGCGGGCGATTCGAGCCCGGCGTAATCGCGGTTTTCCGCCATGCGAATTGCCGTCGGCCCCAGTTCTTTCAACAGAGAAGTAAATCCAAGTTCAGCGTAGAGTTCGCGCAAGGCTTCGGTATCAGGATCGCGAGCGGTTAATTGTTCTAGCTCCAATTTCACGGGCGCATCTTTGGAAATCGTGGCGAGTTTCTTGGACATTAATACTTGATCCGATTGAGTTTGCAGCGCCTCGCGATAGCGCTTACCTTCTACTTTATCCGCCTGCTTCAGCGCTTCTTCCACGGAACCGAATCGCTGTATCAATTCGCGCGCGCCTTTTTCGCCGATCCCTTTCGCGCCGGGAATGTTGTCAATGGAATCGCCCATGAGCGCCATAATGTCGATTACTTTATCGGGCGGCACTCCGAGAATTTCGACGACCTTTGCTTCGTCAATCAGCAAATCCTGTTTCGATGGATTCATCACGCGAATATTTCCGCCAACGAGTTGCATGAAATCTTTGTCGCTGGTGATTAGGTATACGTCCAGTTTTCGTTTTGCGGCTTGATCGGCAAGAGTTCCGATGACGTCGTCGGCTTCGTAACCGGGCACCGCGAGAATCGGCAGCCGCAGGGCTTCGCACAGACGCTTTACGTACGGCAACTGCATTGCTAGATCTTCCGGCATCGGCGGACGCTTCGCCTTATATTCGGCGAATAGTTTGTCGCGAAATGTCGGCTCGGGCAGATCGAATACGACGGCGAGATAGTCCGGCTGATAATCACGCATCAAGCGCTTCAACATCTGCACAAAAAGATACGGAACTTTCGTGGGCATGCCGGACGGGCTGCGCAGGCGCTCCATCGGCGCGAAAAATGCACGGAAGATGAAGCCCATCGCGTCCACGAGAAAGAGTTTCTTTGCGGGCTTCGCGAAAGGCATACGCGGAAGTATAACAGAGGCATGATTTTTCCATTTCAGACTGAACAATCTTTCGTGGGGCATCCGCGCGCCCCACTTTCTTCCGGGCAGCGTTGCCTGTGCGCCACGTTTCTCGTACCATCGCGCCATGATTCAGACATTATTTTGCGACCGGCTGCGCAATGAATTTGAATTGCGGCGGAGACGAAATTCTCGTTATTCGATTCGCGCTTTTGCCGCATTTCTGCGTACGGATCATTCCACGCTGTCGCAGATTCTGCGCAGCGCGCGGCGCGTGCCGGTGAATCGCATTGGCGCTTGGGCCAAGAAGCTCGGCATAGGAGAAGAGGAAGTTACTTTTTATACGGCCGCGGAATCCGCGCCAGATCCAGCGGCGCATGCGCGGCATGAGCAATTGCGTCATTGGACCGCTGAGGCGGCGAGCATCATACGAGAGCCCATTCATTTGCAGATTCTAGAATTATCGCGTGCGAAGAACTTTCGCACGGATTGCCGATGGATTGCCGGACAGCTTGAGATGAATGTGGATGAAGTGAATATCGCCTTCAGCCGGTTGCTGCGATTGCGGTTGATCGCGGCGATTGACCGGGACACGTGGACGGATCTAACCGGCATTCCGCAACTTACGGAACGCGAATTTCTTGGAATGGCGTTGGCGCGTGTCCGCGAATGCGCATTCGAGTTTGGCGCAATAGATTTTGTGAAATAAATCTGGAGGAAGAATGGCAAACCCGGTCTTGCAATTTCAGATTTTATCGAAGACTCCCGATGAAACCGCGCGATTCTATTCGTCACTTTTCGATTGGAAAGTAGACGCCGGAAATCCGATGGGCTATCGCCAGATCAGCACCGGATCGAAAGAAGGAATTCAGGGCGGAATTTGGCCGGCGCCGCCACAGGCTCCGAACTTCGTTCAGTTATTTGTCGGAGTGGATGACGTGAAAGAATTTGTGAAAAAAGCTGAAGACCTGGGGGCGAAACAGATTATTCCGCCGACGACCTTGCCAGAAGGCGACGAGATAGCCGTTCTGCTGGACCCTCAGGGAATGCCATTCGCGGTTTGGCGCCGCGCAAAGAAATAAGCCTCAATCGGTTCAAATAATCCTCGCGATGTATTCTTTCCTAATTTTTGGGCTTACCTAGCCGTTTGGGCGATGTGCCGGAAATTTCCGCGCGTTATTCTTTCAATTGCCTGACTGTCGAAACCAGCCAGACACGAAATGTTTTTTACTCTTGGGAGGAATCAATGCCGCAAGAAACATCTGCATCCAGTACGTGGCGATCGCTTTCGAGCGATTTTGCCAACTCGATTGATCGCGCCGGCCGTTCGGTCGTCGCCGTTCACGCGCGCCGCCGAATTCCGTCTAGCGGAGTTTACTGGCGTGCTGGAATTATTGTCACTGCTGATCACACCGTTGAGCGCGATGAAGACATTACTGTGACGTTGCCTGATGGACGCAACGTGCCGGCAACTCTCGCTGGCCGCGACTCCACCACGGATCTTGCGATCCTGAAAATCGATGCGGGCGATTTGGCGATTGCCGAAAAAAGCGATGCCGCCACATTGAAGGCCGGAAATTTGCTTCTCGCAGCAGGACGCACTTCGGAAGGTGCGGTGCGGGCGGCTTCCGCGCTGGTCGGTGTGACGGGACCTGCGCTACGGACATGGCAGGGTGGTCAATTGGATCTGACCGTTCGGCTGGATCGCAGGCTTCATCCGAATCTTTCGGGCGGGCCGGCGCTCGACGAGCAAGGCCGCGCATACGGAATAAATACTTCCGGACTTTCGCGGCTGGCTTCGCTCGTGATTCCTGCATCGACGGTGGATCGGGTGAGCGCGGAACTGGAGAAAAAAGGCCACGTCGGGCGTGCGTATCTTGGAGTGGCGATGCAGCCGGTACGATTGTCGAGCAAGATTCGTGAATCGCTAAAATTGTCTAGCGAAATCGGAATCATGATCGCCAGCGTGGAACCAGATGGCCCGGCCGAGAAAGCCGGAGTGATGCTGGGCGATGTGATCGTCGCGTTGGATGGGAAACCGTTGAGCAGTCTTCGCAGCGTGCAGTCATTTCTGGTTGGCGCGCAGATCGGCAGCTCTGTGAAGGTCTCCGTCATTCGCGGGGGCGTCATGCTGGAAGTTGCCATCACGGTTGGCGAACGACCGGCTACTAACTAGTTTTTTTCGCGCTGACGCGCTTTTCACTTCCGCGGTATCTAATAATTTGCGGCAAATGTGGAAAGCGCGGCCTGCGCGAAAGTTACGACAACCTTGACTAAAGTATTTATCCTTGCTGACTCGACAGATGAACTCGCGCGGCTCACCGCGATTGTTCGGTCGGAGCCTTCGCTGGAATTTGCGGGCGGAGGTTTGGATCGCGACGTAATGATCGAGCAACTCGACGATACCGAGCTTGCGGAACTTGTCGTAGTGATCGAGCATTCCTCAATGCATCATCGAGAGCGTTTCTTGGGAGATGATTCCGTAGTTGAGGGTGTAGCGAGAATTCTTCTTACGGAGCAAACCAGTTTCGCCAACGCGGTTACCGAAATGAAAGAAATGGATTCGGCGATTCGCGCGATATTGCCGGCGTCGGCGAGCGACAAAGAGATTCAGGCCTCGATCGAAGCCGTGAGCGCCGGACTGATCGTTATTCATCCTGAAGTGTTTGGCGAAGTTTCAGCCGAAGAAAATGAGCGAGTCATGTTCATTCCAGAACATTCTTCGCGCGAACAGCAGGATGTACCGATTCAACCGCTCACACCCCGCGAATCGGAAATTTTGAATCTTCTGGCCGATGGACTCGCGAACAAAGAAATCGCGTGGCGTTTGAAAATATCCGAGCACACCGTAAAGTTCCACATCACTTCGATTTTTAATAAGCTTGACGCGTGTACGCGCGCGGAAGCAGTGGCCATTGGCGCACGGCGCGGATTAATTATTTTGTAGCGTTCAACGATCTAGCAGCGCACGAAGTCGCGCGTATCCGGCGCGGCTGACGGGCAGCTGCTTGCCATTCGTCATAACAGCGATGTGGCTATCCTTCGCATACGGTTCAACCTTGGTGATGCGTTCGAGATTCGCGATGTAAGAGCGATGAATGCGGACAAACCGCGCGGGATCCAATCCGGATTCGAGGCTTGAGATCGTCTGCTGCTTCAGATATTTCTTCCCTTCAGCGTTTAGCTCGACGTAATCGTCCTGCGCTTCGGCGTAATCCAATTTTGCAACGGGAATAATAAACACACGCGTGCCATCTTTCACGGCGAGGCGCTCGAAATATTGCGCTGGAGGGCGCGCGGACGTGGCTAACTCGGCAGCGGCTGGGATTTTCCCCGCGAGCCTTTGCGAAGCGCGTTCGAGAGCAGCTTCAAATCGCGCGGTGTTGAAAGGCTTCAGCAAATAATCCACGGCGTGCGCTTCAAATGCGCGAATTGCATACGTGTCATGCGCTGTGACAAAAATCACGGCCGGGCCCGCGCCCATCAATTCTAGAACTTCAAAGCCATCGAGCTTGGGCATTTGAATATCGAGAAAAACCAGATCGGGTTTTTGCTCGGTGACAACTTTCACGGCCTCAAATCCGTTCGCGCATTCGGCGATAACTTCAATTTCGGCGTGCGTCGAAAGAAATTCGCGCAGAACCTGGCGTGCCAATTCTTCGTCATCGACGATGACGGCGCGGATTTTTGCTGTTGTTTTTCCGCTCATCAATTGCGAACCTCCAGTTCGACGGGCATCACAATGGCAACGCGAAACCGGCCGCCCTCTGCGTTGACAGAGAAACTCGCGCGTTCCGCGTATCGCGCGAAAAGGCGCTGGCGAACATTGGCCAGCCCCACGCCGCCGCGACGGCGCGGAGGGGCCTCGGGATCGAAGTTATTTTCAATGGTGATGGAAAGATTCCCACCGTCGCATTTTACGTCCAGGCGAATCCATCCGCCCTCGACAAGATTTGCGATGCCATGCGCGACGGCATTTTCAACGAGCGGTTGCAGAAGCAGTGGCGGAATCTGAATCTGCAACGCTTCTTGCGGAATATTTTCTTCCATTTGGATTCGCGCTCCGAAGCGAATTTTCTCGACGGCCAGAAACGCGCGCACGAGCGAGAGTTCTTCTTCAAGCGGGATGGCCGATTTTTCGCCGAGGCCCAGCGTGCGGCGCAAGAAATCGCCCAACAAGACGCACATTTCGCGCGCGCGCGGCGCATCGGAACTTGTAAGGGCGCTGATAGAATTTAAGCTATTGAACAAGAAATGCGGATTTACTTGGGCCTTCAACGCTTTCAATTCCGCTTCTCGCGCCAGAATGCTAGCCCGCATCACGCGTGCTTCGGCTTCCTGCGAAGCTTGCTCGGCGAGCAGTACATAATAAAAATTTACGGATAGCAGATAGAACAATACGCCGAGTCCGAGCAAGAGTGGAATCACGCGCGAAAGGCGGCTGGTGAAATCGGGAAAGTAATTTGTTTCCGCCAGCCCGCGCGCAACAATTTCCGCGCCAAGAACCCATAGGCTGGCGGCAATTGCCGCGCCAATCACATGAACCTGGACAAGGCGGCTGATGCTGCAACGGTCGAATGGGTTCGCGCGGCACGGATACCACGCCGACAAGCAGACGAACGCATAGAAAAAACACAGCGGCACGGACATCGCGAGCGCTTCGCGCCAGGTGAGTCCCGCGAGTGCGCACATGAGATATGCAACGAGCGCAGCAAGTGGAATCCACACGAGCAAATAAATCGCGAGCCGGCGGATCTGACTGAGAATTGGATGCATAAAGGCGCGAAACTTTCTAGTTCTTCACTTCGACGCTTCCGAAAATAGCGCTGCCGACCACGATTAAAGTTTTCACGCCCGGACCTTCCACCGGCCGCTGGCGAGTTTTGTCCGTATATTCTCCCATCACGGCGGAGCCGCGCACGGAAATGTGCCAGGTTTCGGGAACGCGAATTACGCAAGCCCCAAAAATGGCGTCAGCTTTTATGGTGGCTTCGTCGCCTTCGATTTCAGCTTTCGTTAAATCGATCCCAACTTCTCCGAAAATTGCTTCGAGTTTCGTGCCTGTGAAATTTCTTGACGTGATGGGCCGTTTGAAAGTGCCGAAAACGGCAGAGACATCGGCTGGAGTCCTCTGCGGATCAGTATCAGTGATGTCGATAACCTTAACGTCCGGCGCGCGCGCACTTTGCGCCTCCCACCAATGCCGCAATCCGAACGTCCGCACCACGATCCAAATTCCCCAGTAAATGCAAGCGAGCGCCCAAATCACGGAAAAACTGAAATGGAAATATCCGAGTTTGCTGAGCAGCAGAATGACTCCCGCCATAATCAGGAAACCGCCCGCTTCACGATTGAAACGGTTTCGCGAAAAACGGCCCTTGGAAAAAATCAACTCAATACCGAGAAAAATCATGACGGCCGGCCAGAAGAAATGAAACAGATGATCCGTGGAAACGATTCCCATTTGGCCCAACAGAAGGACGATTCCAAGCGCCACTAGAAATATTCCGAAGGCCATGCCGCCCATGTGGAGCTGGACGATCAAACCTCTTTTCGCTTTTCTAGGTTCAATTGGCATGGTTTTCTTTCCTGTCAGAACTGACGGCAACCGATTCAATTCGATTTCGAAGCTGAGTGACGAACAATATTGACACGCCGAGAATAACAAGTATCAGCGGCCAAATTCTTACGATCTCGCGCAACTCTGGAAACGCCAGATCGGCGAGCATTGTCCACGCATTCTTACCAGCAACGGAAAGCAGCAAGACGCCGCTGGAATCGTACGGTCCGACACCGAGCATTCCCAGTTCAAAAGCAGCGCCGAGAAGAATAAGCAAACACGCGGCCAACCACGCAAGAGTCGTAGTCGGAAATGTTTGGCTGGCTAAATGGCGAACAGTTGAATTTGCCGCGGCCGGCTCTGCGCGATGGGCTGGGTTGGTCTCCACGTGCGCAGACTATCGAAGACGCACAATCGAGTCTGTAATTAATCGACGAACAGCGGAAATTCACCGGCGAATAGCGGATTTGCAATCACGGTTCTTCTAGTGAGTTGCAGCCGACGCGTCAGTCCACACTTGTTCGGCGATCACCCACGCGCCATTCGCCTGACGCCTGAAGATCATCACGTACGTGCCTTTATAAGGAGTCACTGTTCCGTCGGCGACGCTGGTGAGAGTTTCAGAATAGTCTCCACTGTCATACGCGAGATTTTCGGAGCGCTCCCTGGTTGCAGTGTGCAAAGTGATATCGCTCGTCATCGTGGCCATTATATTTTTGCAAAGCTCGCGAATTGCCGCCCGGCCGGAAACGCGAGTGCCGGTTGCGAGCAGGAACTCCGCATCTTCGGCATAGAGCGCGGCGATTTGATCGAGCTGCTTGCTGTGCAAATCCTTTACCCATTCGGCGCGAAGTCTGGCAATTTCAGGCGAATTTGCCGGAGAGCTTTGCGGATCGGGCGCGGCTGCAAATGTTTTGCCGCCCGAACAAAGGCGTGATGAAACGGCAATCGCGGCGAGAATCACAGCGAATAAAATAATTGCAGAAACGAACAGCTTACGTAGGAAAGTCATTTGCCGCCTCCCGGATGAGTCAAGTTTAGTACGTTAGCCGGCGCTTTGTCAGATTTGCAGCCGCGTGCGCCAATCGTCTCGAAATCGCCGGCACTGTTCCGAATTGCACAGTGTACCTTCAGGTACGCACCCGCTTGCGTTACCGCATCATAGGGCCACACTGGAAGCAATCCTCTCGGGCCGATTTGGCAAATTCTTGCCGGCCCGTCTGGCGTTTTCTTCTTCTTGGGGAATTTTCATAGAAAGCTGAATCAGTCACTTTGCCGGATAGCACGGCATGCGCCGACTACGCCAGCGCCGTTACCGTTGTCCACGAAAAAGTTGCGTTCCAAACGGGGAAAGCAGCATGAATTCACAAGATTTACTCTTGACCGGCACTTACAACTACGGATTAGTCGCCCTTTCCGTCAGCATCGCGATTATTGCGTCATATGCGGCGCTTGATCTTGCTGGCCGCGTAACGTCCGCGCGCGGCCGTTCGCGATATTTTTGGCTCACCGGCGGCGCGATCGCGATGGGAACGGGAATCTGGTCGATGCATTACATCGGGATGCTGGCGTTCCGCATGACCATTCCGGTTGAGTACGACTGGCCCACGGTTTTGCTTTCACTTCTCGCGGCAATTCTTGCGTCTGCAATCGCTTTGTTCGTTGTAAGCCGCCGCGCGATGGGTGTGGCGGCAGTCGTCGGCGGTAGCGTCGCGATGGGCGGTGGTATTGCGGCCATGCATTACATTGGAATGGCGGCGATGCGAATGGATGCAATGTGTGTCTACTCCGCAAGAATCGTAACGCTTTCGGTCGTGCTGGCCATCGTGATTTCGTTTGTAGCGTTGTGTTTGACGTTTTATTTTCGCATGCGAACCACTGGATGGAGCTTGCGAAAAGGCTTGAGCGCTCTTTTGATGGGAGCGGCGATTCCTGTGATGCATTACACGGGCATGGCTGCCGCAAGCTTCGTGCCTGCGACGATGCCCGCTGATCTATTCCTTCACTCACTAAGCGTATCTACGCTCGGCATTGCAGGAATTACTCTGGTTACACTTATGGTTCTCGGACTTGTGCTCGTGATGGCCGTTGCGGACAGGCGCTTTTCCGTTCAGAACTCGGCATTGGAATCGAGTGAGCGGCGCTATCAACAAATCGTTGAGACGGCGTTGGATGCTTTTATTGGCATGGATGCGGAAGGCCGAGTAACTGACTGGAACGCACAGGCGGAAAGAATATTCGGATGGTCGAAATCGAAAGCCATTGGAAAAATTCTTTCGGAATTTATTATTCCGGAACGGCACCGCGAAGCGCACAAACTGCGCCTTCAACAACTTCTCGATTCGGGAGCAGACTCCAAAATTAATGACCAGCTGACCTTGGCGGCGACTCATCGGTCGGGCAGAGAATTCCCGGTGGAAGTTGGTATTTCTGTTATCCGAACAGGAACAACGCACAGTTTCGCCGCATTTGTGCGCGACGTAACGGATCGCGCGCGACGAGAAGAAGAGCGCGAAGCGGCGAAGCGTGCGGCGGAAGCGGCGAGCCGGGCGAAGAGTGAATTCCTCGCGAATATGAGCCACGAAATTCGCACGCCACTCAATGGCGTGATGGGCATGACCGATCTGGTTCTCGACACGGAACTGACACCGGATCAACGGCAATGTTTGGAAACAGTGAAACTCTCCGCTGACTCGCTACTGACAGTCATCAACGACATTCTGGATTTTTCTAAAATTGAAGCCGGAAAAACAGATCTGGAAGAAGCGGATTTCGATTTACGTGAGAGCTTAGATGCCACAATGAGGACTCTCGCGCTGCGCGCCGACGAGAAGGGAATCGAACTGCTGTGCGAGGTGGATCCGGAAATTCCGCAGATTGTGCGAGCAGATTCCAACCGGCTGCGGCAGGTCATTTTCAATCTAATTGGCAACGCCATCAAGTTCACGCATGATGGCGAAGTGTCGTTGAAAGTGGAAAGAGAAACAGATCAAAGCGGTGAAAACCTTTTCCATTTCACGGTCTCCGACACGGGAATTGGAATTCCCCACGACAAGCTCGATGCGATTTTTCAGCCATTTGCACAGGCCGATTCGTCAACGACCCGGCGATACGGCGGCACTGGCCTGGGGCTGACTATTTCTACGCGCCTGGTTCACATGATGGGCGGAAAAATCTGGCTGGAAAGCGAAGTTGGAAAAGGATCTAAGTTTAGTTTCACGGTCCGGCTGAAAATTCCGGAATCCCAGTCGATCGCGCCAAGCACAATTGCCTCGCTTGATTCACTGCTGAATGTAAAAGTCTTGATTGTCGACGACAATCAAACGAATTTGCGAATCCTGGAAGGAATGTTGACACGCTGGGGGATGCGGACTACGACCGTAAGCGGCGGTGAACAAGCACTCGTGCAACTTTTCGCTGCGCTGAAAGTTGCCGATCCTTACGCGCTGATTCTCACGGACATGCACATGCCCTTAATGAATGGATTCACATTGATCGAGCGCATGCGCCAGGTTCCTGAATTTGCGGCGGCAACAATCATGATGCTGACTTCCGCGGGACATCAGGGTGACGCGACGCGCTGCAAGGATTTGGAGGTTGCCGCGTATCTTCTGAAACCGATTCGGCAGCCGGAACTTCGCGAAGCAATCGCGCGTGTACTCGGCGCGCGCAAAGATGCGGCGCCGGCACCATTGATCACACGCTTCTCGTTGGAAGGTTCGCAGAGTCCGGTGCACGGATTGCGCATTCTGTTGGCGGAGGATAACGCCGTAAACCGTTTGCTGGCCACTAGAATACTTGAGAAGAAAGGCCACACCGTCGTATCTACCGTAAATGGAATCGAAGCGCTTCAGGCGCTCGAAACAGATAAGTTCGATCTGGTTCTGATGGACGTACAGATGCCCGAAATGGACGGATTCGACGCGACTGCGGCGATTCGCTCGAAAGAAAAAAACACTGGACTCCATCAACCTGTAGTCGCAATGACGGCACACGCGATGAAAGGGGATGAAGAGCGCTGCCTTGCCGCCGGCATGGATGGTTATTTATCCAAGCCCATCCGCCAAGAAGAACTCGAGGAAATTCTGGAGCGCTACAGCCGGCAGGAAAAGAAGAGCCTCAATCTGCTGGCAATTCTGAAACCAGCCAGTTGAAATCTTAGTTGAGACCTCATTGCACCGCAGGGCAACTCCGCGCGAGCGTGAACGAAGCCGACGTTTTCTGCCCTGTGCCAAGATTGTAGTCATACGTAAAAACAACGTTGTAGGTGCCATTATCGAAATAGGGACCCAAAGTTTGCACTGTGGTTCCGGGGTTCAAGTCGAGATAATACGGAGCGTCCGCAAAATTTCCGCCGCTTGCCGGATGTCGAGTTACAGCAACGCTTCCCGCCGTCGGCCGTCCGCTGTATTCGATAATAACGATCGGCAAACCGTCGGTGTTATATCTCGTTGTGGAGCACCCTTCCGTCCCGGTAAGTGTCGAACCCGACGGATAGATTTTCGTTCCGGCAGGAATCGTCGCGTTCGAGTGCAGCTGGGTCACCGACGCGTCAACAAACGCGAAGCCGACAATCTTCCCTCCGCCCGCCCCTGATGCACTTGCGCGCACCGGAACGTCGTTGCCATTCGGAGAAGAAACTGTGGAGTTGCCGCAGCTCCAGGTACCAAGTGCAATTGCGAAAGTTGCCAAGGCCATTTTTGAAATTCGCATCTAAGGTTCCCTTCTCTTTATTTTTGACACCTACAGATCTGAATTCCCCGCGCCGACATTTCTGACAGCAATTGCAAAACTCCTTCGGAAATTTCACTTTCGCACGGCACAATCACCGCCCACTCCAAATTTTCGCGAAACTCTTTCGTGCGAATTTCCCATTTTCTGAATCTCGGTGATTTTTCGCCTCCGATTTGAATCAATGACCAGTGGCGCGCCATTTCTTTCGCGCTGGCGTCATCCGGAAGCGGACCGCTTAGTATGAAATGGTTGTCGCCATGCACCAGAATTCCTATCAATTCGCTAAGCCTTTAATTCAATCGTCGGCAAAAACTTCGGAGCTTTTCTGACTTTTGTTGCCTGCTCGAATGAATACGCGAGTTTGATCAGCGCCCCTTCGCTCCAAGCGCGTCCGAAAAACGAAATTCCCACCGGCAGCGCGCCGAACGCAAATCCGGCCGGCACTGTGACGCTTGGATATCCGGCCACAGCCGCGCCACTCGAACTTTGCCCCGCCGCATTATCTCCGTTCACCAGATCCGTGACCCACGCCGGGCCGCCTGTCGGCGCCACCAGCGCGTCGAGTTTGAATTTATCCATCACCGCGTCAATACCTTCTTTGCGCGCCATTCGCAAATTTGCTTCGAGCGCGTCCTGATACTCTTTCGTGCTCAGCGGACCCTTGGCTTCCGCTTTAATAAACATGTCCTGTCCAAAATAGAGCATCTCTTTTTCGTGATTGCGCTCGTTGAATGCGATCAAATCTTTCAAAGTTTTCATCGGCGCATTCGGGCCGAGCTTCGCCAGATACGCGTTTATGTCGGCTTTCAATTCATACTGCAGCACGAGCGTTTCGTTGTCGCCCGTTTTGCCAATCGTGTCAATGTCCGCTGGATCAACCAAAATTGCGCCCTGCTTTTTCATCGCATCGAGCGCTGTCTCCATCAAGGCATCGACCGTGTCGCTGAATCCGAAATATTTCCGCACCACGCCGATCCGGGCGCCACGCAAACCATCCACCTTTAAAAACTGCGTGTAATCGGACACGAATTTCCCGGCACTCGAAGCAGTTGCGCTATCTTCCGCGTCCACGCCCGTCAGCGCGCCAAGCACGATCGCCGCATCACGCACTGTGCGGCACATCGGTCCCGCGCTATCCTGCGTATGCGAAATCGGAATAATTCCGGCGCGGCTCACGACTCCAACCGTCGGCTTAATTCCTACAAGGCCATTCGCCGATGATGGACACACAATCGACCCATCCGTTTCCGTTCCAATCGAAGCCGCGCACAGATTCGCGGAAGCTGCCGCGCCGGAACCGGAACTCGATCCGCACGGATTCCTGTCCAGCGCATATGGATTCTTTGTGAGTCCGCCGCGCCCGCTCCAACCGCTCGTCGAATGGCTCGAACGGATATTTGCCCATTCGCTAGGATTTGTTTTGCCCAAAATCACAGCGCCTGCCGCGCGCAGTCGCCGCACCACAAAAGAGTCCTTCAAAGGCTTCGCGCCAACCAGCGCCAGCGACCCTGCGGTCGTCATCATGCGGTCCGCAGTGTCGATATTGTCTTTAATAAGGATAGGAATTCCGAGCAGCGGCGAACTCACCGACAGAAGTTGACCTCGCGCATCGGCGTCTTTAATCGAAGCTGCGAGATCTCGGTCGATTTTGTCAGCAATCGCCAGCGCATCGGGATTCACCTCAATCACGCTATTGATTCCCGGCCCGTGCTTATCAATTTCTTCGATACGCGCCAAATATTTTTCGGTAATCGAACGCGCCGTGTATTTCCCGGACCTCATTCCGCCTTGCAATTCACCGATCGTAATTTCGTCAAGCTCGAATGGCGCAATGGGACTTGGCGCGCCGCCAATCGCAGACACGCTTAGCTTCGGCGAAACCGCTGCCGCAACTGCGCCAATAATTCCCGTCCGCAAGAATTTTCGCCGCCCGCCCGCTACTTTGCTTTTTTCTTTCATGCTCATGAACCTCGCCGTCCCAGGAAATTTCCGCGCCAAGATAGTACGTCAATCTCGTTCTCCGCGGCAGACTCTTATTCCATCGCGGAACAATCGCCCACCGGCGCGTTGCGATACTGGGACGAACAAGAGTCGCAATCCTTTGTGATTCGTTCGGCAACGCGTGGGTGCTAGAATGCCGCTATATGATGAAAAAACTATCTTCCGTTGCGCTCGCCGTTTGCTTTACCTTCTCAGTCTTAACCGTGTCGGCCGGCGCGAAGTCGCAGGCTGCTGCCGTGTCGACTCCGAAAGCGGCCGCCCTGAACCTTTACACGATCATCAAGAATCAGGATTGGAAGGGGCTGTACTTCATCACAATATTTTCCGCAAAAGTGCGCACGGATCTGCCGGACGACGCCGATCAATTTGCAACCGGCATCGCAAAAGGAATCCACGATTCCGATCCGGATGGAGTTGTTGATAAACTTTTCAAAAGCATTTCCGACATCACAATTGGCGAGCCTGTGATGAACGGGAATTCCGCCGACGTTCCAACGGCGGCGAATCTCACTGTAGGTGGAAAGGTACTTCGGTTTAAAGGCACCGCTCACATGACCAAGGAAAAAGATGTTTGGAAATGGGATCTGTCGTTCACCGATGATCCGCAACAAGCCACTTCGGTCGGAATTCAATCGCTCCTCGGCAAACCGGACGGTCAGTAAGATCTCAGGATAATAGTTTTGGGGATCGAGAAACGAATCTGTTGTTCATTTTGTCGATCACGTCTCCAGGTTCGGTTCTGTTCCTAGGATGGATCGCTGGGACGGACTCCAGACTACTGAATTCTAGGCGGCGCTGCGGTAGATGATTCCAACCGTCGAATTGCAGGAACTTCATAAGAAGCGACATCAATCAAATGATTTAGGCACATCAATTTAAAGTGTTGAATCGGCTCAGTGTGTGCACCCGTGTCACACGCAAGATGATCAAGAAAGTGTGATTTCGTGTAGACGCGAAATAATTTTCCGAAATAGCTCTCGTCCTCATAGTCACCGCACGAACCGACCATCTCTTCAGTGACCAGGTATGCGACGTAATGTTTCCAGGTCAACTCGAAAGTCTTGCAACTCTCAACGGACTCGATCGGCCACGAATCCGTTCGCAGTGCTGACAATTCAGGAACTACAGATTCAGGTCGAACCGTTCCCAATCGATTCCCCACGGCCTCTTGCAGAACAATTCGCAAGGAATTGTCTCGTGGTTCCGAGATCTCCTGAAGATACAGATACTCAACTGAATTTAAGGAATCGAATTCCGAACTCTTTGGCGTGTATCTCCGCCTCAATCATCCGACGACGACAATTGTATTGCATTCGGTCCGTTTCAAGCCCATCTTCCGACTATGCTAAGGTATTTAATCCGGTCGGCGTCATCGTGATTACTGGCGCAGTACTCGCATGGCCAAGAAGAAATCCAAATCCGCGGCAATTGGCTCGTCCGACGTTACTGAGCGCACCTACTCGCCCGATCTGCTGACGGATTTGCAGCCCGTCGTTTCTGATCATGATGTTTTAGACGATCCAGAAATCGTGGAGCATCCCGCGGAATTTGTGGGTGGCTCGCAGTCGATTCGCGTTTCTACAATTGAAGATGAAACCGCAACGGACGTAGACGATCGGCCCACGATCAAAGATATTTTCGGGCCCGGCGGATTGCTGAAGCAGTGTATGCCGCAGGGATACGAGCATCGCCGTTCGCAATTGGAGATGGCGGAAATTCTTGAGAAAGCGTTTCAGAAAAGGCAGCACGCTATCGTCGAGGCCGGCACAGGTACCGGAAAAACTTTGGCGTATCTGATTCCCGCGATTCGCAGCGGCAAGCGAATTGTAATTTCCACGGCTACAAAATCCTTGCAGGAGCAGCTCTTCAGCAAGGATATTCCGTTTCTTCAAAAACATTTTGCACCGAATTTGAAAGTGGCTGTTATGAAAGGGCGCAGCAATTTTCTGTGCCGATCCAAAGTTCATTTCATGGAAGGCCAGCCCGTGCTGAAAGGTATGGACGAAGTCGACTGGTTTTCGCAAATTGCCGATTGGGAAAAACTCACGGCAACGGGCGACCGTGCCGAACTAAATTTCCTGCCCGATGACGCCGATTTGTGGCATCGGCTCGACGCACGCCGCGAAGCCTGCACGGGACAGAAATGTCCGGAGTTCAACAATTGTTTTGTCACGCTGATGCATCAACGCGCCGCCGACGCCGATATCGTGATCGTGAATCATCATTTATTTTTCGCCGATCTTGCGCTGCGCCAGGATGATTTCGGCAGCATTCTTCCGGAATATGACGCTGTGATTTTCGACGAAGCGCACGAAATCGAAGACGTCGCCGGTGATTATTTCGGCCGGCAGACTTCAAATTATCGTTTCGAGGAGCTGGCGCGCGATGCTGAAAATGTTTTGCGGATGATGAAAGAAGGGCCGCCGTCGCTGTTGCGCCGCGCTTCACGCATTCGCGAACGCGCGCGTACATTTTTTGAAGCATTTCCTCCGCGCGAAGGCCGCTCGCCATTCGAGCTGGCGGAACGACAACATTTTCTGGAACAAAATCACGAAGCCTACGACGGGCTTCTGCAAGCGTTGAAAGCGTTTGAGACGGAAATCGCCGCATTGCCCAACAAACCGGAAGAGTTCATCAACCTGGCGCGCCGCAGTTTCGAGCTGCGCAAAGAAACTGAATTCCTGATGGAATCGTCCGAACACAATTACGTTTATTGGATGGATCGCCGCAACAAAGGAGTTTTTCTGGCGGCCACTCCGATTGATGTGAGCGGAATTCTTCGTGAACATCTTTTCGAGCGATTCGATACTGTCGTGCTTACGTCGGCAACGCTGGCCGTTGGAGGACGTTTTGATTTTCTGAAGCAGCGCCTTGGAGTTCCTGCCGCACTCGAAAAAGTTTTGCCCACCGAATTCGATTATAAGAATCAGGCGCTTCTATATATTCCAAATCGGATGCCGGATGTGCGCGATCCATCATTTTCCGCGAAAGCCGCCGAAGAAATTACGCGCATGTTGGAAATCACGCAGGGCCGCGCGTTCTGTCTTTTCACCAGTTACAGCCAGATGAAAGATGTGTACGCGCGTGTTTTGCAGACGGTGGATTTTCCGCTGCTGCTTCAGGGAACTTCTCCGCGTCCCGCACTGCTGGAAAAATTTCGCAATACTCCGAACGCTGTTTTATTTGCCACGGCAAGTTTCTGGCAAGGCGTCGACGTGCCCGGCGATCAGCTTTCTTGCGTCATCGTGGATAAACTTCCGTTCGCCGTTCCGAGCGATCCCATCGTAGCCGCACGCGTGAAAACTTTGCAGGAAGAAGGACGCAACGCGTTCAGCGAATATCAGGTGCCGGAAGCGGTGCTCGCATTGAAGCAGGGATTCGGAAGATTGATTCGCGCACGCACCGATCGCGGCGTGCTGGCGATTTTGGATAACCGCATCGAGCGCATGCAGTATGGTAAAATCTTCATCGCGTCGCTTCCTGCTTATTCCATCACGCGTGACATTCAGGAAGTGGAGCGCTTCATGCAGCCGCATCCCTAAACATTTTATTTGTAAATCGAAAGGTCTTGAATGTTTGAAGTCAGCGTTGACGAAACTTTTTCCGCCGGACACGCCCTGCGCGGATATAAGGGCAAGTGCGAGAATCCGCACGGCCACAATTACAAAGTGCGGTTGACGGTGCAAGGCGCGCAACTGGATTCCATCGGACTGCTTTTCGATTTCGTGCACTTGAAACAAGTTTTGCACGCCGTGATCAACGAAATGGATCACAAATATCTGAACGATCAGCCGCCATTCATCGAATTGAATCCTTCGGCGGAAAATATTGCAAAATATTTATACGACGAAGTGGCTCGCGGCCTGAAGGAATTGACGCCACTAGCCGCTGCATCTGCAATAGATCTGAAAAACGCACCAAGAATTACGAGCGTCACGGTTTGGGAAACCGATGTTACGTCAGCCACGTATCATCCGTAGTTCGCAGCAGTCAGGAACAACGACATGAATCGCGCATTTTTGGTAATCATCATTCCCGCGGCGCTTGTGATTACGGCGTACTTTCTTCTGGCTGCTTATGCCGGAGTGCAACTGACCTACGCACGCGCGCTTGGCGGGCTGGCTGGATTTGGAATCGCAATTTACTTGGTTAACGCTTACGACCGGCGCCGCAGGGCGCGAAGAAACTCCGCGCCAACTTCTGAAATAAAATCCGGCGTGAATTCCCGCTAAAGTAATGGTCATCACTGAAATCTTCCGCTCGATTCAAGGTGAAGGTACTCGCGCCGGACTGCCGTGCATTTTCGTACGCCTCACCGGATGCAATTTGCGCTGCACCTGGTGCGACACGGCCTACGCGTTTTATGGCGGCAAACAAATCTCCATCGATGAAGTTTGCGAGAAAGTGCGCGTGCTCGCGTTGCCGCCAACGTCGAATGGAAATGAAATTCGTTTAGTGGAGTTGACCGGCGGCGAACCCTTATTACAGCCGGAAATAATTCCATTGTCGGAGAAACTTCTCGCCTCTGGTTATACAGTGATGATCGAAACCAGCGGCGAGAGATTTATCGGCAAATTGCCGCGCGAAGTAATCAAAATTATGGACGTGAAATGTCCTGATTCCGGCGCGCCGGACACTTTCGATTTCGCGAACCTGGAAGCCCTAAGCTCTTCCGATGAAATTAAATTTGTAATCGCCAGCCGGCGCGATTACGAATTCGCTCGCGAGTTCACCGCGCAACATTCGCTCGCGGCAAAAGTTCATCAAGTGATTTTTTCTCCGTCGACCCCCGATCCAAATGGAAAATGGCCCGGCCTGGAAGCTCGCGAATTGACGGAATGGATTCTCGCCGACGGAGTTCCAGTGCGCCTCGGGCTTCAGCTGCACAAATTTATCTGGGACCCTTCGATGCACGGAGTTTAGTTCTTGATGGCAAGCTCGTCGGAAAAATCGAAGGCCGTAGTTTTGCTGAGCGGCGAAATGGACTCCTGCGTAACCGCGGCGATCGCCCGTTTGACGCACGACGTGGCGTTGCTTCATGCGAGTTACGGTCAGCGAACCGCGCGGCGGGAACGCCGAGCGTTTGATTCCATTGCCAATTATTATGGTGTGAGCGATCGTCTCGTGGTCGACCTGAATTATTTTCCGGCGATTGGCGCATCAGCGTTGACGGATTCGCGGATTGCCGTGCCGGAGCAAAACTCTACAACGCATGGCGTTTTGAAACCGGGCGAAATTCCTGTAACCTACGTTCCGTTTCGCAACGCGCACTTTCTTTCGGTGGCGGTCAGTTGGGCGGAAGCGATTGGCGCGAACGCGGTATTCATCGGAGCAGTGGCTGAGGACAGTTCCGGCTATCCGGACTGCCGGCCGGAATATTACCGCGTGTTTCAGGAACTGGTAAAAGTGGGGACGCGTCCTGAAACGCGTATTGAAGTTGCGACACCCGTTATCGCGATGCGGAAAAGCGAGATCATCCAGCGTGGCATCGAACTGGGGGCCCCACTGCATCTAACATGGTCATGCTATCAGGGCGAAGATTTGGCGTGCGGAATATGCGATAGTTGCGTGCTGCGGTTGCGGGCCTTTGAACAGGCCGGACGCACAGACCCTATCGCATATCGGATACAAGTTGAGAGATAATAAGGCAAGATAACATCCACAGAGTTCGCGGCCGTTAGTGGCCGGAGATGCCGGAGCGGCGCTTGAATTCTGCCAGGAGGGTGAAAGTGAAAAAGGAAATATTGAAAATTGTCGGAGCGATACTCGGCTGTGTGATGTGCGCAGGCCTGATGATGACTTCTCTTGCGCAACGCGCGGTGGCGCAGGATAAGGCGGCAGCGCCTGTGGGCGCGGGCCAGATTATTGGCGTGGTAAAAGATGGAGACGGCAAGCCGGTTGCCGGTATGACCGTCGTTATTGAACCGCAAGGCGGGTTGGAAATTGACCTCACGACGGACGCCGCGGGAAAGTTCGCGAAGCCAGGTTTACCGGTGGGCTCTTACATCATCACGTACAAACAGGATGAAAAAACAATCTACAAGGCGCGCGCAAATGTCGGCAACGGGAAGGACACGTTGGCGAATTTGGTATTGAATGACCCCAGGGTTCTTGAATTCCAGAAGCAGATGAAGAAGCAACTTGAGGACGAAGCGCAGTACGGCAAACTGAAGACGCATTTCAATGCAGGAAACACCGCGCTAGACGAAGAAAAAGCAGCGAAGGCTGACTGGACGAAAGCTCCCGCCGCAGATCGCCCCGATCTGCAGGCGAAAGTTGAACAGTCCGCGTCAAAGGCGCTGGGTGAATATCAACAGGCTTTGAGCGCGGTTACCGATCCGGCCGATGCAAAAAATAAAGGAGCTGTATACGCCCAGATGGCCGTTGCATACGAACTCGAAGGAAAGTTCGAGGAAGCGGTGCAGGCCTATCAGCAGGACGTAGCGGCGCATCCGGATGCTGGCGCATACAACAATCTGGGAAACGATCTCGCAAAAATCGGGAAAATGGATGAAGCGAGGGCCGCGTACGATCAGAGCGCGACGCTTGACCCCGCCGGCGCACCGCTGGCATACCGGAATTTCGCGGTAGTGTTATTCAACGCCGGAAAGTTGAAGGATTCCCCTGCCGCGGACCTTTTGAAAAAGGCCACCGAAGCGGAACCAAATAATCAGCAGGGATGGTTCTTGCTGGGGGCAGCGTTGGCAGCAAACATGGCCGTGAAACAAAACGGAGACAAAATAAGTTTTGAGTTTCCTGCAGGAACTGAGGAAGCATTTGAGAAGTGCATCTCACTCGATCCCAAAACAAACATGGCGGAGCTTTCACGGAAGAATCTGGAAGACCTGAAGCAGTACGGGTTGGGCGTCGATACAAAGGTAACTGCACCGAAGAAGAAGTAAGAAGGATCATCGAGCGAAATTCCTGTGGGCGAGGCGGCTGAGATATCGGCGGCCCGCCCGCACCGCGTCGACTTAGTTCATAGCGTAGATGCCTGCAAATCTCCCGCCAGCGTTTTCATTTGCAACGCCGATTCACGAGTTGATCCAAACCACAAAGGGGCTTCGTTACGCCAAAAAAAAGCAGGGACGCATTTGCGTCCCTGCCGAAATTGCGGAGGATGGCTGGTCTAAGCGCCGGTGACGAGCCGCTTGCGCCCAAGCAGCGCAAGACCTAGCAGTCCGCTCCCGAGCATGAGATAAGTTGCAGGTTCCGGCACCGTGGCAGAGCCGGATGCTACGGCCACCATGGTTTCACCGTCATTGGTGTACACCATCGACGGATCGCCGCAAGCCGCTGTGACCGCTCCGACGCAAAGACTGCCGCCTGAATAATTCGCGAGCGTGCCATCAGCCGTAAAGAAAATTAAGCTGAGCGATGTGGTGCCAGTCATGAAGTTCGCCGCGTAGCCGTTGGTTCCGTCGCCGGCTCCCTGGACAATTACGCTCGAACAATTCGACGCACAACTGAACGAGAATGCGAGGGTCCCCGAGGTCGAAAGCGAAGCGCCGGAAATGATTCCCGTCGTCGTATCGATGGTGACATTCCCACTAAACGTGCCGCCGCCCACAAATGTGCCGCTGACAGCGACAGTTGTGAAACTATCGGCGCGCGCCGTCGAAACACCCAATCCAAACACTGCCACCGCTAAGATTATGGCGAACTTCGTAAGTCGAATAAACAAGTGCGCTTTCACATGGCCTCCCGAGGCAGCTTTAAGGCCCTGCCGAGCCTGCGTAAGAGTGCAATTCCTGACATGGTAATTGCATTTCAGTGTCCAAATGAAACAGAGAATTCTATGTCGCCAAGTCCTTTGTTTTTCGGAACCTTCACATAGGAGAATTATTGGCAACCAAAAGAGTGGAAATCAATTTCCCGAATTGCGCTCGGTTTGTGCAGGTTTATTACCATCATCAGCCAGTTCTAGTACTTTTAGTACTTGCTGCTGAATTTAATCGCAGTCGATTCCGTAGAGAACTAGAAAGCGGCTTGATAAAAGTCAGTCTGAATGTCGTCACAC
The DNA here is from genome assembly GCA_963840515.1 of Terriglobia bacterium. GTDB lineage: Bacteria > Acidobacteriota > Terriglobia > Acidiferrales > UBA7541 > DASTCZ01. The sequence continues at coordinate 103,389 of CAWIZI010000029.1, forward strand.
GCGTCGAATTGCTAAGCTCGAAAGATGCGATTAGAATGTTTTGCAAGCTGTCTCGATAAGCGCGGCCAGTCTGCCGGGTTTTGGCGACAAATCACCGAGAAAAGAGTTTCTCCAGACGAACGCTATGCCAGAAGCAATTTCACTTGAGACGATTGTGACGACTTCCAAGGAGAATGTTTCTTGCAGTCTCGGAGACCAAGCAGCGATTCTCGACATGCGCAGCGGCCGGTATTACGGATTGGATCCCATAGGCGCGCGCGTCTGGAAATTGCTGGCTGAGCCGAAGTCCGTAGGAGAATTGCGGTCGGCAATCCTGGAAGAATACGAAGTAGATCCCGCCAGGTGTGAGAGTGACCTGCTGTTACTGCTCGAAAAGTTGCGGACAGAAGGCCTCATCAAGACCAGCGAAGTTTAGTGAGTGAAGAATACCGGAATTATAGAAATGAGTGAGCCCATCGACGGTCTTCGTCCGACGCGATTCCTTCTAGAAAAAAAACCGGGAAATCGGCAGGGCCGCCAGAGCAAGAAATGAGATGGCTTCTGCAGAATGCCAAGGATCGCGTACGCCGCGGGCTTAAGTCCCCGGTCTATGCAGCGACGCGCTTGATGCACCATTTGCTCGGAAGTGACGAGCGATTTCTGGCGGCGGTTACAGATTCAACTCCCAGCGCGATTCGGAAATTTATTGACGAACCGGCGAACCAGTCCGAATTTGCTAGCCATCTGAAACGGTGTATTCCCGTATTGCGCGAAACGCCCGACCCGATTTGCTATCTCTACGCGAAAAAAGTATTGATTCAATTCGCCGTGGCGCGAGCACTTCGTCCTGACGTGATTGTGGAAACAGGAGTCGGTAACGGAATCTCCTCCATGTACTGGCTTTTGGCCTGTCGTCTGAACGGCAAAGGCCGACTCTATTCGATCGATAAGGACATCGGCGAATATTTACCCGCAGGCCGGCAGACTGGCTGGGTCGTTCCGGATTATTTGCGTGTAAGTTGGACCTTGCAGTTGGGTGACGCTAGGGAGTTTCTTCCTCGGATACTCGCGGAAGTTGGAGCCGTGGACATATTTGTTCACGACAGTCTGCATTCTTATGAACATATGAAATTTGAATTTGATGCCGCGTACCCGCGCGTCCGACCCGGCGGTTTAATAATGTCCGACGACGTCGATTTTAATTCCGCGTTCCGCGATTTCGTTGACGCCCATTCTTTTCAATCGCAAAAGATTATTAGTGGCGTCGGCGTGATTAAGAAGCCGATCATTTGATCTGCCTGTCGCCACGAATAGTGTCGTGGGATCATCGAACTGTTTTAGTTCAGGAAGATTCCCTGCGTTAGAATGTACGTTCAGGTGTGCGAGAGGCGGGCGAAACTCAATTGTTCAACCGGATCGATAACGCCGAAAAAGACCGCCATGCGGAATCGCAAGGACTAGTTCATTCTTACGGCGTATATGGGGTGACTCTGCGTAGTCCAATTCGGTTGGCTCTGCCGGAATATCCAGGCTCGGGGCTTGCCGAAATTGAACTTCGGTTGCGAGAGCACGATTATTTTTCAGAGGCAATTGCGGGTGCGCCTCTGCAATGGTCGCGATATTCCACGTATCAATACGCACATCTGCAAAACGGCGTTAGTTACGTGCGGTGGGAAAATATTGGCGAATTTCTCGTGTCCAGCAACGGGCGACTTATAACATGTTGCCCGTCGCGCGAATCCAACGAAGAATCCTTTCAAGTCTATTTGCTGGGTCAGGCGCTTTCGTTTGCATTGGTACGGTGTGGATTTGAACCTCTGCATGCCACGTGTATTGTGATGGAAGGCTACGCCGTGGCTTTTCTGGGAGATAGCGGATTTGGAAAATCCAGTCTTGCTGCTTATTTCCTAAGCGCTGGAGACCGCCTGCTGACCGATGACCTGCTTTTATTGCAGGAGCGCCCCGAAGGCTTTCTTGCTTATCCCGGTCCTCCTCGAATCAAATTATTTCCCGATATAGCCCGCAAATATCTCGGCGGAGTCAGTGGCGGGGTTCCGATGAATTCCGGAACCTCTAAATTAGTGCTGCCGTTGGATCGCGAGAAAGTTTGCGAATCACCAATAACACTGAGCGCGATCTATGAATTGTCTCCTCCACAAGATATGCCGGATACGCAACCAGTCGAGTTTGAATCGCTTACTTCCAGGCAAGCATTTGTGGAACTATCGTGCAACACGTTTAACTACGTGATTCTGGACGGCGAGCGTTCGAGCCGTCAAATCAAAGAGACCGCGCGAATTGTGAATACAGTACCTGTAAATCGTCTGCTCCATCCTAGGTTGTTGAGCGCTTTGCCCTTGGTTCGTCAGGCAATCGTGAAGGATTTGGGTGAAATCGCCGGCCGGGCGCATCCATGAGAAAACTCGCTAAGTTTCTACGGCTGTCCACTGCGGAACGATTCCTGCTACTCCGCACGGTCATCCTTGTTGCGGCGATTCGAGTGGGACTTTGGGTTTTGCCGTTTCGCGTAGTGCAGCGATTCACATTCAGGGCGCGGAAAATAAAAAAGACGCCGTATTCCGTGGAGCAATTCATTTGGGCGGTGAGAGCAACCAGTCGCTTCGCTCCCCGCGCAACTTGCCTAACGCAGGCGATGGCGGCTCAATTCTTGCTGCTGCGCGCCGGCCACAATCCAAAAATTAAGATCGGCGTCGCGAAAAATGACAAAAAATCATTTGAAGCGCACGCGTGGCTGTTGCTCGGTGACCAGGTGCTCATTGGCGGGGCGGAAGTTGAACGCTATACTGCACTCACCGTCTTGGAGGAAGGACACTAAGCGATGCCGTACCCATTTTCGATGCGCGTTACAAGCGGTCCGGATGTAGTTTTCCAAATGGTCGGTGACGAAGCTGTACTCCTGAATATGAAAACCACTTTGTATTTGGGATTAAATGCCGTGGGCGCTCGAATGTGGATCGCACTGACCGGGGCGAAATCTATCCAAACCGCGTTTGAATCGTTGCAGGCGGAATTCGATGTTCCCGCCGAGCAACTCCGCAAAGATGTGGAAGAGTTCCTCACGAAACTAAATGAACATGGGTTAATAAATAATACTTCCGACTCGCCCGCAGAATCGAATTCACCCGCGAAATCCTGATGAGTGGAATTGTCGGTATTTTGCACCTTGATGGTTCTCCGGTTGAGCGCCGTCTTCTGCAGCGCTTGACGGACTTCCAATTTTTTCGCGGCCCAGATGCAAAACAAATTTGGCTGGAAGGAAATATTGGATTTGGCCACACACTCCTGAGAACGACCGACGAATCGGTACATGAAGTTCAACCCTTTACTCTCGGCGACGGCGTGTGGATCGTGGCTGACGCGCGGGTGGATGCGCAGCAGGAACTGATCGAGGCGTTGCAAGCAAAGGATCAGTGCATTTCGGCCGGCACTACTCCAGGAATCACCGATGCCGAACTTATTTTGCGCGCCTACCAGACGTGGGGAGAAGACTGCGTCGAACATCTAATCGGCGATTTTGCATTCGGAATATGGGACGGACCGCGTAAACGACTTTTTTGCGCACGCGATCAAATGGGCGTCAAATGCTTCTACTATACACACGTCGGTTCCCGCGTTATTTTTAGCAACTCGCTCGAATGTATTCGGCTGCATCCCTCGGTATCCAATCGCCTAAATGATTTGGCCATTGCCGATTTTCTTACTTGTGAACGCAATTTGAATCAAGCCACCACAAGTTTTGCGGATATTCAGCGCTTGCTGCCAGCCCATAAGGCAGTCTGGTCAAGCTGCGAGTCACGCCAGAGTCAATACTGGGCCGGACCGATCGATGAACCCATTTTCTACAAACGGGCGGATGACTATACAGATCGGTTCATGGAGTTAACGAAACAGGCGATTAGCGACCGCCTGCGCACGCGACATGTAGGAATCCTGATGAGTGGCGGAATAGATTCGACGACGATGGCGGCTGTCACGTGCGAGTTATCGCGAGAACGTTCTTTGAATCTTGATTTGCGCGCATTCACTACGGTTACGTCGAGTGGACCCGACGAAGGCTTTTACGCCGGGCTGGTCGCCGAACAGATTGGAATCCCGATTGAATACCGGGATGGTGAAGAAGACTGGATACACCCAAACTGGGAGGGCGCTCATTTTCATACGGCGGAGCCGGCAAACAGCACCGCCGTGCTTCCCATCCATCCGACGTCCTGGGATCAGATCGGAACTCACAGCCGCGTGTTCCTGCAGGGCGAAGGGCCGGACAATGCCCTCTCTGCAGAATGGAAGCCTTACGTTTCATACTTGCTTAACCATCACCGGTATGGACGCTTGTTTAGCGACACTTGTTCGTACCTAGCCAGTCACAAGCGTATTCCATTTTGGGGAAAGATTTCAGGCGCATTCCACAAGAACCGATCCCAAACCCATGCCGGCCCTTCATTTCCCGAATGGATAAATAAGGACCTTGAATCACGTTTTTCCTTGCAAGACAGGTGGAAGACTGACTATCACCGACCACCTCCTAATATCCATCCTATCCGGCCGTTCAATTACAGCGTGGTTTACAACCACATCGAAAATCTGGAGCTGTTCCGGTTGTATGACGCAGAAGGCACACAAGCTCCGGTGGAAGTCAGATTTCCTTTCATGGATTTGCGCTTGTTGCGCTTTTTTCTGATGGTTCCTCCCATCCCGTGGGCCCACTCGAAATACCTGTTGCGTCGCGCTATGAAAGGGAAGCTGCCAACCGCCGTCCTACGTCGCCCTAAGGAAACTACGTTCACTTCCTTGATCATGGAGCAAATCGAGCGCGGCCGGCTGCCTCTGGTAAATATCGCACCCGAATTTCATTCGTACGTAGATGCCGAAAAATTGCCGACCGTAGCGCCCGATAATATGTGGACTTCGGGGGGTATACTGTTGGCACGCCTATTCAATCACTGGTTGCAATATTCTTATCGACGTGAGTAGAATGTGACTGGGGAGGTTCTATCTAATGAAATCAGGATCGAACGACGCGATGAATAAGGGAACCAAGAAGCCTTACACTAAGCCTGAATTACAGGTTTACGGAAACTTGGCTGAGCTCACGAACGTGTCAACGAATCGTAACGGCGCTAAGACCGATGGCGGCGTCCACACGGCTCGCACCCACTAGAATTGATTGGAGTTTCTAGTGGGTTTTCCTTCGCTCGACAAGCGAGGGTCGGTCAAAAGCGTGCCGCGTATTTGATCAAGGTTTGCTCCCCTCCAGCCTACATCAATTTCTTTCAAATCTTAGAAAAACCGGGATTCGGCGTCATCTCCGGATAGAGATTCACGTTCACTTGTTTGAGCCTTCCTAGCACTCATCCCGTCCGGCATCTTAAACGAGGCACGACTCTTCAGTCCATCAGCGCCTATACAGAGCATGTATAATTCCTCCCTATGGTAGTGCTCGGCTTGGGGTTCACAGATCACGATGCATCCGCCGCGCTCGTAATCGATGGCCAGCTAAAGACTGCGATTGCACGGGAGCGCCTCACGCGTCTGAAGCACGATGGCAGAAAGTTCGGAACTAAGACGTTTGGGATGGACGTGGCCAGTGAATACTGCCTGGCTGAAAACGGACTCAAGCTTGGAGATATAGACCTGATCGTTTGGAATCAAGTCGATCACATATCTCCTAAATTGCTTACGGTCCAATTGGTGTTGGAACGCGCGCAGACTTTTTCTGGAACTCCTTTTCTCGTATTACCACATCACTTTGCGCACGCTTGCGCTGCGTTTTATCTCTGTCCGTTTTCCGAAGCGGCGGTTTTGGTCGCCGACGGCTCCGGCGGGCCGCTCGACGGAATCGTTCGAGAATGCGCCGGGCCGGAAGTAGAGTCAATCCGGAACGGTGAGACAACCGTCCAATTATTAGGGAGCCCACCGGACAATATCCGCGAGCTTGAATCCTTCTACTCTTGCGATGGCCAGAATTGGAAAACTCTACGCAAGGTCGTTGGAGACGACGACGGAATTGGAGCCCGGTATGGAGCTGTCACGTCTCTTTTGTTCGGCAATCTTTTGGACGCCGGCAAAACGATGGGGCTTGCGCCCTATGGAACATCGGAAAAAGCGCCACTTTTTATGGAGCCGCGCGGAACAGACGAGATGCGAACGTATCAGGGCACACATGGATCCGAATGGAATTCGTTGAAGCAACAGATGAAGGCGTGGCGGAGCTCCGGTTCTACGCTCAACTATGGGGACGCAATACCTGCTAACTTTTCGGCCAGCATGCAATGCCAAACAGAAGAAGCGATGCTCACGCATGCACGCTGGCTGCGCGCGGCCAGCGGCCTCAGGAATCTTTGCATCGCAGGCGGAGTTGCATTGAACTGCGTGGCGAATACCTATATTGCTCGCGAAGCCGGTTTTGACGAAGTCTTCGTGCCACCGGCGCCGGGTGATGATGGAATTGCGGTGGGCTGCGCGTTATATGGAGCCGCGGCGAACGGAGAACTGCACCGTAAGAGTTACGACGCGTTTTTCGGGCGAAGTTATTCGCACTCGCCGGATGAACTGAAAACATTGGGATTAGTTCCAATCACCCCGAAAAAAAGTCTACAGGAGTATGTGGCGGCAAAAATCGCAGAGGGTGCCGTTGTCGGATGGTATCAAGGCGGCGCGGAGCTGGGACCTCGCGCGTTAGGTCATCGAAGTTTCTTGGCCGATCCCCGCCGCGCCGATATGCGTGACCATTTGAATCGAGTGGTGAAGAATCGTGAAATGTTCCGTCCGTTCGCGCCGGTTGTATTGGAAGAAGCCGTGTTGGAATATTTTGAAGAGCTTCATCCCAGCTATTTCATGTCATTCGTCTCATCTGTGCGGGAAGAAAAACGCGCGATTATTCCGGCGATCACGCACGTCGACGGCACATCCAGATATCAAGTGTTGCGAAAAGCGGATAATCCCGAATTGTATGAACTTGTTTCTGCTTTTGCGGAGCAGACAGGCGTGCCGGTGCTGCTGAACACTTCCTTCAACCGCGCGGGTGAACCAATCGTCGAAACTCCAATGGAGGCGGCGCGCTGCGTGTTAGCTTCCTCGGTGGATTATCTGGTTCTCGACGGAATTATTTACGCCCGTCAATAACAGTGGAATCTTGTTGCGCCAGCAACCTCGTTTCTACGGCGCGATTGTAGAAATCTTCCAGCGCTCGAACGCATCGTGTGTCCGAATAAACTGCCGAATAATTACCGGCCATCCGCTGGATTATATCGTCGCGCCACGCACGGTCCATCCCGAGGCGAACTGCGATTTGGACATATTCCGTAGCGTTATTGGCGATTGTATCGGTGACGCCAAGTTCCTTCAGGATCGCGAAAGACTGCCTTCCCCTCATGAATTTTCCCGGCAGCGTCACAATGGGAAGCCTGCACGCGATTGCTTCAAATGTTGAAACTCCGCCAGACCATCCAATGGAATCCAGAAACACGTCGCCTAACAGACTAAGGTTCCAGTAGTCGAAGCGTTCGACCGCTGGAAGAAAGACGCAATAATCTTTGGCGGCAAGGTTTTTGGCTGAAAATGCCCGATCCAATCTTCGTCCAAGATCCGCCGCGATGAAATCATTTTCCGCTAGAAAAACAAACTGCGCGTTCGGAATCTGTTTAGCGATTTGTGCCAGAAGATAATCTTGATCCGGCAGATATTTGTACGCGTACTGAATACACAGATAAACGACCGCATCATCGCGGAGTTGAAAATCCCGGCGTGTCTTGGTTAGCAGAACTGACGGAATCACCGGCTTCAAATAGTTCACGCCAATTCCGGGCAGAAGCAGCAACTCTTCTGAGTAATGTTCCTGAGCGTTCTCCGGCTCGGCGACGGCGCTGGAAATAAAATAATCGATGGTTGGGAGGCCTGTGGTGATTGGCTGATCCCACGCCGCGCATTGGACGGGAGCAAGCCGCAATGAAGCGAGCTGTGTAGTGATCGGATGGAAGCAAACATCTAGAAACACGAGGATGTGAAGATTGTCGCCCAAGATGGCCCGGCACATTTCTTCGAGAGAATCGGGAATATGCCGAAAGTTGTCGCTCGATTTGCGGATTTCCTCGGTGGTGGAATCCGTCTTGGATCCGGCGTGATACGTGTAGACAGAGAAGGTATCTCTATCGTGCTCGCGAATCCAGCCTGAGAAGTATTTTGCGGCGCTCAGATTGCGAAAGCGGGATGACAGATAGCCGACGCGCAATTTTTCGCCGGTGAGAATTTCGGGCATGGAAATTGGCTTCGCCCATTCTGGATTATTCGCCGTCATGATCCGATGGAGCAGTCGCCCGTATTCGACCTGTAAATCACGGTCATTCTGCGCTTGATATCCCAAACGGAAGTTGGAGTGGTGCGCGATTGCTGCGCAAGCGTCGTCCCGTGCTGCAGGAGTTTTCAGAGAAAGTTCGTGATTCAGTCTGTTCAGACCCTGCGCAAATCGCGCGCGATATTCAGCAACTTCTTCCGTCGCCTCGTAGACGACCGGCAAAGAAAGCGCCTCAATCAGCTTCAGTAGGAATTTTTCAGGAAATAATTCGCTCGCCCGCCGCGCAGCGGCGACTGCTTCGCGCGTGCGATTGCATTCTTCCAACCAACGGATATACCAGAGACGCAGTTGATAGGAATGCTCTAGAGGCACATGTGAAAAACCTTGCTCAAGAATCGTGTGCACTTCGCCCTGCTGGCGCAGTTTCGCGTAGCAGCGAGCAACTTCAATGTAAGCGTTCGCGGAGTGCGGAGTTTGTCGCAGGACTCCCAGCGATTTTACAAGCGACTCGGCCCAGAAATCACGCTGCTGGCGCTCGGCCTCCGCAATTTGCTGATTGTAAATCTGGTGGATTGGCAAAGTCATGCGGTTCGTTGGGACTTGCTGAAATTCGGCAGGCCGCGTTTGCTCAGGCCCGAAAATCAAAACCTTTGCTCGTCCAATTTATTCCAAGCAATGCTTTCTCATCAGGATATTTTTCCAGTCCACTTAGAATAGTCGGCAAATCCTGCAAAATGGCCCTAATATAAGCTCCAAAATTGACGCGATTGAAAAAGTTGTAACCCACCGTGATGGATTTCTCGAGCGCCTCAACATGATGCCACCAGTCGGATGGCATGAACAAAAGTTCGCCCGGTTCCAGAATGCACTCATACGGAGTGGCGCGACGCAAAAGCGGAAATCTTTCAAAATCCGGTCGGTTTGGATCAACTTTCCCGTCGTATAGATACTCGGAATCTTCGGGAGAAAAAAGCACACACTTCTTTCTGCCGGCAATTTGCGCCAAATATGCATGAGTGTGCAGTATGTCAAAGTGAAGCGTCGCTATCGATCCCGCTGGGCCAATCAGAAATCCTCCGGAAAGATATTTCGTGGTTTCTTCCAATACTTTGCGAAAGGGCGCAGGTAACAGGGGGATCCAATCATCGACAAACTTCGGACTTAGCTGCACGTCTTCCAGTAATTCGGGGTGCAGGTTAAACCCCTTCCAGCCCGTAAGGTACAAAGGCGTTCCCGGCGGTTGTGACGGCGCCTCGCATGGAAGTTTCGTCGCCAAATCAATCCAAAAACCGGGTGTCGGCCGGAACGGATCGTCGAGCGAATCGATGTAGTCACCAAACTGAATTACTTTCAAATACTTGTTCCCCGGCCAAATGGAAGGGACCACACGCTCCGAGCCGTAGCGCGATTTGAAGAAATCAAAATTCCATTTCGCTCGGGCAGGCCAGGTCTTCAGCGCATTAGCCACAACCACAGGTGTACCGCTGCCGGAAAGATACCGCTGTTGGAATATTTCGGGCGGCATGCATTCCACACGTTCGATCGGAACCATGGCACGAGATTCTTCGGATTTAGTCGAGTAAACCATCGAGCTCTTGGTATTAAGTTTCCGCGATCGGATTGGTCGAGCGCTCCAACTAAATCTCACCGCGAAAGTCCGGCGCAAACCGCGCCTGTCACTATACGGCGATGTTACCGTCACATCCAAACCGTGGCAAGAGAGATGCAGCTAGATTTAATGAATGGGCTGCGCGTTCTTCTATCGCTCTCCGGCCGATGGTTGCAGTTGGCAGGCCTGAACTTTTATTGCGCCGATCACCGGATGTTCACCGGGTGTTCGATAAGTTTCGATTACCGCCGCTTCGTTTCGATAGATCGTGTTCTCACATTTCAGCGGAGAAATAGCGTCAACTTGTTCGGCGTTTGGTTCTGAGGATATCGCCAACTCGAATATTGAACTGCGTCCGCGCAAATCCAGTAGAGTCAACACCACAGGCCGTGGCGCATAGAAATTCGGCCAGCGTGCGTCAGGAATATATATGACGGCGTCGCGTGGCAGGATTCGATCTAACATTTCAAAATCGATTGTGAGCGCTACATAGCGTTTCATAAATTCACTTCGCGGTGTGAGTCCGCTGACCACTTCAGCGAAAGGCCTCGCATAGTAAATCTGAAATGCGAGCCACGGAATGGCGGCGAACAAAAGGATCCATCTACGCGAATTCGCCAGCTGTGCGCCGAGATGTGTCCATGCATCAGAAAGGTTGAAGTGATCGCCCGCTTCAGCCGGACTTGCCAGGGTAAGCGCCGCCGCGAGAAGTGCGACAAATTCCAGTCCACCCAAAAATCGGAAATCAAAATGAAATTTCCATGCGACGATTCCGCCCTGTAACAAAAGCAGGCCGGCAACGATCCGACTGGTCTTGCATCCGCGCAGAGCGGTCCAGAAGATCCATATGATGGAAATAAAAAACACGGGTGTGAATTCGCCTACTGCATAGCGCGCCATAGGAGCGAAACTGGCTGGGCTGAATCCTTGGAGATCTGCAATGTCTTGCAGAATATTTGGCGGGAACGCGCTGTGGCCGAACGTATTCGCAAGTACCGGGCCCCAGAAGGACCCCGATGCGCCGTATGTCCAGATCATTAGCGGCAGATGAATAACGATCCACGGAAGAAGCGCCAGCCCAATCACGTTGAGTATTTTTGTACTGGGCGTTTTCGCGCGGATCGCTTGGACTACGATCAATCCGCTTGCAACGAGTGCAAGCGGCACCAGCGAAAGTTTGGTTGAAGCAGCGAGCGCAGCAGCCGTAGCAAGCACAAATGTGCAGCGATAAGTACCGAGCGTGTCCAGCAGCAATGTAGGGCGCAAAATACCAGTCAGCGCGACCACCATGGCGAGATCACCCAGCGCATGCGCTCCGCCGGTTGTATGCCAAACCGTTGCGTACATTCCGACGCCGCAAAGCGCTACGCACAAAACCGACAGCTGGCGATTCTTCGTCGCATCCATCAAAAAACCCATCATAAAAAGCAGGAGCGCGACGGAATATCCCCAGCTCAGAACATTCCCCGCGTCGGGAGCGCCAGAGGCGTGGGCAACGCTCAACGAAATTTGATAGTGCATCTGCGGCATGATTGCCGATTCAATCGGAAGCAAATAGAAGCGCAAACCGCCATCTTCCACAATGCGCTTCGGCATGAGCATGTGATAGTAAAGTTCGTCAATTTTTGTGGAAGGGGCGAGCGCCACCACCAGATTTGTCACTACAGCCAGCAGTAAAACGGCGATAATGATCTTATCGGCGCGGAATAATTCGCGGATTGATTTGCCTGCGCCGCTCTCGGAAAAAAACAAGTGACCAATGGTCGCGATTCCCGCCAGCAGCCACGCGACGCGTCGAAGTCCGCTCGCAGATCCAGCGCCTGAAAACAGTACGGCTTCTACAAGAACGGTTGCAACCGCTTGACCAGCTAATGCAGTGAACGCAATTTTCCAATACCAGGGCAGATTCCGAATGCCCGTGAGGCGCAGAAATAATTTCCCCACGCCTGTGACTGCGAATATCGCAATCAGGCCCGCAAAAAGTGGAATTAGAAATGCGTGCAATCTGCTGCCTCTTTGAAATTACAAAACGTACTGCGCGAACCGGGCCTGTGCGGGAACAGAATACAACTTCTCAAACAAACGAAGTAGTTCATTTCGACATCTGTGCGGTCCGTTTCGGAACGCTTTACAATTATGGAAAGCCGTGCCGTGAATTCTTTTTCATATTGATGGACCTCATACAGGAAAACTTCTGCCGTTCATGCCCGGAAATCGCTTTGCAGCTCGAGCGGGCGCCCGCGCAAGTTACTGGAAACACTAAGCAGTTTCGCCGACGATACGGCTATTTCGTGGCGAACGTTTTGGCCACACAACTGCAAATTGCGATGGTTAGGGTGGCTTACAAGACAATTCTTCGACGCCTTGTTTTCCAGTTCCTATTGCTGAGGGGGCCGAAAAAGGGAGGCAAAACATGAAGTTGGGAAATAAGACAATTCGTTCAGTTGTTGGTATGGCAGCAGTTCCAGCTCTTGTTCTCGGCATGGGTTTGCTCGTTTGCGGCACGCCAACAAACGCACAACCGGAGCCATGCAGATACGACCGGTACAACCACGATTGCTGGAATCACAACGATCCGACGTCCGTGCCAGAACCGAGTTCCTTGATTCAATTGGGCGCAGGCCTTTTTGTTCTCGGCACGCTTGGAGTTCTGGGCCGCAAGCGTCTTCTTGCAGCAAAGTCGTAAACCGTCCGCTCCGCACGGACTAACAGGCATTCAGTATCGCCATAATGGAAACGCGCTAGAAAGGCCTCGCAGTAGGTGGCCTTCTTGCGCGTTTCGGTGTCTAGCGTCGAAATACAGATTCTGTTTCGAGTTGGACTTGTGCGCCGTGCGGCAATTGCGGCAAAGTGTAAGCCGCTGTGTCTCAATCATCCCAATCATTACCTTTCACGACCGACTCAACGAAAGAGATTCTGCTGGCTTGCGCGCGCACACGAATGTCTGACGAACTCGCCGCTCGCATCCGCGCTCTGATTACCGGCGATTTGGAATGGCCGGCGCTCGATACGGCGGCCTGCGAACACGGCATTGCGCCGCTCGTATCCAGTCAGCTTCTCGCACATTTTCCGGACGTTGTCCCCGCAGAGTGGCAAATGCAAATGCGGCGCCAACTCGAACAGACCGCGCGAAGAAATCTTTACATGACAGCGGAAATGTTTCGGCTCGCAAACAACTTCCGCGCACAAGGATTAATCGCCGTCCCCTACAAAGGGCCGTTGCTCGCCGCGCAAGCATATGGAAATTTGGCGATGCGACAGTTTGCCGACCTGGATTTCGCGATTCGGCAGAGGGATTTGCCAAAGGCGGCGGCTCTATTGCGAGCGAGTGGATACGACGCGGTTTTCGGAACAATGGCGGCAGAGGAAGGTGCTCATCCCACCCACAGCGAGTATCAGTTCGTACGGCCTGCGGGAAACGTAATTGTTGAAATGCAGACGGAAGTGACACTTCGCTATTTTCCGCGCAAGCTGGATTTCGATGCGCTGGAGAAACGTCTGACTAGCGTTTCGCTCGCGGGTGGAGAGACTCTTTCCTTTTCGCCGGAGGACACGCTCATCCTGCTTTCCGTTCACGGCGCAAAACATTTCTGGGAACGCCTGATGTGGATCGCGGATATTTCCGAATTGTCACAAGCAGCGCCGGGAATTCGTTGGGAAGAAGCGTTCTCGCGCGCCAAAGAAATGCGAGTAAGCCGCATACTGAATCTCGCGTTATATTTGGCTCACCGAATGTTGGAAGCCCCTCTGCCAGATGATGTGCTCGAAAAAATCTCGCGCGATCCGGCCGCCAAAAAGCTCGGTGACGGAATCTGCGAGCGATTCTCTATGAGCGCGCACGCGCAAATTCCCATCTTCTCGAGATTCCGATTCCGCGTGGCGAGCCGTGATAGCCTCTGGGCTGGTCTCCGATTTGCGATGAGGCTGGCTACCTCGCCGACCGAACATGATCGCGCGGATGCGCCGTTGCCTGAGGGCATGTCTGGAATGCGGCGATGGTTGCGGCCGGTTCTACTTATGAAGCGATATGGCATCCGCCGGCGGAAATCCGATGAACGGCGTTAGCAGTTGCGCGGAATGCCGAGTTGTAGCATTGTGCCGATGAGACCATGACCGCACTTTCCGAAAAGCCGTTCCTGCGCTGGATGATTTTCGCTTTTACTTCCGTTGTGTTTTTGACCGTGTCCGTAGCCAGCAGCTACGCCTGGTATGCCGATCATCTTGCTGAATCTTCTGATCCTGCCAATTGGTTGCGTGCCGCCCAGCTCGAGCCGGGCAACGGAGAATACTGGTACAAGCTCGGATTCAACCGCGAGTGGGACCTGAATGATACCGACACCGGCCAGGTAGTCACATATCTGCACCGCGCTGTAACGATTGATACTCGCTCCGCGAATTATTGGATGGCTCTCGCTGGCGCCTATGAGTCGGCCGGCCAGATTCAACAAGCGCGGGATGCTTTTCACACCGCGCTTCAGGATTATCCCGCATCAGCCGAAGCGCACTGGCGATTCGGAAGCTTTCTACTGCGCCAAGGAGAGAACAAGCAAGCCTATTCTGAGATTCATTTTGCGCTACAAAATGATCCGCGCTTAATCCCTTTGGCAATTTCCCGCGTGTGGCCGGCCACTCATGACGCCGATGCATTGTTGAACGATGTGCTTCCAAAATCGGAGGAGTCACAGCAAGACGCGCTCGAAGCATTCAGCGAAGACAATCAGATTGAGCCGGCGCTCGCAGTCTGGAATTACATGGTTAAGTCGGGCGAAGCCATTCCGATCAAGACGGCATTCCCTTTGGAATATATTTTGCTTGGCGCAAAACGCACCGATGATGCCCGCGAAGTTTGGCGCCAAGCGCTGGTGGCCAGCGGACAGCCGGAAGAAGCGAATACAGGCAGCTCGTTGGTTTTCAATGGCGGTTTTGAGTACGACGCCACCGGTGGCGGACTTGACTGGCGCTTGGTTCCGACCGCGGGCGTGAATTACGATTACGATTCCGCGAACCCACATTCCGGAAAGCGCTCGTTGCGTTTAACGTTCGATGGCGAGCAGAATCCCGCTCTCCAAATCGTCTCTCAGTACGTCACGGTGCAGCCGAATACCCACTATCACTTCGAGGGATACATTCGCACTTCAGGAGTTACAACGGAGAGCGGCCTTCATTTTTTTATCGCATTTGCGGGAACGACGCTGCCCTCAATAATTCTGGAAAATTTCACAGGCGATCACCAGTGGGAAAAACAAAGCGCGGAGTTTACAACCGCGCCAGACGAGCATCTGCTTCTGGTTCAGCTTTTCCGTGCAAAGAGCGTTAGATTTAACAGCAACCTGGCAGGATCAGCCTGGGTGGATGACATTTCAATTGTACCCGCAGGACATACCTTTCCCAATCCATGAAAATCATCCGGATCGGCGTGTGTGTTTTGGTCACTTTCGCTGTTCTGGCCTTCGGCGCCGTCGAGACGTGGTCCGAATCCGTGCTGCAAATCGGCGCCGCGCTCTTGTTTCTGTGGTGGGGATTCTTGATGGCCAGCGGGCGCGGCGAAGAAATCCGCTGGAGTCCCGTGCTCTGGCCACTCTTGGGGCTCGAGCTGCTCGCACTCCTGCAGTTCGTCGTTCCTCTTTCATTGTATCCGTACCTGACCAAGCTCGAGCTTCTTCGCATGACCAGCTACCTCATTTTGCTTTTTCTGTCGGGACAGGCGTTCCGCACGCCGCGCCAATGGCGCGATTTCGCCTGGTTCGTCGTTTTATTGGGATTTACAGTGGCGGTTTTCGCGGTGCTGCAAGATCTTACGTTTAAAGGGAAATTATACTGGTTCCGGGAAATGCGTTACGGAGGAATGCCCTACGGTCCGTACGTAAATCGAAACCACTTTGCTGGTTTAATGGAGCTTCTGATTCCGACGGGCTTGGCGATGTTGGCCGTTCCCGGCGTGCGCCGCCAACAGATGCCACTCATGGCTCTGCTCGCTGCGATGCCCGTGGGAGCGTTGCTTCTTTCCGCGTCGCGCGGCGGAATTATAGGATTTGGCTGCGAAGTAATCCTGCTGGTCGTGTTGTTGTGGATCCGTCGCGGCGAAAAGAAACGGCTATTCACATTTCTTGTCGCGCTGGTGCTGGCCGGTGGATTGGTTGCGTGGCTAGGCGTGGGCCAAGTGATTCAGCGATTCTCGCAGATTCACAATCCGGAGGTTACCGAAGGCCGCCGGATTTCGATGGCGAGCGGCGCGTACCATATTTTCCGGGATCATCCTTGGACGGGGACCGGCGTTGGAACAGTGATTTCGGTCTATCCCGCTTACGAAACCGCTTACGACGCCACAATCGTCGATCACGTTCACGACGATCATTTTGAATTACTCGCGGAAACGGGAGTGTTGGGCGCGCTCTGTTGGTTAACTTTTATTGTATTGCTCGCTGTGTATGGTTTAAAAAATGTTTCGGCGCATCAAGATCCTGTGGTGCACGCGGTTCAACTTGGAACACTCGTCGCTTGCGCGGGCCTTCTGGTGCACAGTTTTGTAGACTTTAATTTGCACATTCCTGCAAACGCTTCCATATTTTATTTGATGGCGGGCATGGCCTCAACGAATCCGATCTTTGGGCCTACTAACTAATTGGCTGAGCTGGTATTTCTTTGTATCTATCCTCGATTGCTCCGGTATAATTGCTATGGTTGGGGGAGTATCTAAACATGTTTGGAAAACGACCTGAATACCTTCACGTCCTGTTACGGGTGTGCCTGCTCACATTTTTTGGCGCAATAATATTAGTGTTCCCTTCATTTTCTCAGCAACGTGTTGAAACTACAGCAGAAACTAACAGCCGAATTTCCCAGCTAGCTAAGCAAGCCTCCCCGCCTCTCATGAGCGAGTACAAATTGGGGAACGGCGATTTGGTAAACGTAGACGTATTTGACGTTCCGCAGCTATCGCGAGACGTCCGTATAAGTGATACCGGATATATTTCACTGCCTTTATTGCCGGAGAGAATAGTTGCGAGAGGCTTAAGCACGCTCCAACTGCAAGAGAAAATCGCGGAACTGCTAAAAGCCAGCGGACTGGTCACCAACCCGGAAGTTACCGTTAGCCTAAGAGAACAGCGTAGCCAGCCAATCACGGTAATGGGTTCAATAAAGGCGCCGCAGGTGATTCAATCGTTGCGCCCGATGAGTATCCTGGAAGTTTTGTCCGCGTGCGGCGGCATCACCGAGGAAGCGGGCAGCACTTTGTACGTCACTCGCAAAGTCCCGGCGGATGTTTCTGCCAAGACAGATTCGGAGGGGCCGGATCTGCTCGCGGCTCCTCAAACTTTCACGATTGATCTTTGGGATTTATTGAACAGTCCAATACCCAAAGATAATATAATGGTCATCGGCGGCGATACTGTTACCGTGCCGCGCGCGGGAATTTTTTATGTGGTTGGCGCGGTGACTCATCCCGGCGGATTTATTCTTTCCAATGACGCCGACCAAATGACTGCGCTCAAGGCTCTCGCGCTGGCATCGGGCGTCACTTCTACTTCAAAGGCGAATGAGGCGGTAATCGTTCGGAAAGATCCTGTCACTGGAATCAGTAAGGAAATCCCCGTGGATTTGAAAAAACTGCTGGAGCGAAAAGGCCCTGATGCAAAAATGCAGGCGAATGACATCCTGTTTGTCCCGGACAGCGCCGGCAAGCATGCGATTCATCGGGCGACTGACGTGATCATCGCTTTGAGTTCGGGACTCGCACTGGCGCGCGTCGGAGCGATGTAATTGACGATTTGCCGGACAGAACTTTCGGGCTTGCGGCGGGTTACTAGAATACGGTGGTGAACTGTGTTGCCGTTAAATGTAACAGCGAAGCGAAACTTTCGCACGTTCCCCGTAATCCAACTTGGCGACACCCAGCAGGAGCATTTGGAAGGAAATGATGGACGAAAATAAAATCGTACCGCGCGACCGCAAAGCCCCTATTGAAATTTTGGCGTCAACGCCGTCGCTGGTGTCCTGGGAGCAGGCGCCTCGCGAGCCGCACCTTCTGGATTATCTGCTCGTCTTGCGAAAGCATCAGTGGCTGATTCTTACGTTTCTGGTGACCGTGGTGACCCTGGTTTCGATCGCTACGTTTAAGATGAAGCCTGTTTACGAGGCGACCGCGCGAATCGAAATTGACCGCGACACTCCCAGCGTTCTTCCTTTTCAGGCCATGAATTCAGATGCAGCCTACGACGATCTGCAAAATTATATCGAGACGGAATCCAAAGTTTTGCAGAGCGATACTCTGGCAATGGAAACGATCAAGAAAGAAAACTTGATCAATGACCCCGCCTTTGGCGGCGTTCCCGGTGGCCACGAACAACTGCCGGTCCTCTCCACAACTGCGGCGCCGATCACCAGGCCCGGAATTCTAAGCGAGTTTGAAGGTGCGCTGAACGTCAAACTCGTACCCAACACTCGATTGTTGGATGTAACTTTTGAAGCGACGGATCCGCAGCTTGCAGCACGGGTTTTGAATGCACATTTAAATGAATTTAAGTTGCTGAATTTCAATAGCCACCTCAACTCCTCCGAGGAAGCTTCCGGTTTCCTGACCGGCGAGCTTGATGACACACGCCAAAAATTCCAGGCCGCTGAAGAAAAACGACTGGCGTACGAGCGGGATAATCAGATCTGGACCGTGGACGAAAAACAAAACATCACCACCGAGAAGCTTTCCCAAATCGATAAGGAACTGACCGAAGCCCAATCCGACCGCATCAAAAAGCAGGCGGATTTCGAGACCGCGAGTGGCGGCAACGTTGACTCTGTGCCTGCGATTCGCGAAAGCACTCAGATCGCTGCCTTGACTGCCAAGCAATCCGAACTCCGCCAGCAATACATCGCGGAGACGACCGGGAGCCGTTTGGGACCAAATTTTCCGTCCGTGCAAGCTTTGCAGGAGCAGATTAAAAATATTGACCAATTAATTGCAAACGAGAAAAAGAACATCGTCGGACGCATCGAGCAGGACTATCGCATTGCGGTGCAGCGCGAAACGCTGCTGACGCAAGCACTCGACAAGCAAAAAGTCGAAGCGAACGCGATGGCGGTAAAGCTCGTCGAATACAATATTTTGGTCCGCGATGCCGAAGCCAATAAGACGCTATACGACGGATTGTCACAGAAACTCAAGGAAGCCAATATTTCCGGCGGCCTCCACCCGTCCAACATCCGGGTCATTGATCCTGCAATGGTTCCTTCGGGCCCTTCACGTCCGAATCGCGCGCGCAATATTTTAATGGCTTTTCTCGTCGGACTCGTCGGCGGTCTCGGTTTGGCCTTCCTCCGCGAATACATGGACAACACCGTCAAAACTCCGGACGACATCGAGAGACTTGCGAAGTTGCCTTCGCTCGCCGTCGTGCCGTCGTTTGCTTCGCTTGATGGCGGCAAGCGCAGCCGGATGTCAAAGCTGTTGAATAGCGCTTCGCAGAATGGCAAGGACATGAACGTCGAACTCGTGTCCTATTCCATGCCGCAGTCACAGGTTTCCGAGGCCTTCCGATCCCTGCGCACCTCGCTTCTTCTTTCGCAAGCCGGACATCCTCCGCAAGTGATTCTGGTTACCAGCGCGCTTCCTCGTGAAGGGAAAACAACTGCCGCGGTGAATTTGGCCGTCACCCTCGCGCAGTTGGGCGACCGCACATTGCTTATTGACGGCGACCTTCGCAAGCCCGGCGTAACGCGCGCCTTGAGCCTGCCCGAAGGAAAGTATGCTGGACTCAGTTCGTATCTCGCCGGTGTTTCATCCATGGATTTGGTCACCGTGCCGCATCCTGTGATCCCAAATCTTTGCGTCTTGCCCACCGGCCCAATTCCGCCGAACCCCGCCGACCTTCTTTCTTCGGTGCGCATGCATCAGGGCATCAGCGAATTGCGCAGCGAATATAAATTTATCGTGGTCGACTCCCCGCCAGTCATGGCCGCCACTGACGCGGTAATTCTCTCCGTGCTTGTCGATGGCGTGCTGCTGGTCGTCCGCAGCGGTGAAACACCGAAGGAAGCTTTCATGCGCACACGCGATCTGCTTACCGGAGTGAAATGCCGAATGCTCGGTGTCCTGCTGAACGCGGTGGATTCGAGCGCGCCCGATTATTACTATTCGTATCGCTATTATCCGTACGCCTATGGCGGATATAGCCAGGAAGAAAAGGAATCAAAGAAGACTGCCGCATCCGCTTGACACTTGGGTCAAGAGCGGAAGCGGTAAGGAGGGGTATTGCGCTTTCTAATTACTGGTGGTGCCGGGTTTATCGGATCGCATCTCGCTGAGCGATTGCTGGATCGCGGCGACGAAGTTCTCCTGTTCGATAACCTTTCCACAGGATGCATGGAAAACATTCGGCATTTGAAGAGCAACGACCGGATGCATTATTTTTTGGATTCCATTGAGAATCGCCAGTTGCTCGCCGAGTTGGTGGATGAATCGGACGCGGTTTTCCATCTCGCCGCGGCGGTTGGCGTACGGCTGATTGTGGAAAGCCCCGTTCGCACGATCGAGACTAACGTGAACGGCACCCAGATGGTTCTGGAAGCCGCTTACAAAAAGCGCAAGAGAGTTTTTATCGCCTCCACTTCCGAAGTCTACGGCAAGAGCACTCAGGTGCCTTTCCATGAAGACGCGGATTTGGTCTTGGGCGCCACCAACATGGGCCGCTGGGCTTACGCCGCATCGAAGGCACTCGACGAATTCTTGGCGCTATCCTACTGGAAAGAAAAAAAGCAGCCTGTGGTAGTGGCGCGTCTTTTCAATACAGTCGGCCCTCGGCAAACTGGGCGTTACGGAATGGTCCTGCCAAACTTTGTTTCTCAATCGCTAAACGCGCAGCCGATAACCGTTTACGGATCGGGCAAACAATCTCGATGTTTCTGCGATGTGCAGGATACCGTGGAAGCGATGCTCCGCTTGATGGCCACCGACAAAGCCATCGGGGAAGTAGTGAACATCGGAACGGATCGCGAGATCACCGTTGAAGCTTTGGCGCAAATGGTAAAGACGCGGACCAACAGTATCTCTCCGGTCACCTTCACACCATACGATCAGGCTTATGAGCCCGGATTCGAGGATATGATGCGGCGCGTGCCGTGTCTGGATAAGCTGGAGCGCTTGACAGGTTTCCGTCCCGCGACGACGCTTGAGAGCATCATCGACCGCGTGACGAACCATTTCCAGACAAAGCGCGAATTGGCGGTCGTCGAACGTGGAAAAGGCGTCGCGAATTAGTTTTCAGTTTTAGCTCTTTGTTAAGATGAAGAGCGTTTGTCAGCGGACAGGCCTTTCTTTGGCACCTTTCGCCATTCCCGTTCTTTGCAAGCACTTCGCGGTATGGCACAAAAACATCTTGGGGGAAAATGGATTCCAATTTGAAACGGCCGTGGGTTTCGGTCGTTATTCCAGTTTTCAACGAGCGCGGCACAATTGAAGAAATTCTCGTCCGCGTGCAAGCCGTCGACGTTGAAAAAGAAATCGTTATTATTGACGACGGCTCGACCGACGGCACTCGAGCTTTACTGGAACAAATTTCGCAGTCCTCACAGGAATCTCCCGCTGTATTCAGTCTTCCTACCACTGGCCGGCAGCTTCGCACCGACAATATTCGCGTCCTGATGCAGGAAAAAAATCAGGGAAAGGGTGCCGCATTGCGCCGTGGAATGAAGGAAGCAAATGGCGAGACAATTTTAATTCAAGATGCCGACCTCGAATACGATCCAGAAGATTATCACGGGCTTCTTGAACCCATTAAGCGCGGTCGCGCGGACGTTGTTTACGGTTCCCGGTTCCTCGGCGGGCCTCATCGCGTTCTGTACTATTGGCACTCCAACGTAAATTGGCTGCTCACCCTCGTCTCCAACATGTTGACCGATCTAAACCTGACCGACGTGTGGACATGCTACAAAGTTTTCCGCCGCGAAGTGGTGGAAAAATTGGAGCTGAAAGAAAATCGCTTCGGATTTGAACCGGAGATTACCGCGCGCATCGCTCGCAACAAAGATTGGCGCGTATACGAAGTTCCCATTTCCTATTACGGCCGAACATACGCCGAAGGCAAGAAAATCACATGGAAGGACGCGTTTCCCGGCTTGTGGTCCACGATTCGTTACAGCTTGTTCAAATGATTCGCGGAGCGGCGCCCGAGTCCGTAAGAGTTAACCGAAATTTTCCGGGCGATTCCCCTGGCGGCAATCGTGGAGACCTCCGAATAATTCGGTGCAATCGTGAAGCCTAACTCGGCGGCGGAAAATTTTAAAATTGACGGCGATCGCCGTCCCTGGAAATCGTTTTCCTACACGAAGGCGTTGTTCATCCTGTTGATCGTGACTCTGCCGGTTGTAAATCCTTGGGTGCATGGCGATGGCGTCGGATATTACGCGTACGTGCATTCGCTGTTGATCGACCACAATCTCCAATTTGAAAATGAATGGCGAGCAGCCAACTCATCTTTTACGCTTGGCCGGGTCGGCCCGAACGGCGAGATTCTCGAAAGCCAGTACACGGTCACACATCATCTGGACAATCACTTCACGGTCGGCCCAGCAATACTGTGGGCGCCATTCCTGATTGTTGTGCATCTGATCATCCTCGCGCTGAACAGTTTCGGCGCGCACATCAACTCGGGCGGATTCGGAAGGCCATATTTATTAACGATGGCGTTCGCCACAGTCGGCTACGGATTCTGCGGCCTGCTCTTGTGTTTTCGCCTCGCGCGTGAATTTGTCGCCGAACAATGGGCGTTTCTAGGCGTCGTGGGATACTGGTTCGCCAGCTCGCTGCCTGTTTACATGTATTTGAATCCTTCTTGGTCGCATGCCCACACACTTTTTTCCGTCGCGCTTTTTCTGTGGTATTGGTATCGAACGCGTGCGCGCCGCAGTCTGCCTCAGTGGATCGTGCTGGGACTTTTCGCTGCGCTGATGGTGAATGTTTATTACCTGAACGTGGTGTGGCTGCTCATTCCAGCCTTCGATGCCATCTTGAATTATTTTCACCTGATGACGCGCTCATCCACGCCGCCCGTCGGCAACGTCCCGCGAGAATCGTTCGCAATTCTTTTTGCGTCTCACGTTACATTCGTAATCGTTTTCATTTTAGGAATGCTCCCGACCCTGATCACCCGTAAAATTATTTATGGCGGATTTCTTCAGACTGGCTATCCCGGCGCGCACGAATGGTTCTGGACGAATCCTGTTCCCGGAAGCGTATGGTTCTCGTCCGATCACGGACTGTTTACCTGGACGCCGATTCTAGTCCTTTCACTGATAGGCCTCGTCCTGTTTTTGCGGATTGATCGTGCGCTCGCATTTTATTTCCTCATGGTCTTTGCAGTTTTCTCTTACGTGCTCGCTTGCTATGTAAATTGGGACGGCATTTCCTCTTTCGGAAATCGCTTTTTCATTTCGCTGGGTCCGGCTTTTATCATCGGGCTTGCCGTCCTGTTTGATCGCATCGCTCGCGGATGGGCCACCGAAAGAAAAGCGTTCATCACCGCAGCGCTGGTCGTCATTTTATTCGCCACATGGAATATCGGATTCATTTTTCAATGGGGCGATCATCTCATCCCAGTTCGCGGCCCAATTTCCTGGCGCACGATGGTCTACAATCAGTTCCACGTCGTGCCGGTGAAAGCTTGGGACACAGCCGACGCGTTCTTGTTCCATCGCAAACGCCTTCTGAATCAGATCGAGCAGAAGGACAATAACGAATTGCAGAATCAGCACTCGAGCAATCATCCATGACGGACGCAGGCAAAAGCGCGATCGCGTCGAACTCGGAAACCAATCCTCCGCCCGTGCCAACCGGCGCAGTCTCAAGCCATGGCGTTCGCGTAATGCAGAACACTGCGGTCGTTTTTATTTCACGCTGGATCGGCCTTCTTATGGCGGGTGCTGCCAGCGTGATGTTGACTCGCACGCTTGGGCCGGAGCGCTTGGGCGAATACGCCGTAATTTATTCCTATCTCGGGCTCTTCGGCATGCTGTCTTCATTCGGCATCGGACCAATCCTCACACGCGAAGCAGCGCAAAATCGCGATGACGCCGGCAGCATCATGTACACAGGAATGTGCCTTGCCACCGGTTTCGCCGTCACCACCGGCGCTCTGGCCCTTGCGATTGCTCCACTGTTTCATTTGAACGGAACGCTTCTCCCCTTGCTGGCAATTGCGGCCGTAGAAATTTTCCTGCTTGTGCCGGTAACTTTGTCGTCCGTGATTTTTCAAGTCGATCAGAAGCAATGGTACAGCTCCGGCTTCAGCATCATCCGTCAGGCAATTTTTGTTTCCATCGTTTTCGCCGTCTATCTGCTCGGCGCCCCATTGCTCTATGTGATTCTGGGCCGGCTTGCGGCGGCTGGGATTGAGGCCGGCTTAAATTTCTGGAAGGCCCAAAAGCTTCTCGGCCCGCATCGCAAATTCCTTTCACCCGTAGCTCGCCGTTTGATTCACGGAGGTTTCGTAATTTCCGCAGTCACCATCGCCACCACCATTTACCTTCGGATTGACCAGGTCATGTTGCACGCAATGGCCGGCGATTTCGTTCTCGGCCATTACGCTGCGGCCGTGCGCGTCAGTGAACTCTTTGAAGCGCTTCCTGCCGCTTTTGGTTCGGCGCTTTTTCCGTTGCTTTGCGTTTCACTCGCGGACGCGCCGCGATTTCGCCGCCACTTGGACCTTGGATTCCGCTACATGGTACTGGCAGGCGCCGGGCTTAGCGTTGCATGTTGTCTGGGCGCGCGGCCGATCATGCATTTATATGGTGGCGCAAAATATTCCGATTCCGCTCCGCTGCTTGCCGTGCTCGTCTGGTCTGAGATTCCGATTTTCTTCGCCAGTACATTTTCAAACGCCTTGATGGCAGCCAACCTGCAAAGATACGTATTGTGGCCGACCGTCGCGGGAGCTGCACTGAACGTCGGGCTCAACCTGTATTTAATTCCGCGTTGGGGCGCGCTCGGAGCCTCATGGGCCACGGTGATTGCATATTGGTTTTGCTGGACGCTGGTCTTCATTCCGATTCGCCCTTCGCGGGATATGTTTATAATCGGTCTGCGCCTGTTGATTCCGATTACCGTTCTCGCTTTGGCCGTTAGTGGACTCGCTTCGCTGATTCCCGGAAATGATTGGCTTCGCTTCGGCGTTGGCACCGCGTCTTTTGCGCTGCTCGCCTGCCTGTTCGGATTTGCTCGCAAACAGGATTTGGAATTCCTTCGCGCTGCATGGAAAACTCGATTGGGACTTGCAACGGGGGCGACAGTAAGTGAGTGAGATCGTCAGTTCTACAGCCCAGCCCGCGCAGACGATTGGCCCGGCGAAGCGCATTCCGGAGCTGGACGGACTGCGCGGCATTGCGATTTTTCTTGTCATTCTGTGTCACTACATTGGAGGAAATCCGCCGGGCTTGCGGCACAGTTTCGTCCGCAGGATCGCCGAGGTTCTCGGACTCGGATCGATCGGCGTGGATTTATTCTTCATTCTTTCCGGATTTCTGATTGGCGGCATCCTTTTGAGTTCTCGATCGTCGCCGAGATACTACCGCACATTCTATCTCCGCCGATTCTTCCGGATTATTCCCATCTACTATCTTTGGCTGGCCCTGTTTGGGCTAACGATGCTCGCTGCAAAAATGTTGAACATTTGGGGTCGCAGTGCGGAATTTCGTACTGTCATACCGTACTGGGCATATTTCGTTTTTATTCAGAACTACTTTCAAGGAGGAACGGCATTTCAAATATACTGGCTGAACCCCTTGTGGTCCCTCGCAGTCGAAGAGCAGTTTTATCTGCTCGCCCCTCCCGTCGTCCGTAACCTCTCTCCCGCGCGTCTGCTAAAAATATTATCGGGCGTCCTGGTTTTCTCTCTGCTCTTGAGGTTATTTCTCTCCTCGATGTACGGCGCAAGTTATGACTACTGGGGAATTATCGCATCGACCTTCTGGATGCCAAGCCGCGCCGACGATCTTGCGCTTGGCATGATCGTTGCAACGCTCTGGGCGAATCCGCAATCGCGCCTCCGTCTGCCAGGCAGAGACTGGACGTTTCTTATGCCGGACTTTTCAGTTGCGCCGTGGCGCTTCTGGCAATGTTCTATTGGATCATGAAGCCGGATTCCTTCGTGACCGCCACCATAGCCCGCACAGTGATTGGATTTTTCTTTGTCTTTCTTCTGATGATCACGTTGACGGACAAGGACGGCTTGCTGGGAAAAATACTCCGCTGGTCGCCGCTTCGAGAACTCGGTAAGGTCTCCTACTGCGTTTACATTATTCATCAGGCTGTAGCCTGGGTGCTTTATAGATCGCTGTTGCACTCCGAACCCCGTTTCGACGGCGGCGCGCGATCTGTTTATCCATTGTTTCATTCGTGGTAACCGTGCTTATCGCCGAAGTCTCGTGGCGATATTTTGAGAATCCTTTGATCCGTCGAGGTCATCGGTATTCATACTGAGCTAGTCGATTTACCGTCGATTCGTTCGATCGATCACCATGAAGAAAGAAATTTTCATTTTGTGCTCCGAGCCACCCGAACAGCTAGGCGGCGTGGAAGCGTGCGTCCGTGAACAAGCCCGCGGTTTTGAAGCGCGAGGTT
>CAWIZI010000030.1:0-15201 GCA_963840515.1 Terriglobia bacterium
TGTAGTAGAGGAAGCCACGATCGATCTGACCGTCTATTGGCAACAGCGGATAAATATCTGCGCTACAAAGACCCTTGAAATTTGGCCGTGCAACCTTCATCAGGTAAGGGCGAATCTTGCTGTAAAGGACCATCCTTTCGTCGAAAAGAAACTTTCCCGAGACGAGCGCTTCGTCCCTGGCGCTCTGGAGATTTAATAGTCGTCCCGTGCTCGGCTCGATATTCGCCCCGCCGACGTGAAGGAGGTCTTGATAGTCGTCCCGCCGTGGGTCGACAAGTGCGGACGAAATCCCGCATATCTCACCGAGTGCCCTTGCTTTCAGCTCGCTCTTCATAGCAGGGCCTTGATCGTTTGCAGCACCTTCGCGCTTTCGGCGTCGAGGGTGGCGATTTCGTCCAGGATTGCTTGCGGGGTGCGGTGGGCTACGGCTTCGGCGCCGTTGGGGTTCTTAACGGAGAGATCGAAGGTGGTTTGGTCGATGGATTTGGCGTCGATGGACCAGGATTTGGGGGAGTTGGCGAAGGTTTTTTGCAGCTTGACGAACTCGGCGAGGTCGTCGTCGTTGAGAGGATTGGTTTTGCCGAGGTTGCGGCCGGGATCGAGCTGGTAATACCAGATTTTGCGAGTGGGCGCGCCTTTTTCGAAGAAGAGGACAACGGTCTTAACGCCTGCGCCTTGAAACGTGCCGCCGGGACAATCGAGGATGGTGTGGAGATTGCAGCTTTCGAGGAGCAGCTTGCGGAGGCTGACGGAAGCATTGTCGGTGTTGGAGAGGAAAGTGTTTTTGATAACGATGCCGCCGCGCCCGCCGGCTTTGAGAATTTTGATGAAATGCTGGAGGAAGAGGAAGGCGGTTTCGCCGGTTTTGATGTTGAAGTTCTGCTGAATTTCCTTGCGTTCGCTGCCGCCGAAGGGCGGATTGGCGAGGACGACTTCGAAGCGGTCTTTGTCCTGGATGTCGTTGATGTTTTCGGTGAGGGTGTTGGTGTGGAGGACGTTGGGCGCTTCGATGCCGTGGAGGATCATGTTCATGATGGCGATGACGTAGGCGAGGGACTTCTTTTCTTTGCCGAAGAAGGTGCGTTCCTGGAGGGTTTTCACGTCCTTGGTGGAGAGCCTGGGAGCGCCAATCTCTTGATTGGCGTTGTTTGATTTGGGCTTTGTGGCGCCAATCGGGAGATTGGCGTTCCCGGGGGCTTTTAGGTATTCGAAGGATTCGCAGAGGAAGCCGGCGGAGCCGCAAGCGCCGTCATAGATACGCTCGCCGATGCGGGGCTTTACGACCTGGATGATGGCGCGAATGAGGGGCCTCGGCGTGTAGTATTCGCCGCCGTTGCGACCGGCGTTGCCCATGTTTTTGATTTTGGCTTCGTAGAGGTGGGAGAGCTCGTGCTTTTCAGTTTGGGAGCGGAAACGAAGCTCGTCGATTTGGTCGATGATTTCGCGGAGGTTGTAGCCGCTTTGGATTCTGTTTTTGATTTCGCCGAAGATTTCGCCGATCTTATATTCGATCGTGTTGGGGCCAGAGGCGCGCTGCTTGAAGCCGGTGAGGTAGGGAAAGAGCTTGAGGTTGACGAAGTCGCGGAGATCGTCACCGGAGAGAGCTTTGTTGTGGTCGACCTTGCCGTGGCCGTTGGAGCTGCCGGGAGCCTTGGGCGCGGCCCAGGTTTCCCAGCGATAGGGCTTGTCGAGGAGGAAAGTGTACTTTTTGCGCTGGAGTTCGGCTTCCATGGCGCGCTCCTGCTCGAGCGCTTCGA
This sequence comes from Terriglobia bacterium, assembly GCA_963840515.1. Lineage (GTDB taxonomy): Bacteria > Acidobacteriota > Terriglobia > Acidiferrales > UBA7541 > DASTCZ01. The sequence continues at coordinate 1,758 of CAWIZI010000030.1, forward strand.
GATATTTGAGGAAGAGGAGCCAGGAGGTTTGCTCGGTGTAGTCCAGCTCGGTGGTGCAGCCGGCTTCCTTGCGGAGAACGTCGTCGATGTTTTTGAAGACTTGTTCGAACATGGCGGACAATATAAGAAATTTAAGGGCGAAGAAGAAGGATAAATTACATTCGATACGAGTGACGGCGAAATGGCTACGCGATGTGCCTTGGGTGGCATTGGAAGCGAAAGCAAAACAGGAGCCTCGGCAAGCGCGCTACAAAAGGCGTAGCGGGGATACGGAGTGCCCGATAGAAGAAGGACGCGGAAGGACAATCTTCTGTAAGTAGGAGGAAAGAGAGTGGGCAAACCAAGAAGAGTATGGAGCGGCCTATCGGAATGAACCGACACCTGAACCTTGGCAAGTCTGCAAGGAACGGAGCGTCAACAACTTACGAGGCACTTTCAAGAGCACTAAGTAGCATTTAGAGCGGTCAGAAACACTTAATGGTCCTACAGTTGGTCCCACGCGGGAGGCGGGTTGGCACCCTTTATTGTTGAACCGCGAACGGGTTCAGGATTTCTATTCAGATCCTATATTGTTGGTCCGCCAGCCCGTGATTGTTTCCGTTCAGGGGACTGTGGAACTTGGGCAGCCCGCCTCTATTGGGCGCATGACACTCGACTCCAACAATTCCATCCATCACCTCTAATTACTAACATTTCCGACAAATCGGAAAGTCTGCTTTTCGCTCAAAGATAACTCGAACTGAATGCCTGAAACTCTCATTTGATTTCTGAGTCAGATAGGGGGGAGATAGATTGCGCGGCGAGAGCCAAACCAGATGTACTGGTGAGGTTAGACTTAAAGGAAGCAGAAAGAGAGATGAGTGGAATTCACGGGGAGAGAGAACTGCGCGGCGAGGACAGAACCTGGGCTTTGTCTAGTTGAGACCACCTGTGTCGCGAATCTTCGTCGCGACCAGGACCGAGCCGACACTCGTCAGATGTCCGTAGTCAGATTGGAGCGGGACACCTGCACCGGCGTATTCGAGGCAATCACTCTGGCGGCAAAGCATCTTGAAGTAGGAAATATATCGGACTCCGGGATCTGTTTGCGCGAGCTTAGACATATCGGCGTCGAGGCGTTCATAGAATGCAACCCGGTGAAGCGCAGGAATTGTCGCGTCGTTCGACCTTATCGACATTGCCAGCAATCGCGGCAATGCGGAGTCGTACTGAACAATCGGGCCAAATAATACGACCTCCATTCCTTGACTGTGCGCCCAAGCGAGCGTGTGCTGCAGGGGCGTGAGATCGCCGCTATCCCAACGAGCTGCGATGATTAGCGTATCGACGTGATGTGTTTTCAGATAGTCCGAGAAGATGTATTCCATCAGCTGACTGCACTTGGGCTCGACACTGCGGCTTTGATCCAGCGTGGGTTTACACCCGGAGGCGGTCGCCTGCATGAGATTGACATCTGTAAATACCGAAGAAAGACCGAACCAGAGCTGCGCAGCATGGCTGTCGCCAATCAAAAGGTCGTTGCGCATTCGGCTGCTTTCCTGAAGACAAACGGATGGTTTGAAATCTTTAAAGGTGTCTTTCGACGTGAGAAAACAAGCGCCTACGCGATATTGAACATCCGTCTTAGCGTCGGTATTTTCCAGAAAGGAAGCGACCTTGACAGCATCCTCTGGATAGCGGGAAGGAAATCCATTCGTAGCCAAAATGCCAATCCCCACAATTAAAAGCACGATGGCGGCGGCTGAAGCAAGCCGGAAGATGTTTGCGCGCGAGATGCCGAAACGGCGCGCGCGAAACGGTTGCTCAACAAATCTCCAGGAGAGGGTGCCCAAGACAAACGAAGCGGCTATGACCACGAGTTTCGTCAGCTTTGGAGATAGTCCCTGTATCAGAAGCCCGTCTGCCCCCTGGAACACGATCAATGGCCAATGCCAAAGGTAAAGGGAATACGAAATCATCCCTACAAAAACGACTGGGCGAGACGATAGGACTTGCCCGACAACCGTCTTTCCCGACTTTCCAGCAGCGATAATTAGTGCGGCGCCGACGCAAGGTAAGAGTGCCGCAGCACCTGGAAAAGGCGTCGCCGAGTTAAACAAGAGACCTGCCAAAAGGATGAACGTGGCTCCGCACAACGAGACGACATTTCTCCAAAGCGTGCCAGTGATAGCCGGAAAACAGTCCATTGCCAACAGCGTCCCGAGCAGCAATTCCCATGCTCTTGTGTGCGCAAGATAAAAAGTGGCGTCGTGGTTGCGAAACGCACCGACGGCGCTTACAGAAAAGGAAAGGATCGCAACAAAAATAATGATGAGCCGTTGCTTACTGGGGAAAAACTTGCGAGTGCCTAGCAGGAAAAGCGGAAGAAATACGTAGAACTGTTCCTCGACGGCAAGAGACCAAGTGTGCAGGAGCGGCTTCATCGCCGCGGGGGCATCGAAATAACCGGACTGATGAAGAAAGTATAGATTTGAAAAGGAGAATGTCGATGCGAGGAGGGATTTGCCGAAATCTACAAACTCCGACGGCAGGAAGAACTTGTAAGCGAGCACCGCGGTGACGAACAACATCACGAAGAGAGCGGGGAAAATGCGCCGAACGCGTCTTTCATAAAAAGAAACTATCGAGAAGCGGGAGGAGTCGAGGTCCGACAGAATAATAGAGCTGATGAGGTATCCCGAAATCACGAAGAAGACATCGACGCCGACAAACCCTCCGCGCAGTCTGTAGATACCGACGTGATACGCGAGCACCAAAAGAACCGCAATCGCTCGCAGGCCATCGATATCGGGACGATATTTTACGGCCGGTTTGTCGGTTGTATTAGCGGTCATTTCTCTGTCTCACTGCTCCAAGCCAAATTCACAGGAGTTAAACACTCAATTGTTCGCCGGCATCTGCGGCGGTCTCAGTTGGGCTGCCCGCGGAATGGTTAAGTCTTTGAGCGAGGTCAGCGACAAGGCGCGGTGTTGAACGCAACCGCGAGAGAACGGGCACCGGGAGTGCGCCCTCAATTGCATTACTGAGTTTTTGGAAGAACTCTTTTGGATCTTCGGGGTCGAAAATATTTTCCGGGTCGAAGAGTTCCTCCGCGCAGCCTGCATATTTCGAACATAGAACGGGGAGGCCGGAAAGCATGGCCTCGTTTGCCACAAGCCCCCAAACATCTTCCAGGGTTGGGAATATCAAAACGTCGGCCATCTTATAGACTGCGGGCATCTGCTCCGGAGCTTGCGGAGGCAAGAAGTAGACATTCTTCAGACCCAGTTCTTTCGCAAGTTGTTCAGTTGCACTTTTATCCGGCCCGCCTCCGACCAACATGAGCGAGAAAGAACGGCCTTCCTTCTGTTGCACAGCGGCCGCGCGCAACAAAAGTTCGATGCCTTTCCGAGCGGTAAACTGCCCCACGTGCAACAGAACGGGCCGCGTATGAGCTTGCGCAACGGCTTCAGAAGTAGGCGCGAATCGACGCTCGTCGACTGCGTTCTGAATTTCGAGCACGTTGTCGCGACTTATTCCAAGACTCAACAGATATTCCGTCGACGAATTGCCATAACTTATCCAATGTTTCGCCCACCGCGAGATGATCCGCCGTACCAGACGTTTAACACGCCCGACGCCACGTTCTGTGTGGAGTGTGCCGCCCCACCACACCCAAACAGGTTTACGTGCAATCGTTCCGTAGGCCAGAGCAATGAGGGTTCGCAAACCCATTTCGTTGGCGACCATTACATCGGGGCGAAATCTCAACAGATGCCAAATATAACCAGGAGTGAAATGGAGGTATCGACTGTCGAATGCAGTTCCATTTACTTTTCTCTTCAGGCGAATTTGCCAGCCCCAGGCTCTGATAACCTTCGCGTTCGGTAACAACTGCTCCATTCCCTGCCACGTGTCCCGATTCGATTCATTGCCGCCATGGAGCAACAGCAATTCGAAACGCGAAGCGAGCCCGGAATACAATGCAATTCTCGCGGGTGAAATTATGTTGATCAGAAGGGCGAGTTTTTGACGCTGAGAGGTACGTTCCATGTTTATCCCTGGATTTTTAAGACTCGTCAGCAAAAGACGGTTTCAGCTAAGCAGCATTGCCGAGGCGTGCTTCGCAAACCTATTGCGCGGCAGAAGTAACAAGCGCCGGACTGGGTCCAGCTTCGAAGCCTGACTTTGTGAGCGCTTGTGAAACACCTTGCAAGGAAACGACGAACTTGGCATGCCATTGCTCGGGCGGAATGAATGTTTCAGAACGGCCAGGATTCCAGACGATCCACTCGGATGAGTCGTTCCGATTCAGCTTGCAAGTCCACGTTTGATTCCCTCCTTGAGCGCACTCTTCAAGGCGGGCGCCAATCATCCACGTATAAATGGCTTCATACGCGTGGCCGGCAGGAGTCAATGTTTTATTGTCCTTCTCGGTCGTTTGGATAGTGACCCAAGTGTGGTTGTCCCACGAATACCAATAGAGCCTTTGCACACCAGCTGACCAATCCAGCAGATATGTCCGAGCCAGATAGGCGGCGCCGAGTTCTTCGGAGGGAAATGGTTTAGGAAAGGCCCAACCTATCTCGGTATTCCAGAGAGGTTTCTCGCCGACGCCATTCTCCTGCATGGTTTGTTTGACTTTGCGTATCAAAAGCAGAATGTCTTCCGGCGGCTGGGGCATGACATAGAAGTGGTAGCCGATGACATCCACATATTGTCCGCCGCCCCCGACTAGAAATTCAGAAAGCCACTTTTCTCCGGCTGCGGCCGTTGCCGAGGGTGAAACAACAATCGCGCGAGGATCAATCTCTCGAATGATTTTCGCGGCATCGCGCGTGAGAAGCACCATTTCTTTGACGTCTCCGGTCCAGAACCCTTTCAGATTCGGCTCGTTCCAAATTTCATAGTTGTGAATGCGTCCCTTGTACCGCGTTGCCACCGTCCTTACATAGTCGTGCCAATCCTCGATGTTTCTGGGCTCAGCTGCGTTTCCAGGATGATATGTCGATGGCTCATTCGGACGCGCGGACGCCCAAGTCGGCGAAAGCCCCAGCGGAAGGAGGATGTTTACGCCGTGCTGTTCCGCAGTTGTGACATAGCGATCCAAAATCTCGAACTTCCACTGGCCTTGGTGCGGTTCAAGGTTGGGCCACGCGACGTAGGCATCCCATAAACGCCACTCTGCGAAATGAACATCGGGCCAAGGTGTTGCAGCGCCAATGTGGTGGATGTGCAGGCCAAAATAGCTTGGCGGAACTGGCGTTGACGAAGAAGCAGAGATCGATGTTGGATCCACGTATAACGACCACGTCACGCACAAACCAAAAAGAAGTGAGGAAGCGCGGGATAATCGTAGGAGTGTGAGCATAAGAGTCTGATTGAACTTAGTGCGGGGCCGGATGAACGTCATGCGGAAGTCGGTTCGATAAATTCTGGGGCCTCATCAATTCGAATACCAGCGGCAGACTGATAAGCCAGGAATTTGCTGCCGACTAAACCAGTGAGCATGCCCGCTCCCAGGCATGCTTTGCGCAGAGCTCTCGTGAATGCAGCTTTTCCGAAACACAAGCACACTAAAGCGCTCGTCAACCCAACCAACAAATGCGTACAGCCTTTGACAAAGCGTAACGCACGAATTCGCAACGCTGCGTCAAGCGACATCTCGGACAACGCCCAGCTATTTCCGCTCTGGTATCCTCGACGCAAAATCCATCCGAAAGTCGCTCGCTCCTTCGGCACAGACTCATGCACGATTGCTTCTTGTGACCAAATAATCTTGCAACCAACGCGCTGCACACGCAGAAAGAACTGTGTGTCTTCGCCACCAGTAAGTTGGAATCGATCGTCGAATCGGGGAACGCGGCCAAGTACTTCGTTACGCATCAATACATTGTTTGTCGAACAGAATTCCAGAGGGCTTCCCGTTTCACGATTCGGCCGGACAAAAAAACCTCCTCGCTTGACCCACTCCGCTATGCCGGGCGCATAACTCGGAAGCACGGGCCCGGAAACAACATCCGCGCCGAATCTCGCCTGCGTGGCAAGCAACTCGTCCAACCATGCCTCGCTGGGAACTTCATCATCATCGAGAAACACGATAAAATTCGCAGCGCCAGCTTCCGCCAAGGCCCGATTTCGAACATGTACAATCCCGCGCTTGGATTCAGCAATGTACCGGATCAGATACGGAAGTGTCGCCGTCCGGCAAATTTCTTTTGCGCTTCCCGACGAATCGTTGTCCACAACGATGATTTCGATTTCGGGAGTAGCTACCTTACGAAACGTCAATCGGGCAAGGCCGGCTAACGCTTCTCGCAAGAGTTCACGTCGTCGGAATGTACCGATGCAGATGGCTACACGCACGTCAGATTTTCCGACTTTTGCTTTCAAATCCGATAACGAGGATAAGAACTCCACGCTTTTCACGCGCACTCCGGTTCAGCTTCGTGAACAAAACCTTCAGCCACTTCCCGTTCCTCAAAAGCCATGCGCACTCTCGGGTCGGAGCCGATTATGGTGGCCACGCAGACGCCCCATTCCAGACAGTTTTGCCAGGCAATGGTGCATTCGGCCACATTGTGAATGGCTACGAAGAGAAAGAGTGCGAGGGGCCATGAGTCTAAATAAGACTCACCTTCTTTTGCCTGACGCCAAGCGCGCTTCAGGCCGCTTGCAAGCATCCATGCCACGAACAGCAGCCCTAGAATCCCTAGGCTCAGCGCGATTTCCAGGTAACCGTTGTGAGAATAGGTCGGAGTCCATCGAATTTGGTTTTCGATCAGCGTTGAGCTCGACGAAGCTCCCTTCCAAAAGCCCGAAAACCCGAACCCGAGCAATGGGCGCTGCAAAATCGTTTGGCCTACGGCGCTCCATAACTCCGTTCGTCCCGTCATGTCAGACGACCGCCCCATCAAGCCCATTACATCTCCTGCTTCGATGCCGACAAGAGAGACGGATCCCACGACTGCGAGCACAAAAATAGCAAGAGCGGCAAGCGGGATCTGGAGACGGGCGTAAAGCACGCGAAACGCCCACGTAGCAGCCAATGCTGCGACGAGAGTAACGATCGACGTCAGCGAATCAGAAGCCACAAGCAAGACAGCGTAGGCTGTGAGAGATGCTATGCGCACAATCTTTTCGCGTATTCCTTGCTCTCTCAAATACCATTCCACTAGAAAGGCAAGAGCCATGGCTCCGCCTAGAATATTCTTGTGGGGAAACACACCGCGGATTCCTCCGCCACCACCAACGGCAGATAGCGCGCGACTGGGCGAACCGATTCCCAGCATCACGGTTGCTAGCGCCGCAATCCGGAGTGCCCAGCGCAATATTTTGAGTTGTTCTTCTAACGAGAACCGCGTCGCAAGGGCAACGCCGAACAAGGTTGTTCCAACCAGTGCGAGCGCACGCCGCGAAACCAGATCAGAAGCCTCCGCCCATAAGGGCGAGGCACACGCAAGCAAGAGCAAACCTAACAAAGATGGATTGCGAGAAAAACTTTGGATTGTTTTGCGGAACTGGATGACTGCCAGAACGATAACGACCGCATACATTACGGCTAGAAGCACTTGGGTACGCTGATCACCATCAATGCCCCCATCGTTTCCGCCCGAGATCACTCTCCACACCGCACCCGATAGAATGAGAGCCATGATTGCAAAGACCGATTTTTCGATTGCGCTGCGCGAGTTCATTGGCAATCTCTGGCAGGAATGGGGCAACCTGACAAATCGTTAAACCAACCATTCGCGAAGATCACGGGCAAATTAGGTTGCATTGCGTCCGCTCGTAACCCACCCGCATTGCGCCGCGGTAATCGTACTTGCCGGCAGCTAACTGGAATCGCCGGTTCAAAACCCAAACGGCGACGCTGACGCCAAGAACGAGCGCCGCATCGGACGCGATACTCGACCAAGCCGCGCCTCGCCAGGAATATGCAGGAATGATCCACAAATTCAGAAGGACGTTAAACACGGCAACACTGGTCTGAAGCGATGTGCGAACCGATTGATGTCCTGCTCCTGTAAGAGTGTCTGAGAGAAAATAATGCACAACTTTGAGTAAGGGGAGCACTGAGAGCCAGCGCAGGGCCTCCGCAGTCGACCGATATTGTTCACCCAGAATGTGCGGAACGATTCCAGCTCCCAGAAGCAAGCCGCCGCAAACTACTGCCGCGTAGGCAAGTGCGCGCAACAAAAGCGGTCGGGCGTACGCGAGGCTCGATGCAATTCCCCTGGCTCCTTCGCGAAAGAAACTTGGATATGAGGACCAAAGCAACGCAGAGACGGGGACGAAACTGACATCGATGATCCGGTAGGCCGCGCCGTAAATGCCGGTGGCTTCCAGCGTACTGAGACGCGCAAGCATTGTTTTGTCGATGTCGTTGTAAACAGTCTGAGCGGTTTGGCTGGCCGCAAAATAGAAGCCTTCACGCACCCTCTCCGCGCGCTTGCGGCCAGGATAGTTTTGGCAGTCCGAGCTTCACGCATACAAGAATCGATGTGACGAGTGCAACGGCAGCCGTTGCTCCAAAGTAAAGGTAACTCCATTGGAGTGCGGAAGGATGCGGTTGAACCGCGATTAAAATAAGCGCGCCGACGAGGCGACCGCCGGTCATCATTGCGTTGATCGCCGCCGTCCAGCCAAGGCGTTCGAAAGCCTGAAATGCCTGGGCGGAGACAGTAATGATGTTCAATCCATAGATGTCCGCCGCTGCCACTAGGACAATCAGGAGTCTTGGAATTTCTGGAGGCAGCATAAAACGCGCCACGAGAGACACAGCAATCAGGAGTGGTGTGCCGCCTATTGCCGTGAAGACAAGTGCCCTGCCCCAGTATGCAGAGAACAGACTTTTCTCTCGAGATACATTCTTTATAAGCAGATTGCCGCTGCCCAGTGATGCGAACGGGTAAACGATACCGACGAGGGCAACGACACCAATGAAGGCGCCGTAATTGCGCACGCCCGGAGTGATCGCGCGATCTCAATAAAATAAACGGCCTGAATAACCAGGCGTAGCCCTTGGCCCCCAATCATCCAGGCAGTATTTCGAGCGAGCGCTGTCTTTAAAGGCGTGTTAGGCATTCGAATGGAATTGGAATGAAATTGAAACTATGTACATGATTTTTAAGAGGACGTCGAGCGAGCCTGCCTCGTCAATTCTTAACCGTAGAGAAATTCGCGACTTGGCGCCTGCCCTTCGGTTGGAAATCGCGAGAGGCGCAATGCCTGCGCAATTACAAGGAGGACATACGCTGGATTCAAAAACAGATACCGCCTCCACAATCGCCGCGGTTCACTTAGCAACCGATAAAGCCATTCGAGACCGGCGTTCTGCATCCAAACGGGAGCTTGCGGAAGTATTCCGGCAAGAAATGGAAACGCTGCGCCAACAGCGAGGATCGGTAGCGCGAGATGTTCACGAAACTCATACGCGAAGATTTCCTGCCGTGGACACCCTAGTCCAACAAACAGCAGTGCTGCTCCCGAACTCCGAATTCGGTCCGCGAGTTCCACCTTTTCCGTCGGCGACAGACAGCGGAATTTAGAAGGCTCCGCGCCCGCCACAATCAGACCAGGAAATCTCTTTTCTAGCGCGGGACGCAATGCCGTCAAAATCTCGGGTGTAGCGCCGTAGAAGTAAACGGAAAGCCGCTCCTCAGCCGCGCGAGCACAAACCTTAAGTGTAAGATTTGGTCCGTAGACGCGATCCGGGAGGCCTGCTCCATATAGCGCATTAAGCACCCATCGCACGGGCTGGCCATCCGGGACTAAAAGCTCGAACTGATTGAGGCGAAACCGCTGTTCTCTATCCATTGCGCCAATCATGAGTCCGTGTACCGCGAGCGCAGAAACGGCCCGGCGCGCTTTTCCTTTGCAGCGCGGATGATGGTGTCAACCGCACTTTCGTAATCCACTGCGTTTATCAGGACGCCAAGGATATTTCTTTTGCCGCTGTTGAGCATTCGCCTCTCCATCGATCAATGTTCAGTTCATAGATTTCGCGCAGAATCTGCGGGACGTCGTATTCGAGCCGCCAGTCCGGATAATGTTTTTGGAACTTTGAAACATCGCTGATCCACCAGATGTGGTCTCCGCGACGGTTCTCGTCCACGTACTTCGAGAGAAAGGTCTTGCCCGTGATCTCTTCGCACAAAGAAATTGCCTCGAGCATGGAGCAATTGCTCTGGCGCCCGCCGCCCATGTTGTACACCTCGCCTGAACGCGGTTGCTTGTAAAACTCGTCGAATGCGCGAATCAAGTCGCTGCTGTGAATGTTGTCGCGCACCTGCTTTTTCTTGTAACCAAAGATGGTGTAAGGCGTTTCGGTGACGGCACATTTCATAAGGTACGCAAGAAAACCGTGGAGCTGCGTGCCAGAGTGATTCGGTCCCGTCAAACAGCCGCCGCGGAAACACACCGTTTTCATGCCGAAGTAACGGCCATACTCCTGGACAAGAACGTCGGCTGCAACCTTCGATACTCCGAACAAGCTGTGCATCGTTCCGTCGATTGACATTGTTTCTGGAACACCCAGCGCCGCATACGAGTGACTTGCCTCTGGTTCCCAGCGCGTCTCCATCTCGAGAAGCGGAAGCTCGTTCGGACGGTCGCCGTAGACCTTGTTCGTTGACATGAAAACAAAAACTGCCTCCGGCGCAAAACGCCGCGTCGCTTCGAGCATTACGGATGTCCCGTTCGCATTGACAGTGAAGTCCATCGTGGGATTGCTTGCCGCCGAATCATGCGAGGGCTGGGCGGCAGCATGAATGACGAGGGAAATGTCATTTCCGTAGCGCGCAAAAATGCCTTCAATGGCCTGTGTGTCGCGAATGTCGGCCTCGTGATGACGATAGTGCATGACATCAGCCCGAAGACGGTCGCGGACCCATCTCGTGGAGGCCTCCTTCCCGAAAAATTCGGCGCGCATATCATTGTCGATTCCCACTACGTCCAGGCCGCGCGCCGCAAAATAGGCAACTGCCTCTGAACCGACGAGACCCGCGGACCCTGTGATTATTGCAACGCTCATTGAAGTGATCTCCCTTGAGAAATGATTTGGTTTGCTTGGTTAATCTTGAAGGGCCGAATGCATGCGGCTCTGGATCTGCAACTCTTGTCAAATAGTTGCTCAGGTGTGTTGCAGCAAAGAAGCAGGCGGAGCTGAGCATGTCCGTCCGTTTCTCGTGTAATCGCTAATTGTTTGTTCATAGATACTCATAAGCAGGTGGTAGTTCTTTTCGGCGGTATATCGGCTTTCGTATTCCCTACGCGCTGCCTTCCCCATTTCCGCCAGTTTTTCAGGGCGATCCAATATCCAATTGACTTTGGTGGTCAGATCTTCGATGTCTCCGGGATTAAAATGAAGGCCGGTCCGCTGGTCCTCCACAATCTCCTGCATAACCCCAAGCCTTGAGCAAAGAACAGGCGTGCCGCAGGCAAAAGCTTCCGCAATCGTCAACGGGCCTTCGTACCAGAGGCTCGGCGTCAGCAGGAACGCCGCCTGTTTCATCATCGCCAGTGTTTCCGTTCGCGGCAGCCAACCCATAAAAGTGACTGATGAATTCTTTTGCGATCTGACTTCTGTTTCGAGGGATTCACGCAGGGGGCCATCGCCGACAACAACAAGCGGATAGCCTTTTTTCATGTTCGCCCAGGCTGAGATGAGTGTCTGTATTCCTTTTTCCGGCGAGAGCCGACCCACGAACAGCGCGAACCTTCCAGCTTCTGTCTTTTCTCCAGGATCGGCCTCGACAAAGTTGGGCTTCACATGAATTTTGTTCAGTGGCAGCCCGCCAGCGATGAACTTTCGTTTGGCAAATTCGCTCAACGCAACATATCCGTCCACGGAGTTTTCCCAAGTGCCAGACATTCGGTGAAACTGCGACATTCTTGCCGCCACCGCTGCCGACATCACCCGGGAGTTGCGGTAAGCCGCCGTGCCACACTCCGTGCCACAACCCGCCGTCAATGCAATCCTCACAAACTCTTCCGTCCCGCGAAAGCGTCCACCCCGGACAGAGGAGCCGGTAGTTGTGAAGTGTCTGCAATACGGGAATTCCGGCCTCTTGGCAAGCTTCATATACGGAAGGCGAAATCATCATGAATGTGTTGTGGACATGGACAACATCAGGTTTGTCTCGGCGAAGAATGATTTGAATTTCTCGTTTGCTATCCTCGGAGTAAATTATGTCTTTCAGGAGTAGCAATCGCTTGGATGCCGAAAGTTTCTTCAGTTCGTGGTTGCTGCGGTCGTACGAGATAACCGTGTGGCCCTGACTTCCGAGCAGCCGGGCTTCATGGGCGGCGACGACGTCTTCTCCGCCTGCCTGCTGGTAACTGTTGTGAACTATTAGGACTTTCATTGCGTGGATTGAGTTATGTCTTGTTGGCCGTGCTTGAATTACGCCGCCGAGGCGGCATGGGCTGCGCCTGCGCAATCCGTGGCTTGAGGAGCAATGCGCGAGTCCATTTCACCCGTTGCCGTGGGAATTTCTTTCGGGACCCCCACCGCGCGGCCCACGCTGTGATAAATCAGCCCGAGCTTCGGCCATCTCACGCGGTTCGTACAAGTTCCTTCCGTCGATTACGATTGGATATTTCAGTAACGAGCGCACGCGGTTCAGTCAAGCGAAGAAAATTCTTTCCACTCAGTAAGAATCAAAAGCGCATCAGATCCAGCGATCGCATCATAGGCATCTTTGGCGTACTCGATCCCTTTTTCGCCGAGCAATTCCTTGGACTTTGCAATGGCAGCAGGGTCGTACGCACGAACCTGGACGCCCTCTCTTCGTAACGCGTCATAGTTTCGATCGCAGGCGATTCCTTTACGTCGTCCGTGTTGCTTTAAATGCCGCACCCCAAAATGGCCAGCTTCTTCCGCGCAGTGTCCATTGCACGTTTCTAACCTCTTAAGGAAGAGCATCCGACGTTGCTCCGTATTACTCGCATCACCTCGGTCAATATTCCGAAATCACAACCGCAATTGTTGGCAACCGCTTGGAATGCTTGCACATCTTTCGGAAAGCACGAGCCTCCGTAGCCGATACCCGCGTTCAGAAATCGGGGGCCAATGCGTGAATCTGAACCCACGCCCGCGCACACCTCTGTAATATCGGCACCTACGGACTCTGCGACGTTTGCTAGAGCATTTACGAAGGAAATCTTCATCGCCAAAAACGCGTTTGACGCGTGTTTAATAAGCTCCGCGCTCTTCGCGTTGGTGACGATCAGTCGCGCCTTCGGTGATGCGTTCTGAGGCGCCGGTATAATCTCTTTTTGGGAATAGTAGTTCCCCGTTGTGAGTGGCTCGTAGATTTTTTCCAGAACAGCGGCGCTGAATTCGTCATCTGCCCCTACCACGATGCGATCGGGATACAGAAAATCGCTTACCGCCGCCATTCCCCTCTCTCAAGAACTCAGGATTCGAAACGACCGAAAATGATCCAGGCTGCGCCCCATT
>CAWIZI010000031.1:0-22070 GCA_963840515.1 Terriglobia bacterium
AGCTCGCCGCCCAAATCATCAAACGCCATCCCCAAATTTCCCAATTGGAATTTCGTGCCACCAGACCGTCACTTTGTTCTGCAAGCACGCAACCCAGCAACCACACCGGAAGCAGAATGAATGCGGTGCCGAATGGGCCATAGCCCTGCCAGTCCACGGCGCGAAAGTGGAGAAGAGAAATTCCAACGCTGAGAGGAAACGTTAAATAAAAAATCGGAGCCCATCCGTGACGCCAGCGAATCACTCGGATCAGCGGATAAAGCGCGTAATAAATTTCTTCACACATCAAGCTCCACAGCGGTGATTCCCAAAGAATTGAATGCTGGCCAAAAAGCCCCTGCTTCGATCCGGCCAAGCGCCAAACAATTAGCGCCGCAAAAACTGGAATCAGGATGCGTGTGTAGCGGCGAGCGTAATAACGTCCGACGTAAAGTTTTTCGTTATTCTTAAATGGCAGATGAATGCAGAAGCCCGAGATGATGAAAAATCCAATCACCGCGGGAGTCCCGAAAAATAGCGACGACCATGCGTGAACTAGAAATCGCCCGATCTTCGTTGTTGTATCAGCCCACGCAAATAGAGGAAAAACGACAACGTGGCCCATCGTTACCCAAAATGCGAGGATAAATCTCAGCGCGTCCAAAATCGGATAACGCCGATTTTTGACCAGGCGCTCCGCGCCTGCCGCTTCATTCATCTTCTGATACCATTCGCCGGCGTCTCATGTTTTCATCGGCAAGCTCCGAGATTGGTCTGCTCGAAGCTATTCCGGCCAATAAATAAAACAGCAATGCATTTGCCGGAATGTGCAAATTAAAATCCGCGAAGCTGTGAACTAAAAGTCCGACGCATCCTACAAGCGCGCCGATTTGAAGCGCGCGCACAGTAGCATCGCGTTGCGCCCATAAATTTTTCAATCCATACACGATCAGCACACCAATAAAAGTCAGCCAGCAAATTGCGCCGACAGTTCCTGTTTCCGCCAGCAGCTCAAAATGATCGTCGTGTACGTGGTCGACAATGGTTGCGTCGTAATCAGTTTCATACGCGGGATAAACGGACGCGATCGCGCCGATGCCGATGCCAGTCCAGGGATGATCGCGAAAAATATGATAGGCGGCGCGAGACATTGAGACGCGCCCGCTTTCGGAAATTTCCGGGTTGTGTATCGCCGAGAAACGCTGAATCACATCGCCCATTCCGAGCCAGGCGACAAGTCCGCCCGCGAGTAAAAGCACCGCAAGAAAAGCTACGAGTTGTTTTCTTTGACCGCCGCGAATCCACAGCAGCAAAATTAGCAGCGCTACTTCGCAACCGAATCCCACAATGCCGCCGCGCGATCCGGACATTAAAATTGCGCCGATAGGAATCGCCGCGAGCAGCGCCATCAGCGGCATTTGTTGGCGTCGAACTCCGGGAACCGCGAGCATCGCGAGTCCGATGGGAATTAAAAGCTCCATCAATCCGGCGAAATGGTTTCGATTTACGTAAGGACCGAATGCGGTTCCGCCGTAACGCAATTCTTTCACCCAATAGATTTTGCCGTTATGCGTCAAATCCTGGAGCACGCCGAAAAGAGCGACGCCGAATCCGAACAACACCAGAAACCAGATGAATACGCGCAACTGTCGAGTGGTGCGAAAAGCTTGCGCCAGTAAGAAGAGCAGAATCAAATAGCTGGAAAAGCGGAGCAGTTCGAGCTTCGTGAGAAATGGATAGACGGAAAGCGGAATGAGGAATTGCAGCAGTGCGAGCAATTCCAATCCGAGCAACGGCCAGAAAACTGGAGCCCATCGAATTTCCTCGGCGCGTCCCGTGGCGAATAGAAATCCCCAGAACGCGAAGAGAAGTGTGGCGCCAATTTGCAGAACGGACTGAGACCACGGCTCGACCGCGCCGAACGCGAGCACGGCGAAAGCGACGAGCATACAAATTCCGAATCGGATGATGTTCATAACAATGACTACGCTTCGAGCTTATATTTGTTCGCCGAAAGAACATAGAGCTTCCGCCACACCAGCCGATTAATTGTGACGACCATTGCTGCCATTACAAGTGTGGCCGCAATCAGCACGCGCGAATTTCCGTGGTCGGACGCAGCGCTAATCACCGCGCCCAGGCCAGTGATCGAATAAGTGTGACCGTGAAAGTGAAAATATTCAGCCACAATACTTGCATTCCACGCGCCGCCCGAAGCCGTAACGAAACCGGTGATCAAATAAGGAAAAATTGCCGGCAGCAGAAGTTCGCGCCACTTCTCGATTTTTCCGAACTGGAAGACGGCGCAAACTTCTTTCAAGTCTGAAGGAATTGCAGACGCTCCAGCAATCACGTTGAAAAGTATGTACCACTGCGTGCCGAGCAAAAGCAAAACCATCGAGCAAATTCCCAGGCCGCCGGCGCGAATCAGAAACAAAAGAATGATCGGAAAAAGCGCGGTCGCCGGAACGGACGCCGCAATTTGCGCGAGCGGCTGCATCACTGCGGAAAGACGCGGATTTAATCCGATGATGACTCCAGCAGGAATTGTCCAAAGCGCCGCGAGCAACAGCACCGCTTCAACTCTGAGAAACGTCGCGCCTGCTCCAAGAAAAATAGTGCGAATCTCCGGCGTCGTGACTGTTCCGAGCAAGTAAATCATTTTGACGAGCGCATATCCGATACCAAGCACTACGAGAACCAACGCAACCCGCTGAATCCAATTTCGGGCGTTAGTTTCGCGGACGGTTTTGTTTCGTGAATCCGCGCGCGCTGCAAAATATTTGTTCAAGCGTTCTTGCATCGGTTGGACCAGCGCATGGGCCACGAGCGGCAGAACTTTTGAGCGGCGTAGAAAATCCAGCACCGGCGATTGTGGCGCTTCGATCGCCTCAACCTGCTCAAACTTAAATTTTTCAGCCCACGCAATAATGGGCCTCCAAATTAATTGATCCATGAGCACGATCACTCCGACCATGGTCACGACTCCCCAAATACTTGCGCGCGTGTTGTTCGCATTCGCCGCAGTTTGAAGATAGGAGCCAAGGCCGGGGAGACGCAGATCTCGATCTCCGAGAATGAACATTTCGCAAACCATCAAGAAAAACCATCCACCGGCGACCGACATCATCGAATTCCAAACGAGCCCGATTACAGAAAATGGCAGTTCCATTTGCACGAATCGTTGCCACCAGCTCCAACGATAAATTTCAGCAACTTCGCGCATCTCGCGGGGAATGGCTTTCAGTGAGGAATAAAAACTAAACGTCATGTTCCAAACCATTCCAGTAAAAATCAACAGAATTGATCCAAGTTCGATGCCGAAATTTCTCGTGGGGAAAAGCGCCACCATCGCGAGCATTACGCCGGGAAGAAAACTGAGAACCGGAATGGATTGCAATGTATCGAGAAGCGGAATCAAGAATCGCTCGGCCTTCGCGTTGTATGCGGCGACGTATCCGTAAACGAGTGTGAAAAGCAGACTGATCAAATATGCGATGACGATACGCAGCAGTGAAAACATCGCGTATTTTGGCAGCGCGCCGGTGGAGAGATGAATTTCCATGTGTTCGCTGACCGGGGCGACCCAGTAGTGAGTGACTGTAAGGAGCGCGTAAAACAGCGCAAACGCGGCGAGAAGAATCGGCAAATCCCTGACCAACGAGGGAAGAGCAATCGGAAACCTTGCTCGCGCGAGTACGGCGGATGGTTGTTGTTCCGTCGGATTCATTCAGGATTGTTTCTCAATTGGATTTTTCCGCAGCGACAGGCTCGTAAAGTTTGAGCCGGTCATTTTCTGAATCGTATTCAAAAATTTCCGCGTAGCGGCCCCAATTTAAGGCCGTTTCAATCTGTTGTTTTGTTTCTTCTTCGGAAAAATATTCATCAA
Organism: Terriglobia bacterium; assembly: GCA_963840515.1. GTDB lineage: Bacteria > Acidobacteriota > Terriglobia > Acidiferrales > UBA7541 > DASTCZ01. Next base: position 3,869 of record CAWIZI010000031.1, read on the forward strand.
GAATGTCATGGAAGAAATCCAGCGGCATGGAATGATCCGCCTTGCTCATCAAAGTTGTTCTCATTTGCTGAAGCAGATCGGCGCGCGCCAAAACCGCGTCGCGAAATAATATTTTGCGCGTGGGGATATCCGCTTCGGCGAATCGTTTTCCTCCTGAGGTCATTACGACGTCTCCTTCTTTCGCCGTTACAAATCCCAAAAGCACCGATGCATCAATAATTGGCAGCAGGTCGTCCACTTCCAACAGAAGTTCCTCGGAAATGTGATACATGTCCTCTTCGCCATTTCGATCGCTCAGCAATTCCAGCAAGCCCGCAACTCCACCGGGCCGCGCGTGAGGAAGTTTCGGCGGACGCGCTTTCCCAGAGCCGCTTTTCGCCACGGGCGGCGCGAGATCCAATTGCGGTTGCGTCATCACTTTGTAGATGTAATCCACGTAAAGCACAAAGGCCGGGGATTTGCGATCTCGCGGCTGGCTCAAGGGAATGCGGAAGTCCGCGCGAATTTTTGCAGGGCTGCTGCCCAGCACGATAATGCGGTCGGCGAGCAGCACGGCTTCTTCAATGTTGTGAGTCACAATAAAAATCGCGCGCGTGGGAATTTTTCTGGCGAGCCACAGTTCCATCAACTCGCCGCGCAGATTTTCCGCCGTCAGCACATCGAGAGCCGAGAATGGTTCATCCATGAAAAGAATTTCCGGTTCGACGGCCAGCGCTCGCGCGAATCCCACACGCTGTTTCATGCCGCCCGATAATTCTTTTGGATATGCTGTCTCAAAATTTTTCAATCCGACGGAATCGAGCGCATGCAACGCCCGGGCGCGCCGCTCATCTTTCGACATGCCTTGCGCAATCAGGGGCGTCTCCACATTTTCCAGCACGGTGAGCCACGGAAATAAGGCGAAGCTTTGAAACACAATGGCAACATTCGGCCGGCATTTCGTGATCGGGATTTCGTGCCACAAAACTTCTCCGCTGGTTGGCGCCACCAATCCGGAAAGCATTCTTAGCATCGTTGATTTGCCGGAGCCGGAGGGGCCTAGCAGCGCAACGATGGCGTCCGCTTCGATCGAAAGATCCACCGGCGCTATCACCTGAATTTGGTGGCCTTCCGGCTGTTGATAACTTTTTTCGATTTGCCGCGCTTCAATAATTCGCTTGGAGGCAGCGGGCTGCGTCGCCGCTTCGGATTCTTTGAATCCAAGCGCAGAGGTTGCTCCGGTGGCCGCATTTGCCTCGTCCATCTCGTTCATCAGTTGCTGCCAGGCCTCTTCCGGAAGTGCGTCGAGGAAAAAATCCCAATCGGAAGGATCCATCGCGTCAATGATCTGGCGCATTTCCTGCAACGGGCGCGAGTGCAGCAGAACGTAAGCGTGAAAATATGGAAGGTGGCTGATTAACGAAGCCGCAAACGGCACAGGCATGGCGGCAAATAAATTCCGCTCCTCTTCAAAAGGAAGCGGCGCCATAAATTCAGCGACAGATTTAATGTTCATTTCGCGCAGCAGAGAAACAGCCGCATCCCACCGGCTCTGGCTGCAGAGTTCGCGGATTTTCTCGACGGGCGGCGGAGTCATAGGGCGATATAGGCTACTACGAAAATGCGTGGAAATTGAAAGGCGCGCAGTTGACGGAGAGCGGCTGTCCCGGTGAATGTGTCCGCCACGAAAACATGACGCTACACGCGAACTGGGCTAAAGTGTATCAGCCTCAATTTGACGGGATTTCATCGGGCATTGGAATCATCGCGAAAAGGAATTTTATGGATGAAGTGAAAACTGCGCCGGCGTTGCCGTCGGTGGTGATTGCCGGGCGGCCGAATGTGGGCAAGTCCACGTTATTTAATCGGTTGACGGGGACGCGGCGATCGATTGTGACCGACGAGCCGGGAATTACGCGCGACCGAATTTACGGAATGGCGCACTGGATGGGCCGACGATTTGAAGTTGTGGACACCGGCGGAATTGTGCCCGACGACAAGGCGTTGATTCCGCGCGAAATTTTGCGGCAGGCGAAAGTTGCGATTGAAACCGCGTCGATGATCGTGCTGATTGTGGATGCGCGCGCGGGATTGATGCCGCTGGATGAAGAACTTGCGCGGTTGCTGCGGCGTACCGGGAAACCGGTGATTGTCGCTGCGAATAAAGTGGATTCGCAGCAACAGGAATCGTTGACTGGGCCGCTGCATTCTCTGGGGCTGCCGGTGTTTCCAGTTTCCGCGGAACATGGATACGGATTGGACGGATTGCTGGAGTACATTTCCGAGAAGGCCTCTGTTCCCGATGCGGTTGAAGGCGTGGAAGGGGAAAATACGGACGAAGGAAATGAAGCGCGGCGCGCAATTGAAGCGAAGCGTCCCCCGCAAGTGGCGATTATTGGACGACCGAACGTTGGAAAATCCGCGCTGCTGAATCAGCTGGCCGGGCAGCAGCGTTCGATTGTTTCTCCAGTGGCGGGAACGACGCGTGATTCGGTGGACTCGTTGGTGGAACACGACGGGAAACTCTACAAATTTGTGGACACGGCAGGAATTCGCCGCAAAGGAAAAACGAACGAGCTTTCGGAAAAATTGAGCGTGGTGATGGCGCGAAAAAGTTTGGAGCGCACCGATGTTGCGTTGCTGATTATTGATGCGTCGCAAGGAGTGGCGTCGGGCGATGCGACGATTGCGGATTACGCGGGGCAGTCGGGATGTTCGGTAATTATTGTGATGAACAAATTTGATTTGGCGCTGGAAGCGGCGCGAAAGGCGCTGGATGACGAGCACAGGAAGGGAAGTCCGGACCGCGTAGAGCGGAAAGAGGTTGCGCGGAAAGAAAAGAGCAAACCGTTTCGGACGGCAAGCGGCAGGCGTGACGAACAACAATCGCGCAGCCGAAGTTTGCGGATGCTGACGGATCCGAAGTCATTGATGGAGGAGTACGAAACTTTGGTGCGCGGGAAACTAAAATTTCTTTCTTACGCGCCGATTGTTTTTGTTTCGGCGTTGACGGGCGAAAATGTGGGCAAACTTTATCCGCTGATCGATCACGTTTCACAGGCGCGTCGCAGGCGCATTTCGACTGGCGAAATTAATCGCTGGTTGAAGGGCGTGGATTTGGAGCGCGGAACTTCGCCGGCTACGCGTAAAGTGAAAATTTATTACATGACGCAGGCTTCGGCTGCGCCGCCGACGTTTGTTCTGTTTACGAATCAGCCCGCGCGGCTGCATTTTAGTTACGAGCGCTTTCTGGAGAATCGCTTGCGCGAGCATTTTGATTTTACGGGCGCGCCCGTGCGTTTCCTGCAGCGCGTGAAAGAGCGCGGACATCGCGAGAGGCTGCATACATCGGTGAAAGCGCGGCGGCGGAAGAAATAGATTTCGCTATGTGGACGAAGAAACCAGTTCTCTGGATTTTGTTTTGCGTGGTGCAGGGTGTTGGATTGTATTTGGCGGCGAGCGGAAGGTCGCATTCTGGCTCTGTCCGCGAAATTATTGGAGTGATTTTGCTGCTGCCGGGAATTCTGTTGGCGATTGGAATGTTCGCGGCGTTTAATATTTTGAAGAGCAGTTCTTATGCGCTGCTTGCGCCCGGGATTTTGCTGGCGATAGGCGCGAACGTGGCAAGCTGGTTTGGAATTTGGTACGGAATGGAAAACCGGCGGAAGAAAATTCTGCGCGGAGCGCGCCGCTAACTGCGATTGACAGAGATTGAAAACAGATTAGGATAGGATTTTACGGCCCAGCCTATCGAGGCAGACATGTCTGAATCTGAAAACGGACACACCTCCGAATTTTTGCCACAGAAAGATTTTTTCCGCATCGGCGAAGTGAGCCGTCTGACGGCCACGAAAGCATTTGTGTTGCGCTACTGGGAAACTGAATTCCCGATGTTGGAGCCAGTGAAAAGTCCGAAGGGACATCGGCTGTATCGCCGCGAAGATGTGCAGACCGTGCTGGAAATTCGGCGTCTTCTGTACGACGAAGGATTTACGATTGCGGGCGCGCGGCGGCATTTGAAGGAACACGAAGGCCACGTTGGTGGAACGAACGGCAACGGTGCGGTTGAAGCCAGCATCAACGGCGAAATTGTTGGTGAATTTGCGGGCGCCGGATTGCCGGCGCATGCTTCCGCGGGCGATCCGCTGCCGACAATCAGCCGGAAAGTGTTGCTGGATTTACGCGACGCATTGCGGGCGTTCTTGACGCTGCTCGAAACCGAGTGATACCCTGAAGTTCTGCGATTTGCGGCGATTTTTGCGCCGGAGTGTCGCAGGAAGTAGCAGCAAACGGTCGGGACGTAGCGCAGCCTGGTAGCGCGCACGCTTGGGGTGCGTGAGGTCGCAGGTTCAAATCCTGTCGTCCCGACCACTTCCATCGCGAAGCCGCTGTGATTTCCCAAAGTTAAAAAGGAAAATTTCACAATTGAAAACGCCGCACATTCTTATCTCAAATGATGATGGAATTCACGCAGAAGGATTGCGCGCGCTGGTTGCGGCGCTACGTCCCGTTTACGCCGTGAGTGTCGTAGCGCCGAGCAGTGAGCGAAGCGCGTCTGCGCAGGCGCTGACTTTGCGGCAACCGATATTTTGCGAAAAAATTGCGGAGCGCGAATGGTCGGTGGATGGAACTCCGGCGGACGCGATGATTGTGGCGCTGAATAAATTATTGCCGGAAAAACCGGATCTGGTGATTTCCGGAATTAATCGCGGCGGAAATATGGGCGAGAATATTTTCTATTCGGGAACCGTCGGAGCGGCGGCGGAAGCGGCGATTAACAGGATTGCCGCGATTGCGATTTCGGTTGTGCATCGTGGGAAGGATTTTCGATTTGACCATGCGGCGGAATTTGCGCGGGATTTGACGGAAGTGGTTTTGCGCGATGGCATGACCGATGGAGTTTTTCTGAATGTGAATGTGCCGAACGAATGGAACGGCGGCGGCGTGCGATTTACACGACAGTCAGAAAAAGTAACGCGCAACGTGCTACAGGAATGCACCGATCCGCGCGGGCGAACTTATTACTGGCTACACGAACAGCAGATTACGGATGGAATCGGCGAAGATACGGATTACGCCGCGGTTTTCGCGAAGGAAATTTCAATTACGCCGCTGCATTTGGAACGGACGCATGGAGCGTCGATGAATCATTTGTCGCATTGGGCGAAGGAATTGGCGAATAAGAAACGGTAAAGCTGATCTTGCAAATAATTCGTTTACAAAATAAAAGCGGGATGCGCTTTGCGGCGCATCCCGTTTTTATTTTCAAAAGCAGATGATCTTAATTTCCGCCGCGGCGTCCGCCTCGTCCTCCAGCGCCGGGAGTTGGAAGTGGTTTACGTGGAAACATTTGTTCGCGATTGGCCGCTTGGTAGACGAACGTGGAAACAATCGCGACCATTTGTTTCAGGTCGGCCTGCTGCACGCGATCCCACAAGTCCATGTTGCTGTGATGCGTTCGCGTGTCGTATTCAAGCGGATCCTGAATGAACTGGAAGCCGGGCAATCCGACGGCGTCAAATGATTGGTGATCGGTTCCACCGGTATTGTTCGGAGAAATTGTGGTCATGCCCATGGCTTCAAACGGGCGCATCCAGGTGCGGAAAATTGGAGTGGCGGCGTCATTGCCCTGCGTGTAAATGCCGCGAAGTTTTCCACTTCCGTTGTCGATGTTGAAATAAACGTCAAACTTGCTTTGCTCCGGTTGCTTCAGATCCAGAGTGCGTGTTTCGGGATTCATTGCGCCGAAATGATTTGTGACGTAAGCGCGCGAACCGAGAAGACCTTCTTCTTCTCCGGTCCACAGGCCGACGCGAACGGTGCGCTTCATGCTTAGTCCGGAAGCTTTCAGGACGCGCATGACTTCGAGCATCACGGCTGAGCCGACGCCGTTATCGGTTGCGCCAGTTCCGGCATGCCATGAATCGAAGTGACCGCCAATCATCACGATCTGATCCTTCAGCGCTGGATCGGAACCGGGAATTTCGCCGATGATGTCGAAGGATTTGCCTTCGTTGTCGAGAAATTTATTTTGAATATTCAGCTCGACGGTCACAGGCACTCCGTCATCATGAATGGTGCGGTAGATGCGATTGTAATGTTCCGCCGCGAGAGCGATTTGATTGAGCGCTCGAGGCAGTGGTTCAGTGCGCGCATAAACTGCCGGACCGCGTCCGCCACGACCTCCACCCGCTACGGGAGGTTGGGGAGCGGTTACGGCTGCCGCGGACTGAACGAAAACTGTTCCGCCGTCACCACGACTGGATTGGAAAACCGCGACGACGCCTTCGTCGAGCATCATCATATTTAATTTGGCGCGAAGTTGCTGCTGCAGCTGGTTGGCTGCGGCTTGCATTTGTGGCGAGAGCTGATTGAACGCAGGAGGTGCGCCGCCTCGCCCAGCGCCCGGAATTGTTTGCTGAGAAAGCTCAGCGAGTTCGGCTTCGGTGTAGCGATGCGCGAGCGGCTCCGTGCTCATTTGAATTTCGCGTGGGACGTCAAGCATCACAACTTTTCCTTTGAGCGTGCCCTTGAGTTTGTCGAGATCGGCGTCGCTGGTGACGGGAGGAATCACAACAACTTCCGCGGTGACGGGGCCTTTTGTTCCGGGCGTCCACGCGAGCGGATATGCGATGAGAGGATATGTGACGGGAGAAGTGACGTTCACGTAAAAACGCTCATTCACCCAGCCGCGTCCGAAGTCCCAATATTCCAGATGGGGATTATCAATGCCCCAGTCTTTTAGTTGCGCGATCGTCCAGTCACCGGCTTTTTGCACATTGGTGGAACCGGTCAGGCGGCCGCCATAAACGTCGCTCAGAAAACTGAGCGTGCGCATAACTTGCGAGGAATTTCCGAGCGCTTCCTGCTTAATCTTGTACATCGCGTTCAGATCTACTGCATCGTTTTGTTGCATTTGCGCGGCCAGCGGCATGACGACGAGAGCCGCGAGAGCGATTGCCGCAAAACGAAATGAATTCTTCAATCGAAAAAGCTTATACACCTTTCACCTCCGCAATTTTTACAAAGTTTCTTACGAGAATGTCGCGCTCTGACCCGTTGAGATATTTTTTTACGGGCGGATACCTGAGCAAAGTGACGAGCCTGCCGGCGGCGCGGTTTCCACAGGTTGTAATGGAAAACGTGGCGCAGCGGGGCGGCGTCCATTAGACTGCCAACGCGGAAATTGCGCAAGGGTATTGGCGATGGAAGCGATTTGCTACGCATCGCGATAGTATTTGAGATTGGAATTTGCTCGCGAGAATTTGATTGGAGGAGGGCGGGTCGCAGACCCACCCCTACGTGTCGAATAAAACATACGATGTTGCGGTGATTGGAGCGGGAGTATTTGGCGCGTGGACGGCGCTGTGTTTGCGGCGAGCGGGAAAGCGCGTGGCGTTGGTGGATGCTTATGGGCCGGGAAACGCGCGGGCAAGTTCTGGCGGCGAATCACGGCTGATTCGCATGGCGTATGGCGCGGATGAACTTTATACGCGATGGTCGATGCGTTCGCTTTCGGCATGGAAGGAATTTTTTGCGCGGACGGGCAAGCCTTTATTTCATCAGACGGGAATTTTGTGGATTGCGAACGCGAAAGATCCACAGGCGGAGGCGTCACGGGCAACATTGAAGCGAGTTGGCGTGCGGCATGAAATTTTGAATCGCGGTGAACTCGAAGCGCGATTTCCGCAGATTGGATTTGGCGAAGCGAGTTGGGGGATCTTTGAGCCGGAGAGTGGAGTTTTGTTGGCTCGGCGCGCGGTGGCGGCAGTTGTGGAGGCGGCGATCGCAGAGGGCGTCGAATATTTTCAGGAATTTGTTTCCGCGCCGGCGGGTGAAGGAAGAATTGCCAGCGTACGGACTTCCGGCGGCCGGGAAATTCATGCAGCGGAATTTATTTTCGCTTGCGGGCCGTGGCTTGGGAAAGTGTTTCCAGATTTGCTGCGCGAACGGATTTTTGTTACGCGTCAGGAAGTTTATTTTTTCGGAGTACCTGCCGGTGACAGACGTTTCGCTCCGCCGGCCATGCCAGGATGGTTATTTCAGGCCGACCTAACTTACGGCGTGCCGGATCTGGAAAGCCGCGGATTCAAGATTGCGCTGGATTCGCACGGGCCGGCGTTTGATCCGGATACGGGTTCGCGCGTGCCGACGGCCGAAGGAATTTCGGCGATGCGCGCATATCTTGCGGAAAGATTTCCCGCGCTGGCGTCGGCGCCGCTAGTTGAGGCGCGGGTTTGTCAGTATGAAAATACTTCCAATGGAGATTTTTTAATGGACCGGCATCCGCAACATGAAAATGTTTGGCTGGTGGGCGGCGGGTCGGGTCACGGATTTAAGCACGGGCCCGCGATGGGCGAGTATGTGTCGGGAAGATTAATCGGAACAGTTGCGGCTGAGGAAAGATTTTCTTTGGCGAGTAAGGACACCGTCCAGCGACGAACTGTCTACTAACGATTTTCTCGGTCGGATCCGAAGCGCGGCTACTACAAACGAATCACTGCCTTACCGCTCAGCCCGCCGCTGCGAAGTTTTTCGAGAATCTGCGCCGTGCCTTCCAGATTGACTGTCGAGCGAATGCGCGCAGTAATTGTGCCTCTGGCAAGCATGCGCGCAACTTCGTTAAGCCCTTGCGGCGATGAAAATGGATTGTCGCTTCCCAAAATATTGTGCGCGGTGATGTGACGCTCGGCGAACCACGCTTCGTCCGCTGAATGGATTGTCGAAACGAGTTTGCCGCCGGGCTTCAAAATTTCCGCGTCGCGCTTAATTGCGTCCGCATTACTGACGAGATCCAGTACCGCATCAATTCCGTCCGGATGAGCCGCATGTATCGCGGCAATTGCGTCACCAACTTTCGTATCGTAGACCTCTTCAGCGCCGAGGCGGCGAGCTTCGTCGGCGTCGCCGCGAACTGTGCCGATCACATGCGCGCCACGCGAATGCGCCATTTGCACGGCGTATCCGCCGACTGCGCCGGCCGCACCCATCACCACAACGCGCTGACCCGCGCTAACTCCGAGAAGTTCGAGCGATCCGAGCGCGGTGATTGCGGCGATGGGCAACGCGGCCGCTTGCTCGTCGGTGACACCTTCGGGAATTCGCGCGAGCGGTTCAGTTTTCTGGCGCGGAGCGACCGCCGTGTATTCGGCGTAAGCGCCATGCGTGCGTGCCATTCCGAAGATTCGGTCGCCGACGTGAAAACCGCTTTCACCCGCCGGAACTTTTTCGATGACACCCGCGAAATCCGCGCCCATTACAAATGGATACGGCGAGGAAGCAGTCAGGCGCGCAAGAAGTTTGTAGTCAATTGGATTTACGCCCGCATATTTCACGCGGATAAGAAACGCGCCGTCTGCGGAGGGAATTGGAAGGTCGTGAATTGCCGGAGCCTCACCGAAGCTCTGGACGGCGAAAGCGCGCATGTCTCGCTCCTTTGACCGGCGCCAGCTTTTTCTTCCTAGCGCTCGATCAAATTATAGCGGAATCGACACGCAGCCGCAGGAGCGTTGGGCATTCATTCACGAACGCAGCTTGGACTCGTTCGGGCAGTGCTCGCATGAAGAATTTCTACATTGAATTTCCGCGGCGCTGCTCGTTGGTGGCGGCGTCTGAATAATTTGAATACGACGACGAGTATTCCTGGTTGCGCAGATTCACGCAGTTTAAGACAACTCCAACTACTCTGGCGGAAACACTTCGCAAATTTGCGAACGCTTCCTTCACAAGTTTCTTCGGAGTTTCGCCGCTTTTTACGACCAGCACCACCGCTTCAACATACGACGCCAGCAGACGGCTATCGGCCATGTGCAGAAGCGTGGGCGAATCCACCACGACCACATCGTATTGAGTAATCGCGTGGCGCAAAAGTTCCTGCATCCGTTGAGACGAAAGAAGTTCCGCGGGATTTGGCGGACGGCTTCCGCTGACAATCACGTGCAATCCGGGCACACCGGATGGACGGATGACGCTGTGCCAATCTCCGTGGCCCTGAAGATATTCAGAGAGGCCGGTGTTATTCGAGAGAGAAAAAATTCTGTGAACGCTGGGCCGGCGCAGATCGCCATCAATGGAAAGCACTCGCTTCCCGAGTTGCGCGAGAGCCACGGAAAGATTCGCGGAAATTGTAGTTTTGCCCTCGGACGGAACAGCGCTGCTGACGAGGATGGTGTGCGGGAATACTCCATTCTGCGCGAACAGAAGAGAAGTTCGCAGATTGCGAATGGATTCCGAAAGCTCAAAATGATCGTTGCCGTCACGATCAAGCCGGAACCAATTCTCCGGATCGATGCCTGTGGAATGATCGCCGGAATCCGCGAGCCGCGCGGCATTTCTGCCATTGAAACTCCATGCCGCGTCGGTCAGATTGCGAATTGGCGCCGCGGGGACGACGGCCAATAGCGGAAGATGCAAATGCATTTCGACATCGTCTTCTGTTTGGAACGTATCCTGAATGTGTTCCTGAAAAAATGCGAAGCCGATGCCCAGGCTGAGGCCTGCCAGCGCGCCAAGAACTAAATTGTAAGCAACGCGCGGACGAATACTCGTCTCGGGAATTTGCGCGGATTCCACAACGCGCACACTGGGCTCGTCCAACTTCGACGAAATTCCAGCTTCATTCATTTGGCGCAGCAGACCTTCGTAGAGTTGCTTATCCAGCTCGACGTCGCGCTTCAAAATGCCGTCCTGCAGAAGTTGTTGCGTGGCTCCACCGACAAGTTTCTGCTGCCGATCCACGGAAATGCGCACCAGATTTTCCTGGCGCACGGCGGCTTCAAATTCGATCGCGCAGGTTTGAACTGCCTTTGCGTGTTCGACCACTTCACTCGCGCGAATATCCTGAAGCTGCGCGGCGGCTTGTTTCACTTCCGGAAAGTTCGGCCCAAATTTCATTCCGAGTTGCGAAAGTTTCTGTTCCAGCGCGGTCTCTTTGATTTGCAAGTCATCGAGCATCGGATCGTGGAGAACCGCGGTGTCGCCGGACTGGGCGCGCTTGTTCAACGAGTCTTTCTCCATGCGAACTTCCTGCGCGTGATTCAAATTCGACTGGAGTTGCTCTAGGCGCTCACTTTCAAGGCTCTGCTGAACACCGTCTTTCGATTCCACAAAAAGAAGCTCGTGCGCCAGTTCGTATTGTTGCAGCGATCGCGTGGCCTGCTCGAGTTTCGTTCGCGTCTCATTCATTTGGTTCAGCAGCCAGCTTGAGGCGTTCTGCGCCGATTCTGTTCGTTGTTGTCCTGCTTTTTCAATGTAGAGCGCCATCAATGTGTTCACTACTTGCGCGGAAGTTTCAGGCGACGTGGATTCGTCGCTCACTTGTATCAAGCGGCTGCCTTTTAAAATGTCGACGGAAAGGCCGCGGATGGTTGTTTCAACGGAAGCCGGGCCGGAATCGCCGTGCGGCGCGTCAGCGATATTGAGCGGCGCCAACTTTTGCGTCAGCTGCCCGACAAACGCGCGGCTGTGCAAAATTTCAGCCTGCGTTTGAAGATAATTATCCGAGGCTACTTGATTTTGAAAAAGTCCTGTGACACCCGTCACGGCGTCCTTCGGCATGTCAACTTCAAGAGAACCAGTCGACAGATACACCGGTTTTTGTTTCACGGTGGCAAACAAAATTACCAGGAAAACGCCGATCGCCACTGGAATTGCAGCCCAACGCCGATTCCACACAATGCGCGCGTAGGTGGAAACCGAAATCTGGCGCTCAAATTGTGAATCAAAAAACGGCCGGACGCCATCACGAGCCGATAGAGCGGGTCTTACCGGGGATAGACACACCTCTCCCTGAAGGGATTTCATTTTTTGTGCCCTCTCGACGATCAAATTTTTAGGTTAGCGCAGGAGGCAAAGAGCTGGCCGGACAGATAGACACTTCCGCGGAGGGTTGGGCGCCAGCCGCGGAAGCCGAAGGGATTTAGTGGATAGGGACGCCAAGGCCAGGCATCGAAATCATTCCTGAGGAGTTCCTTCAGGAGGTAGATTACTAATATACATATGCAGAATCGATGTCAAGCTTTTTATTGGTGCAAGAGATATTTATTTCATAGGTACCAGTACGCCAACAGTCTCAAATGGTGGGACGAGTCAATCGCTCCGGCGCATGAAGGCTAAATAGACGCCGCCTGCGACGAAGAACCCGACGAACCAGGCGTAATCGTACAGCGGGCGCAGCGGATGGACTACAAGTCCGGTGAGCGCGACGATAATTCCCGCCGCCAAAGCGTAAACCGCGCGCCAATTTATTCCGCGGCCATAAGAATAAGGACCATCAGCGCGATAGAGCGCGTCAATGTCAAGCTGACATCGGCGCAAAATAAAATAATCGGCGATCATGATTCCTGCGATGGGGCCGAGCAATCCAGAATATCCAATCAACCATCCAAAAATATACGCACTGAAGCTGCCGAGTAATTTCCACGGCATCAAAAGCACGCCAACAATCCCTGTGATGATGCCGCCGGTGCGAAATGAAATCAGGCGCGGATTCAGATTTGAGAAATCGTTTGATGGCGAAACAACATTTGCGGCGACGTTGGTATTTAGCGTGGCGATTAGCAGAGCGACGAGCGCGACGGATGCGACGATAGGTCGATTGAAACGGCCCAGAAGAATCACGGGATCCCAAATTGCTTCGCCGAAGATTACGACGGACGCGGACGTGACGGCCACGCCGATGAAAGAATAAAGCGTCATTGCGGCGGGAAGTCCAAGCGCTTGACCCAGCATTTGCGCGCGCTGCGACCGGGCGTAGCGCGTGAAGTCAGGAATATTTAGCGCGACAGTGGCCCAGAATCCGACCATTCCAGTTAGAGACGGGATGAAGAAGCGGAAAAATTCCGCGTTGGATTGGAATTTGCTCGGCGCGCTAAGTACAGGCCCCAGTCCTCCGGCAAGTTTTGTGATCCACCAGAGCAGCAGCAACCCAACGGCTAGCATAAATGGCGCGGCGATGCCTTCCAGATATTTTATGGTTTCGATGCCGCGAAGAATCACAAACATATTCAGCGCCCAGAATGCGAAGAAGCAGATCCAAAGTCCAGACGAGGAATAACGCGCGGCGGGCCACACGATTACCAGCATCGCGTAGATGGCCTGACCGCCGATCCAGGTTTGAATTCCAAACCATCCACACGCGACAAGCGCGCGAAGAACGGCTGGAATATTTGCTCCGCGAACACCGAACGATGCGCGAACGAACACTGGAAATGGAATTCCGTATTTTGTTCCCGCGTGCGCGTTCAGTAGCATCGGAACGAGAACAATTAAATTTCCCAGAAGAATTGTGCCGACAGCTTCCCACCAATTCATGCCGCCGGCGATTAGTCCCGAGGCGAGCATGTAAGTGGGAATGCATACGCTCATGGCGACCCAGAGCGAAGCGTAATTGTAAACGCCCCAGGTGCGGCGCTCGATGCGGAACGGGAGCGAGATCTTCGTTGTAGAGAGTGCGGTCTTGAGTTGCGTTCATAGAACTTATTGCTGATACCGCAAGTGATTTTCGTCGAGACAAAAACTACTGCCAGGCTCCGCCGCGTGCTTCGCGCTTCAGGAATTTTCCGCGTCCGGTGCGGCCCAGGAATTTGTCCGCCATCTACAATTATTTCTCCACGAGAGAGAACTGTGCGCGCGTTACCTCTCACGTGGAATCCTTCAAACATTGAATAATCCACGCGCATGTGATGGGTTTTCGCGCTAATGATGTGCGCTGCGTTTGGATCCCAAATGACAATGTCGGCGTCGCTGCCGGGCGCGATCGTTCCTTTGCGCGGATAAAGTCCGAAAAGTTTCGCCGGAGTTGTGGAGACGAGTTCGACGAAACGATTCACGCTGAGCTTGCCTTCATTCACGCCATGATGAAAAAGAAGCTGCAGCCGATTTTCCACGCCAGGGCCGCCATTGGGAATTTTTGTGAAATCATCCTTGCCGAGAATTTTCTGATCCTCGAAACAGAACGGGCAGTGGTCGGTGGAAACAACTTGCAGGTGATCGTGTTTCAAACCATCCCACAATTTCGGAAGATTTTCTTTCTCGCGCAGCGGAGGAGTGAAAACATATTTCGCGCCTTCAAAATTCGGACGCTTCAACTCGTCGATGGTGAGCAGTAAATATTGCGGGCAAGTTTCGGCGAATATCGGCACGCCGCGATCGCGCGCAGCGCGAACTTCATTCAGCGCCGCTTCCGACGAAAGATGAACGATGTAGACGGGCGCGCCGGAAATTTCTGACATCGCAATCGCGCGATGAACCGCTTCGGCTTCGGCGGTCACGGGACGAGTGAGCCCGTGATAAATCGGCGCGGTTTTTCCTTCTGCCACGGCGCGGCGCACGATTACGTCGATGATGCCGCCGTTTTCCGCGTGCAGGCAGATCAGCGCGCCATTTTTTGCGGTGCGCGAAAGGGCTTTGAAAATTGTGGCGTCATCCACCATCAGAACATCTGGATAGGCCATGAAAAGTTTGAAGCTGGCCACGCCATCGTTCACGATGCCGTCCATATCTTCGAGCCCGGCTTCGCCCAGATCGGTGACGATTAAATGCAGTCCGTAATCGATGGACGCGCGGTTCTCCGCTTTTTTCCACCAGGTATCGAGCGCGTCGCGCATGCTTCGTGCCTTTGGGTTGAATCGCGAAATCGATCAGCGTGGTTGTGCCGCCGAAAGCCGCCGCTTTCGTTCCGGTTTCAAAATCGTCGCTGGAAGTTGTGCCGCCGAATGGCATGTCAAGATGCGTGTGGACGTCAATGCCGCCGGGAATCACCAGCATGCCGCTGGCGTCAATTATTTTTTCGCCGGACGCGGCTTCTAAATTCGCGCCAACTTCTTTGATGAGTTCGCCTTCGATGCGAACGTCTGCCGAGCGAGATTCATTGGCGGTGACTACTGTTCCGTTGCGGATTAGCACTTTGACGCTCCTGTGCGTTGTTCCCAACTTTGTGAAGCGATGCCCTTGTCGACACGCTCCATGGTGATGCAATTTTCTACCGGGCACACAAGCCAGCAGAGATTGCAGCCGACGCATTCGTGCTCGTCCACTTTTGGAATGCGAATTGGCGGCGTTGCGTGCGCGCCGTTGCCGGAATGTTTTTCCACGTCGGTAACTGTGATGCGCTTGCGGCTTGCGGCGACGAGATCTTCGGGATTCTTAAATCCTTCGATGTGAATGCACTGGTGCGCACCGTCCCAGCAGGCGATGTAGCACAGATCGCAGCCGATGCATTTATCGGGATGGATTTTTGCGATGATTTTGTAATTTAAATTCAGGTGCTTCCATTCGGTGACGTTCGGCAGGCTGCGTCCGCGGAAATCGTCTATCTTCGCGAAACCTTTTTCGTCCATCCAATTGCTCAGGCCGTCGATCATGTCTTCCACGATGCGGAAACCGTAGTGCATCGGCGCGGTGCAGAGTTGCACGCTCTGGCATCCCATCAGAAAAAATTCGGCTGCGTCGCGCCATCCGGAAATTCCACCGATTCCGGAAACGGGCAGCGCAACTTCGGGATCGGCGGCAACTTGCTGAACCATGTGCAGGGCGATTGGTTTCACGGCCGGGCCGCAATATCCGCCGTGCGCGGATTTGCCGTCAACTTCAGGGCGCGGAACAAAAGTATCCAGATCAATTCCGGTGATGGAATTAATTGTGTTGATGGCGGAAAGTCCGTCAGCGCCGCCTTTTTTCGCGGCGCGTGCAACGTGACGAAGATCGGTGACATTCGGCGTGAGCTTCACGAGCACCGGAGTTTTCGCAACTTCTTTCACCCACTCGGTGATCATCTTGCAATATTCGGGAACCTGTCCGACGGCGCTGCCCATGCCGCGCTCGCTCATGCCGTGCGGACATCCGAAATTCAACTCCAGTCCGTCGGCGCCAGCGTCTTCCGCTTGTCGGACGATCAGGTGCCATGCCTCGCGCTTTGAATCCACCATCAATGATGCGATCACGGCGTGATGCGGATAGCGTTTTTTCACTTCGGAAATTTCGCGGAGGTTGACGTTCAGGGGACGATCGGTGATCAGTTCAATGTTGTTCAGGCCCATCATGCGCTGGCCGTTCCAATCAACGGAAGAATAGCGCGAGGAAACATTGACGATCGGCTCGCCCAGAGTTTTCCAAACCGCGCCGCCCCAGCCGGCGTCGAATGCGCGCATCACTTGATCGCCGCAGTTCGCAGGCGGCCCGCTGGCCAGCCAGAACGGATTCGGACAGCGAATTTTTCCAGCGAAAAGAGTGGTGAGGTCAGCCATGATCGGCCTCCAGCGATTTCGCGATGCCCGCGGCGGCGCGTTTGCCCGCAGCGACGGCGTCCACAACTTCGCGTCCGCCATTTACGCAATCGCCTCCGGCAAAATATTTCGGATTTGCTGTTGCGCCGGTTTCTGGATTCACCACGACGCAGCCGTTTTTTAGCTCAACGCCGTTGCAGCGCGAAAGTAAATCAACCAAGCGCGTTTGGCCGATGGACGGGATGACCATTTCGCAGGGAATTTGGAAATTGGAATTTGGAATTGGCGCCAGATTTTTATCCACGCGAATGCATTCGATGCTTTCAACTGATTTTGCGCCGTGAATGCGGACAGGCTGCGTGTGCCAGTGAAATTCCACGCTATCGAGCAACGCTAGTTCGTATTCGTAATCGAACGCCGGCATTTCATCTTCGTCCACGTCGATAAATTAAATGTACTTCTTCTGCGCCCAAACGATGCGCGGCAGTTGCGGCGTCAATCGCAGTGTTGCCGGCGCCGATAATAATTACGCGGCGGCCGACGTGGATCGAAGCGGTTTTGTATGCGGCGATAAATTTCAGCGCGTCCACGACGCCTGGCAGAGTTTTCGCCGGGAATATTCAGACGATGCGTTGAGCCGAGTCCGACGCCAAGAAAAATCGCATCGAATTCGCGTTCGAGAGATTCGATGTCTGCTTCCACGCCCAGGCGAAATTCGACGCCCATGCTGCGAACGAGATCGACTTCTTTTTTACTGTCACGTCGGACGCAGTTTATATTCGGCAATGCCGTAAGTGTTCAGCCCACCGGCCAATGGATTTTTATCAATAATGGTGACGGCGAATCCACGGCGGCGCAAGTTCCGCCGCGCAGGCGAGAGACGCCGGGCCAGCGCCGATGCAGGCTACTGTTTCCTGACGCCTGTGTTCTTGCGACGGGCAGACCGGGCGAGTGCAAATAAAAATAATCCATCGCGTGGCGTTGCAGGCGACCAATTTCGATGGGCTGTTTATTGTAGCCGTGCATCACGCACGCGCCTTCGCAAAGCACGTCGACGGGACAAACGCGCGAACAACTCAGGCCGAGAATGTTTGATTCGAGAATCGTCATCGCGGAACCGCGGAGATTGCGTGTGGAGATTTTCTTGATGAAGCGTGGAACGTCTATGTGAGTGGGGCAGGCGACAGTGCATGGCGCGTCAAAACAAAATAAGCAACGCATGGCTTCGACGGTGGCGGCTTGCGGCTCGAAGGCCGGATGAATATCCGCGAACGCTTTCGCGAATTGTTCGGCAGACAGCGGCGTTACGGTGCTCGCTCATAAATTACGCCTTCACCAGATCGCCGTAAGAATCGGGGCGGCGATCGCGGAAAAATTGCCAGGTCTGGCGGACTTCCTTGATCTGGTCCAGATCGAGATCGGCGATCAGCACTTCGTCTTTCTCGCGCGATGCTTCGGCAATAATTTTGCCGCGCGGATTGCAGAAATAGCTTGTGCCGTAAAATTGCCCGATGTTCCACGGCGCTTCCGTGCCGACGCGATTGATGGCGCCGATAAAATATCCGTTGGCGACGGCGTGGGCGGGCTGCTCGAGTTTCCACAGATATTCGCTCAGCCCGGCGACGGTGGCCGAAGGATTGAAAACAATTTCCGCGCCGTTCAGTCCCAAGCGCGCGAGCGCCTTCCGGAAAATGGCGGTCGTAGCAGATGTAGACGCCGATTTTCACGAAGCCCAGATCGAAAACCGGATAACCGAGATTTCCCGGACGGAAATAAAATTTCTCCCAAAATCCCGGAGCGACGTGAGGGATGTGATTTTTGCGATATTTGCCGAGATATTTTCCGGTGTTATCAATCACCGCGGCGGTGTTGTAGTAAACGCCTTCCTGCTCGACTTCGTAAATCGGAACGACCAGCGCCATGTGATGTTGCCGCGCCAGATCCTGCATCAATTTAATTGTGGGGCCGTCGGGAATCGGCTCGGTCAGGTCGTACCATCG
>CAWIZI010000032.1:0-49500 GCA_963840515.1 Terriglobia bacterium
AGCACCAACCTTCCAATACAGAAAGCAGGGCCGCACGGGCTGCGTTGCAGAGCTGCGACAATGACGGTGGTCATTGCCACCAGAATATAGTCTTGTCTGCTGCGGAAAGTCAAGATGACGAAGTCCAGTTTGTTTTCTCTGTTCCTCGGCGTAAGAGAAGGAAGCGAAAAAGGTGTGAAGATCTTTCACGCCTTCATGCCATGCCAACTGACTTGAAAGATTTGGCTCCTCATGTAAGTCAGCAGGGAAACTACTAGATTCCAAAAAATCAGCAAGTCCACTTTCTACTTCTGCTTGTACCATGCCGCCCCAGACCGTCCGACGAGGAAGTACAGGAATAGTTCAGCAGCTGGAGTCGTGTGGCATTGGCAGGATGTTACAGACTCCCGCAAAAAGCGGCTCTCTCCCTTCAGTAGCACCAAATCCACCATTTCACGTTTCCAATTCCCATCCAACCTCTATGATACCGCCTGATGTTCAATCTTTGTTATTCACAGAAGCCATTCCTTGGTGGGAAATCCAAATGCCTGAAATTCAGGGAAATGGTTCTTTCCAGTTTGACATATGCGGCATGCCTTTTGCGGAGGAGATAATAAAGAAAAAAAGGTATGACGGAGAGCCGGAAGACCCCAGTTCCAGTTCCATACAAAGCTCGCTGAATGGAGGCCTTTCAACACAAATCAGGGACGTATCTCGGGCTCCAGGTCCGTTTCCCAGCGGGACCGACGAAAGACTTTCAAACACATTGGCGAATTCCAATTACCAGAAGTCAGCTGCAAGAGCCCAAATACGAACACGACCGTGGGGCTCTTTCCCTTTAAATCTGCCTACAAATTCTATGCCGCCTCACAATCTGGCTGCCAAGTCTGATGATATGGTTACCACAAATGAGGTGTCGCATCGAAAAATTCCAACAGCAGACTCTGCAAAATCCGCCCCCCGAACAATCATTTCATAATGACTCCTTTCAGCAACAAACCGTTCAAGTTCCAGCATTGCTCGTACCGGAATTAAGTGTCTCGCCGCGAACTAAGACTGTTCAGGTTGTTAGACAAGTCAAATATAACCCCGGGCAGTCTCAGCCAGCGTTATTACAAACAATGGCACCCTCAAGGGCTGTGCCACTACCCACATCTTCTCAACAGACGACCGCGAAGATTAATATCCGCCCGATAGATTTAAATCGACAGAGTATCGGTTCTAATATCTTAGCTGCAGCGCAAAATGGATCTCTGCCTTTGCAGTCAGATGCAAATGACATCCTGCGAAAACCTTCTCTATACAAGATACCTCCTTGGCCGTCACCTCTGGCATCTCCTCACCCGCCTCAGTATATGAGTGACACAACGGTACCATCCTCTACTCTCCCAAATCGACATCTAAGTCATCCCCGGCTGCAAGATCAAACCTTGGTCCCTCAAAGCACTTGCAGGCCCGCTATCGCCGACACCGTGCACAATCAACAGCTTCAGTCAAAAGAGACACAGGTAATTTCATATGCCCCAGGTGCAATATTATCGACACCTAGTGCCATGGTCCACGATCAAAGATCGCTCCATCCAGTTCAAGGCGCAGGACCTTCCCAAACGACACCATCCTCACGCCAACGTGCGAACACGAGCTTTTCACCCTATCCAAGCTCTGGCCAATCCCAGTTAAATCAATGCAAGCGCAAATACTCACCAAACCTGTACTGTCGTCCAAAGTCGCTCCCAATATTTCTCACGCACCCGCTTACCCCTATCTAGAATTGTAGATATAGTCGAGACTTGCCAAGAGAACTTCCCATTCGCCGCAGTTGCCGAACGCCATAAACTACCGATCCAAAAGGTCTTCGACACATTCTCTGCCATCATCCAGCTACCTCTCCTCCGATCGGCAACGGATAATCGACGGCATGGCGATCTGGGCAAGACGAGATTGAAAGAATTCCGAGATGCGAAGAAGGCAATGGAGAAGGCACAGGAGCAGGAACGGAAGAAGGTCTTGATGGAGACTGACAATGCTGGGAGCGGAGATCTTGTTGTGCCGACAAAATCAAAAAGGGCGGCAGGGCTGCTAAAGGAGGCTATTTTGAACAATGCACGAGGGAAGGAGGGAGACGTCGTGTTATGAGAAACCCACACATCAACCTCATGAAGGTACGAAGGGTCGTAGAAAATCGCCTAATAGATAGAAAGGATCATATCGTCCTATTCCAAAATTCTGCTTCTATCACGTCTTATCCGCATCTGAAGAGAACTAGTCGTGTAGTTGGAATTATTTTACGTTGTAACATCTTCTTGTTGTATAAGTGCTGCTTGTTCGTTGCCACATGTTTGACTTCAAAAATAAATACAAGAGACAAAAGACAAAAGCTACGTATGGCTTTTGCTTTACTGTCAACTTCGGACTTCTTGCTAACTAAGTTGTCTGCAAGACAAGAGGTTACGACAAGAATAGAATTACACACCAGAGAGGGCTTTACGTACAAAATGCCCAGATCGAGGTTCGCTGTGACAAGTTCCATATCATTTGTTCTTAACCACAATTCGCCCTTGAACCAAGTCCTAGGTACCAGCATCCGTCAGTTCGCCTTTCACCGTTTTGCTCTTTCCTAGGAGCCGGGGCGGACGCGGTCGCCTTCACGGGATATTTCTGGTCGTAGAGTTTGACGATTTCCTGCGTGACGTCCATGTTCGGCGCTTTGTACAGGATGCCAATGGAATCGCTGGATGCATTTAACACGGCGTCCAGGCTATTTTCCTTGGCGTATGTTTCAACCAGATCCATCATTTTGCGGCCAATGCCGTCAACCATGTCCTGTTGGGCGGCGTTGGATTGTTCCTCAAGCTGATCGCTGGAGCGCTTGTACTGGCTTTGCAGCATCTGACCTTGCCGCGTCAAGCGGGCTTTTTCTTCATCGCTCAGCGTATTCGCGCCAGCCTGAAGTTTCCTGGCAAGTTCGTCAATTTGCTTGTTCAGGCTCTCAAGCTGCGCCTGCTGTGGCGCAAACTGCGATTGCAACTGTGCCACATCCGATTTGGCTTCGGCCGTCGCGATAATTGCGGTTCGCATATCCATTACTTTGAATTTTGTTGGCGGCGCACCGGTCTGACCCATCGCTGCCGGAGCGAAACTGAATGCTGCAAGTGCCATCCATGGCAATACTGCACGAATCTTCACTCTGAATCTCCTTGTGGGAACATTCCCTGGAACGCAAAGCGCGCATTGTAGCATAAATGCCACCTTTCCGACGCCAGAAATACCAATTACGGATGGCCCTGAATGCGCTGAATTTGCTCGCCTGCCGGGGAGACTTCCCCCTGCCCGCTTAGACGCGCCGGAGCCTCGGAGGGGTTGCAAGGGGATTTTGGCGATTCCACGTTTTGGGAGCCGCGGCGGAACTATTGAGGCTGGCCGGGGCCGCTGCCGCTACGAGCGGGATCTGTGCCAGCATAAATCGGTTTGCCGGAATGCGGAATGGAATGAACCAGACGCGGAGTGATTACAACTATAAACTCATCACCTGTAGTGTTGGTGGTGTGGTTGGCATCGAGATATCCGGCGGCGCCAATTTGATTGGCACCGGGCCATCCGGTAATTGAGCGCATTTCTTGCGTTTCCAGAAGTCCCGCGAGCAAAGTGGGTTCATTTTCGCGGACGCGAACAGTTTGATCCACCTGGCGATGGGTGATAATCGGAATTCCATTGATGTTGCTTCCCGCGAGGCTGCTGATATCAAACGAAAGTTGCAGAGTGACTTCGTTGCCGCCATGCAAGCGCGGTGTGGCTTTCACTTTGAATCCGATGTCCTCGTATTGCGAACCGGGATACGGAGTTTGCGTGGTTTCATTATTAGTGTTCAGATTCGCGGAATTCAAAATGATGGAGATGGCATCGCCGGATTGGTCGGCTACGGCAAGATCCGGCGCGGAATCGCCATTGAAATCCGCTGTGGCCATGGCGATTGGTCCAGTGCCTGTTGCGATGGTGAACGCAATGGAAAAAGTGCCGTCGAGATTGCCGGTGGTAGCGGAAGTGTTGGGGGTCAACACGCTGATGGTGTTATCCGCAAAATTTGAGACGATTAAATCGAGGGTGCCTTGCGCAAATGCGCCGCTGACGATGGCGGTAGGGCCATTGCCGGTTGGCGAGTCTAGCTTTTGTTGGAATGTTCCGGGGCCGGTGTTGATGCCGGTTCCATTTCCGAGGAAAACGGAAACGGTTCCGGAATTTTGATTTGTGACGGCGATGTCCTGAACGCCGTCGCCATTCATGGCAGAGACGGTGATTCCAAACGGCGACAGATCCGTTGCGTAGGGTGACGGGGCTTGTTCTAAAAACGTACCGTTGCCTGGTCCCGTTCCGCCGTTCTGTCCAAGAAAAACGGAAACAGTATTGTCCGTCTGATTGACGACGGCCAGATCGGGAATTCCGTCGGCGTTAAAATCCGTGGTGGCCAACGCGATGGGGCCTTTGCCGGTGGGAACTGTTGTGGCGACGGGAGTGAAAGTGCCGGTGCCTGCGGCGTCATTCAGATAAATGGAAACGGTATCATCGCCAAAATTTGTGACGGCGAGATCGAAGTGGCCGTCGGAATTAAGATCGGCAGCGACGATTGCGGAAGGCGTCTTACCGGTTTGAAGAATTTCGTTGGTTGGGAAAGTTGTGGACCCGGGGAAAGCGCCGGTTCCATCGCCGAAAAGAACGCTGACGGTGTTGTCACCCTGATTCACGACGGCTACATCAACGTGACCGTCTCCGTTGAAATCCTGCGCGACCAGCGCGACCGGAGTTGTTCCCACTTTTATCGGCGGCTGCTGCACGAAAGTGCCATCTCCATTTCCAAGATAGACGTCAATTGTGCCATCGGTCGTATTCGCCACGATCAGGTCGACAAGCCCATTGCTACGCAGCGAAGCACTGACTACGGCGCTCGGGCCATTTCCCGTCGGCAAATTATTCAGAGTCGGGACTCCGGGCACGGTGTTGCCCAGATTGGCGGATAGCAAAGAAAGCGTGATGGGAAAATGTTCGCCGAGAAAAAATGTGGCGGGCTTGCCGTCCTGCGCGCGCAACAAGAGGCGCTGCGCGGAATGAACATTGCCGTAGGTTTGCGAAAAATTTGCCTGCGCGTTGGCCAGCGTGGAAAAAAAGATGGTGCTTCCGCCGCCGAATGCGACGAGTGGGGGAAGCAGTCCGCCAAGCGCGCCGCCACCTGATGAGCCGAAAATAGTTTGGATCAGAGCGGTGAGCGCCTGCGTGGACGTCGCATTTTCGATCTCGGTGATTTCTGTTTTGGTGAGCGGAACTACTTGCGCCGTGGTTGACGGAAGAATGCCCAAGTCTCGCAAGGCGTTTTTATCGACCTCGAGTAGCTCGACTTCCAGCACGAGTTCGCCGCGGCCCTGCTCGATTTGATCAATTAGCTCTTCCGCGATTTCAACATTTTTCGGAGTGTCGCGAACGGTGATCTCGCGCGAGGCAACGTTTAGAGATGTACGCGTGATTCCGACAATTTCGCGGATCACGCGCAGAGTGTTGGTCATGTCCTCGTCCGACACGCTGGCGGGAAGCACGAAAGTCTTCACCACGAGCGGCTCAAACTGTTTGCGTTTTACGGGCGAATCGTCGGCGATGATGACGCGTGTTTCGTCATAGGCGGCCCAGAACGTGTGCGTTTCGGCGGCAAGAACATTCATGGCCGTCTCAAAATCCACGTCCGGAACTTTGAAATGAACGGTGCGGCCCGGTGGCAGATCGGAATCGAATTGAGCGATGATTCCGAATTGTTGCGCGACCGACGTGAAAACACTTTGCGTATCGCCGCGAACGTCGAATGTGTGCACGCCGGGAGTGATTTTCAATTTAACTGGCGGTGCGAGCGCGCGCTGTTTTGCGGCGGCGAGTTGCTTGGGAGGATCCATCGCGATCACTTGCGCAAGGCGCTCGCGCGCGGCTTTGTAGGAAGGATCGAGTGTGACCGCCGCGAGCAATTCCGTTTGCGCGCCGGGATTATTTCCGGCGAGAAGTTCGCGTTCGGCGCCGTCCATATGCTGTTGAACGAGGCGGAAGCGGGCGGTATCGCGCAGAAGTTCGTATTCTTTAGTTCCGGGCGCGTCGGTGACGGCTTCGGAATATTCGGCGTAAGCGGTTTCCCAGTCCAACAATTTTTCGGCTTTCTTGCCGGCTTCCATTTCTTTTTTGGCGCGAGCCGGATTGGCTTTCGCGGGCTTTTCCTGCGCGGAGGTCGGTGCGTTTGCAGGAGACTGCGGTGCGCAGGGGCCTGCAATCAGAGCGAGCGCGGCCACAAGGGCGGTGAGTTTGCGAATTGTGTTGGGCGCACGCATAGCGCGAGACCGGAGAGCGGTCTAGTACTAAGACCATTCTACGGAATAAAAGGTTTAGCTGCCGGGTTTCCTTGACGAGCGGAAACAAAGAAGTTAAACTGAAATCGTAGTTGCAAATCAGTTGCAACTGGGATTGCAACTGGAAATTGCTCGAAAAAGACTGCTCAAACAGGAAATCTCAATTTGCTCTCTTCTTTGCTCATCGCTCTTCGTGAGGGTGTCGAAGCATCCCTCATCGTCGGCATCGTTCTCGTCTATTTGAATCGCAGCGGGCGCGCGGCGCTGGCGCGTTACGTTTGGGCCGCCGTGGCGCTGGCTGTGCTGATGAGCGGCGTTGTGGCCTACCTGCTTTCCTATTGGGACATTAATGAAGACGGTTTCGAGGGCGTGTTGCTGCTCGTCGCCGCATTTTTTGTGGTTACCATGGTTATTTGGATGAACCACATCTCGCGGAAGTTGAAAAAAGAAATTGAAGATCGCGTGGCGAGGTTGGCGGAACGTCCTGAGCGCGGGGCGGGATGGGGACTTTTTCTATTTGTGTTTCTGATGGTGGTGCGCGAAGGCGCGGAACTTGCGTTGATTTTGCGCGCGGTGGAATTTTCCGCGCAGGGAGTGAATGTTTGGATTGGCACGCTGCTGGGATTGGGAATTGCCGTAGCCGTGGGACTTTTCTTTTTTAAGGGCACGCTGCGGATTCCGCTGGGAAGATTTTTCGCGGCGACGAGTATCATTCTGATGATTGTCGCGTTCCAACTTGCGTTGACTGGCGTGCATGAATTGAGCGAAGCGCAGTGGATCGCGTCGAGCCAACGAGAGATGGCGATTGTTGGGCCGATTGTGCGGAATGATGTTTTCTTTTTTGTGGTGATATTGGGCGCGGTGGCGATTCTTGTGGTGCGCGAGTGGATGAAGTTGAGGCACGCGGATGCGGCGAAGGCTGCTCCCGTTGAATTGACGGACGCGGATCGCCGGCGCGCGGAATGGGATCGCCGCAAGCAGGGACGTTGGATGTTTGCCGCGGCGAGCGTGAGCGTTTTAGTAATCGTCGCGCTGACCGCGGATTTCGTTTACGGTCGCACTTCCGCGGCGCCTGCTCCTGCGCAAATTTTAGTGACGCAAAATGATTCCGTGCACGTCCAGGTTTCGCAGATCAATGACGACAACTTGCACTTCTTTCAAGTTCGCGACGGCAACTCCGCCATTCGCTTCTTTGTGATTCGCAAACCCGGCGGCGCGTGGGGAGTGGCGCTCGATGCGTGCCGAATTTGCGGCGCGCAGGGATATCGTCAGGATGGGCAGAACGTGATTTGCCGGAATTGTTCTTCGGCGATTTATATTCCCAGCATCGGCACGACCGGCGGATGTAATCCGGTGCAACTGGTTTCGCGCGTGGATGGCGATTCGATTGTGATTGAGCTGGCGGAATTGCGGCACGCGGAGACGGAAGTTCCGGGGCACTGATTTATTCGCGCGATTGAATTCGCGCAGTTTTTCTAACTAGATAGAAACCACGAATGTTCCTGCGAATCATCACCGAATCTTTCACACGCACGCCTCGAAGGAAATTTCTTACTGGCGCGGCGCTGGCACTGGGTATGGCCGTCGCTACGGCGACGCTCACCGTTGCGCTGAATGTTGGCGATCGGTTGGCCGCGGAATTCCGCAGCCTGGGCGCGAATTTATTGGTGACTCCGAAGGCGGATACGCTGCCGCTGGAAGTTGGCGGAGTGGATTATCGTCCCGTGAATGCCGGGGCGTATTTGCCGGTGGATGATTTGCCGAAGCTGAAGCAGATCTTTTGGCGGAATAATATTAAGGGATTTACGCCGTTTTTGGATGTGCCGGTGGCAACAAGACTTCACGATGATTCGTTCGAGTCGATCGATTCAATTCCGAGCGGACGTGCAACATTGATCGGGACCTGGATACATCACAATGTGGACCTTGGAAACGGCGAGACATTTGCAACTGGAGTGAATATCACCAATCCGTGGTGGCGCGTCGAAGACGGTGGCCGCTGGTTCAACGAGAGCGCTGATGAATGTGTCGTGGGTGTGTCCCTTGCACAGAGCGAAAAGCTGCGAGTCGGCGATAACTTTTGGATTGGGACTGAGACCGAGGGACCGGGTACGCATAGCGTGCAGGTCCGCGTCACTGGAATACTCTCCACAGGTGGTTCGGAAGATGAGTCCATCGTCGCGCCGCTTGCCATCGCTCAGAAATTGGCAGGTCAGCCGGGAAAATTTCGCCGACTGATGGTCAGCGCAGTCGTGAAACCCGATGATGCCTTTGGGCGCAGCGATCCGAGAAAATTATCAGGAGCTGATTATGAGCGCTGGTATTGCAGCGCGTACATTGGCTCCATCAGTTTGCAAATTGAACAAGTATTGCCCGGAGTTGATGCGCGCGCGGTACGCCAGGTTGCTGAGGGCGAAGGGGAAATTCTCGGACGCATCAGTGTGCTGCTTTGGATTGTGACGCTGGCCGCCCTAATTGCAGCCGGACTCGCGGTCGGCTCGACTGCCGCTACTTCAGTGTTGGAACGCCAAAAGGAAGTCGGACTAATGAAGGCGCTGGGCGCGAGCAACTCGCTTGTCGGCGCGTTCTTTATTGGCGAGCAACTTTTGCTGGCGCTATTCGGCGGCGGACTTGGCTACGCGATTGGAGTGCTTCTCGCGCGCTGGCTTTCCCTCACTGTATTCGGCGTATCGTCGCCGGCGCGAATGATCATGCTGCCGGTGACGCTCGGTCTGGCGATCATCGTCGCCGTAGCCGGGAGTATTTTTCCGTTGCGCCGCGCGTCGAGATTTGATCCCGCGCCGATTTTGAGGGGCGAGTAATGTTCTGGCGCATCCTGGGACAACTATTTAGTGCGAGCCGCGGAAGGCTTGGGGTCGCGTTGCTCGCGCTTGCTAGTGGGGCAGCGGTTACGACCGCCTTGATTAACTTAAATTTGGATGCTGAACGTAAGCTCAGCACCGAATTTCGTACGCTTGGCGCGAACGTTATTGCAGAGCCGCATCTCGGCAAAGTGTTTGGGATTCTTGAGGTACCGAATTTCAAGACGGATCTCATGAAGGCTCGTGCCCCACAACACGACTCGCTCGCATCACCTCTCCTGGAGCAAGTAGTTTTGAGACCATTAGCGCCAATCCTCGATGCTGCTCACGGCCTCGCAGCTCCCTATCTTTATCTGGTTGCGAACGCTCACGCGGCTAGTGCCCCATCGGCCGAGCAAACGCAGGTCATCGTGGCGGGAACCTGGCTGGACCGGATGCCGCAGCTTTCTCCGTGGTGGAAAATAAAGGGCGAGCCGATCACCGACCGCAATGATCTCGAACGATGTCTTATCGGTCGCAACGTAGCGCAACAGCTAGGCGTCGAGCCGGGATCACATCTCGACTTGAGCTACGCGTCTCCGATAGGGAACCAGACAATGTCGTTTGCAGTTGCGGGTGTAATCAATTCGGGCGGACAAGAAGACAATCAAGTTATAGTAAATCTTTCCGCAGTTCAGCAACTTGCTGCGCTGCCTGGCGAAATTGGATTTCTGCAAATCAGCATTCCCGGAACGCCGCATGAAATAGAAGCTGCGATTTCGCGGTTAAGTGCCGCGGTTCCAGCGGTAGACATTCACCCCGTCCCGCAAATCGCGCAAGCCGAAGCCAGTCTGCTTCCGCGGATTCGCGGATTAATTTTTTTCATGGTCGCGCTCATCCTCGTACTCACAACATTGTGCGTTTTCGCAAGCATGGCGGCGTTGGCGATGGAGCGTCGTCGGGATGTTGGATTAATGAAAGCGATTGGTGGTTCAATTTCGCGCATCGTTAGAATATTTTTCACGGAAGCTGCGGCGCTTGGACTCGCTGGCGCGCTCATCGGATATGTGGCAGGAATTTTTCTTTCGCGATGGATTGGCCAGCGCGCATTTCATGTGGCCATCAGCGCGCGGCCGGAAGTTTTTCCAATCGTGGTAGCGTTGATGGTGGTTGTGTCGCTGGCGGGCGCGCTGCCGCTGCGATTGCTGGGGCGAATTCGTCCCGCCGAAATTTTGAGAGGGGAATAATGCCGGCGCTGGTGGAGGTTCGACAACTCGGCAAACGGTTCGGCGACGTTCACGCGCTGGAAGACGTGAACTTTGAAGTTGCCGCTGGCGAATGGATCGCCATTATGGGGCCGAGCGGCTCGGGAAAAACTACGCTCATGAATATTTTGGGCGGACTGGACCGGCCGACTTCCGGAAATGCGATTGTTGATGGACTCGACGTCAGTCAACTTGCCGAACATGAACTCACTCGATACCGCGCGGATAAAATCGGATTTGTTTTTCAGCAGTATCATTTGGTTCCGTATTTGACGGCCGTGGAAAATGTGATGCTGGCGCAATATTTTCACAGCATCACCAATGAAGATCAGGCGATCGCAGCGCTGGCGCGTGTGGGATTGGGCGACCGTCTGAAACATTTGCCTTCGCAACTTTCCGGTGGAGAACAACAGCGCGTGGCAATTGCGCGTGCGTTGATCAATCAGCCGAAATTAATCCTGGCTGACGAGCCTACCGGCAATGTGGACGAAGCCAACGAGCAAATTATTCTGAATATTTTTCGCGAGCTACATGACGCGGGACACACCATCCTCGTTGTGACGCACGACCAGGGCATTGGCCATTTGGCAGACCGTAAAATCGAATTGGCGCACGGCAGGCTCGCGCAAATCACTTCGTTTTCTCAGGAAGATCAAGTGCGCTTCGATCATTTGCTGGAACAAATTTGGGTTTGCGCGGAAGAAGGAATGTCGGCGGACGTGAAAAGCGTGCGCGCGCCGGAAGAAGCCGATCCGATTCGGATGTTGCGCCGCATGGCCGATCTGAAATTAGTTGAGCTGACCGCCGGGCAAGTTCATTTCACGAAATCCGGTGAGCAGCGCGCGCGCGATGTTGTGCGGCGTCATCGGTTGGCGGAGCGATTGTTCACCGACACTTTTTCCGTGGCCGATTCCGACGCGCACAATGACGCTTGCAAGTTCGAGCACATCATCAGCCCGCAGTTGGATCACCGCATCTGCACATTCTTGAATCATCCGCAGACGTGCCCGCACGGAAATCCGATTCCGCCGGGAGATTGCTGCCCGAAGCGTTAGAATAATTTCGCGTCAGAAAAAATGCCCACTCCATTCGACGCCCGCAAGAAACCCGCCAACGTGAAAATTCACGTTTCCACCGGCGCAGGTGTGGACATCACTTGGTCTGACGGCCACGCCAGCCATTACGATTTTATTTATTTGCGCGAAAATTGTCCGTGCGCCACATGCAGCGACGAGCGCGCGAAAAAAGCGGCGGAAATTCCAGCGCCTGCGGGAACAACCGGACCAATTCCGTCCAGCGTTCTGCCGATGTTCAAGCCAAAGCCGCGCGCAAAAGCTGCGCAGGCCGTCGGCCATTACGCCATTAAAATAGATTTTTCCGACGGACATGGTTCCGGAATTTACGCCTTCGATTATCTGCGTACGATGTGTCCGTGCGCCGAATGCGCGCGCGAATTTCGTGCCGCGGCACAATGAAACTGGTTACCTGGAATTGCGCGATGGCTCTCCACAAGAAACACGAAAAGCTTCTTACGTTCGACGCGGACATCATGGTGATTCAGGAATGCTCGCGAAAATTTATCAGGCAAATTAATCGCAGCGATGGGTGGTCTTCCGCGTGGTTCGGAAAAAATCCCAATAAGGGCCTCGCTGTAATCGTAAAAGCGCCGTGGATTATTCGCGAAGCGCGAGCGCTGAAACCGAAGTGGATCGCGAAGCTAACGATTGACGGGCCTCTCCCGCTAGAACTATTTCCCGTTTGGGCCTGCCCTAGCAATCGCCGCGCAGAAAGCTATATCGGACAGGTTCACTTGTTGCTCGATATTCTCGAGCGCACGAATCTACACCATTCGACAATCATCACAGGCGATTTCAACAGCAATTCAATTTGGGATGGCGGCCGGAGAATGAATGATCATTCGGCTGCCGTGGGAAGACTTCGCAAATTAGGAATGGAAAGCGCGTACCACGTATTTTTCAAACAGACTCAGGGCGCTGAAGATCATCCGACATTTTGGTTCACGAAGAATACAAAAAAGGTTTACCACCTCGATTACGCATTTTTAAGCGGGCGATTAATTTCAAAACTGAAGGGCGTCGAAGTTGGCCATCACAAGGATTGGCTAACCTTCAGTGATCACGCGCCGGTGCTCATTGAGCTTGGTGTGTAGTTGACTTTCGATGCTTTTTAGAACGCGCCGTACCAAATGAACAATCCAAGTCCTGCCAGAACCACCGCGCCAACCAGGAAAGAAATCATCCGCCCGGGAGCTATTCGCTCCGTCCATTCAGTCTTAGAGAAAATAAGACCCAGCGCTACAAAAAGAATCACGTCGGCAAATCCGTGTGTAATCCAATTGTGCCACGCCACGGAATCCATAAGATTATTCAGCGGCTTGTAAGCGTCTTTCACACAGGCCAGCAAAGTGCTGAATAGGATCGTGATTGCCGCGGACATGGCGAATCCGGCGCTCGCGCGTCCAAGCTTTGAGTTGCCGGCGTTCATCGGCCGCTCCCCGGAATGCCGTGAAGCAGCGCAATTTTCACCCCGTGATTAATTACCGCGCCCGCGCCTTCGATTGCCAGTCCGCTCAGAACGATCAGCGCCGCGACGCACAAAACCATTTTTCGTGCGTTTGCGTTTTCATAAAGTTTGTCGGTTGCAGCGATCGGAAGATAGAACGAGAGAATCAGCGGAATAAAAAACAAGTGTTCTTTCGTTTCCATGAAAAGCGTATGCGCGAAAGGCCACGGGCCTTTCAGAATCATGGCGCGGTCCGCTGGATAGAAATGAACGTACCAGTAGCCGCCGAAAATCCATGTGGCGATCATGCACAGCGCGGCGATCCACGCCACCACTCGAATGCGTTTTGCATTTTCCACGCGGGCGTTTAGCGCTTCAACGAATACCCACATCGCCGCGAGCGTGCCGAAAACTCCAAAGGTCGAATGTGCGAGGAGGATAACGTCGCTGCTGGTGATAATCATAACGTCCCACAGAATGTTTTTCGATTCGGAGTGTGACGCTGCCGCGAATGCAACTCTAACACGATATATACTATTGGCGGTAGTAGCTAAACTACACGAATCTCGATGTTTACTACACGTGGGGGAAATACGACAAGAGTTCCGGCGCAGTGGAATTAATGATGTCCCGGAAGCTAGCGCAGAACGGTGTTTGGCAATGCGCGGCGAGCCTGGCGAATTTGACGCTGCGCTTAATCCGGCAGCGGATGCGGCATCTGCGCGTATCTCTGAATCACGCCGTAGCATTCACACGCGCGGCCTTCGAGCGCGGTGCGATTCAAAATTTTCACCGTGCCGCGGCGATATTGGATGATGTTCATTTTCTGAAGATTTCCCGCTGCCTGCGAAACGCTGGGGCGGTCCGTTCCGAGCATCGTCGCAAGAAAATCGTGCGTGATTCGCAGTGTTCCGGAATCCACGCGGTCGTGGGCCATCAGCAGCCAGCGAGCGAGGCGCCGATCGATATCGTGCAGACGATTGCACGCCGCAGTTTGCGCCACATGCAGGCCGAGCATGGTGGAATATCGCTCCAGGATTCTTTGAAAATTGCGAGTGGCGCCGAGCGTCGTCTTCAAGTCGCTAATTTTAATTCTGAAACCACTTCCGCCAATCTGCATCACCTCGCGAAGAGGGCCATGGCTCAGTCCGGCAACTGCGTGCATTCCGGAAACGCCTTCGCTTCCAACGATTCCGGCTTCCACAGTTTTTCCATTTTCCATCACGATCACAAGCGAGATCAGTCCCTCGTTTGGAAAGTGAACATACTTAAATGGCTGATGCGATTCGTGAAGCCGCAGATGAGATGGCAGCGAAACAAATTTCAGGTGTGGACGAATAACCTCGAACTCCGCCTCGTTCATCGCCAGGAGAATTTTATTTTGGATTTGTTTCCCAGCGCTGTTGGTCCGTTTATCGGATTGCAACACTTGCCCTTGCGACGGTTCGAGGCTCAAGTCGATCCTTTCTCGCGTTCAATTGACGTACTCGACGCGCTCTGCAAGTGTGATGCCACAGCCACTTAGAAGATTCTTTTTTGATGAGCGCGTGCGCGTGAGTTCAGTTTTTATACGGATAGGTGTAGGAACCGCAAGTAAATAGCGACAATGTAGCGTAGCCTACAGAATAATCGGGTACGAATTCCTGCTCCGTAGTGTAGGCTACGGAGCGAGAGTTGAATGCTCTCAAGCCGCCGTGACGTGAAAGGAGCGTCGGAATGCCGTCGAATCGTCTCGCTAAACTCGAACAAGAATTCCGGGTCGTCTCCAAACAGATCGCGAGTTCCGCGAATCCAGCCGACGTCGCACAACTAGAAAAACATCGCGAAGCCATTCTTGCCGAGGCGCGCGAGATTGTTCGCAAGTTGAATTTGCCGGAACCGAATTGGATTCGGAAAAAGGGTTGAGTTTCCATCCACGCAGTCGATCTTCCGATTAGCCGATAAGTACCGTCATTCTTAGCAACCACTCCGTGTTACACTTTGTCCGAAATTTACATCTTAGAAATTAGGATTTTCAGTCCGCAATCGGAATTGCGCGGGAGGAATCGTTATGACCGCAATTACACTCTTGTTGCTGGCCAGCTTCTTTCCTTCTGCGGAGGCCGCGCGGCCGCCGGTGATGGCTGTATCGAATGGCTCGCAACAATCGCGAGTTCCCAGTTCTTACACTCCACTCGACCCCGCCGAATTTCTCTCGATGGCCGTTTACAAATTGGACCCAATTTATCCTGAGGCTGCAAAGCAGGATTCGATCTCCGGATACGTGCGTGTATATCTCATCGTGGATTTGGATGGAAATGTAGCGCGAGTTGATCTGCAAAGTGGCGAGCCGTTGCTAGCCGATGCCGCGGTGGCGGCGCTGCAGCAGTGGCACTTCGCGCCGTACAAGAATCGCAACGGCCAGCCGTACGCCGTCGGCTCGTCAGTGCTCGTCAATTTTCATTCCGATGGAAAAATTTCCTATGACGCTCCTTCCGTCGGCGTGCTGCGTGCAATTTTGAAAGAAGCGCCCGACGATTGGATGTCACGCAACGACCTTGCCAGCGCGCTTCGCAAACAAAATGACATCGACGGGGCCATCGCGGAATATCTGAAGCTTCTCGAAACGAAGCCCAACCTGCTGCCTCAGCGCTGGACTCTTGCCGGTCTCTATTGGAATGAAAAGGATTGGCCGAAAGCTGCCGAGCAATGGCGTCTATATATTTCCCGTGATACGCATCCGAACGGTTCGGCCGAACAGGAGCTCGCGCGCGTCTCGGAGAAAATGGGTGATTGGGATGGCGCCATTATTCTGTACCGCGGAGTGCTGGAAAAATATCCGCGTCCGGACACCATCATGTGGCTCGGCCTAGCGTTTTATGGCAAGGGAAATTCGCAAACGGCCGCGCAGGCGTTTCGCGATGTTCTCGTCGGACGTACTGATGCAGCGTTTCAACACGCGAGCCTCTGCCGCATGTTGCCGAGTGAGCGTCCACCGGATGACGCGATTGCACAGTGCCGCGAAAGTTTGGAACTGCAATCCACGGGAGGCAGCGCGGCTTTGGCGCACGCAGCATTGGGCGAAGCTCTCGAAAGAAAAGGCGACTTAAAGAAATCCGTGGCCGAACTTCGCATTGCCGTGGAAATGATGCCCGCGAATAATAGCTTCCGCCAGTCGCTGCAGCGAGTTTCGTCATCGCTTGGAGTTTCGCCGAATGTTCCCGGCGCGCCGGACGCTCCAACACTCAATCCTGGTCCGGCTCCGACACCTGCTCCAGCCGCAATTCTTCCGGCGGTGATCTCGTCGTTCCCGCCTGCATTCGCGCCCGACGAATATGTTGCTTCTCCAAACGCGAAAGCCGAATTTGCTTCCGCGATGAAGGCGCTTCAGGCGAAGTTCTATCAGGCGGCGGACATGCAGTTCAGAGCGGTGCTCGCTTCCAATCCCAATTATCCCGCTGCGAATTGGTTTGCCGCTGAAACTGAATTTGGTTTGGATTTGTATTTGGACGCCATAGCTCGTCTGAAAAAATATCAGGAGCTGAAGCCGGATGACTGGCGTCCGCACGAGCCGTTCGTTTACGCCTATGCGCGCACCGACCAGAAAGTCGAGCGCGACGCGAATCGTCAAGAGTTGCGCGATCTACGCCGCTCGGGAAAATATCCTGAACTGAATTCACTCTCATGTTATCCGCTGGACACTTTCCAGGCCGGCGGTCGCACCATCAATGTCACAGAATTTTTCGAGCTGACTGGCCGATTCGGCTACAAATATTATTTCGATGTGCTGAACGCGGATGGAAAAATTGAATACCGCATCGCGCTCGAATCCGACGCGGGCGATCAATCGCTATTTGCCAAAGAACATCCTACGGAAGCCGCCGCAGGCGCGCGTAGATTTTCTTTGGATACGTATGGGCCGGGGAACACGCAAGGACTAATTCGTTTCTTCGATGGCGAGCCGAATTACGATGCGGTGAAAGCTATGGTGCAGACGATGGTAGGAAATTCGTCGAAGCCGGCGGCGAGTTCAAGTCCTAACGCGCCAAGATAGGTTCGTCCCACTAGCTTATTGGAATCTTCATTCGGAACACCAACTGGACTCCCATCCATCGTTATGTAACTATTGCTTCCCGCTGCCCTATCCGCCCTGTCGGAATGGATAACAAGCCCATACTCCCGGCCCCAGAAGGCGCACGCTCGGCTAACTTGCCGCGCGTGCTCGTGGCTACTACGGCCATGCTCACCTTTATTTCTTTTTGGCGAGCCGCCGCGATTGTTTTGAATGACCTTGCTTCCTCGGCGTATTACGCCGGCGGTGAAGCGGAACGCTACATCGGCAAGACCGCGCCGTGGTTCATCCTGGCGATCATGTTGTTTTCCTACGCCGTGCGCGCGATTTACGTGGAAAGTTGCAGCATGTTCGTGCGCGGCGGCGTTTATCGCGTGGTGAAAGAAGCGCTGGGCGGATCGCTCGCAAAATTTTCCGTTTCCGCGCTGATGTTTGATTACATTTTGACCGGCCCCATCAGCGGAGTGGCCGCCGGACAGTATCTCGCCGGTCTTGCTGAACGACATGGCAGAATACTTTCATCTTGCAGCGTTCACGTTCCCGTAGATATGACGGCCGCGTTCATTCGCCGTCGTGGTTACGCTTTATTTCTGGTGGCAGAACGTCAAAGGCATTCCCGAATCGAGCGACAAAGCGCTGAAGATTATGAAGGTGACGACCGTGATGGTCGTCCTGCTGATCAGCTGGTGCATTTACACGGTGATCGTGCGCGGCTCGCATTTGCCGCCGATGCCCAGGCCATCCAACATGCACGCCGGCCCGAACGCGCTGGGCTGGCTTCACGACACGTGGTTCTCGCAGCTCAGCATCATTATTGTGTTTGTCGGACTGGGACATTCCGTGCTGGCCATGAGCGGCGAAGAATCGCTCGCGCAGGTCTATCGCGAAATCGAAAGTCCGAAGCTGCCCAACTCTGAAAAAAGCCGGGTCTGGTGATTTTTCTTTACAGCCTGCTGTTCACGTCGCTGGTTTCCATTTTCGCGGTAATGATTATTCCGGATGGCCAGCGGCACATTTATTTTGAGAACTTAATCGGCGGGCTGGCGATGAATTTCGAGGGCCCTTTCGGCCTCCGCCTCTTGTTCCACGGGTTCGTCGTCGTGGTCGGCGTGCTGATTCTGGCGGGCGCGGTAAACACGGCCATCGTCGGCTCGAACGGCGTGCTGAATCGTGTTTCCGAAGACGGCGTGCTTTCCGACTGGTTTCGCCAGCCGCACCCGCACTTCGGCACTTCGTTCCGCATCATTAATGGCGTGGTTTTCTTCCAGATTCTCACGATCCTTATCAGCCGCGGACAGGTCGATTTTCTCGCGAACCTTTACGCCTTCGGAGTCATCTGGAGCTTTGCGAATGAAGGGGCTTGCGGTGCTCGTGCTGCGGTACACGCATCCGGGCGCGCGCGAGTATCGCGTTCCATTGAACGTGAAGATCGGCAAAATCGAAGTGCCGATCGGCCTTGGGCTGATCACGCTTGTTCTACTGGGCATCGCCATCGTCAATCTTATTTACCAAGCCTGACGCCACGATTGCTGGCGTCACTTTTTCACTGGCGCTTTTCACGATGTTCACGATTTCCGAACGGCATCTTACGCAGAAGCGCATGGCGCGCACGTCGAGATGGATCAGTTCAATTTGCGAGCAGGGAAGCGAGCCTGACTCCTGAATCGGTTGGCGCGCGCCCCGGAAATGTTTTGGTGCCGATCAGCAATTATCACTCGCTCTATCATCTGGCCGCGGTGCTGGATCGCGTGAAGCCGTTGCGGCGCGACGTGGTTGTGCTGCACGTTCGCTTGATGCGCCGCGCGGCGGCTGGAGAAAGCGCGCTGGAAGCGACGCAATTGTTTGGCGGCATCGAGCAGTATTTATTTACGCAAGCGCTGGCGATGGCGGAAAAACGCGGCAAGTCAATCAAGCTCGCGGTGGTTGCGGCCAATGATCTTTGGGATGCGACGGTTCGCGCCGCGGTAAGTTTGCAGTCGTCCACAATTGTGCTGGGCCATTCGCAAAAACTTACAGTGGCCGAGCAAGCGCGCGAGATCGGACTGGCATGGGAAAATTTGCCGGATCCGCGTCCACCATTTAATTTGGAAATATTTCTGCCGGGCGGACAGCGCGAATTTTATTTGCTAGGTCCGCACGCGCCGCATCTCACTTCCAACGAGGTGAATTTGATTCACCAGCTCTGGTTGCGCTATAGCGAATCTGGTTTCGCCGGAAGAGCTTCACCATCACGACGTGGTGCATTTTGCGTTGAATGAAATTGAGCGCGAGCGCATGGAAGGGCCGGAACAGCAAAAGGCGCTTATCGACAGGCTGCGCGAGCACCTGCAGGAAAACCAGCACAAGCGCCACGGACCGAGTTAATTTTTTACGGCAGAAACTTTTTTACGCCGACAGTTGTGACGTACACGCGGGACACTTCGTAGCCTTCAGTGGAATAGGAGTGAAGCAATAAGGACAGTCGCGCGTGTTCGGAATTGCCGGCGCAGGCGCTTTCTTCCATCGATTAATCTGCTTCACCATAATAAACACAACGAATCCCACGATCAGAAAATCCAGCACGCTATTCAGGAAAAGTCCGTAATTCAAAGTTGGCGCGCCTGCTGCTTTCGCGGCGGCCACAGTTGGGAAATCTCCGCCGCCGAGCGTGATAAATAAATTTGAGAAATCGACGTGATGCAAAAGCAATCCAAGCGGAGGAAGAATTACATCGTCTACCAACGACGCCACAATTTTTCCGAAGGCCGCGCCGATAATAATTCCGACGGCCATATCCATCACGTTGCCCTTTACCGCAAATTCTTTGAATTCTTTGAGCATGAGGATTCTCCTTTATCCGGCGTATGTAAATCCGGCGTCCCGAATCGTCAAGGCATCTTCCTCGCTTCTTACGCCCGCGTCCACTACTTCGCTGATAAAAATCGTGTGATCGCCGCGCAGAAACTTTTCCAGCACGCGGCATTCAAACCACGCGGGCGGATCGGTGAGCACCGGCGAGCCAGTTGTGCCCGCTACAAAAGAATATCCATTCAACTTTCCGTTCTCTTCGGTGCCGCCTTTGAAGAAACTTGTAGCCAGCGCCTTTTGGGATTTCCCGACGATGTGCACGGCAAACGCTTTCGAGTTTTCGATGGCCTGATGCAATCTGCTATCACGTTTGATTCCCGCCATGATCAGAGGCGGCTCGAATGACGCTTGTGAAATCCAGTTAATCGTTCCGGCTGCCGTAGATTCGGAATCGCGCGCGGTGGCGACGTAAAGTCCGTAGGTCATTTTCCGAAGCGCGTTTTTTTTCTGAGTGGGATCCATGATTTATTCCCGGTGAAAATTATTTCAGCGCGATTTTGCCGGCGCGGGCGGCGGATTGCGCATCACCAGCACAGCTACAATTAATCCGCGCAACGCGAGAGCAGCTCCGGCGATGATCAACATCGGTTGCACCCATCGCAAAATCACATGCGAAAGGGCCAGCATGATCAGCCCGACAATAATTAATGATGCGCCGCGCACGATGGCGATCGAGCGCGGGCCGGAACTCCACATTGCCGCAACAGCGCCGTAAGCCACCAACAATCCGGCCAATAAAATCCACATCATCGAGCGCGGATTGAAATAATAATGTCCGGTGAACGCGGCCCAGGCGAGAAGCGCGCCGAGCAACACGAAGACGACTTCGTTCGTCAGCCGGAAAAGTTGCGTGGTGCTGGTCACGGTTTCAGACTCGTTCGATTTTCACGTGCTCCAAAATTACGGGCTTCTTCGGGCGATCGCCGGAATCTTTACTTACTTTGGAAATTTTCGTGGCGATGTCCATGCCTTCTACAACTTCGCCGAAAATTGAGTGCTTGTTATCGAGCCACGGAGTCGCGGCGACGGTGATGAAAAATTGGCTGCCGTTGGAATTCGGGCCGGAATTCGCCATGGAAAGTTTTCCCGGCTTGTCATGCCGCAGCGAAGAATGAAACTCATCTTCAAATTTAAATCCGGGATGTCCTGTGCCGGTGCCGAGCGGGCATCCACCCTGAATCATGAAATCAGGAATCACGCGGTGAAAAGTTAGGCCGTCGTAGAAAGGCCGCTTGGCTTTTGCGGCGATTTTAACATCGACAAATTCCTTCGAGCCTTCCGCGAGGCCCACGAAATTCGCAACCGTCTTCGGCGCTTCTTTTTCAAACAGACGGACAACAATATTTCCTTCTGAAGTTTCAAAAATCGCGTACGTTCCCGGCGCGCGCTTTGCTGATTCAGCCATTCGATGCTCTCCATTCGCCGCGTGCTGCGTCCGCGCGGTGAGGACGAATTATCACGCAGGTGCAGAGCGGAAGCAAACGCCCTGAATGAAAATAAGAGCGGCGAGATTCTCGCAGCCGGTGCGTGCGCTACCAGCCCGCGCGTTGACGCAGCGCGGTGATGTGCGCGGCGTGATGACGTCCGTGCCATTCGTAAAGCGCGAGCAGATCGTCCAGAGACATTGTGCCGTGCTCGGGATGGCGAACATTGCGATTGAAATCAATTTCGCGAACGGTTTCCAGCAGCATCACCCAGCGTTTGTGAACGCCGTCAATCAAGCCGAGTGAAATTTCCACGGGCGCAGTGCGCGCGTCAAAAAGTTCCGCCCATGTTTTTTCGTCATAAGGCTTCACTGTCGGTTCCGCTTCGGTAATTCCGAGTCGGAATCGGATATATGCGTTCATGTGACTATCGGCGACGTGATGAATTGTTTGGCGCAGAGTCCATCCGCCGGGACGATAAGGCGTGGCGAGTTGGTTGTCGTTTAGTCCCGCAACGGCTGCGCGAAAATTCGCGGGCGCGGCTGCGATGCTTTCGATCATGGTGTGGCGCTGAGCGTTTGTGAACGGGCCTTTCGTTGTCCACTTGCCAACGGGATATCGCAAATCGACTTCTACGGCTTTTTCTTCTTTGGCCATTGCAGAATCTCTCCTCTAACATACCAACCGAACCGCGAGTATAGCGGCCAGCGCAAACTGGCGTCAAACTTGTGCCGGAACGCCGATTGCGCGCATCAAAATATTTTGGCGGCGATCACAGTGGTATTATTTGGCTGTGACGATTCAAACTGCCGCGCGTCATATCAACTTATGAAACGAATTGCATCCGGCCGATTTCTCTCCGTTACAAGATTCGCGGCGATTGGCGCGATTCTTTTCGGCGCGATATTTTTTCCAATACATAACGGCCTGACTCGCGCGGCGGAAAAAGAACTTTCTGCCAAAGATCGCGCGACGATCCTGGACGACGTCTGGCGAAATGTGCGCGATCGTTATTACGATCCCGAATTTCATGGCATAAATTGGGACGAAATCGGGAATCGCTATCGCCCGCTGGTGCAAAACGTAAAAAGCGATCCGGAATTTTACGCGCTGGTCAGCCGCATGACCGGCGAACTGCATGACGGACACACGCGCTTCTATTCAGCCGATCAATGGGACTACCATGAGAAAGATCTCGGCGTAAGCATCGGATTTTTCACCGCCGAACGCGAAGGCGCAGTTGTCGTCACCGATGTTTCACCCGATTCCGGAGCGGCGCGCGCAGGCATCGAGCCCGGCATGATCGTGTTGACCGTGAACGGAAAGCCGATCGCCGATTTAATTGCCCAGGCCGAAAAAACTGTTCTGCCATCGTCCACAGAACGCCTTACGCGCCGCCGTGTTTTGTCGTCCGCTTATGGCGGCGGAATTGGCGCGGCATTCCAAATCGGTTTGCAGCGCGCTGACGGAACAAAATTTGAAGCGAGCATCACTAAGCAAATTATTCCGACGCCGCCTGACGTTCGCGATATTCTTTTGCCTTCCGGCGAAGCGTATATCCGTTTCGACGGTTTCAAGCCGCCGGTGGTGCAGGAATTTTATGAAGCGATCGAAAAATACCGCAACGCGCCCGGCGTGATCATCGACCTTCGCTACAACGGCGGAGGTCAGACCAATGTTTTGGCCGCCATTGCCGGATATTTCTTTGATAACAAAACTGTGATCGCCGAATCGCTGAGCAGAAAAGCGATCGACTCCCAAGAAAAATCCGGCGAAAGCAAAAGCCACAGACCAATGATTGCCGGAAAACCTGGCGGCCAGATTTATTCCGGGCCGGTGGTGATTCTTACTACCGAAGCGACGGCCAGTTCCTCTGAAATTTTTTCCGCTGCGTTTCAAGATACCGGACGCGCAAAAATTGTTGGCAGCCAAACCTGCGGTTGCGTGATCGGCATCGCCAACAATCAAAAAATGAAAGGCGGCGGCGTGCTGGAAGTCAGCGAAGTTCTGTACTTCACGCCGAAGGGCCGCAAGCTGGAAGGCGATGGCGTTACGCCCGACACAAAAATCGTATCCACAATTGCCGACTTACAGCAGAAACGCGACGCCGCGCTGACCCAAGCGGAACAGTTGCTGGCGACGATGGGCGGCGCGAAACCGGTGGTAGCGTCGTCCGGGTTGCAGCGGTAGAGCCGACAGCGGCTAAAGCCGATTCATTTTGTTGGCGATACGGCACGAATAAATTCGTGCCCTGTTACGAGTCAAATGCTGGCAGCCTGAAGGCTGCCGCTACGCGATCTGTTAGTAAGTTAGTTACCCCCCCCCCCTCCCCCCTGTTTTGAGCATCAGTGTGAAAACAAAGGAGTTAGTTCAGGCTTTTTTGGCATCAATATCAAAACAAAGGACTTATTAAGTCGTTTGTTTTGATATTGATATGCGCTCTTGCGAAATCGATGGATTCTCGGTTCCGGCAGGTGGGACGGGAGCCAATTATGAAATGCTGGCTGAATGGAACGTCCAAGTCTGCGGTTCAGGGTAGCGCGGATCGGTTCGTTATGTCAAGAAAACTATGGTACTGAGTACTAAATAGATGAGGAGAATGTGATGGAAGGTTGTTCGAATGATATTTCGAAGACTGAATTGGGGAAGTTGAGCACACAAATACAACGTTCGATTAGACATGGAGCTAAGGTGTGCCACGATCTGGGGAAATCCTCGGGGCTTCCGGTGGACATCACCGGGACGCCCCGAGGTACAGGGCACCGTCTACATCGGCACAGGATCAATGGTCATTTGCTGGATTGATGAATCTAGCTCCTGCTGCGCCTGCTTCCGGCTGGCTTGTAATGTTGCGTGTTCCACGTGAAGCGTGGCCAGTTGCGTTTCTTGATCGTTCAGCTCAGTGGTGTAACGTTGGTTGAGGGATTTTTCTTCGGGCGTTCCCTTTAACGATTTCATGTTTTCGCGCAGACGGGCCTGATCCTGCACGATGTCAGTAATTGCGGACTCTTTGGCTTTTAAATCGGCATCGATTTTCGCGATTGTGTCTTTCTGCGCCAGAATTTTCCGCATCGCCTGTTCCAACTCTGGGGAGAGAGTGTTTGATTTGACGAACGTGTCGATCGCGTCTGAGCTCAAGTTGGTCAGTGCGATTCGCGCGGTGTCCGCCTTCGTTTCTTCGACGGTAAAAGTTTTTGTTTGTTTTGAGGGTACCTCGATTCGGAAGCGATAGGCGCTGGCGGATTCTTCTTCCGGCTTTAATTCGGAGGTGAGTTTCCAGCCCACGCGCACGGGATGTTCCAAGATGAGCGTTCGCGCTGAAACATCCTCATTGCGAACGGTGTAATTCACGCGCTGGCGGGATTCAACTGTACGCACAAGAACTCCTCTAGTGATTCGCATGTTGGTGATTTTCTGCGGGACGCCTTCGGATTTGGCCACCACTTGCATTGCCAAATCGGCGGCGTAGCTAATCAAACGCCTTTCGCCGGGCTGAATTGGATCAATCAGACCTTCGCCGGCAAACGCGCCGCCTTCTACGATGCTGAAGCTGCCGCCATCGAGAACAAGCGAGCTGGAATTTGTCATCCAGAGCGCACGCAGCGGACGCGCCGAGCCGAGTCCGGCATTCCAAAGAGCGACTTTTTCGGCGGCGATGTCGGTCTGGATGATCGGGACCAGTGCGGATTCGTTTTTGTGGATCGTGACGCGATCTTTAAGCGTGTATTGGAATAGGTCACCGAGTTTATTTCCTTGAGCAGTGTTTATATTTCGCGCCGCGTTGAAGAATTCGGTTTCGTCCGCGGCGCTGGCGGCCATATCGGATTTGAGGAGCGTGGCGTCGCTCGAGAATGCGCCGCCGCCGGTACCGCCGCCGGATCCGGGGCCGAAGCCGCCGCCAGAGCCGGAGCCCATTTCTCCTCCGCTGCCACTGGCAATACCGGCGCCTGATCCGTGTCCAACCAAGTTCGCGTTCAACGACTCGCCATGCGTTTGGGGAGTGAGAAGCACGCCTTTCGGCATGGGCACTTCGGGCCGCTCGATGTAATAGGGTTGCGAAATATGTTGGATGAAAGATTGCGGAGCGCCGGCCGCGAGCGATAATTCGATGTTGTTCCAGTCTTCGCCGACGGTATTGTCCACAACTGCCCAACCTTGGAGCAACGGTTTGGCGACACTGGAATTGGCAGCGCTCGGCAGGACGATGCGATAGGTCGTTTTCCACACCGGCACTTCGCTGATGTAACTCACGCGAATTTGGCGCTCGCCAGTGCCAGCGGTGCTGAGCACGAGGTGGCGTGTGTCCTGCTGATGAGTGGAGTCTATCAATCCCAGCATGTGCGCGAGCTGCTGTTCCAAATCGTGATCGGCGAAGCGGATGCTGGTGGAGGAATCCAACGGAAACAATCGCATTTCACCGGAGTCGCTCATTAAGCTGATTTGGCTGCGATTCGAGTTTGTGATTTTCTTTTGGTCCGCATCGGCGTCGGGGCTGCTGCTCTGATTCTGCTGAAGTTCTTCCACGCTCACCAATCGGCCTGCAAACGCTCCGGATGGAGTACGGACTTCCAGCCGTGCACCGCGCAATTCGACAAGCAGATCCTTCAGAGAAGCCGAATCGCCGAGACCTACCGGGAGTGACTCGAGTTGGTGAGACGCCGAATCCTTGGAGTTGTAACTCGCGCCAGTAATTCTGCCGCCGCTCAGGTCGAGGGCGGTCAGGGACTTGAGGACGTCATCGAGTTGGCTGCTGGTTAGATTGATATCGATGTCCTGGTTGCCGAGGACGCGGCCGTCGTGTTCAAAATATCCGACGCCGGATTTGTATAGAACGACGCGGCGCAGAGGAAGCTTTTGCGATTTAGGATCGGTGGAAGGCGCGGCGGTTGGTGGCTTTGCAGGAGTTTGTGGTTTGCTGGGAGATTGCTGAGCAAAGGCGTGCAACGCAGCCGTGCTGAAAATAAACGAGAGGAACAAAACAATTCGGGTTCGCCGGGCTGAATTCATATTTTCCTCCTAACGGAAACGTACAGTGAAGTGGACGGTAACTTGTGCGAAGTAGTTCCAGCGGAAAGTGGTGGGAAAGAAAATAAACTTGGAGGGTTGCACGGAAAAATGAAACCCAAAAATGGATTTGTCCGTCTTGCGGAGAAATCATTTAGTGGTGAAAAGGTGAAACGGGGATTTGGATTTTCGCGTCTCGCGAAAGTTGAGATGGTTGGGCGGAGACGGCCTCAGGGCTCCCGGTGAAAACCACCTGGACGTCCTGAGCTACAGGAGAAGCGTCTAGGGCGTCGGTAGATGGAGAACGAGTTGAGCTCCGATTTGGAGGCGGCGGGGATCTTGGATGGTGGGATTTAGGGTTGCTAGTTCATGCCAGCGAGCGCCAGTGCCGAGATATTTGCGGGCAAGTTGCCAGAGGGTGTCGCCGGAGGAAATGCGGATTGAGGCGGCGCGTCCGGCTGAGCTTGGCTTCGGCGCGACTGGCGGGTGTGATGTGGT
This sequence comes from Terriglobia bacterium, assembly GCA_963840515.1. Lineage (GTDB taxonomy): Bacteria > Acidobacteriota > Terriglobia > Acidiferrales > UBA7541 > DASTCZ01. The sequence goes on from CAWIZI010000032.1 coordinate 26,764, forward strand.
TGGGCGCGCGATTGGGCGTGGTGCGATGGGTACGATTGGTGATGGGTGCGGCCTGTTGGTTCGTGTCGGAGGCGGTTTCATTGTGGCCAAGGGCATGGCGGCGAGCGTCAGCGGATATTTGCTTTTGGAAGCGGGCGAATTTGAAACGGTTGATTGCGTGGATGGCGAGACCGGCATCGCTGAGATCCCCGGAGTGCGGTCCGCGATAGCTGCGTCTTCTTCGCTTTTTTTGGCGCGATAGTAGCGGGCTACGTCACCGAGGGGCATTTGCTCGAGTGAAATTGCGGTAGTAGGAATTCTTGTGGCTAATGTTGACGCGGATGGAGCGTTTGCGGGACCGGGATCTGTTTGCGAGTTGGATTGAGCGTACAGGCGCTTTTTTGCGCGGTAGAATCGGGCGACGTCGCCTAGCGGCATTTGGTCGAGTGGGACGATCGCTGGACTCGGTGCGTCATTAATAATAATAGTTTGCGCGAAAACTTGCGTGACAGGTTGTGCGGCTGTCACTGGAATTGGTGTTGGTGCTGGCCGTGACGATGCGGCGGGAACAGATTTCACGCTGGTTGCGGATGCGGCGAAAATATTTGCGCGGATCGTTGGAGTTGCGTTTGTTTTCGTGCGTATTGTGGGGGCGGACGAAATATTTTTCAGCGCTGGAATTTGATTTGTTTTTTTGGCTGCGGATTGTTGGACTGAGTCCCGCCGTGGCGCTGAAGTTGCGTTTGGTGTGGTGGACGGTATAGGAATCGGAGGGCGAGCGCCGATCAGGAGATCGGCGTTCCCGGGAGTTGACTCGGATGCCAACTGTGGTGCTGATTGGGCCGGCTTTACGGTGGCCGGTTGTGTACTGGCCGAGAAGCGAGTCTTGTCTTCGGGAGTTAGAATTTCTTCGCGCTTCAGGTCTTCGTTGGTGTAGACGTGGGTGGCGGGAGGCGCGGGATTACTTTGTTTCTTGGCGCGTTCCTGGCGGGCGATTTCGCCGAGGTCCTGGGCGTTTACCAGAGGTGCGATGAATGTTGCGGCGCAGGTGATTAGAGCGGTGGAGAAAATAAGTTTATAGATGACGCTGCGCGGCGTGGCGTGTTGATGCGACGCTGGTCGGGATTCGAGTTGTGGCGCGCTGGGCATTCGTTACTGTAGAGCTAAGATTGCTAGCATAGTGTGGTGTAGTGGAATTAGGGGCGTGGATTTGGGCGGTTGTACGGATGAATTAATGGCGGATTCGCGCAGAGGTGTGGGGCTTTAACGCAGTGACGCAGAGGGCGCGGAGAGAACCCTGAGGAAGATAGCCGAGTCAAAATCCCCAGGCGCAGAGGCGGCGTCTGGGCCACGCCGGCCAGCTGTCGCCGAGACTACCGCGGGTGAATGGCATAATCGCCGGGATCGAGGTAGGCAGCGATGAAGAGAAATGCTCCGAGTCTGATTGCCATCGTGCTGCTCGCAATTGCCGCAATGGTGCGTTCACCGTGCCGACCTCATGGCGTCACGTTCGTGACTTTGGCTTCGGAAGTGAATTCCTCTTCAGTCACGAACGTCTCTCCGGAGTCGAATGACGAGATGGTGATTCCGGTCGGCAAAGGGCCGGGATCTGTGATGCTGGCGGATGTGAATCACGATGGGCATTTGGATATTTTGGTGGCGAATGTGGAGAGCGAAACTTTGACGGTGCTTTTGGGCGACGGGAAGGGGCATTTTGTGGCCGCGCCGGGGGCGTCTTGCGCTACCGGAAAAGCGCCGAATGATATTGCTGTTGGGGATTTTAATGGAGATGGGACTTTAGATTTGGTGATTGCGAATACTGGGACTCCTTATTTGACGATTTTATTGGGCGATGGGAAGGGTGGATTTAAGCCGTCGGCGCATTCGCCATTTGCTACTACGTCGCATCCGCATGTCCATGGGGTGGCGGTGGGGAATTTTACTGGTGATGGGAAATTGGATGTGGTTACGGATAGCTGGGGGAACAATCAGATATTGATGTTTGCCGGCGATGGAGCGGGGAATCTGAATTTGCCGGGGAAATTATTTAATGTGGGGAAACGTCCGTACGAGCGATTGCGGGTGGCGGATTTCAATAAGGATGGAATTCCGGATGTGGTGACGATCGACCTGGATCAGAATGCGGTGACGATACTTTTGGGCGATGGGCATGGCGGATTCCGCGAGGTGAGTGGGTCTCCGTTTGCGGCGGGGATGGCGCCGTGGGCGGTGGCGGTTGACGATGTGAATAAGGATGGAAATTTGGACTTGGCGGTGATTCCTTATGCGCCTGATGTGAAGGATGCGAAGCAGGTTGGGATGACGGTGCTGTTGGGCGATGGGAAAGGTGGGTTTCGGACGATGCGCGGGTCTCCATTTTCACTGGCGGGATGTGCAGGGCCGCAACTTGTGGGAGCTGGAGATTTGAATGGGGATGGATTGCGCGATGTGGTTGTGTCATGCGCGCAGAGCAATTCGATTTTGTTTTACATGGGGACGCGCGATGGGGGATTCCAGGTCTCGTCGCGTCAGTTGAAGGATATTGGGTGGTCGGGAATGGCGGTTGGGGATTTGAATGGCGATGGGAAGGATGATGTGGTGGTATCAAATAACGAGAGTGGGACGATTACGATTTTGTTTGGGAAGTGAAGCAAGGAAAAAAACTAAGAGCTTTCAACGCAGAGACGCAGAGGCGCAGAGAAAGACAGAGAAAGACAGAGTGAAAAGCAGAGAAAGACTGGAGAAAACAAAACGGGGAGCCTCCCCTCAGAGGTTCCCCGTTTCTTTGTCCAGCTTTGCTGTTCGCTGTAAGTCAGAAACCTTACATGCTGGCGCTTGCTGATGCTGCTGGTGCATTTACCTTTGGAACGCTCAGATAGCCGGTGATTTTGTTCTTGTCCACAGAGTTAACGACGATTTCCATCGGAGCGCGGCGGCTGCCCTGCGCGTAGAGGAAAATCGGCTCGTTCACGTTGCGGTTCTTCTTGTCGGTGCGCTTGTCGTCGGCTACGACGGTGACGTCATACTTATTTTTCTTGGGGTCGGCATTGCGCAGCGTGATGGTTACGTTGCCGATCTTCTGATCTTTGTTGCGGCCGTCAATGGTGAACTCGGTGTAATCGCGTTCGCCGAGCTTGCGGAGTTCGTCGACTTCATCGTGATTCTTGGCGATGAGTGTGCCGAGTTCGCTGCGCGCCATTTGCAGGTTGTTCTTGGTGTCGTTCAGGTCGCTCTTGGTGCTGTCAAGATCAGTGCGTACGACGCCGACCTGGCCGGTGACCGCAGTCACGTCGTCAGTGCTGGCCTTGGTGGCGAGCTGAGTGGTGACGCTGTCGTTAAGAGCGGCAAGCTGCGTCTTTGAATCTTCGCGAATCTGTGCCGCTTCCTTGCGGGCCTTGGATAGTTGGCCTTGCGTGATCTGAAGCTTCTGGGTGACGACGGTCAGGTCGTCTTGAATATCTGTGGATTGCTTTTCAGCTGCCGTCAGGCGTTGCTGAACGGCGTCCATATCATGCGAATAGCCTGTGCGCATGGTCTGCAGATCAGCCTGGGTGGTTTGACGGCTGTTCTGTGCATAAGTTGTGGCCCACCATCCGAGTCCGAGGCCGCCGATCGCGAGAAGGCCGAGCAGCACCATGGTGCCGACTGCCCATCCCGGAAGGCGCTCGTTGCGGACAACGACATCGCGTTCCACTACGGTGTTTCGCTCGTCTTGACTCATTTTCTCCCCCTCGAAGTAATTCGTGTGTTTGGCCGGAGTTCCCGCGGTTGGATATAGCAAGAACTTTGCCACTTTGTCTCAGAAGTACTAGAGTTCGCAAGTCGTTTAGAATGTATAAGTTCCAGGTAGGAACTGGTAGGTGTAGGATCATATGGGGACAAAATGGCCCTTACCTTTTTACACGGTACACAACGTTTGCACACGAATGTAGACTCGGGTGCGCTCAGCGAGACAAAATCGGCTGACATGGGTTTAATGAGTGGGCGCAGAGAGAGAAGGCGGTGGCATCTCGCGAATTGAGCTGGGCATCTGATTGTATCAAGTGGAGAGTTCAGTTCGTTGACACCGGATCTGAATTCGGACCAAGGGAGCTGGAAAAAATGCGAAGCGAAATTGTGAAATTTAAAATAAGAAAGTACGTCAGCGGAATTGCGGTAAGCGCTGGAATTTTGGCGCTGAGTTTGTGTCCGCTCGGAGTTTCGGCACGGCAGGGGCAATCGCAGGATGCACCGCCGGTGATGAATCAAGGTGCAGTTCCGCCGAACACGCAACAGCAACAGCAACAGCCGCCGATTACTCTGCAGAAACCCAACATGCAAAACGGTGGCGCAGCAAATGCGGCTCCGGTAAATGGCAATCCGCAAAATGGCGCAAATTCGCGGCCAGCGGGACCGGCGGTGACCGAGAATGATTTGCACGTGATTGCGAGGGCACGCGAGATTTTGAGTTCGTCCGACAAATGGAATCATGCGGATTCAGGAACGTGTTCGGCGGATGCGACGACCTTCAGTTTATTGTGCGCGTTGCAAAAGGCGTCCATTGAAGTGAACGGAACATTTGATAATCGCGGAGCGGCGGTGCAGGAAGTGCGATTTTCAATTGATGATTTAGTCGGCAACGCGAAGCACTACAATTCGCGGCTCACGGATTTCAACAACGATCCGGACACAACTTTTGACGGCATTCAGCAGGCGCTGCGGAATACCGAAAATAGTTTGACGGAAAAGATGGCGCAGCAGCCGGCGGCGCAAATGCCGGCGGTGCCTCAACAGATTGGGAATGCGGAATCGGATCCGGGATGGCATCGGTTCCAGGGTGGAAATTACGGGCCCACGGCACCAGTTGTGAATGCGGCTCCTGCGCCTGCACAATTGACGTTGCCTGCGGGAACGACGGTGACCGCGCGAACCACATCATTTTTGGCCAGCAATCGAAATAAGGTAGGCGATGCTTTCACGGCGATTCTCGAACAGCCGATCGTGGTGAATGGTTATGTGGTGGCGCGGCGCGGACAGCGAGTGATCGGGCGCGTTGTGACTGTGAAGAAAGAACACGAGGAATCGCAATTGGGCGTTGAGATCGCGTCGCTGACACTTGTGGATGGCACACAAGTGCCGGTGAAGACCGAGTTGGTGAAGCAAGTTCAGCCCGATGCCGGAGTTGGCGGACGTGAAGTTGCTGGCTTGGCCGCGACGACCGGAGTTGGTGCGCTTATTGGTGGCGCCGTTGGCGGCGGCGGTGGAGCTGGCATCGGCGCGGGAGTTGGAGCGGCTGCGGGAATTCTGGGAGTGGTGCTTACGCGCGGACGGCCAGCGGTGATTCCGCCGGAATCGGTGCTGATGTTCCGCGTGGACGATGCGTTGACGATTGACACGACGCAGAGTCAGGTGGCATACCAGCCGGTAACGCAGGACGACTATGGCAACGGACAGAATAATGGGCCGCGGCGTATGCGTCCGGCATATGGTCCGGGTTATGGGCCGGGATACGCGCCGGGATATGGACCGGGATATCCTCCGCCGAGCGCGTATTACTACGCGCCTTATCCTTATTACGGATACGGCTACGGTTTTCCGTTGCCGTTGACGTTTGGATTTGGATACGGCTTCGGGTATGGTCGGCGATTTGGTGGTGGATTTAGGCGGTAAATAGATTTTGAAATGCTGAGGCCGGACAGGCGATTTGCTTGTCCGGCCTTTTTGTTTTTGTCGCTTCTTTTTTAAGTGGGCGATATTTCGGAGATTGCGGTCTATAATTCCGCCGGGAATTACTCGAGAGGAAATCAAATGAAAATTAGTCGAAGAGAAGCGCTGCTTTCTGCGGGAATGCTTGCGGCGGCTGGGGCGTTGCCGGCGGCTAGCCGCGGGAAAGATGATGACACGCGCTTGGCGGAGAGTCCGCAGGCGGATGGGAAAATTTCACCGGAGCTGGTCAGCCTGGGCGATTTTGAAGAGATGGCGAAAACGAAATTGCCGCACATGGCGTGGGAATTTTTCAATGGTGCGGTGGCGGATGAAATCACGATGCGCTGGAATAAAGAGGCGTATCAGAAAATTCGGCTGAAGCCGCGAATTCTGGTGGATGTTTCTAAACTGGATACACGCGTGAGGCTTTTTGGCCAGGAGCACGCGTTCCCGATTTTGCTGGCACCGACGGCGTATCACAAATTGGCGCATCCGGAAGGTGAACTGGGCACGGTGCGAGGAGCAAATGAGGCGGACGTGACGCTGGTTGTGAGCACAGTGGCGACGACGAGCATTGAAGATATGGCCGGCGCGTCAAAGGCGCCACTGTGGTTCCAACTTTACGTGCAGGAAGATAAAGGATTCACGAAAAGTTTGGTGGAGCGCGCGGAAGCGGCGGGATGCAAAGCGATTTGTCTGACGGTGGATACGCCGATTGCCGGCGTGCGGAATCGCGAGCAGCGCGCGGGATTTGCATTGGCGCCGAATTTGGCGCGGCCGAATTTGAAGGGACTGAAAATTCATGGAGTGGACGCGTCCACTGCAACCGAAGGACACAATCCGACTGGCGGAGGAATCTATAGCGCAGTGCTGGATCCGCAACTTTCGTGGAAGGATGTGGAGTGGTTGAAATCATTCATGAAAGTGCCGCTGCTGCTGAAAGGCGTGCTGAATCCGGACGACGCGGATCATGCGGTGCAGGCGGGAGTTTCTGGAATTATGGTTTCCAATCACGGCGCGCGAAATTTAGATACGGTTCCCGCGACGGTAGACGCGTTGCCGGAAGTGGTCGAGAAAGTTGCGGGGCGCGTGCCGGTGATCGTTGACGGTGGAATTCGGCGCGGAACGGATGTGCTGAAAGCGCTGGCGCTGGGAGCGAATGCGGTGATGATTGGGCGTCCGTACGTTTACGGATTGAGCGTGGCGGGCGGAGATGGAGTGGCGGCGGTGGTGCACATTTTGCGAAGAGAATTTGAAATGGCGATGGCGCTGATGGGTAGGCCGACGATAGGGAGTATTGATCGGTCGGTGTTGTGGACGTAGGCGGATTGTTACGTCGACGAGATTTTTATTCGCACAGATCGTAGGCTTCGCGGAGCAAGGCCAGTAGTTCGCGGTCGATATCGTTTTCGGATGTGAGTTTTACTTCGAGATGCCAGCGATTTTTGGAGACTTGCTCTGACTTCACGATGCGCGCGCTTTTAATGGGCGCGGCAGCTTTGAGGGTGAGCAGGAGATATAGTTTTCGTGGATGGACGCCGGCGAAGGCTGAACCTCTGACGAGATGCACGGAAGTTTTCTTAATTTCCTCACGAAATTTTCCGATTGGACGAATTGCGGTTAGAAGTTGCTTGTATAACTGACGCGATGTTGGTCCGGCCGATGTGAAAGCATTTTGCTGTTTTGTGGACATGTTCACCTCTGCGTTGTTCTGACGACTTCATCCAGAAACTTTTGAGATAGCGGCGCGATTCGCTTTTCAAACTTGCGAAAGGCGTCGACGAGTTTGCTCATGCCGGTTCGTGCGCCCCAAATTTCGGGTGGGAGCCGTGGGTCGTGCCCCATGAGACGGGCGACAACGCCGCCGACTTTCAGTCGGAGAGCGAATGCGGCGGAGTTCACGGCGTGTGACGGGATCCGACGCGTGTTGATCCATGTTGCCAGTCGCGTTGCTTCGCGATCTAGTGAATTCAGATTGTCGGAGGTGATCGCGTTCGACATTTCGATTTTGCTGATGAACCTGCCGCGCAAGGATGTTCCGCGCGTGATTGCGAGATATTCGCGCGTCTTCTGTAGGGCCCATTTTTCGGGCCATGCTGGGCGGATAAAGGTGTTTGGCGCAGAAGGACGGAAGCCGTCGAACCAGAGGGATGCGCGAAGGATTTCTCGTTGGCGGCGATTTGAGGGCATTTCGAGCATCAGGATGATCCACGTGAGGTCCCATGGCTCTGGGCGCGATTCATTGAGCCGCGCGTTGATTGCTTCGATTATTTTTGAATGACTTTGCGATGGCCAGTAGACCGCCTGGCGCACCGGGCCTGAGCGCCGGAGAGTTCCTTCGTTGACCATTCGCGTGAGGTGACTTTTTACATTTGTGGCGGAAATTCTTAGGGGCTTGGCGAGCGCGATGACCTGAGAGGCCGTTAGCTTGCGATTGGCAAGAACGAAGATTCCGAAGATGAGCGTGCGCGTTGAATTCATTTTATTAGTTGCAGATACAAGCACACATGCTAGTATTCTGCAACTATAGTACGAGGGGGCAGGCATGTCGAGGATTTCGTTGGGCGTTATTTGCGGTCTGATTTTCGGCGGCATAGATGTTGCGTTGATGATTCCGATGAGTTTTCCGGATAAGCGTGCGGCGCTGCTGGGCGCGTTCATCGCGCGATTCGCGATTGGATTTGTGATCTGCAATATTCGGCTGCCGTGGCCGGGATGGGTTGTGGGATTGATGATCGGAATTTTGATGAGCCTGCCGGACGCGATTATTACGAAGACTATGGTGCCGATTCTTGCCTCCGGCGCCGTCGGCGGACTGATTATCGGATGGATTGTCGGTCGGATCGGGCGATAGAATCGGACCGAGTTGGCGCTGTTGAGAGAGTCTGGATTGCACACTCCTGATGATTGCTATGAAACTAAATAAAACATTCAAGAATTGCCAGTCGTGTGGGATGCCGTTGAAACGCGATGAGAGCGGTAGAGGTACCGAGGCGGACGGATCGCGGAGTGGCATGTACTGCTCGCACTGCTACAAGAGTGGTGAGTTTACTTTGCCGGAGATTACGGCGCAGCAAATGCAGGAGCGCGTAAAAGGGAAAATGAAGGAAATGGGATTTCCGGGTTTTATGACGGAACTTTTTACGAGGGGAATTCCGAAGTTGGAAAGATGGAAGAAGAGCTGATGCATACAAGTGTTGCCTGGCGCCGCGCGAAATCGAAATGACGGCCGCGCTGATGCGTAGGCCGACGATTGGGAGTATTGATCGGTCGGTGCGGTGGACGTAGGAGTCGCTGAGAAATAAAACTTCCTCCTATGTTCGATTTCCATTGCCGAGCTGGGAGCTCTGCGCCGGCTCCTCGCGTTTTGGCAGTTCAACCCGCCAAAGGATTTATGTATCCGATAGAAAAGGTGATGGATCGACGATTTGTGAGGAGCTGGAATATGCGCAGCTTGAGTTGGTATTTGGTGATGTTTGCGCTCGGAGTGTCATGCGGAAAATGCATCGCGCAACAGGCGCCGATTTCTGCTGGTGCGGATGCCAACGCTGCTGACGTTCGTTTGGAGAGCGAAAACGGACGAACGCAATTCAAGCTCGGTGAGCCGATCAAATTGGAGTTGGTGTTCTCAAGCCGCACCAAAGGATTTTTCGTGAACACTACGGACTACGGTGACATGTCGGAGGAAGTGAACGTTACTCCGGCAGACGGTTGGTTCCGAGCGCATGGCCGAAGCGGACACGATTACTCTTCTTCGGTGCCGCTGGGCGACGAGCCGATTCGTATACCAGTGCTGATCAATCAAGGAATTATTTTCCAGAAGACGGGGCGATTTGAGTTATCAGTGACGACCTGGAGACTCGGCAAGCAGCGGACGACGAGTGCTATTGCAATTGAGATAGTGGCTGCGGACGAGCGCGAAGAAGCGGGGTTAGCGAGTTCGCTTTCCAGCCAAATAGCGAACGCGCGCGGTAAAGCGCGACATGCTGCGGCGGCCCAACTGGCGTTTCTTGGCGGCGATGAAGCGGTGCGCGCGAAAATTTTCTGGCTTGCGAAAGGAAACGGCGGCGATGGTGTGCAGCGCGAGATGATGGACGGACTGGCTAGCTCTCGCAATCTGGAATTGCAGTTGGAATTGCTGCAGGCGGCATGGCGAGACGTGCGGCACGTTCCGGATAGCTCGCTTCTAAGCGCCATGCAGCAGACGCGCGCATTTATGCGGAGACAGACTCTTCCCGGCTGGCAGATGCTTCTGATGCCGAAGACGGATCCGGCGTCAAAAGCGGCGGAGGAAGAACGGCAGCACGATGTGAGCGAAATCGTTGAGACTTTGCCGCAAAGGACAGGGAACAATCGCAGGGACACCGCATACTTTCTGATGGAATATAGCGGGCTGAGCGAGGATGACGAGGCGAAGGTTCGGCCTATTGCGATCGAAGAATTCAAGCGGATGGATCCGCTGGCACAGGCAATGCTGCTGGAGACGCGTTGGAAAAATATTAGCGATCCGTCGCTCGCGCCGGACCTGGAAGCGATGCTCGAACCGGCTAAGGCCAGTCGCTATGACGGAATCGCAATCCAGAGACTGATCGAACTTTCTCCGGAAGTCGCGAAGTCTTATGCGGTGCGAGCGATATGCGATCCGAAATCGGGTGTTCAGATGAAACAGATTCAGGATCTGCCGGAAGAAGTATTGCCCGAAGTGGATGCGTGTTTGACCGACGAGTTGCGAGCATTGACTGGCGCGAACAATCTTCATCGCCAGTGGAAGGCGGATATTGCTGCGCGATTTGGCAGCGAGGCCATGCTGCCCGCGATGAAGGAAATCTACGAAGCGCGGAAGAATTGGAACGAACCGAGCGACGATTCCTCGTTCCTCGCGTACTTTCTGCGCTATTCGCCGAAGGAAGCGATTGGCTGGATTGATGCGCTCGGCGCGAATTCGGGCATCGTGTTCTTTGAAATCGATAATGTGTTCGCGGCCAGGAAGGTGCGATTTCCAGGCGAGCTGGATGCCTGGCTTCGATTGAAGTTGGAAAAAGGCGCAGACAGGGAAACCGAGTGGTCGGCGAATCAGCTTTCGCGTTTCGGCGAAGCCGACGACAAATTACTGGTGGAGAAAAAACTAGAGGCGCTTCGCAAAGAGTGGGCGGGTCGAGGAGCTGAGATGGATGCTGCGCAAAACGCAGAACCTGCGGCGAAGGCGCGAGCGATGGAAGCAGATCTGGTGAGTTCTTTAATAGGAACTGACAAAGTATGGAGCCTGACGGCGGATGAGAAGGCTGCTCTTCTGCAAGCTTGTCTTACTTCCCAGTGCAAACGGTACGCGCACTGAGAAAGCTATACAGAAATTGCTGCCAGCTCCCGCGTAAGTTCTTCCGGCAAATCGAGCATCACATCGTGGCCGCAGTCCATGATTAGGGTGCGCCAGTTTTTGGATTTCGCTTTTTCGTGAAATTGGGCGAATGGTGTCAGTGGCCAGCCGGAGGCTAGGATGTAGGTGACGTTTTTTATTTTAGAAATTTCGCCGGTTAGCTTCAGTGGTTGCTCGAAAGTGGCTAGGGGTTGCGGAGTGCATTGGCTGTTCATCCACGCGAGATCTTTGGCGTTGACCTGGAAAATTTCGCCGGGGATGGGTGGGATTTTCCAGCCGTCACCGATTAATTTTGCGCCTGCGATTTGAGCGTCGCGCATTGGCGCGGGAACAGTTTCGTTTAGAGTTTGGCCGTTATCGAGGACGAATGCGTCGAGATAGACTAGCGCGCTGATTTTATCGGTGATGCGGTCGGCTGCGCCGCTGATTACCGCGCCGCCGTAGGAATGTCCGCAGAGAATTACGTCTGACAATTCTTCCCACTTGATTAGGTTCACGACGTCGGTGATGTGCGTTTCGAGATTGATTTGTTGGGAGAGCAGGTGCGAGCGCTCGCCGAGTCCGGTGAAGGTGGGAGTGAAAACTTCGTGGCCTTGTTGTTGAAGCGCTTTGCGGACGCGCTTCCAGCACCAACTGCCGTGCCATGCTCCGTGGATTAGGACGTAGGTGCTCATGAAATTCCCTCGTGATTTGGAATGCGCGCGTCAGGGGTTAAAACCCCTTTGATTTCCCACCGTTACGGCACGACTGAAGTCGTGCCCTGTTACGAACCATGCTCGTCTTGTTACAAACTGCCTCCAAAATCAGCGCTGTTTTCTTGCGAATCATCATTGTCTCCATGCGAGGCGCTCATGCCCGGATTTGAACGACTCAACGCGAATTGCGGCCGCGTTCCAGAAAATTGATTGCGCGGCGAACTATTTCGCAACAAGCTTCAGGATACGTGAAGCTCTGAGAGCCGACCTGAATTTTCGTGTCCATCGTGAATCGAAGAGAACCCCATTGAAGTCCGGGAGGTTTTCGTTCGAGAGCAACCAGTAGGGCTTCAGACTGGCGCTGCAGGTTGCGAAAATCGTCCAAGCTAAAGCCTGCGGGTATTTCCGGATGCGGCGCGAGCAGTTGGCGCTGCATATGCTCAAGCCCCGCGCCCCATAGGTGCCCCGCGAGCGCGGCGGTACGATCGAACTGTTTCATGTCGAAGGGCCGCGAGCCGGCCCAGGCGTCGAATTCCTGCTCGTCCATTTAATTTCTCCAAATGTTGTTCGCGGGCGGCAGATTACATTGAAGTTTGAATTTTACGCCGCGAAATTGTGAATCGCAAAACAGCGGCCCGCCTGAAGGCGGCCCCTACGAAGGCCATACAAAAAACCGAGCGCGGCCTGAAGGCGGCCTCCCGACTAAAAACGTCGGGACGCAAACGGCGCGCCTACGACGGATTATAAGATCGTGGAAAGCAGCGGGCGCAAGTATGCGAGCGGGCGCTGCGCGCTGGTTTTCCAAAAGTAGCCGAGGATGATGATGCTGGCGACGGCGGCGTAGGCGCACCAGAGTGAGGTGAACGCATAGCGTTTGTATTCCATTACGAAAAGCAGGATGGCGAGATTTGCTACGCCGAAAATTACCATTGGCCGGACCTTCGACAAGAATAGCGAGCCGCAGGTGGCGATTACGTAGAGGATTGCGACGGTTATGTTATTCGTGGCTTGATTCATGTAGACGATGCTGTTTCCTTTTACGTAGATCTCCGTCGGATATGCCGTCAGCGCCCATAAGATGTACAGCGTTGTGCCGATGCCGAGCGCGAGGAACGGGATCATGCGGCGGCGGCCTGCGCCGTCGGGCTCAAATAAAAATACGCTGAGAGGTAAGAGAAATGGGAGAAGTCCTTGCGCGTAGAGCATGAAAGCGGCGCCCATGTCGTGCGTATCCGTGGGCGAATATCTGCCGTCCAATCCGAGCCACACGAATCCTTCGATGAATTGATGGACGGCGAAAAGTACTGGCAGGCTGGCGAAAAGTAATTCGCGCCGATGCTTGACTTGAGTGAGCGTGGCGACGCCGATGACGCCGAGGACTCCGCTGCCGACAAAGTTGACTGCTGCTGAAAAGCACATGAGCTGGGTTCTCCGGTGCGGAGATTACACCTGCTGCGGAAGAACGCAATACGTTTCTTAGGGTGTGGGCGAGGGAAGGAATTTCATACGCGCGGTGTTACAATTGGCGCGCTTTTGAGATGTATCGCGTGGCGTGGTTGCCTCATCCAATAGCGATGCGTAGGCGAGGAGATTGATGCGTAACGTAATTATTATCGGAAGTGGATGCGCGGGACTGACCGCGGCGATTTATGCGGCGCGGGCGAATTTGAGCCCGCTGGTGCTGGATGGATACGAGCCGGGCGGGCAGCTTTCGATTACGACTCTGGTGGAAAACTTCCCAGGATTTCCGGAAGGGATTCAAGGGCCGGAGCTAATCGAAAATATCCGAAAGCAAGCGCTACATTTCGGCGCGGAGTTTAAGTCTGGCGCGATTACCAGCGTGGATTTGAGCAAGCGTCCTTTCAAGTTGACGGCGGGAGCAGAAACGTACGAATGCGCGGCGCTGATTGTTGCGTCGGGTGCTTCGGCACGATTGCTGGGTGTGGAATCGGAACGGAAATTAATTGGGCATGGTGTTTCGACGTGCGCTACCTGCGATGGATATTTTTTCCGCGGGAAAGAAATTGTCGTGGTGGGCGGCGGCGATACCGCGATGGAAGAAGCCACATTCCTTTCGCGATTTGCCAGCAAGATTACGTTGATGCACCGGCGAAATGAATTCCGTGCGTCGAAGATTATGTTGGACAGGGCGCGCGCGAATCCGAAAATTGAAATTATGACTCCGGTGACCGTTGAGGAAGTGCTGGACGTGTCCAAGGGCGGAGTGGAAGGTGTGAAGGTGCGCAACACCGACACGAACGTGACTACCGTCGTGCCGGCGGAAGGAATGTTTGTGGCGATTGGACATGACCCGAATACGAAGCCGTTTGTGGGTCAATTGACGATGGACGCGAACGGATATTTGGTGACACATGATGGGCCGCGCACAAATGTGGAAGGCGTGTTTGCAGCGGGCGATGTGCAGGATCACGTTTACAGGCAGGCGATCACGGCGGCGGGGTCGGGATGCATGGCGGCGATTGAGGCGGAAAGATATTTAGAGACAAACCATTTGTGAAACACGCAAAAATTTAGCAAAACTCTAAAAATTGAGGTGCCAATTCGAAATGGCACCTGCTATGTTCGCCGAGCGGCTAGAGTTAAAGACGCGGGTAACAATAATGTGCTGCGCGGTAGGGCGATTGTTCCACGTGGAACAATTTGATGTTGCTCCGGATTGATTGAAACATTTGCGCAGATTGTTTCACGCGAAACAATTTGGCATCGCGAAGAGAGTTGATTTGAACAAATTGTTCCGCGTGAAACAATTTGAACTGAATTCTGGGGCGAATTTGAAAGACCACGGCACACCTGAAGACAATTTCCGTTGGGAAAATAATTACATTTGGAGGCGGGCGGGTCGCAGACCCGCCCCTACGTCCGGACGCGCGTGGAGCGTGTTGCGATGATGCGCGCGATGTTGCTGAAATTTTCCAATAGTCCTGGGCTGGCGCGATGGGTTACTTCGCACAAGACTACGCGGCGAATGTCGCAACGATTTGTGGCTGGCGAGAGTTTGGATCAGGCGGTTGCGGCGGCGCGGGTTTGCAACGCCGATGGAATGAAGGTGAGTTTGGATTTACTGGGCGAGAGTGTGACGAATGTTGCGGAGGCGCGCGCGGCGCGAGATGCGTATCTGGGAATATTCGATCGCATCGCGCAGGAAAAGTTGGACGGAAATGTTTCCATGAAGTTGACGCAACTCGGGTTGGATATGGATTTGGAATTGTGTCAGAGCATGGTGGAAGAAATTGCGGGTCGCGCGACGAGCTATGGAAATTTTGTGCGCGTGGATATGGAAGCGTCGGCATACACGCAGCGAACGATTGATGTGGTGAAGCGCGTGAGGGCGAAGAGTGCGGCCATTGGCGTAGTGGTGCAGAGTTATTTGCGGCGGACGGAAAGTGATGTGAAGGATTTGTTGGCGCTTGGCTGCCGGCTGCGGCTTTGCAAGGGCGCATACAAGGAAGGGCCGGACGTGGCGTTTCCCGCGAAGTCAGACGTGGATGCGAATTACGTTTCGTTGATGAAGATGATGTTGCCGAGCGGGATTTATCATGGGATTGCTACGCACGATCCGAAAATGATTGCAGCGACGGAACAGTTTGCGGCCGAGCAGGGAATCGGAAAAGATAAATTTGAATTTCAGATGCTGTATGGAATTCGGACGGATTTGCAGAAGGATTTAGTGAAGCGCGGATATAATTTGCGCGTTTATATTCCGTATGGGAAAGATTGGTTTCCTTATTTTATGCGTAGGCTGGCGGAACGGCCGGCGAACATGATGTTTTTTGCGAAGAACTTGTTTCGGAGTTAGTGGGCGCGCGTAGTTCCTTCCGGTAAAAAAATCAAAAGCAAATCAAAAAACAAAGTCAAAGGAAGAAGCAGCCCCCTCGGAGCTCGGGATGACACTTTCTCCGGGTGCGCGGCGTGAGTTGTATGCCTTAATTCGTTAAAGGGCGAAGTGTTAATGCGAGTTGAATTTGCTAGCGTTTGCGGCAGACCAGGACGCCGTCGCGTAGCGGCACGAGTACGGGGAAGAGGTCGGGTGAGGCGTAGCAGAGTCTGTTGAATTCTTGGATGGCGCGAGAGTTGCGGTCATTTGGTTTTGCTTTGCGTGCGACGCGGCCGGACCAGAGCGTGTTGTCAGTGATGAAGAGGCCGCCGCTGCGAACTCTGCTTACTGCTTTGCGAAAAACTTCTGGGTAGCCGTGCTTATCGACGTCGTTGAAAATAATGTCGAAATCGCCGGTGGTGGAATCGAGCGCGGTTAGCGCGTCGCCGACGTGAATGGTGACGCGATCGGCAACTCCGGCGCGAGACAAATAACTTTTCGCGCGTTCAGCGTTGGCGGGATTGCCGTCCGTGTAATGAATTGCGCTGCTGGAGCCTGCTGCACGCGCCATCCAAACAGTGGAATAACCGATGGCGCTGCCCAATTCAAAAATGCGTTTGGCGTCGATGAGCTGAACGAGTTGCGCGAGCAATCGCCCGACGGCGGGACCGACGATAGGAACGTCATTGCGTTTCGCGTAGCGTTCCATTTCGGAGAGAACGGCGTCACGCTTTGGGAGGATGGAGTAAATATATTTTTCGACTTCCGCAGAGTTGATAATTTTCATTGCGAACCTTAATCGCTAAATTAAGTCGACGGTTGTGATGCGCTCGCGCGTTTACGCCGGCCAACAGCATAGTTTCCGTGAGGGATGGGAGTTGATTTTCGCAGACTCTTATTCAAAAAATAGGCCCAGGCCTTGAATTTGGCGCCATTCTCAGCTTCCACTTCAACGAGACGGCGCCTGAATAGACTCGTTGCAGGACGGCGCGGGTCGTATTCCTCAATCGCTTCCAATTCTACAAACTGACGCGCAGGTGAAGAGAGGCGATAAACTTCTCCTGTCACGGTATCCGCGGGCCTTGGGGACGGTACCGCGCCCGGATATTCGCCGAGATCGAATAAACGCGCGCGAATCCGGCCTTTTCCCTCAAAGCGGACGCCGGATCGCTTTAAGAGTCCGTGCAGGGAAAATCCGCGGCGGAGTGTGCCGTATACAAATAGTCTGTTACTTGTGGCCATCGTGCTTAACAGAATAGCGCAATTCATCCAGCAGCGCATTCAATTGCTCGTAGCCGTATTTCGTCAAGTAACTGCGAATAATCTTATTTTGGCCAAGCTGCCGAAGGGAATAGTCGAACATCACGGAGATTTCTGTTAGTTCCAGTTCGCCACTTTTCCAGAGATAGCCTATGAACTCGAAAAAATTAAGATAGTCATCGAAATCGGAGAGGGTGTCTTTGTCCTCTTCTTCGAGAAATGTGGTATTGCCCCAATCGATCCGCTCACGCATTTTCCTTAGCGACGCCTGTTCCCAGAAGCGCCGATAAAGATCGTAGATCCAACGAGTGCGCTCGCGCCTGGAGTTTCTGCGATACTGCCAAACTGAAAAAAGCGCAGCAAGAATGCCGGCCAGATACGCACCGACTTGCGCGGCATCCTTTATCAAGGAAGGCTAATTCATGACGGGAGTATTGCTTAAACAGATATGTTAGGCAAGTGTCTCGCCCGGCTTCATCACATGGATTTCGAGTCCCGCGATATCGCCGGTTTCTTTGCGCAGCGCTTCGGGCGTTCCGGTGAGCTGTGGAAACGTGGCGTAGTGCATGGGAATCACGTGCTTGGCGCCGAGCAAGCGAATTGCGTAGGCGGCTTCGCGCGGGCCCATGGTGAAATGGTCACCGATGGGGAGACATACGATGTCGGGCTTGTAGAGTTCGCCGATCAGTTTCATATCGCCGAATAGATTTGTGTCACCAGCGTGATAGAGCGCGAAGCCGCCCGGGAAACGGACGACGTAGCCGGCAGGTTCGCCACCATAAATTAGTTTGTCGGCATCAATAATACTGTTGGAATGGTGCGCATCCACCATTGTGATTTCAACTTCACCAATTTTTTGGGTGCCCCCTTTTCCCATTGGACGAAGATTGCTGATGCCTTTTGAAGTAAGCCAGTGGCAGGTTTCAAGCATGGCGACGACCGGTGCGTCTTTTTCTTTTGCCACAGAAATCAGATCGCCGATGTGATCGTGATGGCCGTGTGTGACGAGAATGAGGTCCACGCGCGGAAGCTTTCTGAGATTTGGTGGGCACGCGGGATTTCCTTCCGTCCAGGGATCGATGAGGGTGACGAATCCGTTGGGAGTCGTGACGGTGAAAGTGGCGTGGCCGAGCCAGGTAATTTTATTTCCGCGAGTATTGAGCATGAGTGCGTTCTCCGGGATGAATTTATGGACGTGAAGGCGCCGCGCCAGCCGAAAGAATGCCGTTAATAATTTTGTCGAAGTCGGGGCGCTGATGTCCGCCAATCATGAAGCCGAGCAAGCGGCCATCAGCGGCGTAGAAAAAATTTGCGGGCATTTCGTCATGCCATTGGGGATCTACGCCATTCACGAAGGCGTCTTCGTGGCCCATTTTTTTGCGGACGCTCGGGAAAATAGGTTTGTTCCGATCGAGAAAATGTTGGATGAGATTGACCGCCGAGTCGTCGTCCATATCAACGCCGAGGACGACCAGACCTTTCGACGCATAATCACGTGCGATTTGATTGATGATGGGAAATTCATCGCGGCACGGCTCGCACCAGGTGGCCCAGAAAGTGACGAGAAGCGGCTTGCCCTTGTGGTCGGCGAGAAGTTTGTTGTATCCGGCTAGATCAATTTGCGTAAGTTCTCGCGGCGCCGCGGGTTTTGATGATTGGGACGAGTGCGCGGTAGGCGCGGTGGACTGAGTCTGAGAGGCTATGCCATTAGTGCTGAGTATGACGGCGCATGACGTAATTACGGCAAGAGCGAGCGACAGCCGAATCGAGAGGTAGTGCTGATAAGAGCTGCGGGTCATGAAATTCTCCACGGCCATTGTAAGCTCACGCGGCGGCGGGTTCAAATCGGCGGAGATTTAACGCCGAAAATGATGCCCATAGCGGCTTGTATCGGACAGTTTTTGGTGATATATCTAGATTTCATGCTAGCGCGGCGCGGCGAAGCTTTGCGCACCGAGCTCGGAATTTTCCAAGGAGAATGATCGAATGGCATACGTAATCGCTGAGCCCTGTGTAGGAACAAAAGATACCGCGTGCGTGGACGTCTGCCCGGTGGATTGCATTCATCCGCGCAAGGATGAAGCTGCGTACGAGGCGGAAACGATGCTGTACATCCATCCGACGGAGTGCATTGACTGCGGAGCGTGCGTTCCAGTCTGCCCGGTAACGGCGATCTATGCGCTGGAAGATCTGCCGGAGAAGTGGGCGAATTTCACCGCGATCAATTCGGATTGGTACGCGAACAAAGCATAAGCGCACATTACAAAATTTGTTGGATTTGCCGGCGAGGGAATTGTGCCCTCGCCGTTTTTATTTTTGGGAGACGCTGATTACGAGATTGCGCGGAAGGCGAGTACGGCGTTCAGTCCGCCAAATGCAAATGAGTTGGAGATCGCCGCTTTAATTTTTGCTGGCCGCGCGACGTTGGGAATGTAGTCGAGATCACATAGGGGATCGGGCTCTGTGAAATTGGCGGTCGGCGGCAAAATATTTTCGCGCATGGCGAGCAGCGTGGCCACCGCTTCGATCGCGCCAGCTGCGCCAAGCGCGTGACCGTGCATGGATTTGGTGGAACTAACTGGAATGCCGTCGGCAAGCGGGCCGAAGACTTCGCGTATAGCGCGGGTTTCGGCGGGATCATTGCCGGGCGTGCCGGTGCCATGCGCGTTGATGTAGCCGACTTCTTCGAGCGGCATGGCGGCGTCGGCTAGAGCAGCGCGCATTGCGCGAACTGGGCCGATGACGGTGGGCTGCGTGATGTGGCTGGCGTCGGCGGACATGCCGCAACCGGCTAGCTCCGCATAAATGTGAGCGCCGCGAGCGCGCGCAATTTCGAGCGGTTCCAGAACCAGCATGCCCGCGCCTTCGCCCAAAATAATTCCGTGGCGATCTTTGCAAAATGGGCGGCAAGTGTCCGGCGCGACGACGCGCATAGCTTCCCATGCTTTCAGCAGACCGAAACTCATGGGCGCTTCGCTGCCGCCTGCGAGAACCATGTCAGCCGTACCAGAACGCAAGAGCTGCAGCGCCATTGCAATGGCGTGATTGGAAGAAGAGCAGGCTGTCGAGAGCGTAAAGGCCGGTCCCGTAACGCCGAATTCCATTGAAATGTGGCTGGCGCCGGCGTTGGCCATGGTGCGCGGAATTGTGAGCGGATGAACGCGATCGCGGCCCTGCTTGTAAACGTTTACGAAACCTAAATCCTGAGATGATTGTCCGCCGATGCCGGAACCGGTGACGACGGCGGTGCGCTGGCGGAGTGCATCCGTCCATTCAATTTTCGCGTCAGTGACCGCTTCGCGCGCGGCAACGACTGCGAATTGCGCGAAGCGGTCAAGATGATCGAGCGCTGTGGGAGTGAAATGCGCGGACGGATCGTAGCTGCGCGCGATAGCGGCGTTGTGGAAGCGCAAAGTTTTCAAGTTGGGATCGTCGATCGGGCCGATGGCGGAGCGGCCATTGCGCAAAGATTCCCAAGCGTCGGCAGCGTTTGAGCCGAGCGCAGAGACTGTTCCGATTCCTGTGATTGCGACGCGAAGTTGGGGCATCAGTTCGTAGCCCTATTGCTGCGGAGCTGCGGCGGCGGAAGGAGCAGCCTGGAGTGTGCGAACGCCATCGACAATTTCGTGAACGTAACGGATGGAGCGTGCGCTTTCATCGGGAATTGATACGTTAAACGCTGTCTCCAATTCAAAGAGCATCGAAATTGTGTCGAGCGAATCGAAGCCCAGATCGACGAGCGAACTTTCCATCGTGATTTTTTCACGCGGAATATGCTTTACCGTCGAAAGAATAGTGATTACTTTTTCGGCCAACTCGTCCGGCATCAACGTCCTCCCAGGCAGGCACTTGCTTGCCGGTCCCCTCGGAAATGTTAGTGTACAACGGCGGAATCGAAACGCAAAAGAAGGGCCGAATAATTTTCAGCAACCAATTCATCTGCTGACGAATCGAAACTGAGAACGGGGCTATTGGGGGATGGGACTCTGGGACGTCAAAGACTGGTAATCATTGCAATTCTGGCATGCCTGTTTGCCGGCTCAACCGGCGCCGAAAAACGGCCGATTGACGCGTCGCATTCGCGATTAACGGTTCACGTGGGGAAAACAGGTTTTTTTTCGGCGGCTTCGCACAATCACGAAGTCGCAGCACCAATTTCCAAGGGCGAAGTGGATGAGTCAAAGCCGTTTTCCGTATGGTTTGACGTGAACGTGGCGGCGATGAAAGTTGTTGATCCGGATGCGCCCGACAGTGACCGGGCCGCTGTTCAGGAGCGCATGCTTGGCCCCGAAGTGCTGGATGCCGCGAATTTTCACGAAATCCATTTTGCTTCAGAGCGCGTAGAAAACATTGGAGAGTCGCGCTGGCGAGTTCACGGCCAACTGACGCTGCACGGCCAGACAAAGCCAATCGTGCTTGAAACGAGTCTGGAAAACGGGCACTATCGAGGCACCGCTACTGTCTTTCAAACCAACTTTGGCATCACGCCGATCAAGGTCGCCGGCGGCACCATCAAAGTAAAAGACGAAGTGCAAATTGAATTCGACATCGTGCTCGCCGGGAAGTAAATTGCCAGCTTCACGAAGTTAGACCAAGGGGAGTAAATGACCGCCAAGTTAATTACGAGCGCCACGGAACTGCTCGCTCCACGAGGTGAACAGTCCCGCTGGGAGACAGTTTCCGTCGGTGCACCAATTTCGGTTTCCGCGACGGCAACGGCGCTGCCGGAGCATGTAGTCACGATTGACGATGTAAAAGCGTATCTGAACAAAGTATTTCCGCTGAGTGAGTCGCGCACTTCGATGATGCTGGAAGTGATCCAGAACGCGAAAGTAGATAAGCGCTATTTTATTTTTCATCCGGACTACACGATCGAACCGCGATCGCTGGAGCAAACCACCAAAGAATACCAGGAACATTCGGTGAAGCTGGGGCGGCAAGTTGCGGCCGATTGTTTGAAGAATGCCGGCATTGATGCGAAGGATGTGGATTTAATAATCACAACTTCCTGCACTGGCGTGATTATTCCGTCGCTGGACGCGTACCTGATTAACGACCTGGGATTTCGTTCGGATGTGCGCAGATTGCCCATCACCGAGCTGGGATGCGCGGCGGGTGCCGCCGCTCTTGGGCGAGCATGGGATTTTCTGAAGGGCGTGCCTGAAGGAAACGTGCTGATTGTTTCTGTTGAGCTGCCGAGTTTGACGTTTCAGAGGCGCGATATGTCTCCGGCAAATTTGATTTCGACAATTTTATTTGGAGATGGCGCCGCGGCGGCAGTGGTGTCACGTGGAAATTCAGTGGCGTCTGGCGCGTTGCACGCAGGAAACGGAAATGGCAACGCGGTGGCGGTGAATCGTCCGCGAATACTGGGAACTAGAAGCCATCTTTTCCCGAACTCGATTGACGCGATGGGATTTGATTTGAAAGAAGGCGGCCTTCATATTGTGCTCTCTAAAGATGTGCCGCAATTGATTCGAGACAAGATCAAAGGGCTGGTCGAAGGATTTCTGTCCAGCTACGGACTCGAGCAGGATGACATGGCCGCGTTCGTGTTTCATCCCGGCGGACAGAAACTACTTTTGTTCATAGAGGAAGAACTAGGATTGCCGCGAGCGATGACGCAGTATTCGTGGGACGTTTTACGAGATTACGGAAATTTGTCGAGCGCTTCAGTGATTTACGTTTTGCAGGAGTGGATGACCAAGGGAAAAATGTCAGCTGGAGAATACGGTCTGCTTACCGCGTTCGGGCCGGGCTTCAGCGCGGAGATGATGTTGCTCCAGTGGACGTAAGCCGCATCGCATACCTGGTTTTGCTCGCCATGTTCGCCGTGGGCCGCCTCGCGGAGTTGGCGCTTTCGCGCAGGAATCAGAAAGATATGATCGCGCGCGGCGCTGCGCGAGTTT